>CAVQMT010000001.1:0-28014 GCA_963713655.1 uncultured Acidobacteriota bacterium
GCTCGACGAGGTGATTTCAAGAATGCCGACCAAGAGGGGGTGAGGTCGGGAAGGCAAAAGGCAGAAGGCAGAAGGCATCCAATCCGATCGTCCTCCCGCGCCGTAAAGGCGTGAAGGAGGACGATTTCCATGAACAGATCGCGCAAGGCACTGATTGCCGGAGCGGCACTGCTCGTCGCCGCCGGCGTCACGGTCCAGGGCTCCAGCCACCGGGAGGCCCCGGGCATCACCGGCCGGCCCAAGCTGGACGGGACCGATTTCTACATGTTCCGCAGCTACGAGCCCGGCCGCCAGGACTACGTCACGCTGATCGCCAATTACGTGCCCCTGCAGGACGCGTACGGCGGCCCGAACTTCTTTACCCTGGACCCGCGCGCCGTCTACGAGATCCACGTGGACAACAACGGCGATGCCCGCGAAGACCTGACGTTCCAGTTCGGGTTCCACATCGCGTACAAGAACATCGCCGTGCCCGCCGGCGGCGTGCAGGTGCCGATTCCTCTCATCAATGCCGGACCGATCGGGCCTGGCGCCGGCGATACGGCCAACCTCAACGTGATCGAGTCCTACTCGATCAACCTGATCCGGGGGAATCGCGGCAACGCGCACAGGGCCGCGGTCACCAACGCGATGACCGGCAGCGAGGTATTCCGCAAGCCGGTCGATCGCATCGGCGACAAGTCGATCGCGGACTACCCGGTCTATGCCGGCAACCACGTCTACGACATCGACATCCCGGAGTGTGCCTCGAACGGCAAGGTGTTCGTCGGTCAGCGCCGCGAGGGGTTCGTGGTCAACCTGGCCGAAGCATTCGACCTCGTGAACCTGAACCCACTCGGGCCGGTTGACGGTGAGGAGAACGTGCTCGCCGACAAGAACATCACGTCGCTGGCGCTCGAGGTCCCGATCAGTTGCCTGACCAACGGCAACGATCCCGTGATTGGTGCGTGGACGACCGCCAGCAGCGCAACGTCGCGCTTCAAGTGGAGCCCCGACTCGGAGATGTCGTTCCTGAACGCCGGCCACGGCAAGCTGACGCAGGTGTCCCGTCTGGGAATGCCGCTCGTGAACGAGCTCGTGATCGGCATCGGCGACAAGGACGACTTCAACGCCAGCGAGCCCAAGGACGACGGGCAGTTCGCCACCTACGTCACCAATCCCACGCTGCCGGTCCTGATCCAGGCGCTCTTCGGCGTGCCCGCGCCGGCCACACCGCGCAACGATCTGGTGCAGGTGTTCCTCACCGGCGTCCCGGGACTGAACCAGCCGCAGAACGATCAAGCCGGCGGAAATGCTGCGGTTGAACACCAGCATCGCCCCCGCGCCGCCCGCCGCGCAGAGTCCCGTGGGAGTGTTGGGCGGCGACCTGGCCGGCTTCCCGAACGGGCGGCGGCCGGGCGACGACGTGGTGGACATCGCGCTGCGCGCGGTCGAAGGGATCCTGCTGCCGGGCCACCCCCCGGCGATCGAAGGGCTGAACGACGGAGCACTCTCGACGGCCACCATCGGCTATACCGTGGACGGTGCGATCACGCCGGATCCCGCCTTCGCACTGTTCCGCCCCGCGTTCCCGTATCTGCAAACACCGCTCTCGGGGTCCGGCGGCCCGACGCACCCGTAGTTGGTGGGACTGTCGGTGGAGGTTGGTAGGATGTCGGTGGAGGTTGGTAGTTCTGCTCGGCGGCGCCCTCTCGGGCGCCGCCGGGTATGGCCGGAGCCTGGAGCCTGGAGCCCGGAGCCTGGAGCCCATCATGAAGCTGCTAGCGACTCTCGTTCTTTGCTTGGGAGCACACGCTTCGCTCGGCGCCCACGACATGTGGATTGAGCCGACGAGCTTCTCGCCCGACCTTGGGCGCGTGCTCGGGCTCAAGCTGCGCGTCGGCGACGATTTCCGCGGGGAGCCGATCCCGCGCAACGACGAGCTGATCGAGCGCTTCGTCGTCGTGGACGCGAACGGCCAGCGGGATGTGGTCGGACGCGCCGGCGCGGACCCGGCGGGCCTGCTGCGCGTCACGGCAACGGGACCAATGGTGGTGGGCTATCAAAGCCGCGCCCACCGCGTGTCGCTGAGCGGCGCGAAGTTCACCAGCTACCTGAAGGAACAGGCGCTCGACCACATCCTCGCGCTGCGCGAGCAGAAGGGCCAGGGCCACGCCGACGTGCGCGAGCAGTTCATCCGCTGCGCGAAGTCACTGGTCCGCGCCGGCTCGACCGGCGGCCAACCGGCCGACCGCGCGCTGGGACTGACGTTGGAACTCGTGACCGAGGCCGACCCGTCATCGCTGCCGCCAGGACAGGAACTGCCCGTGCGTCTCGCCTACATGGGGCGCCCGCTCGCGGGCGTGCGCGTGGTAGCAGTGAACCAGCGCAACCCGTGGGATCGGCTCACGGCCGTCTCCGACCAGGATGGCCGCGTCAGGTTCCGCCTCACCGAGGGCGGCACGTGGATGGTCCGCGCGGTGCACATGGTGCCGGCGCCCGCGAAGGCCCCGGCTGACTGGGTCAGCTACTGGGCGTCGGTCACATTCGACGCCGCCGCCGGATCCTGGAGCGGTTCTCAGTTGTCAGTTGTCGGTTCTCGGTAAATACAAGGCCTTACTGACAACCGACAACCGATAACCGAAGACTGCTCCAGCTCAGGGAAAGGTCGCCAGTGCCGCGGCCGCGCACACGCCGTCCTGCTCGCTGGTGCCGCCGGAGACGCCAATCGCCCCGATGATCTTGCCGCCGACGACAATCGGCACGCCGCCCTCGATCGGGACCGCGCCTTCGAGGGCCAGGATGCGGAGGCCGGCGCCGCCCGCAGCCAGACCATCCTGAAACACTTTCGTCGCGCGCTTGAAGCGCGCGGCCGATCGGGCCTTCGCAATCGAGACGTCCACGCTGCCGTTCTGGGTGTCGTCCATTTTCTCGAAATAGACCAGCCCGCCCGAGATGTCCACGACGGCCACGGCCATGGTCCACTGGTTTTTCCGGGCTTCGGCAATCGCCGGCGCGGCGAGTTGCTTGGCCGTCTCTACGGTGATCGAGGATCCGTACATCGTTGGCGGATTATAGCCGCTCCCGCCGTGCTAGATTTCACCAGGTACATGAACGCGCACGCGATTCTCGTCAAGGTGTCGGATCGCCTGGGACTGCTGTCGGCGCTCAGCAAGACGCTGGCCGACCACCAGGGCAACATCACCTACGTGGACATTCACTCGGAGGACGCCGCGTCCTACATCTACTTCGAGTTCACGAAACCCGAAGGGGGCATCGACGATCTCCTGGCGGAGCTGGCCGCCATCGCCGGCGTGGAGCAGGTGCGCGAGACGCCGTCGTTTGCCAAGATCTACGGCAAGCGCATCGTCGTGATTGGCGGCGGCGCGCAGGTTGGCCTGGTCGCCACCGGCGCGATCTCCGAGGCCGACCGCCACAACATCCGGGGCGAGCGCATCTCGGTGGACACGATTCCCCTCGTCGGCGAACAGGAGCTGGCGGCCGCCGTCCGTGCGGTTGTGCGGCTGCCACGCGTGAAGATGCTGGTGCTGGCCGGGTCGCTGATGGGCGGCGACATCACCGACGCCGTCCGCGAAGTGCAGGCGGCAGGCCTGCGGGTCATTTCCCTGAACATGGCGGGCAGCGTGCCCGATGAGGCCGATCTCGTGGTGACCGACCCGGTACAGGCCGGGGTGATGGCCGTGATGGCTGTGGCCGACACCGCGCGATTCGACTTGCTCCGGCAACTGAAGCGCAGGTACTAGCCTTGTCGCCTTTTCCGGACGTTGGGGTCGGGTGTGTACGGGGGCACATGTCCTCCGCCCCCGGGCTCTGCCTCAGCTTGATCGAAGCCACGAGCGGCCGGATGAGAGGCTCCCCGTGGCAGTGGCCTTGCTTGAGCTTCAAGTGATGCACCTCGCCCGCGCCGCTGTGCTCACCGGCTTGTGCTTGGGCGTGGGCAGTCCCGCTGCGCCACAAGTGGGTCCGGCCGGACCCTCAGGTGCTGGGATGGGCCTCGGATCCGGCGTCAGCCGAGCGCCGGTCGTGAGAAGCCCGATCGTGACCCCGACTCTCCCACGATGGGGCGGCGGCCCACCACCGCCGGGCCCGTTCGCGACGGTGCCGGGCCCTCGAAGTTATCCCACGCGCCCCGGCGTGGACGCATTCCGCGCCACACCGGACACCTACGGGCCGAAGTTCTCCGGAGGCCGGCACGGTAACGACGGCCGTGGGGACGGACGATTCGACGGACGGTTTGACGGACCGCGACGGGGACGAGGCTCGAATCACTACGGCGGCGTGGGCTACCCGGGCGCGGTCTACATCGGCGCGTCGCCGTATTACTACTACTCCGAAGAGACCTTGCCGATCGTGCCGGCGGACACCGCACGCCTGGCGGAGCCTGAAGGCTTCCTGCGTTTGCTCATCTCACCGCGTAACGCCAGCGTCTTCGTGGACGGCGCCTACGAAGGCACGGTGGATGACTTCGGCGGAACGGGCGAACGCACGGTGCGGGCAGGCCTGCACACCGTGCGGGTCGAGGCGGACGGCTTCGAGCCCGTGGAATTCGACGTCCGCGTGCCCGCCAACGACACCATCACGCTGCGGCGCGATCTCGATCCCCGCCGCGCGCCGCCGATAGTGTTCGTGCCCTCGCCTGCCGCGCCGCCCGCCAAGCCGAAGACCATCTATGTCATCCCGCGGTGCTATCTCGGTGATTCGCGGCCTGAGCAGAGCCAGCTGCCCGCCGGCTGCAGCGTCGCAGACATCCGAGCCTTGAACTAGCGAGGCTCCGCGTCGGACCGCCGAGCCTCCACGGGGCGGGCCATAATCCGTCATGGCTCATGTGATTCGTCCCGCCTCGCCGGAGGACGCCTCGCTGATCGTCGAGCTGATTCGGGCGCTCGCCGCTTACGAGAAGCTGCTCGATCAGATGGAGGCGACCGATGATCGGATTCGCGCGACGCTGTTTCCTCCCGCCGGCCAGACCCCGGCCGCACAGTGCGTGATCGGCGAAGTGGACGGCATGCCGGGCGGATTCGCCCTCTACTTCTTCAACTACTCCACATTCCTCGCCCGGCCCGGGCTCTATCTCGAGGATCTGTTCGTGAAGCCCGAGTATCGCGGCCAGGGCCTCGGCAAAGCGCTGCTGCTGCACCTGGCGCGCGTGGCGCGCGAACGTGGATGCGGGCGCATGGAGTGGGCGGTGCTGGACTGGAACACGCCGGCGATCGAGTTCTACGAGAGCCTGGGGGCCCGCCGCCTCTCAGAGTGGCAGCTGTGCCGGCTGCGGGCCGAGGATCTGGCGCGATTGGCCTGACGACCGGCCACCCGGCCAGTTGCAGCCGATGGCCGGTACTGGTATTTCAGACGAGCCCGGGCGCGGCCCGGCCACCCAAGGAGACTCGATGCGCCACCACACCCGGACCATCCGAACGCTGCTGATTACGCTCGCCGTCGCGTGCCCGCTCGTGCTCGCGGCGCAGACCGCCATTCCCACCCGCGAAGGCCGCGCCGGCGGGCAAGGTGCGGGCGGCGGCCAGGGCGCGGGCGCCGGCCGAGGCGGCGGTCGGGGCGGCGGGCCGCAGGTCACGCTGCCCGACAAGCCGGTGGCCGTCACGCTGCCGGCCATCTCCGCCGAAGTGACCGGGCCAGGCAAGACGTTCGAGTCGTTGATGGAGCTGAAGCCCACCGACGACATGGCGCACTTCGGCTACACCGCGCACGAGTTCTTCGTCTCGGGCACGGCGAACGGCCAGCCGTACAAGACCCGCATCGTCATCCGGCGGCCGTCGAACCCCGCGCGCTTCAGCGGCCTGCTGCTGGCCGAGTCCATGCACCCCAGCGGCAACGCCTGGATGTTCCACTTCACCCACATCTACACGATGACGTCGGGCCACATCGGCCTCGACGTGCTGACGAGCACGGCGGTGCCGTTTGCCGAGTTCAACCCGGAACGCTACAAGGATCTGCAAGTCCTGCCCGGCCAGGCCACCGAGATCCTGGCGCAGGTGGGGGCGTTGATGAAATCGACACGGGCGGACAATCCGCTGAACGGCTTGCCGCTGCGGCGCATGATCCTGGCCGGCACCTCAGCGTCGGCCGCGGTCGTCGTCAACTACCTGAACGGGCACATGGTGTACCGGCTGGGAGACATGAAACCGATCTACGACGGCTTCCTGCCGACCAGCACCGGCGCCACCATCCGTCAGGTGGACGTACCGATGATCCAGGTGCCGACGATGACCGAGGTGATGAGCGGCACGGCCACCGCGCGCCAGGACGGCGACGCACCTGGAGACCAGTTCCGCGTCTACGAGTTCGCCGGCATGGCGCATATCGATTCGCGCGACGCCGCCGCCTACTACCCCAACCCGTGCAAGCTGCCGATCAGCCGTTTTCCGATGGCCGCCTACATGTCGGTGGCGCTGGACCATCTGTGGAAGTGGGTCGACACCGGCACGGTGCCGCCAAAGGCCGACCGCATCCTGGTGGACCGCAACGTCGCCAACGACGGCTCGGTGATGGCGCTCGACGAATGGGGCAACGCGCGCGGCGGCATCCGCAATCCCTACGTGGACGTCCCTGCGCGCAAGTACGCCGTGCGCAACGAAGGCGCCGTGCCGCCGATTCCCAACGCGCACCCGTTCGTGGCCGCGCGCGGTGAGGCGGCGCAGAACCAGCTGTGCGGCCTGGCGGGCTACGAGACGGCGTTTACGCCGGCGCAGCTGAAGACGTTACACAAGGACGCGAAGACTTACAGAGCGAAGGTGACACGGCGAGTCGATGAACTCACGAAGCAAGGCTGGTCGCTCCCGGTCTACCGCGAACTCATCCTTGCCGACGCTGCCGCTGTGCAATTCTGAGACACGACCCGCGAGCTGGCAGCGGCCTTGCACTCCTGAAACTGAAGAGGAGGTGAGGCATGGTGACACGACTGATCGCCGCGTTAGCGGCGTCGGGCCTTCTGCTCGCTGCGTGCGGCGACAACCCTGCGTCTCCCAGCGGCACGGGCTCGAACCTGCGCTTGATGCTGACCGACGCGCCAGCCGGTGTCGATCAGGTGAACATCTACTTCACCAGCGTCGACGCGAAACCCGTCGGTCGATCGCTGGAACACCTGACGCTGAACCTGTCCGCCAACCCGATTGACCTGCTGACGCTCGACGACAAGGTAGTCGGCTTCGCGGCCGGCGAGGTGGATCCGGGAGCGTACGAGTTCCTGCACATCAACATCGACGAGAGCCGGAGCTATCTGGTCGAGAACGGCGTGCGGAAGCCGCTGCGAGTTCCGAGCCAGGAGATCAAGGTAGTGGGAGGATTCGAGATCGACGACGCCCACGTCACGACGCTGACGCTCGACTTCGACGCCGACGCCTCGCTGAACAAGCTGGGCAACGGCGACTGGATGATGCGGCCCGTGGTCATAATCGCTGGCCGGGGCACCAGTGACCGGCCCTGATTGTTGGTGGTTGGTAGTTGGTAGTTCCGCTAGCGAGCAGCGAGGTATGCGCGCGAGCCCATCGAGGATCATCTGCACGGCGAGCATCACCAGCAGGATTCCCATCAGGCGCTCGAGCGCCAGCGCGCCGCGGCGGCCGAGGACGGTGAAAAGGGTCGGTGACAGCGTCAGGATGGCCGCGCCGGCGCCCGCGGCGATGGTCACGGCGCCGACGACGGTGAGCAACGGGTTCTTTTCCGCCAGCACGGTGACGATGGAGATGGCGCCAGGGCCGGCGATGAGCGGCATCGCGATCGGGACGACCAGCGGATCGTCGAGCCCCTCGCTCTCCATCACCCGGCGCGCCGGAAACACCATCCCGAGCGCGATCATGAAGAGCACGATGCCGCCGGAGATGCCGAGCGTGTAGCTGTCGAGGCCCAGCGCGCTCAACAGCGTTCCACCGCCGATGACGCACGCCAGCAGGATCCCCAACGCGATCAGACTCTCGCGCAGCATGATGCGCCGGCGCCGAGCCGGCGCGTGCGTGCTCAGCAGCGTGTTCAGCGTGACCATGTTGCCGAACGGGTCGAGCACGATGAAGAGCAACAGGGCGATCGAGAGCACTAGACCTGAATGCGGGCGAACGCCCGGGCCCCGAGCGCCAGGAACGCCACCGCCACGATCGTCAGCACCACCAGGTCGGTGACCATGCCGATCTGCGACAGCCCGATCAGCGCACCGCGCAGTCCGTCTACGCCGTAGGACAGCGGATCGAGCCGCGTCGCCACGGTCAGCGCCCCCGGCAGGTTGTTGAGGGGGAACAGCGCGCCGGACAGGAAGAAGATGGGCAGCACCAGGAAATTCATGATCAGCTGGAAGCCCTGCATGTCGCGCAGTGTCGAGCCGATCACGGTGCCCATTGCCGCGAACACGATCGCCACGAGCGCCATGAACACGAACGCCAGCGGCACGGCGACGAGGCTCTGCGGCCGGAAGCCCGCGATCAGGCAGACCACCAGCACCAGCGTGCCCTGGATCATCGCGATCGTGGCGCCGCCGAGCGTGCGCCCCGCCATGATGTGGAGCCTCGGCACCGGTGCGACCAGCGTTTCCTTCAGGAACCCGAACTGCCGATCCCACAGCAGCCCGATGCCCGAGAAGATCGACGTGAACAGGATGCCCATGCCGATGACACCCGGCGCCATGAACTGGATGTAGCTGCCCTGCCCCGCCTGCTGGAAAACCGGGCCCAGGCCGAAGCCGAGCACCAGCAGGTAGAGGAGCGGCTGGGCCAACGATGCAATGATCTGCGGGCGCGACCGCAGGTAGCGCTTCACTTCGCGCAGCCAGAGGATGTAGACCGTCACGCCCTCACCGCCTCCACATCCGCACCATCTGTCGCATCTGATCCGTGCTGTTGGCGGCTTCCTCCCGAATCGTCGAGCCGGTGAGCGCCAGGAAGGCTGCCTCCAGCGAATCGGCGCCGGTCTGCGCCTTCAACTCCGCCGCCGTCCCCTGCGCGACGATCTTGCCGTGGTCGATCACCGCAACGCGGTGGGCCACACGATCGGCTTCGTCCATGTAGTGAGTGGTCAGGAACACCGTGACCTTCTCGGTCTCGTTCAGGTGCTTGACGTGCGTCCACAGCTGGTTGCGGCTCTGCGGGTCGAGGCCCAGCGTCGGCTCGTCGAGGAACAGGATCTTCGGCGTGTGGAGGAAGCCGCGGGCGATTTCCAGCCGCCGCTTCATCCCGCCCGAGAAGGTCTTCACGAACGCGTCTCGCCGATCCCAGAGCTCGAACAGCGTGAGCAGCGTCTGGATCCGCTCGCCGCGGACCCGCCGCGGCACATGGTAGAGGACGCCGTGCAGCTCCATGTTCTCGTAGGCCGTCAGCTCCTGGTCGAGGCTGGGGTCCTGGAACACGATGCCGAACCGCTTGCGGACCTCGATCGGGTGCGTCACCGGGTCCATCCCGTCCAGCGCGATGCTGCCGGCGGTCGGCCGCAGCAGCGTCGTCAGCATCTGGATGGTGGTGGTCTTTCCGGCGCCGTTGGGGCCGAGAAACGCGAAGATCTCGCCGGCCTGGACGTCGAACGAAACGCCGTCCACGGCCTTCAACTCGCCGAAGTGCTTGCTGAGACTCTGGACGTGAATCATCGTGTTGTGCCTCCGGGGACAGCGCTACATCGATCCAAAAAGCGCGTAGCTAGCGTGCCCGGGGCGCGTCCCGGCTCCACGGAGCGGGCCATAATCCGTCATGGCTCATGTGATTCGTCCCGCCTCGCCGGAGGACGCCTCGCTGATCGTCGAGCTGATTCGCGGGCTCGCCGCCTACGAGAAGCTGCTCGATCAAGATGGAGGCGACAGATGAACGGATTCGCGCGACGCTGTTTCCTCCGGCCGGCCAGCCCCGGCCGCCCAGTGCGTGATCGGCGAAGTGGACGGCGTACCGGGCGGATTCGCGCTCTACTTCTTCAACTACTCCACGTTCCTCGCCCGGCCCGGACTCTATCTCGAGGATCTGTTCGTGAAGCCCGAGTATCGCGGCCAGGGCCTCGGCAAGGCGCTGCTGCTGCACCTGGCGCGCGTGGCCCGCGAACGTGGATGCGGGCGCATGGAATGGGCGGTGCTGGACTGGAACACGCCGGCGATCGAGTTCTACGAGAGCCTGGGGGCCCGTCGCCTCACAGAGTGGCAACTGTGCCGGCTGCGGGCCGAGGATCTGGCGCGCCTGGCCTGACCGCCAGCCGCCCGGAGTTGCAGGCGACGTCCGGGTACTGATATTTCAGACGGGCCCGGGCGCGATCCCGGCCACCCCAAGGAGACTCGATGCGCCACCACACCCGCATCATCCGAACACTGCTGATTACCCTCGCCGTCGCATGCCCGCTCGTGCTGGCGGCGCAAACGGCCATTCCCACGCGGGAAGGCCGCGCCGGCGGCCAGGGCGGGGGCGGCCGGGCGGGCGCCGGCCGGGGTGGCGGCCGGGGCGGCGGGCCGCAGGTCACGCTGCCCGACAAGCCGGTGGCCGTGGCGCTGCCGGCGATCTCCGGCGAGATGACCGGGCCCGGCAAGCCGTTCGAATCGCTGATGGAGCTGAAGCCCACCGACGACATGGCGCACTTCGGCTACACCGCGCACGAATACTTCGTCTCGGGCACGGCGAACGGCCAGCCATACAAGACGCGCATCGTCATCCGGCGGCCGTCGAACCCCGCGCGCTTCAGCGGCCTGGTGCTGGCGGAGTCCATGCACCCGAGCGGCAACGCGTGGATGTTCCACTTCACCCACGTCTACACGATGACGTCGGGCCACATCGGCCTGGACGTGCTGACCAGCACCGCGGTGCCGTTTGCCGAGTCCAATCCGGAACGCTACAAGGATCTGCAGGTGCTGCCCGGGCAGGCCACCGAGATCCTGGCGCAGGTGGGGGCGCTGATGAAATCGAAGCAGGCGGACAACCCGCTCGAACGGTCTGCCCGTGCGGCGGATGATCCTGGCCGGCACGTCGGCGTCGGCCGCGGTCGTCGTCAACTACCTGAACGGGCACATGGTGTACCGGCTGGGCGACATGTAGCCGATCTACGACGGCTTCCTGCCGACGAGCACCGGCGCCACCATCCGCCAGGTGGACGTGCCGATGATCCAGGTGCCGACGATGACCGAGGTGATGAGCGGCACGGCCACCGCGCGCCAGGACGGCGACGCGCCTGGCGACCAGTTCCGCGTCTACGAGTTCGCCGGCATGGCGCACATCGATTCGCGCGACGCCGCCGCCTACTACCCGAACCCGTGCAAGCTGCCGATCAGCCGTTTTCCGATGGCCGCCTACATGTCGGTGGCGCTGGACCACCTGTGGAAATGGGTCGACGCCGGCACGGTGCCGCCGAAGGCCGACCGCATCCTGGTGGACCGCAACGTCGCCAACGACGGCTCGGTGATGGCACTCGACGAATGGGGCAACGCGCGCGGCGGCATCCGCAATCCCTACGTGGACGTCCCGGCGCGCAAGTACGCCGTGCGCAACGAAGGCGCCGTCCCGCCGATTCCCAACGCGCACCCGTTCGTGGCCGCGCGCGGTGAGGCGGCGCAGAACCAGCTTTGTGGTCTGGCGGGCTACGAGATGGCGCTGACGCCGGCGCAACTGAAGACGCTGCACAAGGACGCCAAGACTTATCGGGCGAAGGTGACACGGCGAGTGGATGAACTCACGAAGCAGGGCTGGTCGCTCGCCTGTCTACCGCGACCTCATCCTTGCCGACGCCGCCGCTGTGCAATTCTGAGTCACACGACTGCGCGGGGTGGCAGTCGCCTTGCACTCCTTGTCAGCTGAACGAGGAGGTGAGGTAATGACGACTACGACTCATTCGGCGCGCGCTGGCGGCGTCGGTCGCTGCTTGTCGCCGCGTGCGGCGACAACCCCGCGTCTCCCAGCGGCACCGGCTCCAACCTGCGCCTGATGCTGACCGACGCGCCGGCCGGCGTCGATCAGGTCAACATCTACTTCACGAGCGTCGACGCCAAGCCGGTCGGCGGATCGTTGGAGCACCTGGCACTTGAACCTGGCCTCCAACCCGATCGACCTGCTGACACTCGACGACAGGGTGGTGGGTTTCGCGGCCGGTGAGGTGGATCCGGGCGAGTACGAGTTCCTGCACATCAACATCGACCAGAGCCGGAGCTATCTGGTCGAGAACGGCGTGCGGAAGACACTGCGCGTCCCGAGCCAGGAGATCAAGGTGGTGGGAGGGTTCGAGATCGACGACGAACACGTGACCACCCTGACGCTCGATTTCGACGCCGACGCGTCGCTGAACAAGCTGGGCAACGGCGACTGGATGATGCGGCCCGTGGTGATCATCGCGGGCAAGGACCGCGATCCCGCGACTGATTAGCCTTGGGCGGCCTGTGGCCTGTAGCCTGTGGCCTGTGGCCTGTAGCCTGTGGCCTTCTGCCTCAGCGAGCGGCGAGGTACGCCGCGAGCCCATCCAGGATCATCTGCACCGCGAGCATCACCAGCAGGATTCCCATCAGGCGCTCGAGCGCCAGCGCGCCGCGGCGGCCGAGGACGGTGAAGAGCGTCGGTGACAGCGTCAGGATGGCCGCGCCGGCCCCCGCGGCGATGGTCACGGCGCCGACGACGGTGAGCAGCGGGTTCTTTTCCGCCAGCACGGTGACGATGGAGATGGCGCCCGGGCCGGCGATGAGCGGCATCGCGATCGGGACGACCAGCGGATCGTCGAGCCCCTCGCTCTCCATCACCCGGCGCGCCGGAAACACCATCCCGAGCGCGATCATGAAGAGCACGATGCCGCCGGAGATGCCGAGGGTGTAGCTGTCGAGCCCCAGCGCGCTCAGCAGCGTTCCACCGCCGATGACGCACGCCAGCAGGATCCCCAGGGCGATCAGGCTCTCGCGCAGCATGATGCGCCGCCGCCTGGCCGGCGCGTGCGTGCTCAGCAGCGTGTTCAGCGTGACCATGTTGCCGAACGGGTCGAGCACGATGAAGAGGAGCAGGGCGATCGAGAGCACGACTAACGATCGCAACGAGCCGATGGCGCCTAGACCTGAATGCGGGCGAAGGCCCGGGCCCCGAGCGCCAGGAACGCCGCCGCCACGATCGTCAGCACCGCCAGGTCGGTGACCATGCCGATCTGCGACAGGCCGATCAGCGCGCCGCGCAGGCCGTCTACGCCGTAGGACAGCGGATCGAGCCGCGTCGCCACGGTCAGCGCCGCCGGCAGGTTGTTGAGCGGGAACAGCGCGCCCGAGAGGAAGAAGATCGGCAGCACCAGGAAGTTCATGATCAGCTGAAAGCCCTGCATGTCGTGCAGCGTCGAGCCGATCACCGTGCCCATCGCCGCGAACACGATCGCCACGAGCGCCATGAACACGAACGCCAGCGGCATGGCGACGCAGGCTCTGCGGCCGGAAGCCGGCGATCAGGCAGACCACCAGCACCAGCGTGCCCTGGATCATCGCGATCGTGGCGCCGCCGAGCGTGCGGCCGGCCATGATGTGGAGCCGCGGCACCGGCGCGACCAGCGTCTCCTTCAGGAACCCGAACTGCCGATCCCACAGCAGCCCGATGCCGGAGAAGATCGACGTGAACAGGATGCCCATGCCGATGACGCCCGGCGCCATGAACTGGAGGTAGCTGCCCTGCCCCGCCTGCTGGAAGACCGGGCCCAGGCCGAAGCCGAGCACCAGCAGGTAGAGCAGCGGCTGGGCCAGCGACGCGATGATCTGCGGGCGCGACCGCAGGTAGCGCTTCACTTCGCGCAGCCAGAGGATGTAGATCGTCACGCGCTCACCGCCTCCACATCCGCGACCATCTGTCGCATCTGATCCGCGCTGTTGGCGGCTTCGTCGCGAATCGTCGTGCCGGTGAGCGCCAGGAAGGCTGCCTCCAGCGAATCGGCGCCGGTCTGCGCCTTCAGCTCCGCCGCCGTGCCCTGCGCGACGATCTTGCCGTGGTCGATGACCGCCACGCGGTGCGCCACACGGTCGGCTTCGTCCATGTAGTGCGTGGTCAGGAACACCGTGACCTTCTCGGTCTCGTTCAGGTGCTTGACGTGCGTCCACAGCTGGTTGCGGCTCTGCGGGTCGAGGCCGAGCGTCGGCTCGTCGAGGAACAGGATCTTCGGCGTGTGCAGGAACCCGCGGGCGATCTCCAGCCGCCGCTTCATGCCGCCCGAGAAGGTCTTCACGAACGCGTCGCGCCGATCCCACAGCTCGAACAGCGTGAGCAGCGTCTGGATCCGCTCGCCGCGGACCCGCCGCGGCACGTGGTAGAGCACGCCGTGCAGCTCCATGTTCTCGTAGGCCGTCAGCTCGTGGTCGAGGCTGGGGTCCTGGAACACGATGCCGAACCGCTTGCGGACCTCGATCGGGTGCGTCACCGGGTCCATCCCGTCGAGCGCGATGCTGCCGGCCGTCGGCCGCAGCAGCGTCGTCAGCATCTGGATGGTGGTGGTCTTGCCGGCGCCGTTGGGGCCGAGAAACGCGAAGATCTCGCCGGCCTGGACGTCGAACGACACGCCGTCCACGGCCTTCAACTCCCCGAAGTGCTTGCTGAGATGCTGGACATGAATCATCGTGTTGTGCTCAGCGCCTTCACGGCCGCGTCGATCCGGCGGAGGCGCGTCTCGGGCTTCTTCGCATCGACCACGGCCTCGACGTGCTCGCGGCGGTGGGTGTAGCTCAGCTTGCTCCACCGCTCCCAGGCGCCCGCGGCCTTCAACGCCTTCGTCAGATCCGCCGGCGGTGTCACGTCGCGCGTCTCGGTATCCAGTTCGACCGTGACTTTCAACGTCTCGTCGCCGTTCAGACCCGCCGCCTCGCGGTTGCTCTTGCGCAGCGGGATGCACAACGGCCCGCCCATCGCCGCGATGGTGCTACGAAAGCTGTAGCCGTTCAGCGTCACGCGTACCGGCGCACGGATCCTGCCGAAGATCGGCTTGGGGTCGAAGGGCACCGGAATGGCGCACATGCTGCCATCCTTGAGCAGTGTCGTCTTGTACGTCTTGGCCGGCATGCGGAGGGCGTCCCCGATGATAGCCCTATAATTCCCCGGTGAAGCGCGCTGCCGCGGCCGTTCTCACCTACGCCGCCGTCCTGATGCTGACGCCGCCGGTCACCGCGCAGTGGCCGCGCCAGCCGACGCCTGGCGTGCCGCGCAACGCCGACGGCAGCCCCAACCTGGCCGCTTCCGCGCCACGAACGTCCGACGGCAAGCCCGACCTGTCGGGCCTCTGGAACTATGCCGGCGTTCTCGGCTTTCGCGGTGGGCCGCCGCCGCCACCGCCGGGCACGCCTGTCGAGGCGACGTTCTGGAATATCGAGGCCGGCTTCAAAGAGGGCCTGCCCTTCCAGCCCTGGGCGGCGGAGCTGCGCAAGCAGCGAATGGCCGCCAACAGCAAGGACAACCCGGATGCGGCCTGCCTGCCGCTCGGCCACATGCAGCTGCACACGCACTCGCAGCCGCGCAAGATCATCCAGACCAGGGACCTGATCGTCATCGTCTACGAAGCCAACGCCGGGCTGCGGCAGATCTTTCTCGACGGCCGCGCGGCGCCGCCGGGCGACGCGCAGCCGTGGTGGTCTGGCTATTCGCGAGGCTGGTGGGAAGGCGACACGCTGGTGGTCGAGACCACCAACTTCCGTGACGACGGGTGGCTGGACGTGAACGGCGCCCCGCTGACCTCCGCCGGGAGGCTGATCGAGCGCTTTCGCCGGCCCAGCTTCGGCCGGCTGGAGATCGACGTGACCATCGACGACCCGAAGGCGTACACGCAGTCGTGGACCGTGCGCGTGAACCAGCGGCTCCTGGTGGACGGCACCGACCTCATCGAGTTCGTGTGCCTGGAGAACCAGAAGTTCAACGGTGCCGCGATCAAGTAGCAACGGCCCACTCCATCATCCTGCGCCTTGCTAGATGAATGCTCTGGCGCGATTCGCGCGAGGGGGTCGCCATGGACCTGTCGATCGGGACGTACGCCCGCGAGCCGCGGTGTGCGCGATCATCAACCCGATCATCGAGGCGCGGGCCTATACAGTGTTCGACGCGCCGTTCACGGTAGACGGCCGAGCGCGAGTACATCGTCGCGGTTTCCGGCGCGCGGCGTCTGGAAGGTGGCGCTGCGACGCCGACCGCGTCGTCGGGTTCCAGGTGCTCGAGCCCTGGCCAGCTACACCAGGGCGTTCGATCACGTCGCCAGCCTGGGTACCTACGTGGACCTGGCGCTGCGCCGACAGGGCGTCGCCAAGGCGCTCTTTGCCGCGACACTCGAGGCTGCCCGGACCAAAGGCTTCGAGAAGATCTTCACGTTCGTGCGGGCCGACAACCCGGCGGCCCTCGCCGCTTACCAGGCGCACGGCTTCGAGACCATCGGCGTCGGCCCGCCGCCACGCCAGGATCGACGGGCGCTACGTGGACGAGTGGTTGATCGAAAGGCAGTTGTGACGCGCCTGGGTTAGCCGTGCGCGCACCCAGCAAGGCGCCGCGCCACCGCGGCGCTGGTCAGCTCGCTGAGAGCGTCCTTGCCGATCCAGCGGGCGGATGCCTCGGGCGAAGCGGCCAGGCGACGCGACACCGCCACGGCCTTCACGTTCAGGGACTGGTTTCGCTTGCCGATCTGCCGCAGCGCCCAGTTCACCGCTTTCTTCACGAAGTTGCGGCCGTCGTCCGCCGCCCCCTCCACCAGCGCCAGGCCGTCGATGAACTTTCGATCGGGCGCGCGCTTGTCGTGAACCGCCAAGGCGGCTAGCAGCGCGAAGCCGGCGCGCTTGACGAACTCGTCATGCCGGCGAGCCCAGATACCGGCCTTTCTCCAGGCGTACCGAGTGCGGCTGAAGAGGTGTATGCAGGTCGAGTCGCAGACGGCCCAGTTGTCGAAGCCGCGGCACCACCGATCCATCAGCGCCGGTGTGACCCGCGTCGGGTCGGCGATGAAGCCGGCCAGGATGCGGGCCTCCAACCATTCGCTCTCCCACAACCCGACGGCCAGTTGGTGGCTGCGGCCCAGACGCTTGACCAGCGGCTGCATTGTCGCCATCGACACGCCGAACGCCTTCGCCGAGTGGATGCCGAAGCGCGCCATGCCCTCGCGACCGCGCGCGGTGCCACGGCGCTCCAGCCACGCGAGAATGCTTCCGACGTCGTCCGGCGAAGACACGCGGGCGTAATTCTAGCGAGGCTCCGCCTCGGACCGACGAGCGTGAGGCTTCTCCGTTGGAACATGAACGTCTCTGTCTAGCTCATCTGTTACAAATCTGTTACTTCCCCGGTCACGGAGTACTTCGACCTCGACACGCTTTCCGTTCGATCCCCCGAAATGCCAGCGTTTGGCCTAGATAGAGGGCCGTTTAGGCTTGTCCGGGCTGTGTGAAGCGCAGATAATCCGAACTTGCACGCAAAATTTGCGCTGCTTCTGGCACTTACTCGGTTCGCTGCGGGGTTCAACCGGTGACCTGTCCCCATTGCGGCACAAAACTAGAGGCAACTGCCGACAGGTGCTCCGCCTGCAGACGCGCCGCGCACCCGCCTCAAGTCGCTGCAGGTGTGCTGACTCCGCCCCCTGTTTCCCCATCCGGCTCGGACGCTGACGAAACGATCTTCATCGCCCCCGCAGCGACACCGGTCGAAGCGGATGTGACTCGGTTGCACCGTGCGCCTCGGGCAACGCCCGCGGATCCTCCGGCGACGCCGCTTGATGACCCAGACGCCACGGCGTTCGTGTATCCCGGCCTCACGAGGGATGTGGATCCCGTCGTCCCGACATCCGTGGATTCAGACGTCACGAGGTTTATCGATCCCGACGTGACCCAATTCGAGGCAAACACGCCTGAATCATCGGCACACGATAGCGACGAGACAAGGTTCGTCCAGGCAGCGCCGCCTTCGGCTTCAAGGCAGGTTCAGCCCACGCGTCCGCCAACGAGACCGCCGACAGCACCGCCGTCGACACGCGGCGGGACGCGGCGTGGACACCGGACGACGGAAGGCGCAACCGGCCCGCTCGATGTGGGTCAGGCGTTCGGCGACCGCTACCACATCATCCGGGTCCTCGGCATCGGTGGCATGGGCGCCGTGTATCACACGTGGGACGCCGAGCTCGGCATGGCGGTCGCGCTCAAGGTGATCCGGCCCGACTCGTCGACGGATCCCGCAGCCGCGCGCGAGATGGAGCGGCGCTTCAAGCAGGAGCTCGTCCTCGCACGTCAGGTCACGCACAAGAACGTCGTCCGCATTCACGACCTCGGCGAGATCGACGGCATCAAGTACATCACGATGCCGTATCTCGAGGGCTCCGACCTGTCGACGGTGTTGAAAGAAACCGGCAAGATGTCGGTGCCTGCCGCACTCGGCATCGTTCGCGATGTCGCGGCGGGGCTGGTGGCGGCGCACGAGGCCGGCATCGTGCACCGCGATCTGAAGCCGGCGAACATCATGGTGCTGAACGACCGCGCCGTGATCATGGACTTCGGGATCGCGCGGTCCAATCAATTGCCCCCGGAGTCCGCGTCTCACCTTGCGCCCAAGGAGGCCCTCGATTCGCTGAAGTCCGCAGTGGCCCAGACGCTGGTCGGAACGGTTCTCGGCACGGTGCAGTACATGGCGCCGGAACAGGCCCGAGGCCAGGCGGTCGATCAACGCGCCGATGTCTACGCGCTCGGGTTGATCTTCCTGGACATGCTGCTCGGCAAGCGCCACACGCATGCCTCGAGCGCGATCGAAGAGCTGAAGACGCGGATGGAGCAGCCGCCGCCGCTCGCGCAGGCCCTCGATCCGACGATTCCAAAGCCGATCGAGGAGGTCATCGCGCGATGTCTGCAACCCGACGCTGCGGCGCGATATCAGACGTCGGCCGAGCTCGTTGCCGCGCTCGATCGCCTCGACGAGAAGGGCGAGCTGATCCCGATCAAGCGCGTGGTCCGTCTTCCGTACGTCGCGGCCGGCGTCGCCCTGTTGCTGGCGGTTTCAGCCGGCGTGTTGTGGTACCAGCGGCAGTTCATCCCTCCACCCATGCACGACCCGGTGACAGTGGTGATCGCCGACCTTGCCAACAGGACCGGGGATGCAACGTTCGACAACGCCATTGGACAGACGCTCCGGCGCGGATTGGAGGATGCCAGCTTCATCAGCGCCTACGACCGGAGCCGCGTGACGGCGCTTGGTGTGCGCCCGTGCCGGAAACACTGAACGAAGCCGCGGCGCGCGAGCTCGCCTTGAAACAAGGCCTGGGCGTCGTGCTCTCGGGCTCCATCGAGGCGACTGGCAGCGGCTACGATATCGCCCTCAAGGCGGCCGAGACCGTGACGGGCAACGTCATCGCCGACGTCAGACGTCGCGCATCGAGTAAAGACGACGTGCTGGCAACAGTGACGAGGCTCATGGCCGACATCAGAGAAGAACTTGGCGACGAGACGTCGGAGTCGGCGCAGCTTTTCGCCATGAAGAGCATCTCGACGAGTTCGCTCGATGTCGTCAAGCATTACGCCGCGGCTGTGGAGGCCCAGTCACGGGGGAATTTCGAGGAGGCGAAAGCCAACTATTTGGCGGCCGTGAAACTGGAGCCGACGTTTGGTCTCGGCTATCTCTACCTCGCGATCATGTCGCGGAACCTGGATCAGCGCGACGATGCAGACATGTACATCAAGGACGCGCTGCGCCATCTGGACGGCATGACGGACCGCGAGAAGTTTGCCACTCGCGGCTACTCCTTCACACTGACCGGCGACTTTCAGCAGTGCGCACAGGAATATGGCAAGTCGCTCGCGCGCTACCCGCCGACACGAGCGCGCGTAATCAACGCGCGATCTGTCTGATGCAATTGCGAAAGTACAGCGAGGCTGCTGATGAGCTGCGCCGCGCCGTTCAAGTGCTTGACAAGCACGTGACTTACCGAACCAACCTGGCGCACGTGTCCGTACTCAGCGGAGATTTTCAAGGGGCAGAGGACCAGGTTCGAGCGCTGGAGCAACCTGGTGTTCGTGCAGTGCTGGCCCTCGCGTACAGCCAGATGGGGCGGGCGATGCTGCCGGAGGCGGCCCAATCGTATCAACAGATGCAGACGATGGGGCCGACGGGCCAGTCGGCCGCTTCGCTGGGTCTTGGTGATCTGGCCGTGTACGAAGGCCGGTATTCGGACGCCATTCGGATCTTCGAGCAGGGTGCGGCTGCCGATCTCGCCGCCAAGACTCCCGACAACGCCGCCACCAAGTTCGTCTCGATCGCGTACGCGCATCTTAGAGCGGGGAAGACGGGCGCTGCCATTGCGGCCGCCGACAACGCGATGTTGAACGCCCGGGGTATGTCGGATCGATATCTGGCGGCTCGGGTTTTTGCCGAGGCGGGCGCCGTCGACAAAGCCAAAGCCGTGGCCGCGACGCTGTCGAAGGAGCCGTCTGCCGAACTTCGAGCTCACGGCAAGATCATCGAGGGCCTGATCGCGTTGAAGGGCGGGAACGCGGGCGACGCGATCACGATCCTGACGGGGGCGAGCGCGATCCTGGATACCTGGTTGGGCCACCTCGACCTTGGACGCGCCTATCTGGCGACAAAAGCCTTTACCCAGGCCGACTCCGAATTCGAGTCCTGTATCAACCGTCGCGGGGAAGCCATCACGTTGATGGGCGAGGGTGCCACCTACGGGCAATTCCCGATCGTCTACTACTACCGTGGCTTGGCGCGGGAAGGAATCGGCACGGCGGGCTTCGCGGAGTCGTACCGCGGGTCCCTCAAGATTCGCGGCAACTCAAAGGAAGATCCGCTCCTGACAGAGGTCCGCCGGCGCGCGGGCAACCAATGAAGTCGACTGCCTGAATCCGAAACAGGGCGAGACGATCTCGCCCTGTTTGCCGACCTCCGCCAAGGCCTTCTACCTCGTGACGGTAATCGTGACTGTCACCGTCATCACCTCGGTTGCGGCGTTCATTGGAACGGCTGGAGGCTCCGCTGTGTACTGACCGTTGTGGGCCTTGTACGTGAAGGTGTCCGTTCCAGTGAAGCCACTTCTCGGCCTGTAAGTGAACGTGCCGCGGAGATTGAAAGCCGTCAGGGTGCCGTTTGCCGGTTGCGTCACGACCTCTGCAAACACGGCGGCCGGTGGGCTGTCGACGTCTGTATCGTTGCCGAGGACGCCTTCCGCCCGCGTGTTGACGCCTCAACGTTTGGTTCCGGGTGGTCGAGTAGGTGTCAGGCAGCGGGACCGGCGCGTCGTTGACCGCTTGGACCGTCGCCGTGCTGATCAGCTTGGAAAAACCGCTGAGCGAGTTGTCGACTGATCTCGCCCTCACTCGAAATGTGAAGAACACACCGTCCGGGAGCTGCTGTGTGTTGTTGTAGGACGGCGTCAGGGACGTGGCGGGAACCGAATCAATAAACGCGTAGCCGGACGTGGTATCGCCTCTCTTTCGGGAAATCAGGTACTCAGTAATCTGATCGGATGGTGGCACCTGCCAGGTCACACGGGCCCGGTGATTCAAAAACGACGGGTCAGGATTCGGCGGTGCCACGCAACCCGAGTTGCCGATGACGCAAGTCTTGACCGAGAAGGGCGAGCCCTTTCCCATTCCTCTCGCGGCTTCGACTTCCAATTCCTGTGCGTCGCCGAGGTCGTTCGGAGCTCCATCGTCCAGGGTGTCGGGTATCCATCGCCGTTGGTGTCGGTGGCGCCATCGCCGTTGGTGTCGGACGCTCCATCGCCGTTCGTGTCGGAGGCTCCATCGCCGTTTGTGTCGGGGGCTCCGTCTCCATCGGTGTCCTGGGCTCCGTCGTCAATCGCGTTGGGCGCTCCGTCGCCGATCACATTGTCGGCGCCGGTCTGAAAATGCGCCACTCTTCGTCCTGCACCCATCTGATCCAGCCTGATAGCGGTCCAGTCATTGAAGCCGTTAAACAGCGCGTTCGGCGTGGAATCGAAGTTCACATCCTGTTCGAAGTTGGCCGCGTTGGGCGCAAGGTCACCGTTCCAGTCGATGGCGTCGCTGCTGAGCAGGGTGTAGACGCGAGCCATCGGCGCTGGCGGCGAGGCCGGATTGAACTTCGGACCGCTGCAGAAGCGCGTCGCCTGAGGCGCTCCGAGGCTTGCGGCGAGTGGGCTGGCTGCCGGTGCAAACCACGCGGTCCGATACTGTGGAGACGGCGGCGGGTTGATCGGATCATCGTTCAGGGTCGACGTCTCGCCGATGTTGTCGTGTTGCGTGTTCGAGTAATCGAGGTGGATCTCGTCGAGATCGTCGAACAGACCATGGACCTGGAACGCATAGCTCATCGAGCTGAGGTAATAGGGCTTACAGTTGGGCTCGATGATCGTGCTCGTCGGCGTGTTCAGGAATTTGTTGCCCCACGAGACCGGGAGCCCGCCGTGCGTGAGGTTCAAGTTGTGTCCGAGCTCGTGGAAGGCCGTCGACGCCTGGACGAACGGCCTCCCGAGGAACTCGTTCCAGCGGCCGAGCGTCACCAGTAGATTGCTGCCGGGCAGATCCGCGACGCCCGACGTGCTCGACGGCACGTGGTTGTCGACATTGTTCGTATAGGGCGACGCACAGGTGGTGCCGCTGTTGTACGGCTTGGGCGTTGCCGGAGTGGTCGACGGATCCAGGCATGGGAGATCGGCCTTCGGCTTGCCTCGGTAGTGCCCGAACAGCAGGTAATGAAACAGTCCCCGGCGGTTGACGTCGAACCGTTGACGGTGTTCGAGGCTGGCCCCTGCCCCGTTGAACCAATCCTGCAGTTGCGCCGAGGTCAGGAGTTCCTGGCCGAGATCACCAACCGCCCAGTTTCGAATCTGCTGAAATCCGAATTTCCAGCCGACGACTCCAGGAAAGGCCGGGAACTGACAAGAGGCGAGGGTTGCATCACACGGCCGTTCGTCCAGCACTTCGCCGCCTCGAGCCCAGAGGGTAGGAACGAGATACGTATCCACTTCTGGCGACATGTAGTCATCGACCCAGTCGGTATGGGCCACGACCCCCAGATCGTGGTAGTCGTCGATGTTGCCGACATCGAAATGAGGCGTAATCCCGTGGTCAAGATAGGCGTCCCCGATCAACTTCAGCACCTGGGGTGACGGCATGTGCGTATGTGCCGGGACGGAAACCGTCGCGGGAGTCGTGCCGGCTCCGTTGTAGGGTGCGCTCGAGGAGCCATGATTCTTCGCCGCCTCGGTTCGCATCGCGTTGATCTCAAGGAAGAGATCGGGGTGTGGGACCGAGGCCACTGCGGAACGGGCACCCATCGCGTAGAGATTCGGCAGCGGCTCGCCAGTCGGATGGGCCACAGACGGCGGGTCGGTGAGCCCGCCCTCGGAGTCCTCGAGACCGTCGGGCAGACCGTCATGATCGACATCGGCAACCGCGGGGTACTGAAGATGACGGCTGCCGACGTCAGGCAATCGTAACCACCCGAACCGGGCACATGGCTGATGGTCGTCGTGACGGTCTCACCGAATCCGGTAAGTTCGGCCGGTTGAGTCAGCGGCTGCATGGCATTGGTCACCGGGGTCGTGTAGGTCAGTGCCGACCACGCGCGCTCCGAGGACGAAGCGCCGACGATCGGATTGGCCGGCGAGATCACCGTGGGGGTGTGGGTCTTCCCGTCTTCGAACGAGACCCGCTCGTTGTTGTTCGGTTGCCCGCTGGCAATGAGATGCGTGATCTGCGCGGATTTGGTGAGCGATGACTGATAGAAGCCACTCAGCGTGAGCGGCGTCTGTTCGTCGATTGAGTCCTGGATGTGAATGCCATCGTAGAAGACGATCTTTCTCAGTGGCGTCGTCGGATCCGGATCCTTATAGACGACCACCACGCTGGCGCCGGCGCTTTCCGGAATCTGATTGCCGCTTCGGATCGGCAGCGTGACTGTGAGCGGGGTCTGTCCGTGGGCAACAAGGTCCGTGTGGTTCACCAGACGCTTCGTGGTCGCCTTGTTGTCCTTGTCCATCCTGACGGGCAAAAGGCGGAGCACGTCCACGCGAAACTCGGTCATCGTCAGTGGCGTTCCGGAGCTCCAGCACGTCGCGGTGTTGTTAGCGAGGTCCTTCGAGGCCTTCTTCACAGCCACGACGTCATCCAGCGCAAGCTCCTGACCGCGAAACTTCACTCTGGCCTGGGTGGGCTGTGCCGTCAGCGTGATCGTTTCCCAGTACAGGTAGGCGGCAACGATATCCGCCTCGCTGGGGACACCGCTTATCTGAATCGTCCCGGTCGACAAGCCCTCGAGGTCGGGAGGATTCACGTCCTCCCTCAGGTCAACTGTGCCGACGACGTAGGTTCCGGTCACCAGGAAACCCCGCGAGTACCCTGAACTCTGAGTTCCTCGTTGCGGCGTACCCGACCATCTGGACGAAGATCAGGGCCAGCAGCACAGCAACTGGGACCGGCATCCTGCCGAGGTTGCGACAAGATCTCGTGACTATTGCAATCGAGGGATACATGGGCCACCTATCAGCATCGCGGGCCCCGAAAGCCCCGCAGAAACGGGGGGGGTTCGATTCCTTGCGCTCGACATCGAGCCGTTATGTGAAGGTCCTGTACAAGCCTCAAACGCTCGGCGAGGCGAAATTGCACAGAAAAAGTAAACTGTTCAGCTAGATTCTTCCATTTGCACGGGCATCGGGCAAGGAAGAAAGGGGTGCTGCCGCCCGATTATTCGACTTACAGTTTTGATCAGCATCTCGGACGTGCTGGGCGTGTCGCCGTCACCGCAGGAGCGTTACCTGGCCGCCGGGTGCATCAGCAGGCTTGCGCTCGACATCAACCGGCCTTCCTCGACGAGTCCGGACGACTACGCGTTGTAGTCAGCCGTTTCACGCGGAAACGAGCGCAAACGTCAGAACGGCGGGCTATCATGCCCTGCCATGACCGCTCGCGCCGTGGCCGCCGTCGGTTCCTGCTGGGCGTTGCCGGTGCCGTGGCGGCGCAGCCGCCGCCGACGCTGATCCTGTCGCAGCTGTCCTGGTTCAGCCGCAGCGGCATGCCGCTCGAGAAGGTCGGGCCGGTGGCCGACCACGGCAACTTCGAGATCTCGCCCGATGGGTCCAAGGTGGCGGTGGCGGTGGTGGACCAGTCCACCCGCACGCGCGACCTCTGGATCTACGACGTGAAGGGCGGCGCCCGCACGCGGTTCACCACCGACGCCGCCGAAGAAAACTGGATGATCTGGTCGCCCGACGGCCGGCGGGTGGCCTCAACTCCTTCGTGCCCGGCCGGTCGCGCCTGCTGGAGTCGCCGGCATCGGCCGCCTCGCTGACGCAGACGCTGCAAACCGACGGCGGCGGCGTGTGGCCGGTGAGCTGGGCGCCCGACGGCAAGTCCATTCTCTACGTGACCAACGGCCGCGAGACGAGCAACGACATCTGGGTGCTCCCGCTCGATGGCGGCATGCCCTACCCGTTCCAGCAGACGCCGGCGTCCGAGAACTGGGCCGCCTTCTCCCCCGACGGCAAGTGGGTCGCCTACAGCTCGACGGCGTCATCCGACATCCCGGAAGTCTTCGTGACGCGGTTCCCGGGCCGGGGCCCGTCGTGGCGCATCTCGGCCGACGGCGGCTCGCAGGCGCGGTGGCGGCGCGACGGCACCGAGATCTTCTACCTCGCGCCGGATCGGCGGCTGATGGCGGCCACCGTCGCCGAGCGCGACGGCGCAATGGCGGTCACGCGGGTGGATCCGCTGTTCACGCTGACGTTTCCCTACGGCGCCTACCACGCCTTCGACGTCTCCGCCGACGGCGCCCGCTTCCTGGTCAACACGGTGCTGGGCGCGAACGCGCCGACGCAACAGGTGGGCGCCGCCCGCGCCAGGAGGCCGCGCGGATGATCGCAGCGGCTGACCGGCCGCAAGGAGTGGATGTTCTTCGCGGCGCTGCCGCAGGCCGACGGCACGCTGGCGATCGCCTGGTGGGCCGCGGTGGTGTTGCGCGGTGTGCTGCCGGCCGTCTTCGCCATCGCGATGGGTGCCCTGGTGGTGGCGGTCCAGCGCGGCGACGACTTGACGCCGTCGCTGGCCGTGGTCGGCGCGGCGTTCGTCCTGCTGCAGGTGCTGACGCCGATTCAGACAGCGATCAGCCTGAACCTCGGCGACCGCACGGCCGCGTTCCTGTACGACCGGCTGACCGCCGCCTGCGTGCGTCCGGCCGGGCATGGGACACCTGGAGGATCCGTCGCTCACCGCCGACATGACGGCGGCGCGCGACTTCGACCTGGGCATGACCGGGCCTCCCCTCTCCTATTCGATGGACTTCATCGCCGGTGGGCTGGTGGGGATGCTGACCGGCCTGACGGCGGCGGTGGTGCTGGCCGGCTTCGCCTGGTGGGCGCCGATCGTGCTCGGCGGCGCCTGGCTGTCGACGCATTGGCTGCTGCGCGAGAGCGCCGTCTGGCACGACCGCCAGACCGACGAAGTGCGAGGCGCGCAGCGCGACGCCGACTACGCCTACCGGCTGGCCGTCGATCCGCCCGCCAGCAAGGAGCTGCGGCTCTTCGGGCTGGTGCAGTGGACCATCGACCGCTTCGTCGCGCGGCGCACGCGCCTGCACGATCTGCAGTACCAGGCGACGCGACTGCGGGAGCGCCCGCTGGCGTGGAGCGCGCTGATCGTCACGACCGCCAACCTGCTGGTGCTGTGGGCGCTGGCCTCGGCGGCGGCCGGCGGACGCATCGATCTCGGCCAGCTGGTCACCTACGCCCAGCTGGCGGTGAGCACGTCGGCGATCGCGTTTGGCGGCTTCAGCTGGGCGCTGGACGGCGCCTCGGCGCCGGTGGCGGCCGTGCGCCGGCTGGAACCCGCGATGCGTGACGCCGGACGGCTGGGCTCGGGCGCGCGCGACGCCGCGGCGATGCCCGCGCGCGAAGTGCGGTTCCGCGGCGTGCGCTTCGCCTACCCGGGCGGCGCCGAGGTGCTGCAGGACTTCGACCTGACGATTCCCGCCGGCTCGTCGCTGGCGATCGTCGGCCAGAACGGCGCCGGCAAGACCACGCTGGCCAAGCTCCTGTGCCGGCTCTACGACCCTCAGGCGGGCGCGATCGAGATTGACGGCGTCGATCTGCGGGAGCTGCAGCTGCCGTCCTGGCGCGCGCGCCTGGCCGCGGTGTTCCAGGACTTCATCCGCTTCGAGCGCCCGCTGCGTGACAACGTCGCACCCAACGGCGCGCCGGACGACGTGGTGCAGGCCGCGCTGCGCGACGCCGGCGGCGAGTCGCTGGCATCGTTGGACACGGTGCTCGCCCGAGGCTACGACGGCGGCACGGATCTCTCCGGCGGCCAATGGCAGCGCGTGGCGCTGGCCCGCGCGCTCTGCGCCGTGAAGATGGGGGCCGGCGTGGTGCTGCTCGACGAGCCCACCGCCCAGCTGGACGTGCGCGGCGAGGCCGAGATCTTCGACCGCATCCTGGCGACCACGAGGCACTGCACCACGATCCTGATCTCGCACCGCTTCTCCACCGTGCGCCACGCCGACCGCATCTGCGTCTTGGAGAAGGGCCGCGTGGTGGAGCTGGGCACGCACGACGAGCTGATGGCGCTCGATGGACGCTATCGCACCATGTTCGACTTGCAGGCGCAGCGCTTCGGCGAGCCGGAAGAAGGCCAGACGTATGACGTCCTCGCCTGAAGCGGCCATCGACCCGCTGCCGCCCGGCCTGTCGTCGATGTGGCGGCTGTGCAAGCTGGGCTACCGCCACGAGCCGACGTTGCTGCTGGCGGCGTTCTCGCTGGCACTGCTCTCCGCCCTGCCGGACGCGCTGATGGCGCTGTGGCTCAAATGGCTCGGCGAGGGCGCGCTGCAAGGCGACTGGTCCCGCGTCCGCACGGCGGCGATCGCGCTGGCGCTCTCGGCCACCGCGACGTGGGTGCTGCTGACGGTCAGCACGCGCGTGCAGCGGACGTTCCGCGACAAGGTCACGATCGCGCTCGAGGCGCACGTCGCGCGGCTGCTCGCGTCGATCGCCACCATCGCGCACCAGGAGCGGCCGGACTATCTCGACCGCCTGTCGGTGCTGCGCAACCAGGTGTTCATGCTCGACCACATGTACATGTCGCTGTTCACGACGTGCGCATGGATCCTGCGGCTCGTCGTCACCATCGCCTTC
>CAVQMT010000002.1:0-234659 GCA_963713655.1 uncultured Acidobacteriota bacterium
GCAAGTGCAGCGCGCCGGTAAGGTCCGCGGCCGAGTAGCGCGCGTTCTTCAGGTTGGCGCCGAGGAAGTCGGCTTCCCGCAGCTGGGCGCCCTCGAGAATCGCGCCATCCAGATTGGCGCAGATGAGATCGGCTTCGACCAGGTTGGCGCCGGTGAAGTCCGCGCCGCGCAGGTCCGCGTTCATCAGGTTGACGGCGTGCAGCGACGCTCCCCGGAGGCTGACGCCCGAGAAGTCGATGCCGATCAGGATCATGCCGTCCAGCACGGCACCGTCGAGCACCGGCGCGACGTCAGGATGCTCCCGGCGCCACACGTTCCATGGCGTCGCGCCGTATTTGAGGCGCAGCAGCAGCTCAGAGCTTGCCGACAAGATCCTTCTGCCGCGACCAGCCGCTGCTCGCGGTCGCGCGCGAAGCGCAGGATGCCGGCCAGAATGGCGGGCTGATCCAGGTGGGCTTCGGTGATCACGTCGGGTTCGAGGCCGCCGGTCAGCCACTGGTTGTCCCAGTCGGAGGTCAGCGAGTACTCGTCGGTCAGCGGGCCGACATTCCGCAGCGGCCACATCCGCCGCGTGCCCGTGGTCACGACCATCAAGTCGTACATCGCTTCCGGCGGCAGCACGGCGTTCCGGTACGACTCGGGCTGACGGTCGAACAGCTCCTCGCTGATCGCGGCGATCACGCGCACGTTGACGCCTGCGGCCTCGAGCCTGGACAGCACGCTCACCAGGTTCACCGTCGAGCTGGACCCTTGCGTCAGCACGTAGCCGTGCCGCGGTTGGCCAGGAGCGAAGTCGCGAATCAGGTAGAAGCCCTTGGCGGCGGCACGAATATCGGTGTCGGCGAACGTGTTGCGATCGGCGACCGGGAAATCGGGCCGGGCCACCTCCAGCGTGATGATGCCGACCTTGGCTTCGCGCGCCGCGATCTCCGCCGCCGCGAAATAGGCCGGCGCCACGTCGTTGTAGTCCCAGAAGTTCAGGTGGATCGTCTGGCCGCGCGGGAACAGCTTCCACACCTGCGGCGCGAAGATGCCGAAGTGCGTGCGGCCGTCGGCCGCCGTTTCCGGGCCTGAGTGCCCGACCAGGATGTGCAGCACGCCCATGCGGAACTTGCTGTCCTGGTTCTGCTGGCTCCAGACACGCGCCGGCGTGTACATCGAACGGGGTGAACGCGCCGTAGGTGCCGCTGATCGCCCACACGCCCGCGAACTTGTCCGGGTCGAGCGAGGCGCTCTGGCTCACGAGCCCGATCGCGCTCGAGACGTTGCCCGCTTCCTGGATCGCGGCCTTGATGCGCGTGCCGGCGGGGTTGGTCTCCGGGTCGTAGTGGCCCCAGATGCTGCCGTGTTCGAGGTTGATCGATTCGGACAGGTCGGCGGCGATGGTCAGGAACCGGTTGTCGGTGACGTAGTTCACCCACTTCACGATCTCGGAGATGCCGCGCCGCGTGCCGGCGATCTCTCCCGCCTTGCGGAAGAGCGCCACCTTCACGTCCTTCTTGGCGCCGGTGATCGGGTTGGTGGCGCTGAGCGTCTGCGGCTCCAGCGGCAGGTTCGCGACCTTCAGCCGGTCGTCGAGGAACGGATCGCGTGAGACGGGCAGGCGGAGCGGCAGGTCGTCGCGCAGCGAGTCGCCGATCTCCACCAGCCGATCGGCCAGCCAGTCGCCGATGCCGTTCTTGTCCAGGACCGACATCGCCACGTCCATGTTGGTCTTGAACTGCACCAGCCGATCGGCGGCGGTCTTCGGCACGCCGTCGCGAATGCCCTGGAACTGCACCCCGTAGCGGCGCTCGAAGGTGGCCGCCAGCGACAGGAAGTAGTCCGAGTTCATCTTCATGGCGTAGGGGTGGCTGGGATAGCCCACCACCTGATCGGGGCCGTCGGCAATCTTGCCGCCGACCGCGGCCGGCCAGTAGCCCTTGACCGTCTTGCCGATGAGCGCGATCGGCCGGCGGTCGGCGGGGTCCACGTCGTCGAGCGCCTTGAGCGCCGCCACCACCTGGTCGTAGTCGTTGCCGTTGCCGACGGTGAAGACGTTCCAGCCGTAGGACGTCCACTGCTCCACCAGGTTGTAGCCGGTGAACTTGGCGTCGATCACGCCGCCGATCAACGAATCGTCGATGCCGGCGTTGTTGTCGGAGATCAGCACGCGCAGGCGCTTGCCGACCTTCATCGCCAGCGCCTGTGTCTTCAGTTCCTGCGCGTGGCCCTCGGTCATCGCGAACTCGCCTTCGAACGCGATGATCTTCGGGGCGCCGATGCCGGCGCCGGCGACGTCCCAGAAGGCGGCCTTGCCCGCAGCCGTGGCGATGCCCACACCGGACGGGCCGCCGTTGACGTCGTTGGTGACGTCGATGCTTTCGGCGTGGCCGGGCAGCGCCTTGATGCCGCGCAGCTTTGCCTGCGCAAACAACGGGTGGTCTTCCAGCCCCTGGTCCTGCAGCAGCGTGGCCAGCGCACCGGCGCCGCGGCGGAAGCCCAGGGCGTCGATCGGCAGCATCGCCACGTGCGGGTCCACGTGGTAGCGCGCGTCGCCCGTGAGCGCGTGGCGGCGGGCCATCGCCTGGCCCATGATCATCCACAGCGCATAGCAGGTCGGGATGCAGTGGCCGCCGGCCAGCATGAACTTGTCGCTGAACGGGTGCTTGGGCCGCCGGTAGTCGAATCGCAGCCCGCCCAGCTCGGGCCCGGCCAGGTGCGTGGAGACGTTATAGGGCGTGTAGGCGAGCGGTCCGCCGAAGTGGCCGGTCTGCGCGTAGTTGCCGAGCAGCACCAGCGTCATGCAGGTCATGAACCCTACGTCTTCCAGTTGCTGGCGATCGTAGGGAGTGGTCAACTGCCGCACGGGTGACACGCTGGGAGACGCCGTAGCCAAATCCAGACCTCGCTAAGAGTGAAGATCTGTAAGACCCTGGGAATCCGTGATTTTCTCACATCACCACGCCGCCGCCGACGAGGATCGTCTGCCCGGTCAGAAACTTCGCCGCTGGTGACGCCAGGAAAATCACGGAGCCTGCGACGTCGTCGGGTGTGCCCCATCGCTGGAGCGGCGTTGAAGCGGCCACCGCCGCATACGTTTTTCGTCAAGGCCTTCGCCGAAGGCGGTCTCGATCCAGCCGGGCGCCACCACGTTGACGCGCACGCGCGGCGCCACCGATCGCGCCAGCGACTTGCTGAACGACAGGATCCCGCCCTTTACGGCGGAGTACATTTGCGGATTGACGCCCTGCATGCCGGTCAGGACGTGGTCCCAGCTGACGTTCACGATCACGCCGCCGTGCGGCTGCGCCGCCAGGAGCTCAGCGGCGTGCCACGAGGCCAGCACGGTGCCGCGCAGGTCCACCGCGAGCAGGTGGTCCAGCTTCTCCGTTGGTGACAGCGACGCGGTCGCGCCGGTCAGGATGTCGGCGCCGGCGTTGTTCACCCACGCGTCCAGCCGGCCCAGGGCCGACACGGCCGCCGGTCCAATCGCCGCGACCTGAGCGGCGTCCGCCAAGTCCAACGCCAGGACGGCGGCGCGACGGCCCAGCCGCTGAATCTCGCCCGCCACCTCGCGCGCGCCCGCTTCATTGGTCCGATAGGTCAGCGCCACATCCGCGCCGGCCTGGGCGGCGGCCAGCGCAATCGCCCGGCCGATGCCGCTCGACGCGCCAGTGACCAGCAGGCCCTGGCCGTGGAGCGGCGGCGGCATGGCGGCATCTGTCATCGATCGGCGATCATAGCCGCATGCAGCTCCTGGTCAGCGTCGCAACGGCGGCCGATGCGCGCGCGGCCGTCGACGGCGGCGCCGACATTATCGACGCCAAAGACCCTTCTTCGGGGGCGCTCGGCGCCGTGACGTTGGAACGGCTGCGCGAGATATTCGAGGCCGTGGCCGGCAGGCGGCCGTTGACGGCGGCCCTGGGCGAGGCCGAAGACGAGCGGGCGCTCGAGCGCGACGCGCGCGCGTATGCCGGGGCCGGGGCCGTCCTGGTCAAGATCGGGCTGCTGGGGACCACCGACACGGCTCGCAGCGAATCGCTGATGGCGGCCGCGGTCCGCGGCGTCTCGGGCACGACGACGGGCGTGGTCGCCGTGGCATACGCCGACACGCAGGTAATGGCGGCGCCTTCTCCACTCAGCGTCATCCAGGTCGCCGCGCGGGCGGGCGCACACGGCGTGCTGATCGACACGGCGAACAAGGCTGGTCCAGGACTGCTGGGGGTGATGTCGGTCGAGGAGCTGGCGCGCTGGGTCGCGGCCGGCCGGACGGCAGGCCTGCAGGTCGCTGTCGCGGGAAAATTGACCGCCGCCGACCTCGCCGGTGTCGTCGAGACCGGCGCCGACATCGCCGGCGTGCGGAGCGCGGCGTGTGTCGGCGGGCGCGATGGGCGCGTGTCAGCCGAGCTCGTGCGTGAGCTGGTGCGAAGGCTTCAACCGATGGCTGCCTGAGCGGATGCGGATTCTGGTCGCTCATCAGGTACCCCGGGCGCGGACCGGCGGCATGAGCCGCATCATGGGGTTCATCCACGACAGGATCGAAGCCGCGGGCCACGAGGTGGACTACCTGTGCTCGGACGACGTGCCACGGGCCTCGAGCGGGAAGTTCGGCCGCAGCGTCGCGTTTCCGATGGCCGTTCGGGCCCGGGCGACGTCCGCCGCCAAAGCCGGGCGGCCCTATGACATCGTGAACGTCCACGAGCCGAGCGCGGCCCCGATGGTGCTGGGCCGCCGCAACCAATCGCCGCTGGTCGTCGTCACGAGCCACGGCCTGGAGCGACGTGCCTGGGAACTGGCGATGGAAGAGGGCCGGCTTGGCCGGCAGTCGCCCGGGTGGCGTTCGCGTTTGACCTTTCCGTTGACCGGCCTGGTACCGGGCGACTTCGCGCTGCGTCGCGCCGAGCACGTGTTCTGCCTCAACGAGGAGGACCGTGCGGTGTTGATCGAGAGGTTCGGCCGTTCGTCGGAGACCATTACCCGCATCCTCCCCGGTGCCGAGCACGTGTATGCGGAGGCGGCCGAGGCGCGCGACTACGGCCTGGCGCGCCGTGTCTTGTTCGCCGGAACCTGGCGAAAGAACAAAGGTGTCGAGGACCTCGTGCCTGCTTTCGTCGCCCTCGCCTCACGTCACGCTGACATGACCCTGCACGTTGTCGGCGCGGGGGTGCCTCCCGACGAGGTTCGCGGAAACTTCCCCGCGGCGATTCGAGAGCGCATCGTCTGTGAGACGCCAGCCGACGACGCACGGATGGCTGCGGCCTTTGCGGAGGCCGACCTCTTTCTGCTGCCCAGCCTGTTCGAAGGCACGCCGCTGACGCTCATGCAGGCCATGATGAGCGGGGTGCCGATCGTGACCACGGCTACCTGCGGCATGAAAGACGTAATCGCCAACGGGCGCAATGGGCTCCTGGTGCCCACCCGCTCGCCAGACGCAATCGTCAGCGCCGTTGACCGGCTGGTCGCCGACCAGGCGCTGCGACGCCGGCTGGGTCAAGCCGCGCGCGCCGAGGCCTGCAGGCTGTACACCTGGGACACCGTCGCCGGCCCGGTGCTTCGCGCGTACGAGGACCTGTACCGCCGTTGGCGGCCTGAAGGGAACCCATAGCGATGGGGGTGTTGACGCACTACCTGGCGTGGACGTTCGGGCTGGCGGCGGCCGAGACCCAGACGACCGAGGCCGAGCGCGACTGCCTGGCCCGACACGCCTCCGGCCGGCGGCGGCTGGTCGAGATCGGGGTGTGGCACGGCGTCACCACCAGGCGCCTCCGCGCGGCGATGGATCGGGACGGCACGCTGACGGCAGTCGATCCCTTTCCTGCCGGGCGGCTTGGCGTCAGCCTGCAGCAGCGCATTGCGCACCGGGAGGTGGGGGCCGTCAGGAACGGCCAGGTGACCTGGATCAGGGCCAGGGGACCAGAAGCTGCGCAGGGTCACGATCCCGTCGAGTTCCTCTTCATCGACGGCGACCACAGCGAAGAGGGACTGCTCGCCGACTGGCGGGCGTGGCTCTCGTTGGTGGCGCCCGGGGGCATCGTGGCGCTTCACGACAGCCGGTCGTATCCCGGCAGGCACATCGACGATGCCGGAAGCGTCAAGGTCACTCGCGACGTCATCCGCGCGGATCCGAGTTTCGCTGTCGTCGAGGAAGTGGACAGTCTGACGGTGTTGCGGAAGAGAACGGACCGCTAGTCGTTGGTCGTTGGTTCGTTGATCGTTACGCGCTGCTTCAGCATCAGGCTGGCGATCCGTTCGACGAATGGTGATTTCCGGCGCGCGTAGGCCTCGCGGGCTGCGTCATCGGCCCCTCCGAGCTGGGCAGCAAGCGCGCGCTTCAGTTGTTCGTACTCGCGAGCAGTTTCAGGGTGTTCGCGAAGGTAGTCGCGAAACGCCAGCGTTCGCCGCTCTTCGGCGCCGCCCGATTCGACCAGGTGTACGTGATGGGTGTGGGGCCACAGACGCGGCCGATGAAAGAAGGGACAGAACGCATCATCGGCGCTCGGGACGTGCACGTAGCCGGCTCCTTCGAGTCGCCCGACATAGGCTGCCAGCGGCTGTAGGCGTGCGACCGACACCTGGATATCGATGATCGGCTTGGCCGCAAGACCCGGCACGGCGGTCGAGCCGTGGTGGTCGATGCGCAGCGCCAGCGGGCCAAGCGCGTCCCGAAGGCGATCTGCCTCGGCTTGGAACGCCGCCGGCCAGGCCGGATCGTAGGGCACGACGGCGAGTCCGGTCAGTGCCCGGATGTCGCTCCATCTCATCCAATGCGGGTTGATCGCCGACGCGCCATGGCGGCTGTAGAACGGCCGCGCCGGCGGGCTCTCGTCGTTGACGTCGACGCAGATCTTGAACGCGCCCTGCTGCACGAACCAAGCCGCCAGCTGCCTCAGCAACCCGGTGGCGATCCCCGATCGCCGGTGCGGCAGCGCGACGTGGAGATACTGCACCTCACCGTCACAGTCGAACCGGCGCGTCAAATGGCCGGCAATGTAGCCGACCACCACGCGGTCACGTTCGCCGACGTAAGCGATGCGAGGCGCGAGCGCCTGATGGGGGTGGTGGGCGCCGTCCAGGTAGGCGGCGATCCGAGGGTCGCCAGGCCCCGCGGACGGATCCATCAGCCGGCAGGCAGACATCGCCTCGACATCGGCGCTGCTCGCTGCACGATAGGTCACTGACGCGTCGGTCACCGCTGCTCGCTCACCACCTCCGGGTCGGGCACCAGCAGCCACACGCCGACGATGCTTGCAAGGCTGGCCACGAGCTGGTACCAGGCCAGCACCATCGGGTTCTGGGTCCAGTCGATCAGCCACGCCACGACGAACTGCGTCGTGCCGCCGAAGATGGTGACGCCCAGCGCATAGAGCAGGCCGAGCCCGCTCGACCGCACCGCGCGCGGAAACGCCTCGGACAGGAAGGCGTAGATCGCCCCCAGGCCCACGGCAGAGCAGAAGTTCAAGAGCACGTTCAGCGCGACGATGGTCGCTGCGGTGGCGTCGGGCGACGTCATGCTGAGGTAGCACGGATAGATGATCGCCAGGAACACGACGCGAGACGCGACCAGCATGGGCTTGCGCCCGAACCGGTCGAGCCAGACCCCGGCTACGAGACCGCCCATGCCGGCGATCGCGCCGGTGAACGTCAGGATTGTGCCGACCGATGGCGACAGCCTGAGCGTCGTGAGGGCGAAGGTGGTCATGTAATTGAAGATGTAGGTCGACACGGTGCCGCCGCAGATGATCAGCACTCCTAGGACCACGGGACGCAGGTAGCGCCGCCGCAGCTCCGTGAGCACGGCACGATCGCCCGAGTGCGCCGGCCCGGCGGTCTCCGGCAGCTGACGGCGAATGTAGAGCCCGACCGGTCCCACCAGGATGCCGAGCAGGAACGGCACGCGCCAGCCCCACGCATAGAGCTGTTCCCGCGACAGGGCGGCGGCGAGCACGACGCCGATAAGACTGCCGGCAATCGTCGCCAGCTGCTGGCTCTGGCCCTGCCAGGACGTCACCGCCGCGCGCTGGTGCTTCGGCGCCGACTCGAGGAGATAGGTCGTGGCGGCGCCGACCTCTCCCCCGGCCGAGAATCCCTGGATCAAACGCGCCAGCAGCAGGATCACCGGCGCGGCGAGGCCGATCTGCGCGTAGGACGGCGTCAACGCCACCATCGCCGAACCGATCGACATCAGCACCAGTGTGATCGACAACGCGGCGCGGCGCCCGGCCCGATCGGCGTAGGCGCCAATCACCGCCGCGCCTACAGGCCGCGTCAGGAAGCCGGCGCCGAAGGTCGCCAGCGCACCCAGCAGCCGCGCGATCTCGGACTCGCCGGGGAAGAACGCGTTGCCGATCATCACCGCGAAAAAGGTGAAGACCAGGAAATCGTAGAACTCGAGGAAGTTGCCGATGATGACGGCCACCCGGCCCCTGATGGGCAGGGCAGCGGCATCGGGTGCCTGTACCGCGAGAACGTCGCGGGCCGGCGGCAGGCCCGTCACGCGCTATCTCGGGGCACGGCCGGTGAGTTTGAGAAACATCTGGTTCTCGTGACAAATGAATTCGATCAGCTCCGAGCCGTCGGGCACGATCTGCTGGGTCACCCGGACCGTGAACGGCCTGGTGTAGGCCTTGGGGTCGTCGACCGTGAACTCGACGTCCAGATGGCCGTAGTTCACGCGCCGGAACCGCTCCGTCACCGTCATCGCCTCGGTGTAGGGGCTGCCCCTGTGGTCGAGCCATCCAACACCGTGAAGGCTGGCAGGCTCGACGCCTTTCACGCTCGCTGGGATCGACGCCCTTGAAGTTGTTCGACTCGACCACCAGCGTGTCGCCCTCCCAGTGGCCGACGGAGTAGCCGTGCCAGAACGGTTGCGGCTGCCCCTGCGGCGGCAGGCGGCGGCCGTCCATGTAGATGGTGCGGAGGCCGTAGTTCGACTCGTAGATGACGAGAATCTGCGTCGGGGTCTGCACGATCTTCAGCGGCTGCGGGTCGACATGGTACTGGAGCGGGCCTTGGGGCAGGCACAGCCCGTCGGGATCGTTGAGGCCGCCCTCCGCGGCGCGCCTTTTCTGCAACTCGGCGGCCCATGGCTGAAACGGCAGACCGTCCTTGAACCCCGCGCCGGCGTAGCCGCCGCGCACCTGCGGCGGGCGGCCAGCCACGTCGGGCTCTTGATTCGTCATCCAGACGCCGGAGAGATCCGGCTTGCCGTCGGGCGTCCGCGGCGCCGGCGCCGCCAGATTCGGTTTACCGTCAGGGCCTCTCGGGATGCTGGAGGTCTGATGCGAGGGCCACTGCGCCGACACCGAGCAGGACAGGATGACGAAAGCTGCCAACGTCGGGAACGACCGTGTCATGTCGCCTCCTTTGCCGGTGAGGCACGGATTGTAGCCCGACTATTCGGTTGGAGCCGATGGAATCACGGCCTCAGGGCGGCGCCCAACGCGGTGCCGTCGTCGGCGGTCACGACGCGGCTCTCGAGCGTCGGGCGCAGGGTTCGATCGTAGTACGCGTCCACCAGATCGCCGCTGGCACCAGGCGCCTTTACGAGCACCACCCGGCGGGCGCCGAGTTCCCCCGCCACCCAGGCGGCGATGCTGTCGCTGCTGACGTCCCAACTGTGCGGCAGCGCATCGGCGTCTCGCAGCCAGCGATAGGGCGCGAGCACTGGCAGGCGTAACGTGCGCAGGGTCTCCCGCACTTCGTGGGCATCGCTGACCTGCGCCGCCGGCTCATAGCGATCGGCGAGCACCTCCGCCAGCTGATCCATCGCCTTGACCGCCATCCAATGGGACGCGTCGGGCGACAGATGCAATGCTCCGTCCACCTCGCGGACGGTGTCCGCCAGCGGTCCGCCGCCGGGCACGACGAGCACGCGCCACTGCCGGGAAGCCCCGATCACAGCTGCCATCACCTGGTCCAAGGCGGCCGGGTGCCGCAACAGACTGCCACCGACCTTCACCACGATGTCGACAATCGAGGCACGCGGCGGCACGCGGCCCGGCAGGCGTGACACCGGTGATCCCGCCGGCGGCCAGCAGGATCGCCACCGCGGCGGCTGGTGCGTAATGGGCGGCGTCGGTCCCGAACGCGTCGGCGAGATCGACAACTTCGAGGCCCACGGCTTTGGCGGCCGCGGCGCCGAGAAATGCCCCGAGGCCGGTAACGACCGCCGTGCGCAGCTCGGTCCGCGATCCTCGCACGCGAATGATGGCCTCGGTGATCCGCGCCGCCTGGGCACGCGCCAGCGCCTGCGCGATCTCCGACACCCCGGCCTCGTCCACCAACTCGGGGTCGGCGCAAATCACCCGGCGTAAGCGTTCGCCGGCAAAGATCCGCTCAGACCCGCGGCCGTCGGGCGTCGGTACCGTGTAGTCGGCGGGCGCCAGGTCCCCGCGCCAGACGTGCACGTCGCCCGAGAGCGCAAATCCCTCCGCCGACACGCCGTATTTCCGCCCTTTCACCCAGATGTGGCTGGCGATGGCCTCGGTGGGCGTTCGCAGCGCCCCCGTGTAGACCAGTTCACCCGAGGCCAGCCGATCGGGGTCGGTCCATCCAGTCGCGGCGACCTGGCCGCCAGCGATGGCGATCACGTCCGTCGTGGTGCTACCGGTATCGACGAGGATGGCATCGGGATGGCGCGCGGCCACGGCCCGCGCGGTAGCCGCCCAGTTCGCGGCCGCGACTTTCAGCGGCTCGTCGCGCGCGCGATCGGGGTCGAGAAACCGGCCATCCACGGCATACACCTGGACGTCGCCCGACGGAAACGCCTGCGCCAGGGCATCGAGGACGAAATGCACCCCCTCCCGCTTGGAGCGGAACATCTGCGACAACTCGGCGGTCATCGTCACGGCGTGGCAAACGGTCGTCTCTGACGTGCCCACGCCGGACGTGATGGCGGCGGCCAACTCCTGCAGCACGCCCGCCAGCGATTCGGGCGCGCGCTGCAGCTCGAAGGCCCGGCCCTGCGCCGCGGCGATGCGCCCGTCCACGACCACGGCGGCCTTGGTGTTCACGCCGCCGATGTCCCATCCGATCACCATGTTCAAGCCCACCGGAAAACTTGACGTTGGATCTTCCAACCAGATCAGTCAAGTTTTCCCGCCCGCGAACCGGGGTCCCCGCACGCGTTTTCCACCGTGGGGGGTGGTCGTAGCGGGGCAAGTAGACACTGTGTAGCGAGGCGAAGCGTAAACAGGCTGCGGCGAAGCCTCGCTACGATTAGCATGAAAGGGAGTGCGCGCGCCGTGCGGGTGATTGGTGTCCTGGATCTCAGTGGCGGTCTCGCCGTGCACGCGCAAGGCGGCGCCCGTGCGCACTACGGGCCGGTACGGGCGCTGGCGGGCAGGAGCATCGCGCCGGGCGATGCCAGCGTGATTGCCCGCTGGTATCTCGAGACGCTCGGACTTCAGGAAATGTACCTCGCCGATCTGGATGCCCTGCGCGGCCGCCCGCCACAGCGTGCGCTCACGAAGAAGCTCGCGGCGCTGGGCGCCAGGGTGTGGCTGGACGCGGGCCTTGCGTCCGTGGAGTCGGCCCTGGCGGCTGTCGATGACGGCGTCACGCGCGTGGTGGTGGGACTCGAAACGCTGCCGACCTTCGCCGTGTTGGGGGAGATCTGCGGCGCTGTCGGGCCCGCCAACGTCGTGTTCAGCCTGGACCTGCGGCGCGGCGAGCCGGTGAACGCGCGCGGGGCTCCTCACAAGGGACAGAGCGTCGAGGAACTGGCAGCCTCGGCCACCGCTGCCGGGGCACAGAGCATGATCGTGCTGGATCTGGCGCGTGCCGGCATGCGCCGCGGCGTCGATCTGGCGCTGTTACGCCGGGTGCGAGCCGCGGTGCCGGGGATCGAGCTCGCCGTGGCCGGCGGCGTGCGCGGGCTGTCGGACCTCGCCACGGCAGCGGCGGCCGGCTGCGACGCCGCGCTCGTGGCCACCGCGCTCTACGACGGTCGGATTCTGGCGGCGGATATCGCCAACGCCGGTCGCTCCGCCTGATGCCTGGAGCCTGGGGCCTGAGCCTGGAGGCCTGAGGCCTGAGGCCTAAACAAGGCTGACTCGATACGTCGCCGCCTGGCCGATGTTCTCCTCGACTTCCATCTCGATCGCCGTCAGGCCCTTCGCGCCCAACAGCTTCAGCTCGCCCTCCAGCTGACCTGCCAGCATCTCGGCCAGCATCTCGACGGTGGTGTTGGTCACCGGCAGCAGCGCGCAATCCACGCGCGGGAAAACGTAGCGCGGCTTGCCCTCGTAGGCGACGCGCACGGTGTCGCCGTCCTCGACCACCTGGACCTTCGGGTTGTGGAGCGGTAGCAAGACCTTGTGATCGATCGCATCGCACAGCCCGCGCATCAGCTTCTTGAGTGCGACGAAATCGAAGACGAACCAGGCTTCCTCGTCCAACCCGCCCTCAATCGTGACCCGGGCGCGGTAGTTGTGGCCGTGCAGCCCTTCGCAGCGATGGCCGGCGAACGTGATGAAGTGCGCCGAGGCGAACACGAGGTAATCCTTCGAAACCGAGACGCGGAACTCACCGCGGCGTGACATGGCGACCTCCCGAACATCCCATTATGCTCCTCGGCCTTCGGCGATCGGGTGACTCGGAGGACAATAGGGAGATATGCCGACTTCGATCGAGCTGGGCTTGGATACCTTCGGTGACGTGACCGTGGACGCCAACGGGCAGCTGCTGTCCCAGGCCCAGTCGCTGCGCAATCTCGTGGACCAGGGCGTGCTGGCCGACCAGGTCGGGCTGGCCTTCATCGGCGTGGGCGAACACCACCGGCCAGACTTCTCGGTCTCGGCGCCCGAGGTCATCCTGGCGGCCATGGCGGCCAGGACTACGCAGATCCATCTCGGCTCGGCGGTGACGGTGCTGAGCTCGGACGACCCGATCCGCGTCTTCGAACGGTTCTCGACCCTGAACGCCATCTCCAACGGCCGCGCCGAGGTGATCGTCGGGCGCGGCTCGTTCACCGAGTCCTATCCCCTGTTCGGCTTCGACCTCGCGGACTACGAGGGACTGTTCGAGGAGAAGCTGAACCTCTTCGCCGAGCTGTTGAAGGGGGCGCGCGTAACCTGGGAGGGCCAGCTCCGGCCGCCGCTCAAGGACCAGCCGATTTATCCGCCAATCGAATCCGGCACGCTGAAGACCTGGGTGGCCGTGGGAGGCACGCCGCAATCGGTCGTGCGCGCCGCCTACTACGGCTTCCCGCTGATGCTGGCGATCATCGGCGGCAGCGCCAAGCGCTTCATTCCGTTCGTGGACCTGTACCAAAAGGCCAGCGAACGCGTCGAGCGGACGCCCGCTGAGATTGGCGCCCACTCGCCGGGACACGTCGCCGAGACCGACGAACAGGCGAAGGACGAGCTGTGGCCGCACCACGAGGGCCTGATGAACCGCATCGGCCGCGAGCGCGGCTGGCCGCCGACCACCCGCGCGAACTTCGAGCGCGAGGCCGGGCCGGACGGTGCGCTCTACGTCGGATCGCCCGAAACCGTGGCGAAGAAGATCGTCACCACCGTGAAGGACCTGGGCCTGTCGCGGTTCGATCTGAAGTACGCCAACGGCACGCTGCCGCACGACAAGCTGCTGAAGAGCATCGAGCTCTATGGCACCAAGGTTGTGCCGCTCGTCCGCGAGATGCTGGCGTAAATCAAGGGGGCGGTAGGCCGTTGCGCGTGGAAGAAGGTACAGTTGCTCGTCAATCCTGACGCGCAGTTGAAAGGAATCGATGAAGCAGCTGAACGTATTGTTGGTCGGACTTGTAATTGGGCTGACGGCAGGACCCGCCTTCGCACAGGGTCGCGGCGGCGCAGCACAGGCCGCAAACACCGATATTTACCACGTCGAATTCGTGAAGGCCACTCCTGGCCAGGCTCTCGCGGCGGCGACCGAGCTGCTGAAGCAGGAACCGAAGGCGCCCATGCAGGGACATGTCCTCGTGCTCCGTCACCAGGAGGGCGACGATTGGGACTACTGCGTGATCGAACATTTGGGCACCAAGGCAACGGTGGAAATTACCCCGCCGGCGACACCCTCGCAGACGCCGACCATGGCCTGGCATAACGACACCTTTGTGGTCGGGCCGTCGTGGGCGGAGGTTCAACGCGCCATGGGAGGCGCGGCGAGCGGGGTCTACGTGGTGTCGACGCACCGGGCCGTTCCCGGTCACCGCGACCAGCTGGTCGCGACGCTGAATCAGGTGGATGCGGCCGCCAAGATCAAGATCGGACATGTGCTGTTCACGCACCTCGAAGGGGGTTCGTGGCAGTACCTGAGTGTCGATCGCTACGATTCGTGGTCGGACTTCGCCACCGACCGTTCGGGTGCTGTTTCTGGGCAAGGCTGGGCCGATACCCGGAGCCACTCCGCGTCTCACACGGACACAATCGCCGACCGATTGAAGTAGAACGGCCGGGTGCACTCCGGCGGCGCCGCGAATGAGCCGCCGGAGCCACCAGAAGCGCAGGGCGATTTCAGGTATCCGAACGCCCGGTGCGAGCCGGACCGCGCCTCGTGGTACGTGCGATCGAGCATGCATCCACTGAACATCCCGCCGAACTTCGACATCACCGTACGGGTGGGTTGCAGCCTCGTCTACGAAGTCACCGGCACGGCGTCGCTGCTCCTCAACCTGAAGCTGCATCCCAACTTCAACCACTCCGTAATCATCGAGGCCCTGGCACTCGGCGACAACCTGCCAGCCGAGGACTTCGTCGACAGCCACGGGAATCACGTCTGTCGCGTGGCGCTCGCGCCTGGCACCAATTGCTTCCGGCACGACGCCATCGTCGCCGTGCCCTCGAAACCAGACAACCATGGTCTCCTCGCCACGTATCCGCAGGCGCCAGGCGATCTTCCCCTTGAGTTGCTGCGCTACACGCTGCCGAGCCGGTACTGCGACTCCGACAAGTTGACCGATTTCGCCTGGAGACAGTTCGGCCACATCGAGCACGGCATGCCGCGGGTTCAGGCCATCAGCCGCTGGCTGCACGAGAACATCGAGTACCGCTACATGTCCGGCAGACCCGACTTGTCGGCGTCGGACGTCCTGCAACGCGGCTACGGGGTGTGCCGTGACTTCGCCCACCTGGCGATAGCCCTGAATCGTGCCTTCAATATCCCGGCCCGCTATGTGACGGGCCATCTACCCGACATCGGGGTTCCCGATCCGGACGGTCACATGGACTTCCACGCCTACGCCGAGGTGTACATCGCGGGCACCTGGTTCACGACCGACGCCCGCTTCCATGTGCCGCGAATCGGCCGCATCAAGGTCTCATGCGGGCAGGATGCCGTGGATGGCGCGTTCTCGACCATCTACGGCGGCGCCACGCTGACCTACTTTCAGGTGTGGGCGTACCAGGTGGCGCGGGGAACTGTGGGCGTTGGCGATCCGATTGACCTCAGCCGGCGCCTCGACAACCAGTGGACGGTCATCACGGACGCGTAGCGCGGTTACCAGCGTCCGCCGAAGCTGTGAGGGGGCGGTGGGCGCAGACGGCCCGGATTCCAGATCTCGCCGCACGCGGTGCACCGCCAGTAGGTGGACTCGTTGATCACCTTCGACGCCGTGCTCAGGTCCTTCGAGCGGCAGAACGGGCAGAACGTTGGCGTCGCCACGTCCGGTTTGGGGTCAGTGACAGGTCTCATGGCGTGTTCCCTCTCTCGCTTTGATGAGGGAACGGCGTGGGTGGATGACCCAGCCCGCAGGCTCAGGAAAGCAGTGCACACACAGTGTACCGCCTGATCGCCCGGCGCGGCACCCAATTTCGAGGCCGCGACAGCGCGACGTCTCGAAGGACGCCGGCTTAGCGCAAGCGGCCTGGAGACCCCGGGCTGTTCGCAATCGTCCAGGTCTTCTCACATTCGCGGCATCGCCAGCAGGTGGCCGTAGTGATCACCTTGGCCAGCGTGTCGAACCGCTTGCCGTGGCAAAACGGGCACATGGCGGGTCGTGTAGCCGCCTCAGCGGAATGTGACTCGAACATCGTTGCTGTCTCCATCTCAAACGCCCGGAAAGTCATGTTCCTTCAGCCCTCGCACACGATCGGACTACCGGGCTCGCCACGGCCTCGCTCATACAGCATCGTGCTCCCATGGCAAGCCCGAAATCTGTTCCCTTGTGCACATAGAGGCCGCCCGGCCATGGAGCTGTGCAATGAAGCACAGACGCGCCCAGGCTCTGCGTGTCAGGCTGGACGTGCAGTCACCCTCCAGGAGTCCTTTATGAACAGTGCTCGTATCGTCGTGCTTGCAACAGGTGTCTTCCTCGGCGTGCAGCTGGCGTCCGCGCAGGACCTGTCTCGTTACCGCGGCTACGCCCTCGACAGCAGCCTCGAATCAGTGCTCGCTTCCAGCGGCGCGCGTGCCGACCGCGCCACGACCCTCCACCGGCGTCCGGCGACGATTCAAGAGCTGGAATGGCGCGCGCCGTACTCCAGCGTGGGCAGCGCCGCGGCCGATTCGGTGCGAGGGATTGCGTTCAGCTTCTACAACGACGCGCTGTATCAACTGATCGTGTCCTACGACCGCGAAAAGACCGACGGCTTGACGAACAAGGATCTCATCGAGTCCCTGTCTGTCACCTACGGCAGGCCGACCACCAGATCGCCCGGCAACCGAGTCGGCGGGTCAATAGGGTTCGCCGACACCATCGTACTCGCGCAGTGGGAGGACGGCTCGGCGTCGGTCACGCTGCTAAAGGATTCGTACTCGCCTCTGTTTCAGCTGCGCCTGGTCTCGAAGCCGTTGATGACCCTCGCCCAGGGCGCCATCCGCGAAGCAGCCAGATTGGACGCAATCGAGGCGCCGCGTGCGGCAGCGGCACAACGGGACAAGGCAGCGGCCGACGAAAAAGCCGCCCTCGACAAGACCCGCACCCAGAACAAGGCCACGTTCAAGCCGTAGCAGGAGTCCAATGGATCGCAACAACGACGACCAGAACCTGTCGCAACGCGCGGTCTGCCCCGGGTGCCACACGCCGCATCCGTCGCTGACGCGGGAAGGGCTTGCAGCCGGCGTCGGCTGGAAGTGCGTCAGGTGCGGCGAACGATGGGATGCCCGCCGCCTGGCGACCGTGGCGGCGTACAAAGCCTGGGTTGCCGAGCGCGAGACGCCGGCAACCGCCGGCGCGGCGCTCTAGGTCGCACTGCCGGATACGAGGCCTGTGCATTCGGGAACAGCCCCGATGCCCGTGGCTCGGTACACTGATCTCATGCAAACCGAACTCATGAAAAGGGCCATCATCGGCGGCTGGGTCCTGGGCTTGGGCGTCCTCGCTTTCTCCGTCAACTTGACCTCTGTCGGCGCCTGGACTGTTCTTGTCGGGTTGGGGGTGCTTCCGCCTCTCATCATGCTGGAAGATGTGGAATCCGCCGGCACCTGCGAAGAGCATGTCCGAAAGCATCCGCGACGCCATCAAGTGAGCGAGCGGTAGTCGTCGGGGGTGTCGAACATCGCGCAGGCACCCGCTCGTCAGGCGGCACCACGTTAACGATCGCCGACTCGCGGCGCCACCACCGCCGTGGCGCCCCCCGAGCGGCGCCTGCCGCAACTCGTCGCCTCCCTGGCATCGGAGATTCATATGCTGTTCGTCGTCGGCGCAATCATCGTGTTGATCGCCTTGGTGCTCGTGCCACGAATGCAGGTGGGCAATGGCACCAACGCCGCACACACTCGGATGGATGAGCCAGCAGTGGCTCAACGAATATCGCGCCTCCCACCTGGGATGAGTGCGTCAAGAACAACGCAGGAGTCGACCCATGAATCTCAGACCGCTCCACGATCGGATCGTCGTTCGGCGTCTCGAAAGCGGCGAGGAGAACGTCGGCGGGATCATCATTCCGGATTCCGCCAAGGAGAAGCCGCAACGGGGCACGGTGATCGCCGTGGGCAACGGTGTCGTCAGAGAGGGCGGCGAACGCGTGGCTCTCGATGTCAAGCCTGGCGATGTGATCCTGTTCGGCAAGTACACGAACCAGGAGATCAAGCTCGATGGCGAGGACTACCTCGTCATGCGAGAGGACGAAGTGCTGGCGGTGATCGACACGGATCTGACGGAACGAAAGTAACCAATGGCAAAACAGATTGTGTACGGCGATGCGTCGCGGCAGGGGATTCTTCGCGGGGTGGACAGCCTCGCCAACGCGGTCAAGGTGACACTCGGCCCGCGGGGTCGCAACGTCATCCTCGGCAAGACGTTCGGGTCGCCCACCATCACCAAGGACGGCGTTACCGTGGCGAAGGAGATCGAGCTGAAGGATGCGCTCGAGAACATGGGCGCGCAGATGGTCAAGGAAGTGGCGAGCAAGACCTCCGACGTCGCCGGCGACGGCACCACGACCGCCACCGTGCTGGCCCAGGCGATCTACCGTGAAGGCGCGAAGAACGTCACCGCTGGTGCCAGTCCGATGGCGGTCAAGCGCGGCATCGACAAAGCTGTCAAGGCGATCACGGCGGAACTCGGAACGAATGTCGAAGCCGGTGACCGGGTCGATGATCGCCCAGGTCGGAACCATCTCCGCGAATCACGACGAGGAGCATCGGACGGATCATCGCCGAGGCGATGGAGAAGGTGGGCAAGGACGGGGTCATCACCGTCGAGGAAGCCCGCGGCATGGACACCTCGCTCGAGATCGTCGAGGGGATGCAGTTCGACCGCGGCTACGTGTCTCCCTATTTCGTGACCGATCCGGAGCGGATGGAGGTCGTGCTGGAGAATCCGCGTGATCCTCATCCACGAAAAGCGGATCACCGTGATGAAAGAGCTTCTGCCGGTGCTCGAGCTGGTCGCGCGTGCCAGCCGTCCATTGCTGATCATCGCGGAGGATATCGAAAGCGAGGCGCTGGCAACCCTCGTCGTCAACAAGCTGCGTGGCACGTTGCAGGTCGCCGCGGTGAAGGCGCCGGGGTATGGGGATCGCCGGAAGTCGATGCTCGAAGACATCGCCGTTCTCACCGGCGGCAAGGCCGTCACAGAGGACCTGGGTATCAAGCTCGAGAGCCTGACACTCGAGGACCTGGGTCAGGCCAAGAAGGTCACCATCGACAAGGACAACACGACCATCATCGAAGGCGCCGGCACCTCGGCGTCGATTGCGGCTCGCGTCAAGCAACTGCGAACGCAGGTCGAGGATACGACGTCCGACTACGACCGCGAGAAACTGCAGGAGCGCCTCGCCAAGCTGGTCGGTGGCGTGGCGATCATCAAGGTCGGGGCGGCGACCGAGACCGAGTTGAAGGAGAAGAAAGCGCGCGTCGAGGATGCGATGCACGCGACCAAGGCGGCTGTGGAAGAAGGCATCGTGCCCGGCGGTGGCGTGGCGCTGCTGCGGGCGGCGAAGGTGCTCGAGCACCTGGGAGTTGCCGGTGAGGAGCAGATCGGCGTCAACGTCGTCCGCCGAGCGGTCGAGGAACCGATGCGATGGATCGCGACCAACGCCGGCCACGAGGGCTCAATCGTCGTCCAGCGGACCAGGGAGATGAACGATGAAGAGGGCTTCAATGCCCAAACCGAGCGATATGAGAACCTGGTGCTCGGCGGCGTGATCGATCCGACCAAGGTCGTGCGCTCGGCGCTGCAGAACGCCGCCTCGATTGCGTCGCTCCTGCTGACGACCGAGGCCGTCATCTCGATGATGCCCGAAGGGTCTCAGAACGGATCGGGGCCGATGGCTGGCCTCGGGCGACATGTACTGACGCGCACCAGATGAGTGACCGACGAATAACTGGCAGCTCCTCGCCATCCGAGGTCATAGCCGCACTTCGTGAACTCATCGAGGCGCTCGATCGTCGCGTTCCGCACGCCGAACGTTCTGGTGAAATCCGGATCGGCACGGACGCAGCGATGCTCAGGAACGAAGCGGTGACGCGAATCGAGGCGCTGCAGCGAGCCGGCCCTGAGCCACCCCACTCACGACCAGGCACTGGTCGATGCGATCATGACCGACGACGGCAATCCCACGCCAGGCGGCGAGGAGCGACGCGCAGGCGGGACTCTCTGACGTCGCGGCACGCGGCCCGCATTACGTCCTCCCCTGTGGCACCGACGCACCCCGCGGCGACGCGGTTTCAGAATGGAGGCAGGATGACTGACGCGACAGCACGGGAACATGCGACAAGACTGACAGTCGCGACGATGGTGGCGGCGATACTCGCGCTTGCACCTCTGGGCGCTGAGGACAACGAGCCGACCAGGCGCCTGAACGAAGCGTCTGCCGTGCTGTCCGAGATCATGGACACGCCGGACAAGGGCATTCCGACCGAGCTCCTCGAGAAGGCTTACTGCATCGTGATCGTGCCGGAGCTGAAGACGGCGGCATTCGTCGTCGGCGGCAAGTACGGAAGGGGCTACGTCTCGTGCCGAAACAGCGCCGGCAGCGGTTGGTCCGCGCCCGGAGCCGTGCGCATCGAGGGTGGGAGCGTGGGCTTTCAGATCGGAGGGTCGTCCACCGACGTGATCATGCTCGTCATGAGCGAGCGCGGGGCGGAGAAGCTCCTGGAGAGCGAGTTCACTTTGGGCGGCGAGGCCTCGGCGGTCGCGGGTCCCGTTGGCCGGACGGTGGCGGCACAGACGGATGCCCAGTTGCGTGCCGACATCCTCTCGTGGTCGCGATCGCAGGGACTGTTCGTGGGAGTCGCCCTTCAAGGGGCAACGCTGCGTCAGGACCTGGAGGACAACGCCACGCTGTATGGGAAGAAGATCGACAATCGCGACATCGTGAAAACGGGAGTCGGCGTGCCCCAGGCTGCCGAGAAGCTGATTGCGCAGCTGGACCGATACTCGGGTCGGGAACGCGCACAGTAAGCGTGCGGCTGTGATGCCGCTCCCGGCGGAGGTCTACTGCAGGCGGCTCACGCTGGTTCCTCCGTTTCGTTCATCATCTCTGCTACTCGCTCTCTGACAGCCTCCTTCACGGCCCTGGCCACCGTGACCTTCACGTCCTTCGCACTCAAGCTGGTGTTGCCTTCCTTCGAGACCACGTCGTCGACCGCTTCCATCACCTTGGGGTCGAGTGGCGACAGCTTCTTCACCATCCGCTTCAGCTTCCTCTTGAGCGCACCCGGAGCAGGCTCGGGCGCCCCGGCCTCGGCCTTCGCCCCCCAATCCGCTTCGAAGGTCATGGCCAGGCCCTTCACCACCTTCGCGTCGCGGACGATCACACCAACCTCGCGCCGCGAATCCAGCTCGGCCTTCCGCAGGCTCTGACTACCCACGAATCCCTCCCGACGGTCGCGGACGATCACTCGGGCATGCAGGCGAAGGCCGCTGAGCGGACGGGCGTTCAGGTTGTGGCTGCCCCGGCCCACGGTGCCGATGATCCGGACGTCCACGCCGTGCTTGGCCCGTTCCTTCAGCGCGCGCAGCATTCCCACGTCGGCGATCTTGGGGTCGTAGATGAGCAGTTCCTTCTTCGCCCGTTGAATCAGGCCAACCAACTGCTTGCGGGCGTTGGCAGGGCTGACGACGAAGCAGTCCAAGCCGGCGTGGTACGGAACGCGGTCGTTGTCGGCGGCAAGTAGCTTGAGCGCCTCTTGTACAAGCTTCTTCTTTCGAGTGACGATGCCAAAGCCGCGGCTGTGATCCAGGTCGAGATGCGTGAAATTGCACGACAATACCAGGAGCAGATTGCGGTCGATGATCAGCACCTTGTTGTGGTATCGCACGAGGTTGTCGTCGGTCCTCGTCACCGTTACACCGGCGTCGAGCAGGCGCATCTCCAGCTTGCGCAGGCTGCGCTCCCCGCCTTGATTGGCATAGGTGATGAGCGCCGACACCGACACACCACGATCAACCGCCGCTTTGAGCGCCGCTTCGAGCTCGGCCCTGTCGAACCGGAAGATCACGATATCGACGCTCTTTCGAGCCTTTTTGATGGCGGCAACCAGGGGCGCGACGCCGTCCTGGGGTTGAATCAACAGCTTCATTGACGGCGTCCCACGCACACCAGGGTAGCGCCAGGGCTCACGCGGGTCTGTTCACTCGGGAACTGACGAGGTCACACCAGCCGGCTCTACGCTGTAACTCCATCAAGAGACACTGGGACCTCAAAGAGGTGAACAAGCGTCGGGGGAGAAACCGCGGCGGTCCTCCTTGAACCGTGGCCGCTCAAGGTCGTGCTCGACTACCTGCTGCAATCACGGCCGCTGCCAGACGGGCTGGTGCCGATCGTGGATTGGATCGGCGGCGGCAAGCTGGCCGTCCTCAATGTCGCGGTGCTGGCGGTGGCCGTCATCGCCGTTGTGGGAGCGGGCAGTACCTACCTGACCGCTTACCTCACAGCCAACGCAGGCCAGTGGGTCATGCACGACCTGCGACGCACACTGTACCACCATATCCACCGACTGTCGCTCGCCGAACACGACGAGCGGCGCACGGGCGACCTCATCGACCGCGTGACGAGCGACATCGACAGCATTCAGGACTTCGTGACCTTTGCCCTGCTGGGCATGCTCACTCACGTCCTGACCCTTCTGGGCATCGTCGGCGTGATGGCCTACCTGAACTGGCGGTTCACCCTCATTTCGCTGTCGATCGCCCCGGTGCTCTTTGTGGTCGTCTACCTGTTCACCCGACGCATCAAGAAGGCGTCGCGCGCCGCCAGGCGCGAGAAGAGTGAGCTCGTGTCGATCGTCCAGGAAGTGTTCTCGTCGATTCGCGTGGTCAAGGCGTTCGCGCGGGAAGCCTACGAGGAAGGGCGCTTCGCGCGCCAGAGCCTGACCAGCGTCGAAACGGCGCTGGTGGCACGGCGCATCAGGATGACGCTGTCTCCCGTCGTGGAGATCATCATCGCCGCCGGCACGTGCCTGATGCTCGCCTATGGTGCGCGCCTGGTGCTAGATGGACAGCTGTCGGCCGGCGCGCTGGTGGTCTTCCTGTTGTATCTCGCCAATTTGTACAAGCCCATGCGTGAGCTGTCGAAGATGACCGACACGGTGTCACGCGCGGGTGTCGCTTTCGAGCGGATACGCGAGGTCCTGGACACCGAGGGCGGGGTGCGCGACCGGCCGCATGCGCGGGCGTCCAGACGCTTCAAAGGCACGATCGCGTTCGAACACCTGTCGTTTGGCTATGAGCCCGACCGCCCGATCCTGAACGACGTCAGCTTCACGATCCAGCCCGGCCAAGTCGCCGCCTTCGTGGGTCCGACCGGTGAAGGCAAGACCACGGTCATCAACCTGATCGCTCGCTTCTACGATCCGGTCTCCGGAAAGGTGACCATCGACGGCACCGACATTCGGGACTTCAGGAATCGGTCCCTCCGGGATCAGATCAGCTTCGTCCTCCAGGAAACGCTCCTCTTCCTCTTCCACGCGCCGGTGTGGCAGAACATCGCCTACCGCCGTCCGGAAGCCACCCGCGCCGAGATTGTCCGCGCGGCGGAACTGGCCAACGCACACGAGTTCATCACGGAAATGCCCGAAGGCTACGACACCATGGTCGGTGAGCGCGGCATCACCCTGTCGGGAGGGCAGCGCCAGCGCATCGCGATCGCGCGAGCCGTGATCCGTAACACCCCTATCCTCGTGCTGGATGAACCCACGTCTGGTCTCGACGCGCAGTCCGAACAGGCCGTTTTCGAGGCGCTGGGCCGCGTGATGGAGGGCAAGACGTGCATCGTCATCGCGCACCACCTGGCGACGATTCTCAAGGCGGACGTGATCTTCGTGGTCAAGGACGCTTCGCTGGCCGAGCGTGGCACCCACGATGAACTTGTTGCGGCCGGCGGATTCTACGCCGAGCTGTACCAAATTCAGTTCGGCGGCCAGGCTCTCGTGCAAACGGCCTAGCATCGCCGCGGCCGCGGGACTGTCGAGCATCAGCGCTCTCCATCGATGCAAGCGATGGCGCAGGACATCGCGTCGAGAATTACGTTCGCCCTCGTGTCGTGCAGAATCAAATGGGGACCGAGAAAGCGATACTCAAGCCCGTCGGGGAGGACCGGCAGCACGGCGAGGAAGGTTCCTGGCATCGTCGAAAGGGGTCTTCGTTTCGGATAGTCGCCATTGATCCGATGCGAGAATTGCCCCGGGTTTTCGTCCATGATGGTCGCCCGGGTCTCGGGTGTCGTTTCAATCAGGAGGATCCTCCTGAACTCGACGCTGATCGCGGGAGTGAATATGGCCCCGCGCAGAGCGCCGACTCGTGCCCGCCGGATTCGCCGCGCCAATGTCCGTTGGATCTCGATGTTGTCGGCGGGATTGGCCGTGACGTGCTGCGCCGGCAATCCGTCCTCGAGCGTCGTCCGGAGATCGAAGTAGTCCAGCACACGCGCATCGAAATCGGCTCGGAGGAGCCCTCGAACGATGACCAGTTCTGTAAAGCGCGGCGTGGTGGGATCGTCACGCGGTGACTGCGCGGATGCGACCGCGGCCACGCAGGCGAACAGGACGATTGGCAGCAACCCATTCTTGGACTTCATGGACCATGGTGACTCGGTCAGGCTTATGGGTCTGCGCTGTTTGGTACACCGGCGCTGAATGCCCGAACCGACTCTGCTACGCGCCTTCGACCCCCTTCGCGGGTCAGGCGCGCAAGGAGCGTGTCAACCACCGCTTCCGTGGTGCCAAGCGTATACGCGCGTGAACTCGGCACCGAACAGCAGAATCTGGCAGGAGTAGTACACCCATAGCAGGAGGACCATGACCGATCCGGCGGCGCCATAGCTGGATGCCACGCTGCTCTGGCCGAGATACAGGCCGATGAGCTGTTGACCGATGGTGAAGAGCACGGCCGTCACAAACGCACCGGTCGTCACATCGCGCCAGCGGAGACGCACGTCCGGCAGCACGCGGTAAAGCAGAGCGAACAGAGCCGTGGTCACGACCAGCGACACGAGTACGCTGACGCCGCTCCATACCAGCGGGATGCTCGGGGACTGGCTGGACAGCCATCCGCTCAAGGCAGCAAGCGCGGCGGTCACCGCGAGGGAGACCATCAGCAGAAAGCCGATCGCTACCACGAGGCCGAACGAGCGCAGCCGATCCATCAGAAAGGGCCTGAGTGTGGTGCCCGGGTTCGGCTTGGCCCGCCAGATCTTATTCAGGGCCGCCTGGAGCTCGAGGAATGCTCCCATGGCAGCGACGACGAAGGCGATGCTGCCGAGTGCGGTGGCGACCGTGCCGGCTCGTCGTTGACTCGCCCCTTCGAGAAGATTCTCAACGGCCTGCGCGCCTTGGCGTCCGATGAGATCTTCGAGTTGTCCCGCAATCTCTCCGCGGACAGCTTCGGCGCCGAAGGCCATGCCTGCGATCGCCGTTGCGACAAGCAATACGGGCGCGATCGCAAATAGCGTGTAGTAAGCGAGGGACGCCCCGAGACGGATGACGTCGTCGTCCCACCAGGCCCTGATGGCGGTGCCGAACATTCGCAGCATCACCGGCGCGCGCAGTGACATCACACCTGCGGGCCGGTGGACACCTGTACGCCCTTGCCGGGTTCTGCGGGGTTCAAGAGGTCGGTGACCAGACCGGCACTCCCGCGGTGCTCGAGCCAATGACGGTAGCTCACGGACAGCACGGCGACGACGGGAATGGCGAGAAAGATACCGGCGATTCCAGCCAGTTCCGCGCCGCACAGGATCGCCAGAATTACCCCTAGCGGATGCATGTGGATCCCTCGACGCACGAGGCGCGGAAAGATCACGTAGTCCTGCACGAGGCGCAACGACCCCAGAAAGAGGAGCACGGCGACGGCCTGGGCGGTCGAATGAAAGCCTGCGATCAGACTTGTGCCCAGGGCCACGACCAGCGGACCGACCAGGGGGATGAACTCCAGCAGACCGGCGAGCACGCCAAGCAGCAGCGCATACGGCACACCGATCGTCATGAACCCGATCGTGCAGACGACACCGATGAGTAGACAGCCCAGCAGCGCCGCGCGGATGTAGGCGGCGAGGGTGTCGTTGAGGTCCTCGAACAACTCGGCGCCGCGCCCGCGGACGCGGCCACGCGGGAGCGCCAGGAGAATGCTGTGACGGAATGCCTCGGCGTCCTTCAGCAGAAAGAACGCCAGAATGGGAATCAGGATGAACCAGGGAAGGTAGCCCAATAACGGGAGCAGGCCGGCAAGGCCGTAACTCAGATAATCGCCCGCGGCCTCGGTGGTGCGAGCAAGGGTGTTTTCAACCGCCTCGCGAACGGTCTGGGGAAAATGGTCGGGATCGATGAAATACCGCCATGCCTGGAGCTGGTCGCGTGCGTGGGCCACATAGGACGGAACCTGGCGGCTGAACTCGACGACCTGCGTGCCAAGACGCGGCAGCAGCACATAGCTGGTAACGCCAATCGACGCGAACAGCACGAGATATACGATCCCAATTGCGAATGCGCGCGGGATCAACCATCGATGCCCGGCGACGCTGATTGGCCGAACGACGAGTTCCACCAGGGGCGCAATCAGGTAAGCGAAGAACGTCGACAAGACGAGGAGCAGAATCACGCCCTGCAGCGCGTACAGCATCCACAGTCCCGCCGATAGGAAGACGAGGAGGCCTACCAACCGCAGAACAGCGCGAGTCTGAGAGGACGGCCACCGCGTCACCGCCTCGACCAAACGGGCGGGTCGCTCGCCGCTCTCGGCGGTGGGGAGCGCCTCATTGGGTGTTCCGAGCACCGGGCTGTTCCACGGCCTGAGACGGCGCGCTTATCGTCATGCGATCAGTCGCGCGTTCGAGCGCGTCCTTCGGAAGGATGACCGCGAGGGCTACACCATCCCACGGCGACCTCCCCGGGCTGTCGGTCGAGTCGGCACTGAGCGGCATCGCGCCGGTCGCCTGCGGATCGAGGTGGAATTTGCCGATGAGATGGTCGCGCACCATCGAGGCGCGCGTACGCGATCGCAGGTATTGCTCGTCGCGCGTGCCCTGCTGCGCGTAGCCTTCGACGATCACGATCCCGGACGCGACATGCTCCAGATAAGGTGCGATCGCCGCATCGATCCACGTCTTCCCCGGCTGGGTCAATCGCTCGTTCTCCGGGTGATCCGGCACCGGCTCGAACAGCAGATCGGCGCGGCCCCAGGCGCGACTGAGCCGTCGATCACTTCCTTTTGTCAGGGTGCCCTGCCTGTAGTCCGCCGGTGACACCTGCGCGAGATCGAAGTAGCCGCGCCGGTTGAAGTAGCCGCGCAGCAGGAAGTTGCGCTTCATTGCGTCCATGTTCTCCGCCAGCCCCTCGACCGCCGCGCGCGCATCGTCCATGGTCTGCCTGACGCTCGCGGTCATCCCCTGGATCGCGCCGTCTTTCGACTGGAAACCCTGGAGAGTGTTGTTGGCGTTCTCGATCACCTGCTTCGCTGCGGCGGTGATCTCTTCCGCCTGCTTGGCGATCGCGGTGGTGCGGTTGTACAACTCGTCGTCGTTCACGAGCTTGCCGAGGGAGCCCTTGCCGCTCCGAATGCCCGCTGCGATCTGCGCGGCGTCGCTGGAGAGCGTCGCACCGGACGCCGCCATCTGCTTCAAGTCGGCGCTGACGTCAACGATCAGCGCGTTGGCGTTGTCGACGGTATCGCCGATCGTCAGGACGGTGTTCTGCACTTCGCCCTTCATCTCGTCGAACGTGGCGTTCACCTTCTTGATCGTGTCGCCCATCTGCTGCATGAGATCGGCGATGGCGAACGGCTCCTTGCCGGCAATCGTCCCATTCGGGGCGACCGGTGGGGCGGCGTCCGTTCCCGTACCGATACCGAGATAGTTGCCGCCGACGAGCCCTTCGGTTTCGATGGTCGCCAACGAGTCGGTACGCACCAGTTGATGCAGGTCCTCGGTAATCTCGAGCTTTACGCGGAACTTCTCGCTCGGCGTGTTCGGCGGGAGTATTTCGGTAATGGAGCCTGCCTTGGCGCCGGCCACCCGGACGATCGCGCCGGGTTGGAGACCGGTAATCGTCTTGAACTCGGTATAGACCGTAAACTTCTTCGCAAAGGCCATCTGCCGATCGCCGATCAGGAACAGACCGAGGCTGAACAACGCGAGGCCGCCCAGCACAAACGCTCCGACGCCCGCTAGTCTCGCCGGCGTCGCCACTAGCCGCCTCCCTGTGACCGCATGAACGCCTGGACGAGCGGCTCCTCACTGGCGTCGAGCGTGTCGAGCGTGCCGTTTACGAGCAGCCGCCCATCCTGAAGCACGGCGAACCCATCGCCGATGACCCGCGCGCTCGGAATGTTGTGCGTGACCACCACCAGCGTGGTGCCACCTTGTTTCGTCTTGACGAGCAGTTCGTCGATCTCGCCAGCCGTGATCGGATCGAGGCCGGCGCTCGGCTCGTCCACGAGCAGGATCGCCGGGTCGAGCGCCATCGCGCGGGCGAGCCCAGCCCGCTTTTTCATTCCCCCCGACAGGTCACCAGGCATCTTGTCGAACTCCTTGTCGAGACCGACGTCCGCGAGCTTGTTCCGCGCGCGTTCGCGAATGTCGGCGTTGGACCAGTTGGTGTGGCGCCGCATTGGAAACGCCACGTTGTCCCCGACCGACATCGAGTCGAACAGCGCGGCGTTCTGAAACAGAAAGCCCATGTGCTTCCGGACGTCGGCCAGCTCGTTCCCGGCCAGCTTCGTCACGTCGCGTTCCCCGACCAATACCTGTCCGCTGTCAGGCCGCACCAGCGCCACGATGTGGCGGAGGGCGACGCTCTTGCCGGTGCCGCTGCGGCCGAGTAAGCAGAAGGCGCGACCCGCCGGGATCTCGAACGAAATATCGTCGAGTACCTTCTGCGTTCCGAACGCCTTGGAGACGTGATCGAATCGGACGGCGTTCATCCCGACACCGCGGGATAGAAGAAGAAGATGATCTTCACCAGGATCACGTCGCTCAGAATGATCAGCATCGACGCCATGACCACGCTGCGCGTTGACGCTTCGCCGACGCCTTCGGTGCCGCGGCTGGTGTTGAAGCCGAGATAACTGGCGACGACCGCAATCAGGAAGCCGAAGACCACGGTTTTCAACGTCGCGGGGATGATGTCCGAGTAGGTGATGTAGCTGAAGGCGCTCTCGAGGTAGAGCTGCCACGCCATGCCTGACACCGCGGCCTCCGCCACATAGCCGCCGAAGATGCCGGCGAAGTCCATCATGATCGTCAGGAGCGGCATGGCGATCATCAAGGCGATGATGCGCGTGACGGCGAGATACTTGAACGAGTCGACGGCATTGGCTTCGAGGGCGTCGATCTGCTCGCTCACTCTCATCGCGCCAAGCTCGGCGCCGATGCCGGCGCCGACTCGCCCCGACACGAGCAGCCCTGCAGTCAACGGGCCCGTTTCGCGGATGAGCGCAATCGCGAGCCCGGCTGGAATCAGCGCCTCGGCACCGAAGCGCTCGAGCGAGGCGCGCGTATGCATAGACAGCACGATGCCGATGGCGAAGCCGGCGGTGAGGATCAGTGGCGCGGAGCGGTACCCGAACTGAAAGAGGTGCCCAAGGACTTCGCGCGGCTCATAGGGAGGTCGAACGGCCTCGACCACGGCGCGCCCGCCGAATGTGGCGAGCGCCCCTACGAACTCAAAGAGGCCGAGAACGCCGGTACCGACGCGGTCGACCACCGCCACGTATGACATCTGGATCCACGCTAGCGTGGTAAAGGACCCGGCGTGTGTTCAATACCGCACCTCGAGAGCCGGCTCATCGAGGAAGCACAAACGCAGGGCGACCTGTCGGTTGTAGTCGCCGATGGGGTGTACCGGATTGGACGGCGCGCCGCCGAGGGACAGCGTACAGTCGGGCATCTGCTCGTCAGCCTCGACACGCACTCCGCACGCTGACGAAGATGTAACACCCACTCAAAACCTGAGGTTTCTCCATGTTCAAGCGAACCGCGGCCGTGCTTTTGCATCGGCTGCTCTCGCGCCAGGCGTCGTGTTTTCACAAACACCGCCCAACCCGACTCAACAGCAGATCAGCGTCGCTGAAGGCCAGGTCCCGCTGTTTCAGGATCACGGTCGTCGGCCGCACCACGCCCGCGATCAACTACCGGCCGCGCCGCGGCGACACCAAGGTCGACTTCAAGGGCACGGCCCTCATGCCGCAGGCCGTCGGCGAGGCCAAGGTCTCGGGCGAGCAGGGCTACATGAACGTCGAGGCGAAGTTCGACAAGTTCGCCTCCGCGTCGAGTTTCGGTTCCGAGTACCTCACCTACGTGCTGTGGGCCGTCACGCCTGAAGGGCGTGCCACCAACCTGGGAGAGGTCCAGATCTCTGGTGACGATGCCGAGATCAAGGTCACGACCGAGCTGCAGGCATTCGGCCTGATCGTCACGGCCGAACCCTACTTCGCGGTGACGCAGCCGAGCGACGTCGTCGTCATGGAGAACGTGGTCCGTGCCGGCACCGAAGGCAGCGTCGAGGTGATCCAGGCGAAGTACGAGCTGCTCAAGCGCGGCTCCTACCTGATGAACCAGGACGCCTCCAAGTTGAAGTTGAAGCCGCTCGAACCGGGTTCACCGCTGGACCTGGCCCAGGCAAGGAACGCCGTGGAACTGGCACGTCTGGCGGGCGCCGATCGGTTCGCGGAAGAGACCTTCAACAAGGCCGCGGGGCTGCTGGCCACGGCTGAAACAGCCAGGGAGAAGAGACAGGGCGGAAACGCCGTGATGCAGCCGGCCCGGCAGGCCGCGCAGACGGCGGAAGACGCCCGCCTGATTGGACTGCAGCGGCAGGAAGAGTCGTTCGTGGCCGCGGAGAAGGCGCGGGTGCTCGCGCGCGAGCAGAACGCGCTCAATCTCGCGCAGGCCGAGGCCGCGCGAAGCCGGCAGGCCGAGCTGGACGCGCAGGCGGCACGAACTGCTCGTGACCTGGCAGAGCGCCAGGCCCAGACGGATGCCGCGGCACGCGCCGCCGCGGAGCTGAGCGCCAGGACTGCCGCCGCGGGGCAGGCAACGGCGGAGCGTGCAACCGCAGAATGCGGACGCCGCGCGTTCAGCGGCGGAGACCGCCCGCGCGCAGGCAGTGGCTGCGCAGCAGGCAGCGGAGGCGCAGACACGACAGGCACAGGGCGTCGCGGCGCAGTCCGAGCAGGACAAGACGGTCCTGCGAGAGCAGCTCCGGACGCAGCTGAACGTCATCCTCGAGACGCGCGAGACGGCCCGCGGCCTGATCGTCAACCTCTCCGACGTGTTATTCGACACCGCAAGCTCGAGCCTCAAGCCGGGGGCGCGGGAGAAGCTGGCACGCGTGTCGGGCATCCTCGTCTCGCACGACGGGCTGCGACTCGCGGTCGAGGGGCACACGGACAGCGTCGGTACGGACGCCTACAACCAGGGGCTCTCGGAACGGCGCGCGGAATCGGTGCGCGCGTATCTCGTGGATCAGAAGTTCACGGCAACCTCGGTCGGCGCAACCGGCTTTGGTGAAGGCCAGCCGGTCGCCACCAACGACACGGCATCGGGACGGCAGCAGAATCGGCGGGTGGAGCTGGTCGTGTCCGGCGACATCATCGGCCGGCGCTGAACCGGGAATCGCGGTTCGAAGACTTCAGGCGCAGCCAGTCCGTCAGGGCTGGCTGCGTTTGCCGGTACGGCTGAGCTGGGGTGTTCAGAACGAGACAGCCAACTCAGCGGTGAATGAGTAACGTTCTCAGTTGTGTCAGCCCAGCTGAACTGCCTGAGTTCGCGCAAGCCGGATTCTCGAAAGGTGTGTCCGCGCCATGCTTGATGCGTTTGTTGCGGAAAACCGCGTAGAAATCATTCGCCGCTGCCGGGCCAAGGTGGAGACGCGCTCGATTCCGACGCCAACACCAGCGGAACTCGAGTACGGCATTCCGCAATTCCTTGATCAGCTCGTCGATGCTTTACAAAACGATCGGTCGTCGGCGTCGGACATCGGTGCCAGCGCCGCACGTCACGGCCGGGATCTGCATCTGCAGGGATTCACGGTCTCCCAGGTCGTGCACGACTACGGGGATGTGTGCCAGTCCATCACTGATCTCGCGCTGCAGCTGAATGCGCCCATCAGCGTCGATGACTTCCGCACCTTGAACCGATGCCTGGACGACGCCATCGCCAGTGCTGTCACGGAGCACGCGCGTGGCAATCAGTCTGTGGTTGACGCCGACGCCGCTCGCGATGACGAACGCCTGGGAATGCTGGCCCACGAGGTTCGCAATCTCGTGGGCACAGCTTCCGTCGCCTTCGAGGTGCTTCGGCTGGGAAACGTCGGCGTGGGGGGGAGCACGGCCAGCCTGCTCCAGCGAAGCTTGTCGGGGCTCCGGGACCTGATCAACCGGTCAGTTGCGGAGGTGCGTCTGCGTCATGACGTTCGCCAACGCAGTCAGTTCGGGCTCGCCGAATTCATCGAGGAACTCGCACACGCGGCGACCCTAGAGGCGGGAGCACGCGGACTCTCGTTCCACCTACGGGGAGGGGACGTCTCAGCGCGAATTGATGCTGACCGACCAGTATTGGCCGCCGTCGTCACGAACTTGCTTCAAAACGCCTTCAAGTTCACGCGGCCAGGGTCCAACGTCACCCTGCGCGGCAGTGCGACCGCCGACCGTGTGCTGATCGACGTGGAAGACGAATGTGGCGGACTTCCCGACGGAATGATCGACGAGCTGTTCCGGCCGTTCGAACAGCGGAGCGCGGATCGCAGCGGGCTCGGCCTCGGGTTGGCGATGTGCCGTTGGGGCACTGAAGTCAATGACGGTCGCATTTCGGCACGCAGCCTGCCCGGTCACGGATGTGTCTTTACCGTCGATCTTCCGCGCCTGACGCTCGGGCTGCCACAACGGAGCCCGGTGGGGCTTGCCTCGGTGCTCAGGGACTGAGCACATCCAGGCAGTCCGACCTGTTGCGGCTCTTCCTGTTCGGACCTCGTGCTTCAGGCGCATCGCGATGCGCCTTCCTGCTACAGGGTCCCTGGCCGTGCCTTATCTTGCTTCTTGACCTCCTCTTGTTTCCGTTTCGTCACCTGCTGTTGCTTGTTCTTTGCCTTGTCTTTCTTGCCGCCCTTGTCTCCCATACCTGCTCCTTGTCAGCCAGATCGCGCCAGGGGGGACCGTGCGATGCCGCCACGACCGGGGCAGGACGGCACATACGAGTGCTACCGGCGCCGCAACGAGCCCCGAGACGATAAGCGCTGTCGCAGCCACGGCGGCGGTCAGCATCGCCACGAGCGCGATCCCAGCGAACGTGAGCATCGCAAACGGCCCACCCGTTCGCAGCTGGAATTCATCCTTCGTCCACTCGAGACGCGCCTGCCCCCAATCACGACCGTCGCGATCGATAGTCATGCCGGAATCTACTTTCTGCGTGTGCGCGCCTGCTGTTCCAGACTGCACAGCGCCGCGAATGGCTTGCTAGTGTCAGCCCGCCGCTGTATAGTCAAACTACTTCCTGAGCACTGCAGCCACTCGCCGGACCTCCTTCCGGCCCAAAGCCACAGCCCTCACCAAGAGCTCGTAGTCACATCCGCGATCGTGCGCCGGCGGAGCGTCCATTTTGGCCGCTTCGGCTGGAAGGCCGTCCATCCGTTCACGCCAGCTAGGAGTCATCAGCCATGCAGGTCAGACCACTACACGACCGAATCCTCGTTCAGCGCCTGGAAGAAGGCGAACAGCAGATCGGCGGGATCATCATTCCGGATTCCGCGAAGGAAAAACCGCAGCGCGGCACGGTCATCGCTGCGGGTGACGGCAAGGTCACCGACGAGGGCAAGCGTGTCGCGCTGGACGTCAAGAAGGGCGACACCATCCTGTTCGGCAAGTACTCCGGTCACGAGATCAAACTCGACGGCGTGGACTACCTGATCATGAAAGAAGACGAGGTGCTCGCCGCGATCGACGCGGGCGTGGCCACGGATGCCCACAAGCAGCACTGACCACATTCGCTATTAGAGGGACAAGACAATGGCAAAAGACATTAGATACGGCGACGCGTCGCGCCAGGCAATTCTCCGCGGCGTCAACGGGTTGGCCAACGCAGTCAAGGTGACGCTCGGGCCCAAAGGCCGCAACGTTATCATCGGCAGGTCGTACGGATCGCCCACGATCACCAAGGACGGTGTGACCGTGGCGAAGGAAATCGATCTGAAGGACCCGCTCGAGAACATGGGCGCGCAGATGGTCAGGGAAGTCGCCAGCAAGACGTCGGATGTCGCCGGCGATGGCACCACCACGGCGACCGTGCTGGCCCAGGCCATCTATCGCGAGGGCGCGAAGAACGTCACCGCGGGCGCGAATCCGATGGCGATCAAGCGCGGCATCGGCAAGGCCGTCGAGGCCATCGTGGCGTCGCTCAAGACGCAGTCGAAGCCCGTGAGCGGCCCGATGATCGCCCAGGTCGGGACCATCTCGGCCAACCATGACGAGACGATCGGCCGAATCATCGCCGACGCGATGGAGAAGGTCGGCAAGGACGGCGTCATCACCGTCGAGGAAGCGAAGACGCTCGATACGACGCTCGACATTGTGGAAGGCATGCAGTTCGACCGCGGCTACCTCTCGCCGTATTTCGTCACCGATCCCGAGCGCATGGAAGTGGTATTGGAGAATCCGGTCATTCTCATTCACGAGAAGAAGATCAGCTCGATGAAGGATCTGCTGCCGGTGCTGGAGCTCGTGGTGCAGGCCGGCCGGCCGCTGCTCATCGTCGCGGAAGACCTCGAGGGCGACGCGTTGGCCACGCTCGTCGTCAACAAACTGCGCGGGACGCTCAAGGTCGCGGCCGTCAAGGCGCCGGGCTTCGGCGACCGCCGCAAGGCGATGCTCGAAGACCTCGCCATCCTGACCAGTGGCAAGGCCGTGACCGAGGATCTCGGGATCAAGCTGGAGTCCATCACGATGGACGACCTGGGCCAGGCGAAGAAGGTCACCATCGACAAGGACAACACGACGATCATCGAGGGCGCCGGAACGTCGAAGGCGATTGAGGGCCGCGTCAAACAGCTGCGCGTGCAGGTCGAGGACACGACCTCGGACTACGACCGCGAGAAGCTGCAGGAGCGGCTCGCCAAGCTGGTGGGCGGCGTCGCGATCATCAAGGTCGGCGCGGCGACCGAGACCGAGATGAAGGAAAAGAAAGCGCGCGTCGAAGACGCGATGCACGCCACCAAGGCCGCGGTCGAGGAAGGCATCGTGCCGGGCGGTGGGGTGGCGCTGCTACGGGCCGCGAAGGTGCTCCAGACGCTGAAGCTCGAAGGCGACGAACAACTCGGCGTCGCCATTGTCGCGAGGGCAATCGAAGAGCCGATGCGGTGGATCGCGACCAATGCGGGCCACGAGGGCGCGATTGTCGTGCAGCGCGTCAAGGACATGAAAGACGAAGAGGGCTTCAACGCCCAGACGGAGCAGTATGAAAATCTGGTCACGGCTGGCGTGATCGATCCTGCGAAGGTGGTTCGGTCCGCACTGCAGAACGCCGCGTCGATCGCGTCTCTGCTGCTGACGACCGAAGCGGTCGTCTCGGAGATCCCGGATGCGGGCAAGGGCGCCGCGATGCCTGGTGCCGGAATGGGCGGCGGCATGTACTGACATGGGGTCACTGGCGGAACTACTCGCGACCGGGGAGCCACAGACGCTGGAGTTTTTCTTCCTGCGTCTCAAGGACGTGTCGGAACCGACCGTCGATCACCGGGAGCTGTTGTACAACGCCAGTGTGCTCGCGCACTACGCTCAGGTATCCACACAATCGATCGCCGATCTGGCGACGCCTGCCACACTCGCCGAGGTGTTCGACCATTTCGTGTTCGACACGAGCCTGCGCCACGACAGCGTGATGATGGAAGCGGCGGGCGCCCAGTGCCTGCTGCTCGCCGGCTTCTTTCAGGACCAGATGTGCCGTCGACACAGCATCCGCTGGTACGCCAGCCTGGGCGCCGGGTATTTCAGCCAGGCGGCCGCTCTGGAACGATCCCCGCAGAAAGCGAGTCTGCTCACCGCCATCGCTGCCGGCTTCGAGCCCTGGCGGCAGCGGCACGCCAGACTGAGCCGGGAGCTCCGCGATCAGCCGTATCTGCTGATGCGTCCGCCGCGATCCCCGCCGACATAGCCGGAGGCCTGGACTGGGAGCGGCGAGTGGAGAGGGCACGCAAGTGCTGACTGTGTCGTTCGGAACACTTATCCGATGGCCGATCCGGCTACCCTCGTCTCTCTAGGAATGGCGCATTGGGAACTGTCCAGCTCCGCCGCGATGTGGGTCACGGAGCCGATCACGTGATCGGCGGTATGTGGACGCACAGCGACGCTGCGCTCGACTCGATTGGCGATGCAGTGCTCTGCACGGACACCGCAGCCAGGGTCACCTACCTCAACCGTGCCGCGGAAGCGTTGACTGGCTGGTCGCGCGTGGCGGCCTCGGGGCGGCCCGTTCTCGACGTGTTTCGAATCATCGACGGCGAAACACGGGCACCGGCAAGGGACCTGATGCGTCTTGCCGTCGAACGCGACAAGCCGGTTGCACTCGCGTCCCAACTGCCTACTGATTCAACGCGAAGGCCGCGAGGTCGCAATCGAGGGCTCGTCCACGCCGATCCGCGACGGCGATGGCCTCATCATCGGGGCTGTGATCGTGGTCCGCGACGTCGGAGCGGCGCGCGACAGGTCGCAAAGGATGTTGCACCGGGCCAGGCACGATACGCTGACGCACCTGCCGAATCGCTCGCTCCTCTATGACTTGCTGGCGAAGGCAATGGCGTTCGCCAGCCGCCACGAAAGGCCCCTCGCCGTGGGCTTCCTGGACGTGGACGGCCTGAAGGCCGTCAACGACTCATGGGGTCACAGCGTTGGCGATCGCGTACTGTCGGGCATTGCAGCCAGAATCTGCGCGGTGCTCCGGCAGTCGGATAGCGTCGGGCGTGTAGGTGGCGACGAGTTCGTGATTGTGCTGTCCGAGATCGCGCACTCCGCGGACGCCGCCCTCGTCGCACAGAAGCTGCTCCAGGCGATCGCGGCCCCTCACAGGGTCGGCGGCCGGGACGTCACGGTCACGGCCAGCCTCGGTCTCGCGCTGTATCCCGACGACGGCCTGACGGCGGAAGACCTGGTCGCGAGCGCCGATGTGGCCATGTACGCGGCAAAGCGGAATGGACGCGGCGCTTGCCGCTTCTTCCAGACCAGCATGTCGTTTGCGTCCACGGAGCGCCTGGCGAGCGTCCACGGCAGCACGGTCGGGTAGCACGCCAACAACAATCCTGTAGCAGGGTGCTGAAGACCGCCCTGCCCACCGGCTACAGTCTCCGGTCTTCGGTCCCCGGCCCCGCCTTGACGGCCCTCGTCTAAAGGCGAGGGATTCGAAACACCGACTGAGTCGTCACACCTCCATCGCCGTGATCTTTGCTGCACGCCTGTGGTCACATATCCGCCGTCTCCGTTCGTGGGCCGCGGTCGCAGCTCCTGTTCCGTTCGATACACGCGAACCGCGCGGGTCATGCCATGCTCGGCTCGTGCCAGTTCAAACAGCGGCTCAGGTCGCCGCACCAGTCCCGCCAGGGGCCACCGTCGAGGCCTGTCTCGACTCGGCGGGCGTGGCCAAGACCACAGCCCCGTACGACCGCGGCGAGAGCATCTTCGCGCAAGGCGACGCCGCCGACCATGTCCTCTATGTGCAGACAGGCGGAGTGAAGCTGTCGGTGCTGTCCAAGGCCGGCAAGGAAGCCGTGGTGGCGGTGCTCGGGCCCGGCGACTTCTTCGGTGAAGGGTGCCTGGCCGGACAGCGCGTCCGGGTTGGCAGCGCGACTGCCCTCACCCCGACGGTCGTCTTGCGCGTCGGCAAGGCGTCCATGGCGCGCTTGCTTCACGGCCAGCCGGCGATGTCCGACCGGTTCATCTCGCACATGCTGTCCCGTCACATCCGGATCGAGGACGACCTGGTCGTGCAGCTCCTCAACTCGAGCGAGAGACGGCTGGCGCAAGCACTTCTGGTGCTGGCCCGCTACGGGATGCAGGCGGCGCCGCTGCGCCTGGTGCCCCGCCTATCGGCAGCCGCCCTGGCCGAGATGGTTGGCACGACTCCAGCCAGGGTGACGTTCCTGCTGAACAAGTTCGACCGGCTTGGCTACATCGATCGCAGGGGCAAGGGTCAGGTGACCATCGACAGCTCACTGCTCGGGATCGTGCTGCGCGACTGAGATTCTCTGATACTGTCGGTGGATGAAGGCGCTAGCGGCGGCGAGCCGCACCCGTGTTCGACGCGGAGGCCTTTCTCAGCGCGGCAGGGCCGGGGACGAAAGCCGTGACCTTGAAGCGATCGGCGACGATCTACTCACAGGGCAACCCGGCTGATTCTGTTCTCTACGTTCAGAAGGGCACGGTCAGGCTCTCGGTCCTGGCGGGGAGCGGTAAGGAAGCCGTCGTCGGCGTGATCGGCCCGGGCGATTTCTTCGGCGAAGGCGCATTGGCCGGGCAGCCGGTCCGCCTCGGCACGGCAACCGCCATGACCGCCAGCACCATCCTGGTCGTCCCCCTGCCGCAGATGAAGCGACTGCTCCAGGAGCAGCACCCCCTGTCCGACCGCTTCCTCGCGCACATGCTGGCCCGCAACAGCCGCCTGGAGGCCGACCTGGTCGATCAGCTGTTCAACAACAGCGAGAAGCGCCTGGCCCGCACGCTGCTGCTGCTCGCGCGCTACGGCAAGCCCGACGGGCCGCGACACGTGCTGCCCAACATGTCTCAAGAGGTGCTGGCGGAGATCGTCGGCACCACGCGCTCGCGTGTCAACGTCTTCATGAACAAGTTCCGCAAGCTCGGCTTCATCGAATACAACGGCGACATCATCGTGCACCACGCCCTGCTGAGCGTCGTCCTTCACGACACACCGTCCAAGAGCTGAGACTCGCGTTAGGCGGTTGCGTCGGGGCCTCCGTCGAGATGGCCGTGGGGCTATACTGCGTACGGGTCGTGGGACCCTGGCGTGAATATCAGCCTTCCGGCGAGATTCACCAGACGTGCCGCGCTGGTCATCGGACTGTCGCTCACGCTCGCGCAGCCTCTCGTCTCGACCACGGCCCAGCCGACCCAGCCGGCCCGGCCGCTCGTCTACTCCGCCGCCGTCGACAGCATCATCCAGCCGGTCTCGGCGGAATACATCACCGCCACGCTGGACGAGGCCGATAGCGCCGGCGCCGCGCTGGTCGTGCTCACACTTCGCACGCCAGGCGGGCTCGTGGACTCCACGCGCGCCATCGTGTCGCACATGGTCGCGGCCAGGACGCCCGTGGCCGTCTTCGTGGCTCCGTCCGGCGCCCGCGCCGCGTCGGCCGGCTTCATCCTCACCATCGCGGCCGACGTGGCGGCGATGGCGCCGGGCACGCACATCGGGGCCGCCCATCCCGTGGACGGCAGCGGCCAGAAGATCGACGAGACGATGGCGACCAAGATGACCGAGGATCTGGCCGCCTACGCGCGTACGCTGGCCGGCCGGCGAAATCGAAACGTGAGCCTCGCAGAGCTGGCGGTGAGCCAGAGTCGCGCCTTTACCGAAGAGGAAGCGCGCCAGGCCACTCCGCCGCTCATCGATCTCGTGGCGGCCGACCTGCCCGATCTCCTGCGGCAGCTCGATGGCCGCACGATCACGCGATTCGACGGCACCACGACGGTACTGCACACGGCCAACGTCGAGGTCGTGACGTTCGAGATGTCCCTGCGTCAGCGCGTGCTCAGCGCCGTCGCGAACCCAACCGTCGCGTATCTCCTCATGAGCCTGGGGACGCTGGCGCTCACGATCGAGCTGTGGAACCCGGGCGCGATCGTGCCGGGCATCGTCGGTGGCTTGTGTCTGCTGCTCGCGTTCTTCGCGTTCTCGGTGCTGCCCGTGAACATCGTCGGTGTGCTGCTGTTGTTCTTCGGGCTCCTGCTCCTCGTGCTCGAGCTCAAGGTCACGAGCTTCGGGCTGCTCACCGCGGGCGGGATCGTGAGCCTGGTCTTCGGGTCGATGATCCTGGTGGATTCCCCCCTGCCCGAGCTGCAGCTGCGGCTCAGCCTCGTGCTCCCGGTCGTCCTCGGCTTCACGGCGATCGCCGTGCTGCTGGCGCGGCTGGCGCTGGCCGCCCAGCGACTCGGCCCCGCCACCGGCCCCGCCGCGATGGTCGGCTCGCCGGGCCAGGCCCTCACGCCCATCGACGATCGGGGCGGGCGCGTCTTCACGCATGGCGAGATCTGGCAGGCCACCGCGGCCGAGTCGATTCCTTCCGGCAGCCGCGTCCGCATCACGCGGGTCGACGGGCTGCATCTCCACGTGCAGAGAGAATGAGGCGCCCACATGTTCGTGACCCCGCTGCTTCGTCCTGCTCGTCATCGCCGCGCTCTACCTGATCAACTCGATCAAGATCCTCGCGGAGTACGAGCGCGGCGTGATCTTCCGGCTGGGCAAGCTCCTGCCGCAGCCGAAGGGCCCGGGACTCGTGCTGGTGTTCGTGCCCATCGACCGGATGGTGCGCGTGGGCCTGCGCACCGTGGTGCTCGACGTGCCGCCGCAGGACGTGATCACGCGCGACAACGTGTCGGTCAAAGTCAACGCCGTGGTCTATTTCCGCGTGATGGACGCGGTGAAGGCCGTGGTCGAGGTGGAGAACTTCAACTACGCCACGTCCCAGCTCGTCGCAGACCACGCTGCGCAGCGTGCTCGGCCAAGTCGATCTGGACGACCTGCTCTCGCGGCGCGAGCACCTGAACCAGGAGCTGCAGCAGATTCTCGACCAGCGCACCGATCCCTGGGGCGTGAAGGTGTCGGCCGTGGAAGTGAAGCACGTGGACCTGCCGGAGAACATGCAGCGCGCGATGGCGCGGCAGGCCGAGGCCGAGCGCGAGAAGCGCGCCAAGATCATTCACGCCACCGGCGAGCTGCAGGCGTCGCAGGAGCTGTCGCAGGCGGCCGCCATCATCGCCGCCGAGCCCGTGGCGATCACGCTGCGTTACCTGCAGACGCTGACCGAGATCGCCGCGGAGAAGAACTCGACGATCATCTTCCCGCTGCCGCTCGAGCTGCTCGGCCTCTTACGGGCCGGCTCCAGCAAGGAATCCTGACGCCTCCCAAGGATACCCAGGGTCGGTTGTCAGCCGGGCATCATCGACCGGCATCCCGACGGTGAAGTGGTACAGGCTCTGGAAAGCGTGGCCCTGCAGCCCGAGCACGTCGTGCACGGGATCATCGTAGAAGCACCCGATTCCGGTCGCGCGCGCGCCAGCGGCTTCCGCCTGCAGATACAGGGCCTGTCCCACGATGCCGGTTTCCCAGAACAGGTGGCGGTAGAACGACGGCCCGAACGTCTGCAGGCTCGCCTCGAAGTCGGCGAGCATCCCGAGGCTGAAGAAACCGTCAGCCGCGATGTCCTGGTCGCAACTGAGGCGAGCCGCCAGGGAGCGCGCATCGCCGCGTGCCAGGCATCGCAGCGGCAGTTCCTCGTCGGCGACTTCCCAGAGAAACTCAGGGCGGCAGGCGGTTCGAAGCCGGTCGAACGCCTGTGGATCGCGCATCAACAGGTACAACCCCGGCGGCAGACCATCGACGCGGTGGACGAAAACAGCCAGATGCACGCGCGGCGTCCACCATATGCGGTTCCACGGCGTGTTTGCGCCAGGCCGGACACACGACAGCATGTCGACGAATGTCGCCCGGTCGATCGTCGAGCGGCCGTCGAAGGCAAGCGCGCTCCGGCGCTGCAGCAGGAGCGCACGCGCGTCGATCTCGCGAGTGCGCCGGCGACCTCGATCGCCATCGGCCACAGGGACCGTGGGCACACTCGACCGGCCGGGATCTTCGGTAGCCTGTGCGACCTCGCCGATGAAGGACCACTCGACGTGGTCTTGGCTCAGCTGACTCGCGCGGCCCGACCACCGGCCGCGTACGATGCCTTCGACCAGCTCTGCCACCGTGTGCTGGGGGCAATCGGCCGACTCCGCGGCGACGATCGCCATGATGCAGCCGGGTTCTTCGCGTTCGGCCTCCGTGAAATCCTCGTCGCGGTCGATGCCGGTCACCGCCGCGATCGCGCGGTGCGACCACCCCGGCAGCAAAACGGCGCGCCACCCGATAAGCGAGGCGGCGATCGCCACGGCCGCTATCGCGTGCCCGATGTCGTGCTGGCAGTAGCGGAACGCCCGCTCGCCATATTTCCATGCCTCGCGCCAATGGATCGACGTCAGCGCGACCAGCAGTCCGTCCTCGCGTCCGCCGAACGCCTCGCGCCATACGCCGCTCGTCGAAGGCGCAGCGCAATTCGAGCGCGTGACGATCCGCCGCGTAGTGGTACACCGCGGGCCGATCGACGAGGCCCGGCAGCGCTTTGCAGACCACGTAGGCCTCGGTCGGATGCAGGTTGCCGCTAGACGGGTTCACCCGGAGGGACCACTGCGAGGAGCCGAAGCGCTTCCATGCCGAGAGCCCGAGCGCATGCCTGAGCAGGTCGCCGAGCGCCGAGGCGCACAGCGGTGCGGGCGCCAGCTCGCACTCGCATGCCTGTTCGAACGTTGCGGGGCGTGGTGCGTACCCGTCCGCTGCAGCTCCAGGAGCCGGCTGCAGCGGGAAGATCGGCGTATCGGCAAACCCACGAAACGGGCTCGGCTGAGACGCCCAGTCGAGATGTCCGAGCGATCGTGCGAACGCGTGAAAATGATGCTTCGTCCCGTCGTGATAGCGGTACACCGTCGCGAGCGACGTCTGACGTGACTCGCGCTCGTGGAGTTGTGTGGGCTGCGACACGTGGATGTCATCATACCGTTCGGGCTCAACCGCCTCGGGCAGCGGCTGCGGCCTGGCGGCGGCGTGCTGTGCTGTTGAGCACACCGGCTCGGCGTGCCGCTGTGGTCTGATTGAAGGCGGATGGCGACCAATCCGAAACGGCCCCCCTTCGCGGCAACGGCTGACAGGTGAGACGGCTCCGTCGAATCTGGAACGCATGGAGGAAAGCGCCGCCGGGTGATGTCAATCCCGCTCCCCCATCCCGGCACAAGCCTGCGGACGTTCCCAGTGAGTACCGGGCGTTTTACGACTATCTCGAACGTAGGTATGCGACAACGGTCGTGCTGACATTCCTGGACATCGAGGCGCTGCTGGGGTTTTCGCTCCCCAACGCGGCGCGCGCCGATCGTGACTGGTGGACGGGCACGATCATCGGCGCCGACCGTCACTCCAAGGCCTGGGCGGCGGCTCGGCGCACCGCCACGCCGAACCTTGCGGCCCAGACCGTCGCGTTCGATCGCGTCCTGGCGGATCCAGAGTCGACGAAGGCGAAACCGTCAGCGTAATCGGCGTGCGTCGCCGACAAGAGCGCGGCGCGGCGCCGCCCTGCCGCGGACGCGGCGAGCAGCGCCGGCAATTGCTGTTCGAGCGTGGTCCGCACGGCCTCGAGCACCGTCGCGGCGTCGCGAAGTCTTGCCGCCGGCACCTGCAGGCTCAGGCGCTCGAGGAGCGCTCCCTCCCGCGAACGAATCTCTTCCACATGCGCGAGGCCGGACGCGGTCAGGACCATCAACGGCGATTGCCGGTGCATCGGGTTCGCGGCGGCGTGGACCAGGCCGTCGCGGATCAGCGCATTCATCAGGGGCTGGATCCGCTGACGCGCCTGTCCCCGGGCGCGAGCCAGCCGTGAGACCGTCTGCGGCCCCGCCTCCGCCAGCGCCATCAGGATGGTGCGTCGCGGCCCCGACACGTCGCCGCGGCCGTGAATCCGCGACGCGTCGGCGGTGAGCCGCCAGTAGAGCGACACCGTCTCCTTGAACAGCCGGTCGAGCTCGCGGCGCCGCCGGCCGGCGGCCGTCATCGTCGATTTCATAACTGACAATGTATTGTCATTTGGACAATGTGTAGTCAATATCGGACGGTCGACGTCCCGGGCCTTGGCGTCGATCCGCCCTTCGTCACACGTCGCATGCGGCTGGCCCCGCGCCGGCGCAGTTGGTCCCCGGCGCCAACTGGCACACATTCTGCTCTGCGACGCTAGCATGACGCTCCACCGCGCGCTGGCCATCATCGGCCTGATGGCGACGGCGGGCAATGCCTTCGCCCAGGACGTCGCCATCACCGGGACCGTCGTCGACGCGCGCACCGCGCGGCCGCTCGCCCGCGTGCTCGTCGCCGTCGAAGGCCAATCGGTCTTCACGGAGACCGACGACCAGGGGCACTTCATGCTGACCGTGCCCGATGGGAGCGATCAGCTCGTGATCTCGCTGGTGGGCTACGCGCTCCAGCGATACGCACTCGACGCGGGTTCGCCCTCCGCGCCGCTCGAGATCGCATTGGCCGAGGGCGCCGGCCCGTTCGAGCAGCAATTGACGGTGGCAGGGAGCGCCGCGCCTGAAGCGGAGTCGACGCCGGCCGGCGCCACCTTGCACGGACGCGAGCTGCAGGCGCTCCGCGGCGTCACGCTCGATGATCCGATCCGCGCCTTGCACGCACTCCCTGCGGCGACGTCGACCGACGATTTCTATTCGGAGTTCACCATCAGGGGCCTCGATTTCCAGCATGCCGGCATGGTGGTGGACGGTGTGCCCGACGCGGTACTTGATGCATTCGGTCCACGGGGTCAGCGACGGCGGATCGATTGCGATGCTCAATAGCGACGCGATCCGGTCGCTGTCGCTGTTGCCCGGCAGTTACCCGCAGCGCCTGGGCCGCCGCATCGGCGCGCGAGATCGACATCGCGATGCGGGAAGGCGATCGATCGCGGTTCCGCGCTCGCGGCGGCTTGAGCGGCACGAGTGCGACCCTGGTCGCGGAGGGGCCGATCGCCGCGCGCGGGTCGTGGCTGGTGTCGGCGCGGCGCAGCTACCTGGACCTCTTGCTCTCACGCATCGAAGACGGCAGCAGCCTGGCGTTCGGGTTTACCGACACCGAGGCGAAGCTCGTCTTCGATGTCACGCCGGCGCATCAACTCCAGGCGTTGGCCATCGTCGGCGCGTCGACGTTCGAGGAGCAGCCCGAGCAGCTCGGCCTGAACGATGAAGCCGAGGTCGAGGGCCGCACGTGGCTCTCTGCGGTCACCTGGCGTTACTCGCCATCGCCACGCCTCTCGGTGTCGCAGCGCGCGTTTGCAACCGGGTTGTTCTTCCACAACGTCAACAAGGTCGGCGATACCCTCGATCGCAGCCGGGCCACGGACTACGGGTGGCGGATGGACGGCATGTTCGCCGCCGGCCGCCAATTGATCGAGTTCGGCGCCGACGCGGTAGGACGCACGCGCGATCGGCGCGCGTTTCGCGCATTGAATGACGCGCCCGTCCTGTCTCCTGTCGCCGCGTTCACCGGCGCGCGGCACCGACGCCTCCGCATACGCGCAAGTGTCGTTGCACCTCGGCTCCGCCGTGACCGTGACTCCTGGAGTCCGCGTCGACACCGGGAAGTTCGCCGCTCGAGCCCATGGCATCACCATGGCTCACGGCGTCGTTCGAGGCCACGCGATCGACGCGCATCCGCGTCGGCGGCGGCATCTATCGCCAACCCGCTGACCTCGAGCAGCAGGCAAGGCCCCCAGGGAGGCGGATCATCGCTGCGGCCCGAGCGGGCGAACCACGTTGATGCCAGCGTGGAGCAATCGCTGCCGTGGTCAACGACGCTGACTGCGGGCTGGTTTGCGCGCGAGGAACGAGAGGTGTTGTGGACGCCCGGCGCGGAGCCGCGGCGGCAGGCGGATGGCTCCGTGCAACTGGGACGGGGCGATGCAAAGTGGGTGAACGATCTCAGCGGCCGCGCCCGGGGCGTCGAGCTGATCGTCCGGCGCGATGCGCCGGCTGGCCTGTCAGGCTGGGCGGCCTTCGCGCATCTGTCCCATCGTTACACGAGCGCATCCACCGGCGAGTCGTTCCGTTCCGACGCCGAGCAGCGACACACGGTCTCGCTCTTTGGCTATTATCCGCTCTCGAATCGAACGACGGTCGGGTTGAAATTCCGTTACGGCTCCAACTATCCGCGGACCGGGTATCTTGCCGAGCAGCGACCCGGCCCCGGCGTGCCAGCCCTGTTCGGCGGTGACAGCCCGATCTTCGTGACGCTCGGCGATCAGCGCAACGCCCTCAGGCTTCCCGCCTACGCGCGGCTCGATGCGCGGTTCGATCGTGACGTTCATGTGGCAGCGACGGCGGCTGACCCTGTTCGTGGAAGTGGCCAACGTCCTGAATCGCACCAACCTCAGAAACGTGCCCTACAGCATCGACCGCAACGGGCGGGATCTCGGGCGGCACAGCGTCGATGATGCCGTTCCTGCCGTCGGCTGGCATCGTCGTCGAGTTCTAGCGAGGTCCGGGCCTCAGAGCCTCGAGCATGTTCCCGACCCGGGCCTCGCTAGAACCAGTATCACTGGCCCGCGCTCCGCGCGGGCGCAGACGTCTTGAACGGTTTCAAAAGCTTGACTCATTCGCGAGGATTCTGACCGTCAAGACGTCTTATGTGCCAGCGCGCTTGCCTATTCCCGAGCCGGCCCGATCGCAGGTTGGCTCGAATACGGTAGGCTTCTTCGTCCCGCGAGGGCGAGAATGCAGGCCATATCGGTACATGGCGCGGTGTCAGCTGGCATCTGGTGCGTGTGATGGGAGCAAACCATGAGTGATGTGAACGGCCGTTTCGAACAGTCCACGTTCTCGAGCACGCCAGCCGGTCGTCGCCGTTCTCGTTTGCGCCTGGGCCTTCTGGCGGCTGGCTCGATGGCCGTCCTCGCAACCGGCTACGCGGCGGCGCAGGGTCAGCGGCAGGGAGCCAGCGCCCCCATCAGCATCCAGAAGCAGGGCTCCTTCGCCGTGGGCGGAAAGATCCTCGGCGACGCCGACGCCAGATCGCTTCACTGCGATCACGGCTACGTCGAATACCAGATTCCGGTGAACCCGCGCCGGATCAACCTCGTGATGTGGCACAGCGCCGCGGCGACGGCGTGGATGAATCGCTGGGACGGCGGCGAGGGCTACCAGAGCATCTTCCTGCGCCGCGGCTACCCGGTCTACATCTGGGACGGCCCGCAGGTCGGCCGCGCCAACTGGGGCTGCACGGAACACACCTACACGCCGGGCACCGGCCGGGATCAGGGGAACTTCACTGCCTGGCGGTTCGGCGCGCAGTACCCGAACTGGTTCGAGGGCGTGCAGTTTCCGACCAAGGACCCCGAGGCCTGGAACCAGGCGTCACGAGCGCGCTATCTCGAGTTCGACACGGTCGAGAACGCGCAGATGCAGTCGGACGCCGCGGCGAAACTGATGGACAAGATCGGTCCGAGCGTCGCGCTCACCAATTCCGCCGGCGGCCTGCGCGCCATCCTGACGGCGCTCAAGACGAACAACATGGCCGCCATCGTGATGTACGAGAACGTCGGCTACGTCTATCCGCAGGGCGAAGGCCCAGGAGGACCGGTGGGCCCGTTCGGTCCCATCGAGGTGCCGCTGGAGGAGTTCAAGAAGCTGACGAAGGTCCCGATGCAGATGGTCTGGGGCGACAATGTCGACGAGTCGGCCAGTTATACGAGCAGCCTCAAACTGTCGAAGCTGTTCGCCGAGAAGGTCAACAAGTACGGCGGCAAGGCCCAGGTGCTGATGTTGCCCGACGCCGGCCTCAAGGGCAACACGCACATCCCCTTCGCCGACATGAACAACGTCGCGGTGGCGGACCTGCTCTCGAAGTTCCTCGCCGAGAACGGCCTGGACAAGCGCTAGGGGCGCGCTACGGCAGCAGCTCGGCGAAGAACTCGTTCACCATCCGCCGGTTCGGATCGACGGTCCGCAGCCAGTCGGCCAGCTTCGTCCAGCGATCGCCGTACGCGGCGACGACGTGCGCTCTCTTGACGAACGGGCTCTGATTCAGCAGCGGGATCCCGCCGCGTTGATGCGCCCACTCGTTGAACGCCTTGAGGAAGTCGGCCCACGCCCCCTGACTCCGACTCGCCGACCGCATGAATCGGGTCGAGCGAGATGATGTCGCCGTCGTGGGTGTAGGACAGCAGCGACCGCGTGTCCTGCCTGATGAAGTACGACCCGAGCGGCATGTTGCAGCGGAAGCCGGTGCGCTTGTAGTACTGGTCGGCCCACTGCACGTAGTCCTGCAGGTTCTTGACGTAGGCGGCGCGCGGAAAGGCCCAGAAGGTGAAGGCATACCGGGCCGACACCGGCGTCTTCGAATAGTCGACCGTCTTGTCTGGGGCCTCGAGCGTGAAGCCGCCCCCGGCGCTCAGCAGGCGATAGAACCCCAGCTCGATCCCCGTGCCCACCGTCTCCGCGGCAGGCGTCAGCGCCGAGCCGCCGAGATGGTCCCGCAGCCCGCGGCCGATGAAGGCGGCCAGGAAGTTCCACCCGAAGCGCCGCGCATCGGCCAGCCATTCATGCTTCAGCTCAGGTGCGGTGTTCCGCGCCTGAATGACGAGCGAGTCGGCGATCGTCCACATGACCATGGTCTGGTTCGACGCAATGGCCTTCGGCGATGATGTCCTCGGTGAGCTCCTTCACGGCGTAGACATCGTAGGTGAACCTGATGATCTCGAGCGGTTTGATCCTGAACGTCACCTCGTAAACAATCCCCGCGAGCCCGTAGCTGGCCCTGATGTACGGGAGCAGCTCCGGATTCTTCGTCTCGGACGCCTCCTCCAGCGTCCCCGACGGGGTCACCCACTTGATCGCCGTGAGGTAGGAGTTGAGCTGCCCCAGCTCGACGCCGTCCAGGCTGTCCTTGGTCTGGCAGCACGCCGCCGAGCCGAGCGTGATGTTGCCGATCTCGATGTTCAGCATGAACTGCAGCTTCTGCTTGCGCAGGACCTTGGCCGCCTCGACCAGCTGCAGTCCGGCCTGGGCGGTGATGGTCATCTTCTCGGTGTCGATCTTCACCACCTGGTTCAAGTTCGCCATGCTGACGATCGTGCCGGTCGACGCGGCGCACGGCGTGAGCGAGTGGTTGCTGCCCAACGCTCGCACGGGGCCCGGATACTTGTTGGTGTCGCGGAGGATCGCCTGCAGCTCTTCGACGCTCTTCGGGTGGACGTACTCCTGGGGGGTGGTGACGATCGCGCCGTCATAGTTCGTGATGCTGGTGGTCACGTCGGCGTCTCCGTCCTGGAAAAGGGGTTGGGATGCGGGGCCGGGCCCACATTCTGAACGAACCCGCACGTCACCGCCAGCGTGATGCGGCGTCAATCGCTTAAAACAGCCAGAGACCTCAGCCGTTGCGCGGCAACGGCGAGGCAGGCGCGATTCGGCGGGACAAGTGAGGTCTTCTGGGCTCACGCGATCTGATCCGACACCAGCAGGGCGAAGATCGAGGCCGTCACCAGGTCCGCGGTGGTGCCAGGATTGGCCGTGTTGCCGGGTCGCGCAGGCTGTCATCCAGCTCGTGGACGGCAGCCCGCCAGGCGTCGGTCGCCACGCCGCCGCGCTCCAGCACGCGCGCGGCTCGCGCGGACACGTCCGCGGCCAACGAGCGCCCGGCGCGCCGCGCGATGTGGGTGTCCGGGCGCGCCGCCAGGATGGTCAGATAGGTCTGCACGATCGCGTCGTCCCACGAGACGCCGTGCTGCCGCAGTTCTCGCAGGGTCGGCAAGCCGGTTTCGAAGGTCGTGGCGAAGGCGGTCGCGTATTCCCGCGCCACGTCGTCACGGGACGCACCGAGACGCATCACCTCGATCAAGGGTTCCGTCGGGTCGTCGGCAACGTCCTGCTCCGGGGCGGTGCCGAGCCCTCCTGGGCCGGCCATCCGGATGGCCCGGTAGACGTCCCGCGCGTCGGCCACCGTGGTCGCCTCGAGCACCGCGGCCAGCGCGTCCCGGAGGCTCTGTCCGGGCTCGCAGATCGCGGCCGCGCGGGCCAGCGGCGCCAGCAACAGGACCATGCCGAGATTGGTGTTCGTGTGCGCGGCGCGCATCGAAGCCTGGACGGCCTCGAACACGATCGCGCCGACCGGACGCTCTCCCGCGTGCAGCATCGCCGGGCCGATGGCATCGGCGCTGGCCAGGAAGTCCTCGAACCGCATGTCGCGGAACGGGCGGCCAGGCGAGACGTTTCCCGGCTTCGGCGCGGTCGCTTCGAGCCGGCACGCCAGCTGCGCGGCGGCGGCGATGTCGGAAGCCGGCAGCGGCATCAGGCGTGCGGGGCTTCGCCACCCAACGCGGCTGCCGGGTTCGTCGAGCCCACGCGCGTCTCCAGGTGCTGCACCAGCAGCGCCGACACGTCGATGCCGGTGGCGCGCTGCAGTCCCTCCCAGCCCGGGATGCCGTTGACCTCGAGCACGAACACGCGGCCGTCCACCGACGGCAGCAGGTCCACGCCGGCATAGTCGGCGCCCACGATCGCGGCGGCTCGAACCGCGAGCGCCGCCCACTCGTCCGGCAGCGTGACCGGAGCGGCGCGGCCGCCCAGCGACACGTTGGTGCGCCATTCCCCGGACGTCGCCAGGCGCTCGATCGCCCCGATCACGCGCCCGCCGACCACGAACGCCCGAAGATCCCGCCCGCCGTGCTCGACCCAGCGCTGGACGTAGAACACGGCGCGGGCCTGTTCCAGCGGCGCGAATCACCCGGCGCGCCACCTCCACGTCGGTGACCCGCACGAGGCCGAGCCCCATCGACCCGAAGATCGGCTTGATGACGACATCGCCAAACGCCTCGACGGCCGCCAGCGCGTCGGCTGCCCGTTCGCAGACCACGGTCTCGGGCGTGGGCAGGCCGGCCTCGCGCAGCAGCGCCGAGGTGTAGAACTTGTCCACTGCGCGCTCGATGGCCCGCGGCGAGTTCATCACCGGCACACCGCGATCCTCGATCCAGTGCAGCGCGTCCACCCGGTAGATGATCTGCTCCAGCGTCCCGCTGGGGATGATGCGCGCGAACACGGCGTCGGCGTCGAAGAGCGAGACGCCTTGCGCGGACAACGAGTCGGCCGTCGCGCCAGGCGCCCGCGGGTCACGCCCCATCCGCGCGAGCAGCGACTCGTAGGGCAGCACCACCCCGACATGGCCGCGCGCAGCGAGCGCGCGGCACAGCTCGTCGGTGTGCCAGCCGGTGCGGGCGCTCAGGACGACGACGTGCATCTGCGAGGCTCCGCCTCGGACAACGAGCGTGTGGCTCGCCTCGCTAGAGCAGTGTCTGCTGCCCCGCCTTCTCGCATGAATTCAGTCGTATTTTCTGACGCCGGCAGGACGCCTGGATTGAGCTGGCCGGCATGGAAGGTGCGGCCGCTGGTTGCGCTGGTCAGCCACACCTCGGCCGGGCTGAAGAGCAGCGGGTCGATGCGGTAGAAGTCGTTGTCGTAGCGCTTGAAGATCTCGTAGAACGGCGTGCCGTAGTCGCTCGAGCTCGAGGACGGCAGCTTGTCGGCCAGTTGCGCCAGCTCCGCGTCCTCGGCGCGGACCACATAGCGCGACTGCCCGCCGTAGAGCACGCAGTCGTTGGTGCGGCCGATGGCACGCAGGTCGTTCTTCGCCGGCGGCGTCAGGGGGGCGGTGCCCATCGCGCTCACCACCCGCCGGACGTCGAAGCCGAGCGCGTCCATCTTGTGGAGGCCGGTTTCCACCATGCGCGCCACGATCTGGACGCCGCCGGCCAGGCTGGCGGTGGGCGCCACCGCGAGTGTCAGCGCGTCGGGCGGCAGCCCCGCCTTCCCCGCCACCCACGCCGCGACCTCCGCCGTCGGCAGCGTGCGCGTTTCGAGCACCAGCACGCCGCGCGCGGCGTCTTCCGCGTAGCCCAGCTTCTCGAACAGCTCGCGCTCGACCCGCGCCCTGGCCCGCAGCGGCCCCGAGCCCATCGCGAAGTAGCCCTCGGGCGTCACCGCCCAACCGGCGTACTGCGAGGCCATGCACGCCACCGCCGGATGGTCGGTCCAGACCTGCACGCCGGGCCACGACTCGCCGTCGATTGACAGGGGCGCGAACTCGACGTGCCCCAGGCCGCCCATGCACAGCTCGGTCAGCAGCCGTCCGGCAGCCAGCCCACCCTCGACGTCCACGCCGAGGTCCAGCACGCGTGCGCCGTTGCCGAGCGTGTGCGCCGCGATGCGCAGCTCGGCGGCGCGCCCGACCGCGCGTTCCGCCAGCAGCCAGGCACGTTCGTTGAGCCCGAGTCCCGCGATCCCGGCCGAATTCATCGCCGGCCATTGTACTAACGCGGTTCCGGCCGGCCTTCTGCCTTCCGACTTGCTCTACAATCCCGCCATGCTTGCCCCTTCGACAGTCCGCCTGGTCGTGGCGGCCGCGCTTGTCGGTGCCACGGGATCGCTCGCTGCCGATTTCACGCCGGCGGCGGACTGGCTGAAGCTGCCGCCCGGGCGCCAGCAGCTGGGCAACATGCACGGCGACATCGCCGTCAGCTCCAAGGGCGAGGTCTACGTCAGCGTCCAGGACGCGGCCGCGCCGCTGCAGGTCTACCGCGAGGACGGCACGTTCATCCGCAGCCTGACCGCGGCGCCAGCCGATCTCCACGGCTTCGTGATCGCGCAACAGCCCGATGGCGAGTTCATCTACGGCGTCTCGCTGCGCGGCCAGACCGTGGTGAAGATGACCCTCGAAGGCGCGATCGTGATGACGATCGGCTCATCGTCGTTTCCCGACGAGTTGAAGGTGCGCAATGCCCGCAGCAACCAGCTGGCGCTGCTGCTCACCAGCGTCATCGTGGCCGAGAACGGCGACCTGTACGTGGCCGACGGCTACGCCAGCGACTTCATCCACCGCTTCGATCGCCGCGGGCGCTACCTGGCCTCGTTCGGCGGCAAGGCCCCGCCCTACAGCTTCAACACGCTCCACAAGCTGGCGATCGACACCCGCTTCGAGCCGACGCGCATCATCGCCACCGACCGGGCCAACAACCGCGTGGTGCACCTGTCGCTGGCCGGCGATTTCCTCGGGGTGGTGGCGAAGGATCTGCTCCTGCCCGCCGCCGTGGTTCTGGACGGCGACAAGGCCGTGATCGGCGAGTTGAACGGCCGGGTCAGCATCCTCGACAAGTCGGGCGCGGTCGTCGAGCGCATCGGCGCCAACACCGAACAGGGCGTCGGCACCAACAAGCTGCCGCCCGCGTCGTGGCGGCCCGGCTTCGTGCTGTCGCCGCACGGCGTGGCCGTGAACGCCCACGGCGACCTGTTCGTGTCGGAGTTCAACCTGTTCGGCCGCGTCCACCGGTTCGATCGCCGATAGCAGGCCCCGCGACAAGAACGCTCAGCGGACCGATGCGCGCCGGGCCTCCAGCGAACCGTAGGTCAGGGCGCCGATGACCGCGCCCACGATGGGCGCTGCCCAGAACAGCCACAGCTGCTGAATCGCCCACCCGCCGACCAGGACGGCCGGGCCCGTGCTGCGCGCCGGGTTCACCGAGAGATTGGTCACCGGGATGCCGATCAGGTGAATGAGGGTCAGACCCAGACCGATCGCCAGCGGCGCGAACCCCTGCGGCGCCCGTTCGTCGGTGGCGCCGAGGATGATGAACAGGAACATCATGGTCAGCACCACCTCGGCCAGCGCGCCGGACATCAGCGAGTAGCCGCCCGGAGAGTGCGCGCCGTAGCCGTTGGCCGCCAACCCGTTTGCGAGAAGAAAGCTCGGATTGCCGCTGGCAATCAGGTACAGCACTGTGGCGGCCAGAACCCCGCCGGCCACCTGCACCACCACATAGGGAAGAACGCTGCTCCAGGCAAAACGGCCGGCGGTGGCCAGACCCAATCGACACGGCCGGATTCAGATGACAGCCAGAAACGTGGCCAATCGCGTACGCCATGGTCAGGACAGTCAGACCGAAGGCGAGCGAGACTCCCAGCCAGCCGATGCCCACGTCGGGCACCCCGGCCGCCAGCACGGCGCTGCCACAACCGCCGAATACGAGCCAGAAGGTTCCAATGAATTCCGCCGTCAGAGGTTTCGCGAGTGTCATCGCTGCTCCTTTAGATGGTTCGCCAAGCGAACGCGACCGACGCTCGTGCAAGAACCGAAGCAGCAGAGGCGCAAGGCTGCGGTTCCCCAACCAGCGTTTTTCACGCCAGAGAGGCATCCTCGCAGTGCCCCGCCCGTGACGGCATCACCGCACGTCGTGACGAATGACGGCCGCCGGTGACGCTGCCGCCCTTTCGCGTGACCACGGCTGGGCTTCGAAGTATGGTGACCGCCCAATGCCGCCCGAACAGGGGGCGAAGCTCGGTCCGTATGCCATCGTCGGCGGCGCCGCCCGAAGTGAGGCGAGCGCGAGCTGTTCAGGCCGACTCGGTGCGCCGCCCGTGCAGCGTAAACGCCACGACCAGAAGCCCGAGGCCGGCGGCGCCCAGCCGGCGCTCGATCGACAGCAGCAGCACACCGCCGGCGATCGCGAGCACGCGCTCCACGCCAGTCGCCCGGCGGCGGAAGTAGCCGGCGGATCCGACCGCGATGGCGGCCACCCCAAGCGCCGACATCGCCGCCGCGCGCACGATGTCAGCGGTGGCGCCGCGCAGCAGAATCGCCTCGCCGGCCGGCGTCCAGGTGAAGGCGAACGGCACCAGGAACGCGGGGATCGCGTATTTCCAGGTGATCATCGTGGTGCGGAACGGGTTGCCGCCGGTGATCGCCGCCGCCGCGAACGGCGACAGCGCCGTCGGCGGGCTGACCTCCGACAGCACGGCATAGCAGAACACGAACATGTGCGAGGCCTCCGGCGACACGCCGACTTGCGTCAGCGCCGGCGCCACCATCACCGCGGCGATGATGTAGCACGCGGTCACCGGCACCGCCAGGCCGAGCGCCCAGACCGCGAGCGCCGCATAGAGCGTGGTCAGAATCCGGCTGGCGCCGGCCAGGGTCACGATCAGCGACGCCGCCTTCAGCCCCAGGCCGGTCAGCGTGATCACGCCGACGATGATCCCGGCCGCCGCGGTGGTGGCCACGATCGGCACCACGCTCAGGCCGCCGGCCGTCAGTGCCGCCGCCAGCCGCCGCGGGACCAGGGCCTCCTGACGATGGCGGAAGCTGGCGAGGCACGCGACCACCGTGGCCCAGAACACGGCCAGGAACGCGGTCACGCCGCGCACCATCAGCGCCACCATCACGACGAACGAGACGAAGTGGTGCCAGCCGGCGCGGGTCACGGCGCCGAGCGACCGGTCCTCGGGCGCCGGCATCCCGACGCCGGATCGCCGGGCGTCGGCCTCCACGACCACCAGCAGCGATCCGTAGTAGAGCGCGGCGGGCACAATCGCCATCATCGCGATGTCGAAGTAGGCCACCTTGAGGAACTCGGCCATCAGGAAGGCCGTGGCGCCCATCACCGGCGGCGCCAGGATCGCGCCGATGCCCGCGGCCGCCAGCACCGCCCCACCTGCGTCCGGGCCGTAGCCCGCCTTCCGCATCAGCGGCCAGGCCACGGCGCCGAGCGTCACGGTGTTCGCGACGCCGCTCCCCGACAATGCGCCCAAGCAGATACCCGGCGACCGTCACCGTGCGCCCGGGGTTCACACCCCGGGGCGAACTGGTGGCGGCCATCGCCCAGTCCAGGAAGAAGCGCCCCGCGCCGCCGCGCTCGACCACGGCGCCGTAGACCGTAAACAGCACGATATAGGTGGCGGCGACATCCAGCGGCACGCCGAGGACACCCTCGAGGGTGACATACAGCGTGCCGACGATGCGCTCCAGCGAGTAGCCGCGATGCGCGATGAGCGACAGACCGACGCGATCGAGCAGCGGACCACCCCACGCGTAGACCAGGAACACCGCGGCCGTTCCCGGCAGCATCAGGCCGGTGGTGCGGCGCGTCGCCTCCAGCACGACCAGCACCAGGACCAGCCCCAGCACCACGTCGGTCCCGGACGGCGTGGCGGCTCGCAGCTCGAAGGCCTGGCCCTGCACGACCGGCCAGATCAGCGCCGCCGCTGACAGCACGACCAGCAGCCAATCGACGGCGGTGGGCCGGCGGCGCGACGCGGCCCGCGCCGGATACATCAGAAAGGCGGCGGCCAGCGCCAGCAGCAGGAACGTCGGTCGATAGACCTGGGCCGGGACGATCGCCAGCACCCAGTAGAGCGCGTAGACGGACAGGGCGAAGCCGAGCGCGCGCGTCAGCCAGCCGCTCCAGCCCGCTGGCGTGCGCGTGGCGCCGGCGCCTTCGAGGTCCTCGGCGGCGATCACTGCGCCCAGGCGCCGCGCTCGCGGTAGAAGCGGATGGCGCCGGGATGGAATGGAATCGTGGCTCCTTTGGTCGCCGACTCGAGCGCCAGCTCGCGCGCCTGCGGATGGATCGAGGCCAGCGTCGGCTGCTCCTCGAACAGCACCCGGGTGATGTCGTGCGCCAGCGTTTCGGGCATCGTCTCCGACACGACCAGCAGGTTGGCCACCGCCACCACCGGCACATCGGCGGACAGGCCGTAGACCGCCTTGGGAATCGAGGCCTTGAAGTACACGCCCTCGCCGTGGGCCTTGTGCAGCGCCGGCAGCATCTCGTCGAGCGGCAGGATCCGGGCGGTGACGCCCGGCGAGTGCATCAGGTCCAGCACCGCCGACGTGGGGACGCCGCCATTCCAGAAGAACGCGTCCACCTTGCCGTCCTTCATCGCGTCCACGGCCTGGGCGACGCTGAGATTGTTCGGCCGGATGTCGCGCGCCGGGTCGAGCCCCGCGGCCGCCAGGATGCGGGCGCCGAGGACCGCCGACCCTGCCCCAGCGGGGCCGAGCGAGACCACCTTGCCCTTCAGGCCGGCCACGCTGTCGATGCCGCTGTCGCCTCGCACGACCAGGTGGGTGTAACTCGGGTACAGCACCGCCAGCGCGCGAACCGGCACGGCGCCGAAGTCCTTGAACGAGTTCGCGCCCGACAGGCCGTCCTGCGCCATGTCGGCCATGGTGAAGGCGATGTCGGACGTGCCCTGCTTGAGGAACTTGAGGTTGTCGACCGAGGCGGCGGTGACTTCGGCCGTGGCTTCCACGCCCGGCAGCTTCGCGCTCAGCACCTTGGCGACGCCGCCGCCATAGGGATAGAACACGCCGCCGGTGCCGCCGGTGGCGATCGAGAGCCGGCGCACGCCGCCGGATTGACTCGAGGATCAGCCACAGGCCGCGGCCGCGAGGACCAGGGCGATGGCCGCCGCGTGAAGAGTGCGTTGAGCCCGCATCGTGCCGCGGATTGTAGACCAGCCCGGCATCCTCACGAGCGGACCGGCGAGGCGGCGACGGCTGACGTAATGCGCACCTGCCTGCCGACGCGGAGCGCGGTGAAGAGCGCCGTGAGCTGCAGCAGCGCCACGGCGACCAGCGCCTGGCGGAAGCGGCCGGCGTCGAGCAGCGGACCGAACACGAGCGGCGACAGCGCCTGGCCGGCGTCGAGCCCCGAGTAAACGAAGCCGTAGACGCGCCCGAACGAGCTCTTCCCGAAGCGGCTGGTGGCGGCGCGGCGCACCAGCAGATCGCGGCCGGGCCCGGCGAACCCGACACCGAAGCCCATGCAGGCCATGAGCGGCCAAAGCGCCAGCGCGGGCATCCGCCCCGACGCCAGGATCGCCGCCATCAGTGCGGCGAAGGCAAGCGCCGGCGCCACGATCCGGTCGGCGCGCGTCGCGAGAAAGCCGCCTGTGAGCATCCCCGTGCCGCTGCCGAGCAGGTATGCGGTGAGCCCGCCGCTCGCGGCCACGAGCGAGATGCCGTAGACCTGGCTGAGGATCGCCGGGGAGTAGTTCTGCAGAATGCCGAAGGCCATGGTGGTGAAGAGGAAGAACGCGAACGACAGCCACACGGCCACCGACGACAAGAACGCCAGAGATCCGGTTGCGGGCTCGGCTTGCGCTGCCGCTACAGGCTTGGTGACGACTTCGTCCGCCGCGTAAGCCAGCGTGCCCCGGCACAGCCACAGCAGCGAGAGCACGGCGGCGCCGACGGCAGCCGCACCAAAGCCCGCCACGTGCCAGCCGGCCACGCTCGTCAGCCCCGCCATGAAGATCGGCGCCACCGCCCAGCCGAGGTTGCCCGACACGCCGTGCACCGAGAAGGCGTGCCCGAGACGAGGCTGGCTGACCCGATGATTGAGGAGCGTGAAGTCCGCCGGGTGAAAGATGCTGTTGCCGACGCCCGCAATGGCGGCACTCAGCCAGCAGCATCGGATAGCTCGTGGCCAGCCCCAGCACCGCGCCGGAGAGCGCCAGCGCCGCCACGCCGAACAACAGCACCCGTTGCGCGCCCACGCGATCCACTGCGAACCCCGCGAGCGCCTGCCCGACGCCACTGATGAGGAAGAAAGTGGACGTCAGCAGCCCCACATCGGTGTAGCTGAGCGAAAAGTCCTGCATCAGCCACGGGAACAGCGGCGGCAGCATCAGGTGGAAGAAGTGCGAGGTACCGTGCGCGAGGCCGACCAGGCCGATCACCTGGCCATCGCGCGGCCTGTCCGAGCCTGACGGGTTCACTGTCCTCACAGTGTACTGGCACTCACCGGTGAGCCAATCCTCCGCCGTTTCGCACCTTTGGAGGCAAGGAGGTCACCATGTCTTCCACCAGCCGCATCCACTTGGCCATCGTCCTGTCCGCATTGGTGCCGTCGTGGGGAGGGATGGCCCTTCACGCCCAGGCGCCTGGGCCAGGGGCGCACCCGCCACCCAAGGAGGGGATCGAGCTCAGCGCCGACTGGAGCGAGGCCGTGCTGCGCTCCCGGACGGTTGCGGTGCTCGTCAACCGCCGCCCGCTCCTTCGCCACGACGGGAAGGACCTTGCCATGAGCTTCCGCGGTGGCCAGGCCGACTCGCAGAAGGCGAAGATCGACGCCGAAAAGGCGCTGGCAGATTGGGGGCGGTTCAGCGTCGTGAGCGATGGTGCCGAGGCCGATCTGGTGCTCGCAATCCTGGAGGAGACGATCGACCCCAACTATCTCAGCGAGGGAACCTTCGTGTCCGGCATACGCTCGTGGTGCTTCGCGGACGCGGCGCGGGCGAGCCTCTCTGGGCGGCGAGTATCACGGAGAATGGATTCGCTGCGCGCTTCCGAGCCGCGTCGGCGCGGAGCATCGTCGAGAGATTTCGCGATGCTGTCGAGAAGGCCAACCGAAGCGGGAAGTGAACGGTTCCCGCTTCGGCTGCTGCCGGACGCCTAGGCCTTCGCCGTCAGCTCGTCGTAGCACACCTGCAGCTGGGGCATGCCCTCGCTGTCGGCGTAGCCGGGTACGTTGCCCTTGACGATCTCTTCGGCCGACTTGCCGGCCACGATGCCCTTCTGCACGTAGTCCAGCATCGCGCTGAAGTAGTCGCGCAGCGCCAGCAGGTCCTTGCTGCTGCCGGTCACCGGCGCGCCCACCTTCGAGTGGCCGAAGATGTAGATCGAGTCGGCGTTGTGGTCCTTGACCACCTTCTCGAGCAACACCAGCCAGTTGCGGATCGACGCTCCTGCGGGACGGTCCACGCGCGGGTGGCGCTGATGTGACATCAGGTCGCCCATATGGACGATGTTGGCGCGCTCGATGAAGTAGACGGCGTCGCCGCTAGTGTGGCCGGCGCCGTAGTACTTGGCCGACACCACTTCGTCGCCGATGCTGGCCTTCCACGTGTCGGTGAACGTCTCGTCGGCGTAGGCCTGATTGTCCTCGCTCTTCTGCGCGGCCGCCGCCTTGCGCTGCAGCCCCGGCACGTTCTGGTGCGCGACGATCTTGGTCACCGCCGGGCGCAGCACCTTGTTGCCGCCGGTGTGATCGCCGTGATGGTGGGTGTTGAGCAGGATGTCGATGCGCCGCGGCGTCCGCGTCTTCAGCCCGTCGAGGAACATCTGTGAGGTATCGGCGAACTGGCTGTCGATCACCAGCACCGCGTCGGGGGTGATGAGGTAGCCCATCGTCCCGCCGCGGGCGGTGAAGATGCCGACGTTGCGCCGGACCGGTGCAAACACCGGCGTGGCCGGCGGCGCGGCCGGCGCCTGGGCGAAGATCAGCGAAGGACCAAAGGCGCCAGCCGCCATCGCGGCCGACGACGTCCACATGAACTCACGTCGATTGATCATTGTGCATTCCTCCGGGCTACAGGCTCCGGGCTACAGGCTACGGGCGCGGCTATCTTCAGGCCGAAGGCGAAAAGCGCATTGCCGGCCGCAACGGTCACGAACTGCTTGCCGCCTACCGCGTAACTCATCGGTCCGCGTTGATCTGGCCGCCGAGCGCCGCCTTCCACAGCAGCGCGCCGGTGCGAGCGTCGAGCGCCACGAAGTAGCCCTCCTTGCCGCCGCTGAACGCCACGTCGCCGGCCGTGGTCAGCACGCCGGCCCACGTGATGTCGCTCATCTTGAACTCCCACTTCGGCTCCAGCGTCGCCGGATCATAGGCGCGCACCACGCCATAGGCTTCGCCGTCGTTGTTGTAGAAGTTCAGGAGGTTGGTCTGCCCCATCGTCGTCGCGCGGGGGTTGATGCCGGCGGGACGCGGAAACTGCCCTTCCACCACCACGGTGGCGCTGTTCTCGAAATGGGCCTGGTAGTACCAGCCGGTGCGCGGGCTGAACGACGGCGGCTGCCAGTTGGTGGCGCCGTGCACGTGCGGCTGGATCAGCGTGCCCTCGCGCGACGGCAGCATGCCCGGGACGCGGCGCGGCCGGCCGTGGGCATCGAAGCCGTCCATCCAGTTCACCTTCACGTACGGCTTCCCCTTCAGGAACTCGCCGGTGCGGCGGTCCAGCAGGTACATGAGGCCGTTGCGGTTGGCCCACACCATCACCTTGCGCGGCTGCCCCTGATACTGGATGTCCGCCAGCAGCGGCACCTGCGTGGAGTCGTAGTCCAATTCGTCGTGGGGCGTGAACTGGTAATGCCACTTCAGCGTGCCGGTGTCCGCATCGAGCGCCACCACGCTGTTGCTATAGAGGTTGTCGCCCAGCCGCTCGCGGCCATCCCAGTCGGGCGCCGGGTTGCCGGTGCCCCAGAACGTCAGGTTGGTTTCCGGATCGTAGGCGCCGATGTTCCACACGCCGGCACCGCCGGTCATCCACGACTTGCCCGACCAGGTGTCGTTGCCCGGCTCGCCCGGACCGGGAATCGTGTAGAAGCGCCACGCCTCCTTGCCGGTCTTGACGTCGAAGGCGGCGATCAGGCCGCGGATGCCCATGTCGCCGCCCGCCGTGCCGACCATCACCTTGTCCTTGACCACCAGCGGCGCGTGCGTAATCGAGTAGCGCTCGGCCGACTTGGCCACCACCGTGTCCCAGATCAGCGTGCCGCTGCGGGCGTCGATCGCCAACAGGTGCGCGTCGATGGTGCCCATGAACAGCGTGTCGCCGAGGATCGCCACGCCGCGGTTGACGCGGCCGCAGCAGGTGCGGGCGTCGGCCGCCGGCGTGTGCGAGTAGGTCCAGAACACGCGCCCGGTGGCGGCGTCCAGCGCCACCAGGTCGTTGGGCGGCTGCACGGTGTACAGCACGCCGTTCACGGCCAGCGACGTGGCCTCGAACTTCTCGAGCGAGCGCGTCTGCCACACCCACTTCAACTCGAGGTCCTTGACGTTGTCGCGGGTGATGTCGGTCAGCGGCGAGTAGCGCTGGTTGAAGGTGTCGCCCGAGTAGGTGAGCCAGTTCTGCGGCTCGGCCCTGGCGTTGAGGATGCGATCGAAGCCGACCTGCGCCTGCAGCGAGACCGCCCCCACCAGCATGGCCGCGACCGCGAGGACGCGCGTCCAACCGCTCATCGACTCACCTTCCCCTTCAACGACACCAGATAGGCGACCACATCGGTCACGTCCTGCGGCGCCAGCGTGCTCTTGGCCGACGGCATGGGCGAGGCGACGAAGCCCTGCTCGCGCAGGTCGGTCTTGACGAACGACCGCAGCTGCTCGGACGAATCCAGCAACTGGACGGTGAACGTGTCGTGGTTGAGCAGCCGTCCGGTCACGGTGGCGCCGTCCCGCGTGACCACGCGATAGAAGCGATTGGTGGGCAGCACCTCGGCCTGTGGCTCCAGCAGCGACTGCTCCAGCTCCACCGACCGCCGCAATTGCCCGATGCGGCTCAACTCGGGGCCCAGGCGGCCGCCCACGCCATCGACGCGGTGGCAGGTGGCGCACTGGCCCTTGCCTTCGAAGAGCGCCTTGCCGCGGACGATGTCGCCGGCGGCGCTGTCACTGCGCCTGGTCTTGGCCACCGACCGCAGATAGGCGACGATGCGCACCGCCTGCTCTTCGGGCATGTTCACCGGCGGCATCGCCGTGCCCGGGACGCCGTTGCGGATGATGCGGACCAGGTCGGCGTCGCTCGACGCGGTCTTGAACTGGCCGCGTCCGAGGTCCACGCCCGGAATCTCGTTGCCGTCGGGCCCGTGGCAGTTCTGGCAGCTGTTGCGGAACGCACGGCTGCCGTCCTCGATGTCGAATGCCGTCTCGTGCTGCGCCCACACCGGCGCTACCGCGAGCACCAAGGCGAGCACCGCGAGCATGACGGCCTGTGAGCCTGGAGCCCGGAGCCTGGAGCCCGACGTGCGTCATTCCGCAATCCTACTGTGGCGCATCAGCCCCCGCGCCGCCGCGTCCGCCGCGCCCTGGCGCGCCGCCCGCCGGCGGCGGCAGCGGCAGCGCATACGCGATCAGCTGGGCGCCGCTCGTGGCCGTGCCGCGCACGCCGAACACCACGAACTGCCGGCCGTTCACCGCGTAGGTCATCGGCAAGCTGGTCGTCGGGCCGGGAATGGCCGTCTGCCAGATCTCCTGCCCGGTGGCCTTGTCGTAGGCGTGGAACACCGGCTGGCCGCCCGCGCCCTCGCCGCTGAACAGGAGCGTCTTGGTGACGAGGAGCATCGCCTGCGCCCCGCTGCCGGTCGGCGGGATGTTCAGGCCTTTGAGCGCCGGATTGTTCTTCACCGCCGGCGGCGTGTCGCCGTTGGGGCGCTGCCAGGCGATGGTGCCTTTGTTCATGTCGTAAGCCGTGACGCGGCCGTAGGGCGGCTTCAAGATGCGCAGTCCTTGCACCGTGGGCAACGTACCGCCGAAGGTGTAGTCCGTATCGACACGGCTTTGCTCGCGGTTCGTGTTCGGCGACAGGCCGGCACCGGTCGGATTGGTGGCGGAGCCGACGTAGACGAAGCCGGTCTCCGGATCCGCGGCGCCCCCGGGCCAGTTTGCACCGCCGCCGAAGCCGGGCACGACGATGGTGCCCTTGCTCGTCGGCGTGACGGGCATGATGGGCGTGTAGATCGGCCCGAGCTGCCACCCCTCGATCGCCTTCAGCGCCTCGGCGCGCAGCTCGGGCGTGAAGTCGATCAGATCGTCGCGGGTGACGCCCTGCAGGTCGAACGCCGGCGGCTTCGACGGGAACGGCTGCGTCTTGGCCGTCCACTCCTTCGGGACCTCCGTTTGCGGGACCGGCTTCTCTTCCAGCGGCCACACCGGGCGGCCGTTGGTGCGGTCGAACACGTAAGCGAAGGCCTGCTTGGTCAGCTGCACCACCGCGCGCACGGGCTTCCCGTCCACGTTGAGGTCGATCAGAATCGGCGCCGGGGGCATGTCGTAGTCCCAGATGTCGTGGTGGACCAGCTGCTGGTACCAGAATCATCTTGCCGGTCTTGATGTCCAGGCAGACCAGCGAGTCCGAGAACAGGTTGTTGCCGGGCCGGTGTCCGCCGTAGGCGTCGTTGGTGGCCGATTCCACGCTCAGGTAGACGTAGCCCAGCGCCGGATCGGCGCTGAACGGGCCCCATACGCCGGCGTTGCCGGTGTACTGCGCCGAATCGCCCAGCCACGTCTCGGAACCGGGCTCGCCCTCGCGCGGAATGGTGTGGAACGTCCACAGCTTCCTCCCCGTGCGGACGTCGAAGCCCATGATGTCGGCTTTGATGTTGGCGATGTTCACGCGGCCACCGGGCGTCAGCGCGGGGCCGACCACAATCACGTCGTTCGAGACCACCGGCGGAGAACTGTTGCCGATCCTCCCGATGGGGTCGAGCTTGGTGTCGTTGTCGAGCTGCGTGAAGAGATCGACGGCGCCGGCGCGGCCGAATGCGGCCTTGGGCTGGCCGGTCTTGGCATCGAGCGATATCAGCTGGAAGCCGGGCGTCACGACCACAATCCGCTCGTCGCCCTGCCCGTCGGTCCAATAGGCCACGCCGCGGTGCACCTTGCGCGGCGCCTGGTCGAAGCGCGCGCCCTCGTCGGGACGCCACGTCCACAGCGTTTCACCGGTTGCGGCACGCGCCGCCACCACCGTGCGCCGCGCGCCGGCCGTGAAGTACAGGACGCCGTTCACCATCAGCGGCGTGGTCTCGGTGGACACGGTTTCGCTGGCCGGCCCGCCGTAGTTGTCGAACTTCCAGGTCCACGCCACCTGCAGGTTCTTGACGTTGTCGCGATTGATCAGGTCCAGCGAGGAATAGGCCGTGCTGCCTTCCTCCGCCCTGTAGGCGCGCCACTCGTTGCCGGTCGCGCCGCGCTGTCCGCGCCCGGGCATCGGCCACGACAGGGCCAACACCAGAATCCCAAGGAACACCCGTGCGCGCCTGTGCGCCATGCCAAACCTCCTGCCGGAAGGTCGAAACGAGCCCCCGCGGCAGCGATGTTGTGCTGCCGCGTGGCGCTTGTCAATGCGTGAAAGCCCGTTCAGGTCGGCGGGACGAGGACCAGGATCTCGCCCTTGCCGGGGCCGGCGGCGTCGCCGCAATAGCGCTTGTACAGGCCGTCACGCACGCGCCCATCGACTGCCAGCCCGTAGCGCCGCGCCAGGTGCGTCATCAGCAGCCGCACGAACGGCGGCTCGTAGGTGCAGGCGTAGCGATAGCTGGCCGGCACTCGGATGTCCCGCAGCGCGATGAGCGAGCCGCGCTTGTTGCCTTCGGCGGGATGGTCGCCGACCGTGCCGAAGACGACCAGCGTGCCGGCAATCATGGCGCGGCCGGCGGAGGCCCCGGCCGAGCCGCCGACCACCACGAGCCCCCGGCGCACTCGCGCCGCGGCGTCGTCGCCGGCGTTGCCGTCCACGACGATCTCGCCACCGATCATGCCCTTCGACGCGCCGGGCGTCGGGCCGCCCAGCCGGTGGCCGGCGTTGCCGTGGATGCGGATCGTGCCCCCGGCCATCGCCCGGCCCACGTCGTCGCCGGCGTCGCCGCGGACCACCAGTTCGCCGCTGATCATGCCGGCGCCCAGGCGGTCCACTCGCGACAGATCGCCCTCGAACTCGAGGGTCGCGGCCGAGCTCCCTCGTACGTCGAAGAGGTCGCCCACCGCCGCCGCCCGTCCACCGAGCAGGATGGGCAGCGCGGCGATTTGCGCTTCAGTGAGGGAGGCACAGCGATCGGGGGTCAGGCCCTCCGCATCGACCCGCCGATCGAGTGGCGCGCGGAGCGTCAGCGAGACCACCGTCGCTCACGCCATCACCGTACGCAAATGGAAGTGATACGGGCCCAGCTTGCCGCCGTAGTTGCCGGCTGAAATCGCGCGGACGCCCGGCCGGCAGGCCGCATCGATCCCCACGCGCATCGCGCCGCTGATCGCCTCGGCGCTCAACCCGTCGAGCACGATCTCCAGCACCGCGTTGACGCCCTCGGGAAGCGCCGTCTCGGTCAGCGGGCGAACGGTGGGACAGTAGGCGTCGTTGGTCGAGGCAATCATCCCCTTGTAGCCGCGCGCGCCGACCTTGCTGCCGCTGCGCACGACGCCGCCCGGGAACGGCAGGATCACGCCGGGCGTGCCGTCGATCGCCGCCACCGCAGCCTCGGCCGCCGCCAGCGCCGCCTCATCGCTCTCCGCCAGAATCAGGAAGTTGCCACCGGCCACGCCCTTCTTGTGCAGTCCGAAGCTTTCCTGCAGCAGGCACTCCCCTTCCATCACCGGCACGCGCCAGTAGCGGATGCCGTCGACCACCTTGCTGATCTGCAGGCGATCGCCGAAGACGCGCAGCGCACGGCCGGCGTTCAGCGCGATCGGTCGCGCCGGGCAGGCCGTCGAAGCAGCTGGCCGTCGGGCAGGTCAACACCGTCTGACCGATGCGCTCGGTAAGGCGCTTGGCGAGGCCCTCGCTGTCCATGGCAAAGAGCAGGACGGCGACGCCGGGCCTGGCGTCGGGAGTCTCGTCGGGAGTGAGCAGGCGCTCGATCGCGGCTTCGCACTTGCAGGCGATGACCGAGGTGGCGAACCCGGTCAGCTTCGTCGCCGCGGCCAGCGCCCACTTCTCGGTGCGCCCGGTGATGATCACGCGGGCCGCGCGCATGCCGAAGGCCTCGGCGAACGTGTCTTCGATGTGAACGCCGCGGATCTCCACGCCGAAGTCGTCAGCCGCGAGCGAGCAGAGCGCCGACGATGGCCACCAGCGTCGTCACCTGTACGCCGACGATCCAGACGAAATGACGCGAGATCTTGTCGTCCATGGACTCGAAGCGACGCGTCCACTCGAGATCGAATCGCGCGTCCATCTTCTGGTCGAGATGGCGAACTGCGTCCCGCAGTTCCTGATTGAGGCTGCGGACCGCATCCCGCAACTCGATCAGCGCGTGCGACTGCTCGCTCATCTGGCCCTCGATGAACGCCACCCGTTCTTCAATCGTTGGCATCTCAAGCTCCTTGAGGATAACCCTTCGGCTCCTGGAGATGCACAGAGACTCGCCGGTGTTCCGGATGCAGGTTTCTCCGGTCTCGAGAGATGGACGCGGCAATTCGCGCAATCCCCGCGGAGCTCGAGATCGCGAGAAACGGCTCCCGCGACTAACGACTAACGACGAACGAACTACGTCGTCGGCACGGGATCGTCGCGCAAGGCGCCCACAGGGTAGTTGTCGAACGACACGGTGGCGTGCCGCTCGAAGAAGCTGCGCAGCGGCGCTTCGATCGTGCGGTCGTGAGCCGGACGGACGTGCAGCCGGCGGCCCGACGGCGCGCGTCTCAGCTGCCCCTCCTCGACCACCACGATTCCACTCTTGATGACGAAGCGCGGCGTCGCGAACATCACCGACTGGTCGGGGTTCGGCATGTAGACGGTGATGTCGGCGTCGGCACCGACGCCGAGCTGACCCTTGTGCTTCAGCCCCAGCAGGCGGGCCGGGCCGGCCCGGGTCACGATCGCGATCTCGTTGAGCGTGTACTCGCGCGTGAGGCCGTCGGCAAGCGCGCTGCCCTGCCAGCAGCGTGGCGTTCACGCGCTTCAGGCACTCGTCGCGGTAGGCACGGTCCATCAGCAGCCGCATCAGCTCCGGGTACGCCATGAAGGATCCGCCGTTGGGATGATCGGTCGAGAGCACCACGCGCCAGGGATCGGCCGCGAGCAGGAACAGCTCGAGCCCGACCACCCACTGCAGCGCCGCCACCGCCTGCTTCTCGCGATAGGCGTGCGGCACGATGCCGCACCCGGTCTCGAGCTCGATGTCGCTGTTGACCCACTTCCGCCCGCTGCTCTTGTAGAGCAGGTACTCGACGGCGCCGTCGGCGGTCAGCGTCGTGGCCGGGCCGAACATCACCTGGCCCACGTCGGCGCTGACCTCGGGGTGCTGGTTGATGTACTCCACCAGCGTCGCGCGCGCCCGACAGGCGCCGGCCATCCGCAGCCGCGGCGTAGGCATGGAACTGGATGTGCGTGAAGTGCGCGCGGCGGCCGGACAGCGCCTGCATGGTGGCCAACGTCGTGGCGACGTTGCCTGCCAGGCCGAGGTCGTTGCAGTGGATGTGGGTGGCATGCGGCAGGCGTAGCGCCTCGGCAGCGTCGCATAGCGTGTCGAGGATGGCGCGCGGCGTCAGGCTGTCGGAGCCGAGCGGATCGTCCAGGCCGATGCGGCCGCGGTGCCCGCGCTTCCACATCTCGACGCCGCCCGGATTGACTACCTTCAGCGCGTAACCGCCGGCCGCACCCAACAGCCAGGCGACGTAGTGCTGGGCGCGAGCGCGGTCGCCGGTGCGAATCAGCTGCCACAGGTAGGCGTCGTTGCCCACCAGCACGTAGAAACCCGGCATCGACGATCGGCGTGTCGTCCAGCTCGGCATGCGACGTCCGCGCGTACAGCGGCGCCACCGCCGCATCGAACACGGTGGTGTAGCCGAGGCCGGCGTAGCGGTAGCCGGTCGTGAACGTGGTGGGGACGGTGCCGCCGCTCCCCGAGCGCGCACGCGGCTCGCCGGGCGCCAGCGCGGGTGCCGGCTCCGCATCGGCGGCGTGCTCCTCGGGCAGCAGACGGCGGGCCGCATTCACTGACGCGCCGGCCACGTGGCTGTGGATGTCCACACCGCCCGGCATCACCACCATGCCGCCGACGTCGATGCGGCGCGCGGTGTCCGGCACCGTCGCCACGATGCGCCCACCTTCGACGCACACGTCGGCCACCACGCCGTCGAGGCCGTTGGCCGGGTCGTAGACCGTGCCGCCGACGAGGCGCAGCGCGTCGGTCATCGAATCAGCGCCGTCAACCGCGCCAGCAGATCCGCCGCCGGCGGCGGCCCGCTCAGGAACCCGCGCAGCGGCAGCGGCACCTCGTCGAGGCGCAGCGCGGTGCCGCCTTCGTGCACGCCCGCACGGGCCGTGTCGATGGCTGCCCGGCCTTTGGCCAACGGGCCCTCGGTGGCGCCGGGCCCGATCACGGCGTTCGCTGCGGCGCCGATTCGCGCCAGCAGGTCGGGGCCGAGTGCGCTGGCATCGCCGACGACGAGCACCGCGTCGACATCGCCGCGGCTCAACCAGGTCGACGCAGTGCCGTCGTGCGGCCGATAGCGGGGCGCGCCGCCAGCGAAGTCCACGGCCATGGGGTAACCAGTGTGGGCCGTCATCACCGACTCGGCGCCGGTGCGGTTGCCCCCCGCGCGCAGCGCGATCACCGCGCCGCGCGTACGATCGTTCAGCGCCTGCGACAACCGCCACAGCGCGGCGGCCCGCCCACTCGCAGGCGGCGGACCCGCGTTGGGCGCCGATGGTTCCGCGTCGGCCAGCACGGCGACGTAGCGCCCCTGCAGCAGCAGGTCGGCCAGCCCGCTGGCGACGGCCCAGGCCGGGCCTTCCCCGGTCCGCGGCGTCGTGCCCGTGAGCAGCGCGGCCAGCACCTCCACTGCCGCCACCTCGTCGCCGGGCGGCACCGGCACATGGTAATCGGCGCCGGGCCACGCGCTGGCACGCACGGTCACCGAGATCACGCGGCGCCCGCGCCGGCCGTCCGGTACCTCGAGGCCGATCGGCTCGATGGCGTAGCGCTCGGCGAGACGCGGATAGCGCGCGGCATCCACGTCCCACATCACGACCGTGTCGGCCCGGTTGCGCACTTCGCCCAGCGTGGCCGTCGCGCGGCCGATCTCCTGGCTCGCCAGCAGGGAATGGAACACCGTAGAGGAGGACACGTTGTCGAGGGCGGCGCGGCACAGGTCGGCCAAGCCGACCACGAGCCGCTGCGCCTCACACGAAGTACCAGGCGCCAGGAAGATCAGCGGGTGGCGGGCGCGGCGCAGCAGCTCTGCGATCGCGGCCAGCGCCGCGTCGGCCCCCGCGTCGAGCCCATCGACCAGCGACCGAGCCGGCGCCGATCCGTCGCCAAACCAGGCGGCGCCGAGCGCGCAGGCGCGGCCCGCGTCCACGATACGCCCGGCGTGAATCGAGATGTCGATGTCGTCGCAGGCGCACCCGCAGCCAAGGCAGGTGACGTGCTCCTCGACGCGATCAACGGTCGGCAAGCCGCGCCTCGACGTGCCCGAGCGGGCCGAAATCCATCGCGACACGGTCGCCGGGCTGGATCTCCAGCGGCACCAGGCACGTCCCGGTGGTAACGACCGCGCGGGCCTCGAGCGTGAGTCCCAGGGCCGACAGCTCGTTGACCAGCCAGGTCAGCGCCGTCCGAGGATCGCCGAGGACGTTGGCGCCGATGCCGTCGCGGCGCACGCCGCCGACCACTTCTCCCCTCACGGTGTGCGCCGCAAGATCGATGGCGCGCCAATCGACGGCCGCCGGCGGGCCCAGCACGAAGTAGTGGGCGCAGGCGTTGTCGGCGATGAGCTGTGGCGCGCCCACCGCGGTGAAGTCGTTGAATCGCGAGTCAGGTATCTCGATCGCCGGGTGCAGGCTGTCCACCGCCGCCAGCACCTCGGCCACGGAATACGCCGTCGCGCGGGGCGCCAGATCGCGCTTCATCCGGAATGCGAACTCCGCTTCGGCCACCCGCATGTGGTTGGCGCCGAACGGCACCGTGCCGCCGTTCTCGAACACTCGCTCGCGGAGCAGCCGCCCGGCCAGCGGTCCGTCCACGGCGATGTGCGTCTGGCCCGCCTTGCTGGTGGCGGCGATCTTCCATCCGTACAGCGGCGCCGCGCTCCTCTGGTCCAGTCGAGCCTGGACGGCGTAGCCATCGGCCCGTGTGATCGGACGCACCTCCTCAGGCAGGTGATCCAGCCGTGTGCCGCCCTGCCAGTGCTGCCACAGCAGATCAGCGGCCCGCTCTGCCGCGTGGCCAGTCATCACGCAGTCCTGGCCCAACGGGCGAGCTGGTCGTAGACACGGCCGGCTCGCCGCACCAGGGCGTCGTAGCAGGCATCCTCGTCGGGCCCCTGCGCGAACACAGTACAAACCGGCTGCGCGGGCGCGATGCGAGTGTGCGGCCGAGGAATGTCACGTACCGACTGGGTCGCCCAGCCACTCGCGAGTATCGCCGACAGTCACCTCGCCTCGCGCAAATACGATCGCCTTTCCGTGGACCACGGCATGGGTGGCGCCAAAGACACCGACAGTCGGCAGGGCACTCGTCGTACACGCCTCGACATGGGCGCCGAACACCGACACGCCGCACGCGCGCTCCACCAGCTCCATCGACGCCGTCCAGCGCGGGTTCACCTCGATAGGATGCATGACGCCGTCGCAGGCAATGAAATCCACGCCGCCGACGCCGGTCAGCCCGAACGCGGCGGCGGCAGTCTGCGCGATCGCTTCCGCCTGCCGGCCGCCTTGGTCACAGGGGAGAAGAAGGTTGCCGCAATAGCGAAACGCGCTGGCGCCGAACGCCGCGTCGCCGACAATCTGGCGCGATGTTCCGAGCACGACCGCGCGGCCGCGCGCGGCCACGAACACGACCGATCCAGGCGGGCCAGGCACGTACCGTTGAAGGTAGCAACCGACCGGGAGCCTGGGACCACGCCAACGCCTGACGCCCGCACCGCCCCCGGAGCGCACGGGCTTCACCAGCCAGGCACCGGGCTGTCCGGTCATGAAGTCCCCGACGTAGTTCCCGCGAATGACGACATCGGGCGCGGCGAGACCGGCAAGGCGAAACGCCGTGGAAACGGCGATGGGATCACGTGCGCGGCCCAGCGCCGCGGCCGGATTGCCCCACAACTGGCGTCCGGCTGCCAGCGTCCCTACTGCTCGCGAGTCGTTGTCGAGGTTGGACCCGAAGGCCACTGCGTCGGCGGTCAATGGCACGCGCGTAGCGCGCCGCAGCCGCGGCACGCCAGGGCTTGTCGCCCGGCAGCGTCTGGCACTCCGACGGCTGGTCGAGATCGCCGTAGGCGTCGAGGGTCACCACCTGGAACCCGGCGCGCACCGCCGATTCGGCCGCGGCCCGCGTCGACACGCCCGCGATCAGAACTCGTGGCACTAGCGACTCACGACCAACGACTAACGACCACCGACGAGCTTCAGCGGCCACCTCCGCGATCGTCTCGGCGTCGAGCACCAGGTCGTTGCGCTCGAACAGCTTGGCGATGCAGGCCTTGTGGATCTTCATCTTCAGGCTGCCCACGCCCAGCGCACCGTAGACGATCGCGCCTTCGCGCTCTGTCCCCGAATCCTGGACCTCGACGCCTTCGACGCCGAGCGGCGGCACCGCGTTCAGGTCGGCCACGGCGCGCAGACTCGGACGGCCCGCCCAGGCGGCCTTCGGAATCATGCACACGCCAGCCGGCCCGGCACTGATCAGCACCTCGGCGCCTTCGAGCGCCGCGGCGGCCTTCGGCGCATCCTTCATCACGACGCCACGCACCGCGCCGCCGAACCGCTGGCTGAGCGCCTCCAGGAAACGCCGGCGCCACGTCGCGGCGCGACGTCAACGTCACCTCGGCGCCGGCCTTGGCCAGCAGCCCCGCGGCGCGCATCCCTACGGGGCCGGTGCCGGCCGTGACCACGGCCCGCTTGCCGCTCAAGTCGCTGACCGCCGTGGCCATCCGCACCACCGCTGCGACCGCCGTGGTGTTCGAGCCGTTCGAGTCGAGCATCACCGACACGCGCAGGGGGCCGAAGACCGTCTTCTTCACCGCGGCCAGCAGGCGCTCGCCGGCGGCCATATCGGTGCCGCCGATGAAGATGGCGGTGTTGTGCAGGTCCTTGGGACCGCGCGTGAAGATGGCGCCGTGCACCAGATCGCGCACGTCGTTTTCGGTTACGCCGCCGTAACTCATCACCTCGTCGGCGCCGCCATCGAACGCGACCACGCGGTCGAAGACGCTGGGGTGGGGTGAGCTGTCGATCTGGATCAGCAGCTTCTTCATGGATCGCGAGGCTTGCATTCACAAGACCGTTGCTCCGCCTCGCTAGCGCAGTGCTTTTGGCCGCTCGCGGAGCGGCGGGCCCGGAGGCCCGCCGCTCGCTGGAGAGATCCCCTACTTGGGGCTGTAGGGGTGCTTGGCGGTCTTGGAGCCCGCGATCACGTCGGCCACGCTCGGCTTGCCGGCCAGCGCGCGCGCGATCGATTCCTTGGTGGCCTGGTAGTTGAAGTCGTAGATCTTCTGGTCGTCGCTCGCTTCCCAGTGAATGAACACGCCTACCAGGATGCAGAGGTCGTCGGCCTTGTCGCGCGGGATGACGCCGCTCTCCACCGAATCGACCACCGCCCGGGCCACGGCCGCCTGAGCCGGCCCGAACATCTGCACCGCCTGCTTGGCGCCCTTGATGGTGACCTTGTTGAAGAGCAGGGTGTCGGGCTTGGCCGGCAAGTTCGGCGCGACCACCGCGAGCAGACTGGTGAATCCATCCTTGTTGTTGCTCAGCGAGGTCGCGAACGCGACGCCCGCCGGGCCCGACTTCGACCCGATGATGAGGTCGATGTGGGCAACTTCGTTGCCGTCGCCTACGAGCGACTCGCCAAGAAAGAAGTCCGCTGCCATGTGGATCTACTCCTGTTCGGAAAGTGACGCTTTCGTTCGGTGGAATCTGGCGGTGCGGTCTCTGCGATGCAGCGGGCACGGCCCGAGCCGAAGGAGTATAGCACGGGCTGCGAACTGTCGATGGAGGTTGGTACGGACTGTCGGTGGAGGTTGGTACGGACTATCGATGGAGGTTGGTCAGGTCGTTCCTAGGGGGCGAACAAGCAGCGTCAGGACGAAGCCGAGGGCCAGCAGGCCGGCCAGCACCTGGAGGGGCACGTCGTAGATATTGACCCGCTCGGCGCCGGGCGGCAGGGCCGCCTTGGCGCGGTTGGACAGCTCCGTGATGATGACCGGGCCGGCAATCGCCGCCACGCTCCAGGCCGTGAGCAGCGCCCCGTGAATCGCGCCCACGTTCTGCGGCCCGAAGATGTCGGCCAGAAACGCTGGAATGGTGGCGAACCCGCCCCCGTACATGGTGAACACGACGAACAGGCTGATCTGGAACAGCCACCAGCGCCCTTCGGCAGCCAGCCGCGGGAATCAACAGGAACAGGCCCACCTGGACCACGAAGAAGATCAGATATGTGTTCCGGCGCCCGATGTAGTCGGAACCCGACGCCCACATGAACCGGCCCCCGGCATTGAACAGGCTGATGATCGACACCACCGCCGCCGCCTCGAGCGGCGTCCGCCCGAACATGTCCTGCATCATCGGCGAGGCCTGCGCCAGGATGCCGATGCCGGCGGTCACGTTGATGCACAGCATGCCCCACAGCAGATAGAACTGCGGCGTGCGGATGGCCTGGTCGCGGGTGACGCTGCGGTCGGCGATCATGGCCGTCGTTTTCATCGGCCCGGTCCACCCCGCGGGACGCCAGCCGGCCGGCGGCGATTGCATCAGCCGGGACCCCGCCAGCATCACCGCCAGGTACACGACGCCCAGCGACATCACCGTCGAAGCCACGCCCACGCGCTCCATCAGGAACACGTTCAGGTAGCCGGCGATGAAGGCGCCGCCGCCGAAGCCCATGATCGCCATGCCGGTGGCCATGCCGCGCCGGTCCGGAAACCACTTCACGAGCGTGCTGACCGGGGAGATGTAGCCGAGCCCGCAGCCGATGCCGCTGATGACGCCCATCCCAAGAAAAACGAGCAGGGACTGACGCAGCGCCAACCCGACGCCGCCGAGCACGAGACCGCTGCCGAAGAACAGCGCCGCCGCGGTGGCCGCGACGCGCGGCCCGCGCCGCTCGACCCAGGGACCGCCGAACGCCGCACTGAGACCGAGCAGCGCCAGCGCTGTGGTGAACGTCGTGTAGGGAGGGCTGAACCACCACGGCTCGTTGGCGAACAGCGTCTGAATGGGACGGTTGAATGTGCTCCACGCGTAGACGGAGCCGATGCACACGTGCACCATCACCGCGCCAACGGGGATGACCCATCGGTTGGGACTGGCCACTGCCGCAGTGGACTGCGGGCCGGATACATCCGCGACGGACGAGATCACGCGCCGCATTCTACCCCTGCCTCGTGTCGATCTGGCCCGGGATGAACGGCGCGACGCGCGCGTTTACCACGTGGCGTTCTTGTATCGTCGGAATCTGAACGATCGCGCCCGCTTCGGGCATGTTGCGTGGACGCACGATCCACACGGAGAGCCAGGACATGTCGTTTCTTATTCGATGCACTTCGGTAGCGTTGGCGATTGCGTTGTTCGCGGCGACGTCAGCGCTTGCACAGACTACCACCGGCACCATCTCGGGCCGTGTCAGCGACACGCAGGATCTGGGCGTGCCCGGTGTCACCGTCACGGCGAGCGCGCCGACGCTGCAGGGCACGCGCGAGACTGTCTCATCGGACAACGGTGACTACATCCTCCCGCTGCTGCCGCCGGGTGTCTACACCATCACGTTTCAACTGAGCGGCTTCGGCACCGTGTCGCGCACCGTCACGCTTGCTCCGGCGCAATCGGTCCCGCTGTCGGTGCAGATGGGACCAGCCGCATTGTCCGAAACCGTCAACGTCGTCGCGGCTCGGTCCGACGTCCTGACGGGCACGGCCCAGGTGGGCACGAACTTCACACAGGCGCTCATGAACCTGCTGCCGACCGGGCGCGATCTCAACGCCGTGCTGCTGCTGGCTCCGGGAGTCCGTCCGAGCGGCCCCGCCGGCAACTTCTCGATCAACGGCGCCGTCTCGTTCGAGAACCTGTTCCTCGTCAACGGCGTGACGCTCAACGAGAACGTCCGCGGCACGGCGCCCGACCTGTACATCGAGGACGCGGTGCAGGAAACGACGGTGGCCACCGCGGGAATCTCCGCGGAGTTCGGCCGCTTCACCGGCGGCGTGGTGAACGTCATCACGAAGTCGGGCGGCAACGTGTTCAGCGGGTCGTTTCGCGACACGCTCAACAACGACGACTGGCGCACCCTGACACCGTTCGAGGAAACCGCCATCGGTGGTCAGGGCGGAGTCGATCTCCGCGTCGACAAGGTGGTGCCGACCTACGAGTACACGTTTGGCGGCCCGGTGATGAAGGACCGCTTGTGGTTCTTCGTGGCAGGACGCCTGCAGAAACAGCAGAGCGGTCGCAACACCGCCATCACCAGCATTCCCTACAACTTCATCCAGGACAACAAGCGCTTCGAGTACAAGGGCACCTACTCGTTCGACTCCAACAACCGGTTCCAGGCCGCGTACACCAAGAGCTACCGGACGGAGGAGAACTACACGTTCAACCAGAACCTGGCGATGGATCTGGCGAGCCTGGGCACGCGCGAGCTGCCCGAGGATCTCTTCACGTTCAACTACACGGGCGTCGTCACCTCGCGCGTCTTCGTCGAGGGCCGCTACTCACAGCGCCAGCTGAGCTTCATCGGCACCGGATCCCGCTTCACCGACATCGAGAAGGGCACGCTCCTGCTCGACCGCAGCCGGGGCAACACCCGCTACTGGAGCGACACCTTCTGCGGCGTCTGCACCCCGTATGAGCAGCGCGACAACCAGGACCTCTTCGCCAAGGGCACCTACTTCCTGTCCACGCGAGGGACCGGCTCGCACAGCATGACGTTCGGCTACGACAACTTCAACGACCAGCGGCAGGCGAACAACCACCAGTCGGGCAGCGACTACCGGATCCTCGGCACCAGCACCATCCTCCAGGGGACCAACGTCTTCCCGCAGTTCCTCGGCAACGGCTCGACCATCATCCAGTGGAACCCGATCCTCCTCGACAGCGCCGGCTCGAACTTCCGCACGCACTCGTTCTTCTACAACGACGCCTGGCGCGTGTCCGGCCGGCTGACGGCCAACCTCGGCCTGCGCTACGACAAGAACAGCGGGCAGGATCAGGCCGGTGTGACCGTCATCACCGAGGACGCGTGGAGCCCGCGCATGGGCCTGGTGTTCGACCCGCTCGGTGACGGCCGGTGGTCGGTGACCGGGAGTGTGGCGAAGTACGTGACGGCCATCGCCAACAGCATCGCCGACTCGTCGGCGGCGGGCGGAAACCCGCAAACACGACAGTTCATTTATCGGGGCGCCGACATCAACCCGCCCGGAACGGTGAACCCGGTCACCTCCGACGTCGCCATCCGACAGGTCTTCGACTGGTACAACGCCAATGGCGGCCCCAACCTGCCGCTGAACGGCGCGCCGGAGATACCGGGGGTGACGCCGGTGATCGGCGATTTGACGTCGCCGAACGTCTGGGAATATGCCGTCGGCTTGAACCGGCAGTTCGGCAGCCGGGCGGCGATCCGCGCCGACTACGTGTTCCGCGACTACGGCAACTTCTACGCGGATTACACCAGCCCGGGCAGCGTCGCCCGCGACAGCGAGGGGCGTTCCTACGACCTCGTGGTCATCGGCAACGACAACGAACTGGCCGTTCGGCGTTACTCCGGCCTGTCGCTCCAGGCCAACTACCGCCAGGGCAGCTTCGACATCGGCGGCAATTACACGCTGTCCCGCACCTGGGGGAACTTCGAGGGCGAGACCGTCGCCAACGGTCCGATACGTTTTGTCGGCACGCGCTACCCCGAATACAAGGACGCGGACTGGAACTACCCGATCGGCGACCTGTCATCCGATCAGCGGCACCGGTCGCGGCTGTGGCTGAATTACAACCCGTCGTTCGCTTCAGGGCTCACGTTCAGCCTGGTCGAGATCATGGAGAGCGGCGTGCCGTACGGCGCCGGCGGCCGTGAGATTACCGCGCCGGGTGCGAGCACCAGCGGAGTGGATGCCCGGCCGTACCTGACCAATCCGGGATACCTGACGCCTCCACCGGGGTCCGATAACTCCTACTACTACACCGCGCGCGACGCCTTCCGGACGGAAAGTCAGTTCCGCACGGACCTCGGAGCAACCTACGCTTTCAAGGTGCCGCGCGCGGGGAACACCGAGCTGTTCTTTCAGCTGCAGGTGCTCAACCTGTTCAACCAGTTCCAGCTGTGCGCGTGCGGTGCAACGGCGTTCGGGACGGGCAGCCCCGGCAACGCCGGCGGCGTGAACATCCAACGCCTCAACTCGGCGATCCTGACGCCCGTCAGCACGCCGGCGCGCTTTGCCGCGTTCGACCCATTCACGACAACGCCGGTTCAGGGGGTGAACTGGGACTACGGGCCGATCTTCGGCCTCGCCACCAGCCGCTTCGCCTGGACGACACCGCAGTCGGCGCGGATCACGTTCGGCGTGCGGTTCTGACGGTTGGCATCAGGGGAAGGTCTGCCCGACCGCTCGGTCGGCAGCCCTTCCTCCGGGCTCGACGTTCCTGCGCTCCTCGTTCAATCCCTTAACGCACCTTCCAAAAACCTAGCTCCCGACGCGGCCGCCGCCGGGAGCTACCATTTTGCTGTGACGAATGGATGACCACACTGTCATCCACACCCATCCTCGTCCCCAGCCAAACCAGGGCAAAGCCAGAGCACACAAGGGCTTAGCGGCTCTTCGATTGGTCCCAAACGCTAGCTTGCTGTGACCGATGGTTATCCTTGCATTACGAACGGCCTTGGATCCATGATTTTGGTCAACAGTGAAGCTCTCGATGGATCGTTTCGTCACGATTCAGGCGTGCCAGATTTTTAACTGCTTATAAACGAACGACTTAAACACAACATCCCGGATGGTACGCCTTTTCCCTGCACAGAAGGGCAAAGTCGAGAAAACACCCTCGGAACCGACTAACCGAAGGAGAACCCTCATGTACGTACGCCTCAGTGGCGTCCTCCTGGCCATTGCCCTGGTACTCTCAGGCAGTGCCGAGGCGCAAGAACGTTTCGGCGGCCTCGCCGGCCGAGTAGTAGACCAACAGAACCTGGCGCTGCCGGCCGTCACGGTGGTCGCAACCAACCAGGAATCAGGCGAACTCAGAACCGTCGTCACGGACGCGGATGGGCAGTTCAACATCCCGAACCTCGTCCCCGGTCGGTACCGGGTCCGTTTCGAGCTTTCGGGGTTCTCGGTGGTCGAACGCGAAGTGTTGGTCCTCCTGGGTCAAAACTTCCGCGTGGACGCGCAGATGGCCGTCGGGGCCCTGACCGAGACGGTACAGGTCCAGGGTGAAGCGACGCCGCTCGTGGATACGCGCAGCGTGGTCGTGGCGCACAACGTCACCTCGGAGGAATTCGACCGCATGCCGAAAGCGCGAACCTTCCAGGGCGTCGCGCTGACTGCGCCGTCGGTCAACTCCGGCGAAATCGAGGGCGGCTTCCAGGTGAATGGCGCCAGCGGCGCCGAGAATTCGTTCACCGTGGACGGCGTCGTGACCACCAGCCTGATCAGCGGCAGGTCGCGGCAGGACACGGTGTTCGAGTACCTGCAGGAAGTCCAGGTGAAGACCGCCGGCATCGAAGCCGAATTCGGCGGCGCGTTGGGCGGAGTCATCAGCGCCGTCACCAAGTCGGGCGGCAACACGTTCCGCGGCGAGACGCACTACTACTTCGACGGCAGCCCGCTCAGTGCCGGCCCCGTCAAGCGCCTGGTCCTCAGCCCGACGAACGACCTCACCGTGAGCTACGTCCAGGACGAAAAGCAGAGCAACCTCCGCAACGAGATCGGGGGGTCGATCGGCGGTCCGATCGCGAAGGACCGGCTGTTCTTCTTCGGGTCCTTCTCGCCCGGTTCGTCAGCCGCACCAACGACTACGGCTACTCCAGCAGCACGGAGCAGGGGTCGAATGAGCAGAGCGCGACCTTCAGCCAGATGTTCGGCAAGCTCACCTTCTCCAAGGGCCGCGTCCAGGCGAACGGCGGCGTCCTGTACACGCCGACGACCGTAGAGGGAACGCTGATCGCCTACAACGGCACGCTGCCCAATTCGACGTCGGTGTCGATGGCGGGCGATCAGCCCAACCGCGAGCGCGGGTGGGAACAGAACCAGGTCAATACCACCGGCAACGTCGATATCACGGTGTCAAATGGCTCGTTCGTGACGTCAAGGGCGGCTACTTCCACGACCGCTACACCGACACCGGCATTTCCACCGTGACCAACTACACCTATCAGACCTCCCCGTGGGGCTGCCTGGGGTTCCGGCATCTCTCCAGGCGCCGATTGGCACGGTGAACACCCCGCGCGCCCGGATCACGGACTTCGACGTCACGAAGCGATCCTTCTTCGATCTCGAACTACAGCTCGGCATTCAATGCCGCCGGCTTCCACTCGCTCAAGGCTGGCTACGGCTTCCAGCACGTGACCAACGACGTCAACTCGGCCTACCCCGGTGGCTACGTCGACATCTTCTGGAACCGCACCTTCACCAGCAGCGTGCCGGGCGTGGGCTCGGGCACCGGCACCTACGGCTACTACGCCGTGAACGACCGCGGCACGGTGGGCATCGCCGGCGCGGACATCAACTCGCTCTTCATCCAGGACCAGTGGACGCTCGGCAACCGGCTGACGTTGAACCTCGGCATCCGAACGGAGAAAGAGGTGGTGCCGTCCTTCCGGGAAGGCATCAACGCGTTCGATTTCGGCGTTCGGCGACAAGCTCGCGCCGCGTCTCGGCGCCACCTACGACCTCACCGGCAACGGCAAGGCCAAGCTGTATGGCAGCTGGGGGCGGTACTACGACTGGACGAAGTACGAGCTGCCGCGCGGATCCTACGGCGGCGACATCTGGCACATCTTCTACCGATCGCTCGACACGCTGGACATCGCCAACCTCAACCTGAGCAACATGCCGGGGCGAGACCTGTGGAACCCGTCGGTAGCGAACTCGTTCCGCGACCGCCGCGTGCCGAACTTCGACTCGACCGATCCGGAAATCAAGCCGATGTTCCAGGACAGCACCAGCATCGGGCTCGAGTACCAGGTGGGACTGAACTCGTCGCTGGGCGTGCACTACATCCACAACGACCTGGGGGACACGATCGAGGACCTGGGCGGCCTGGTGAACGGCGACGAAGTCTACGTGATCGGCAACCCCGGCGGCGGTGCACTCGGAACGATCACGCCGACGTCCGGCAGGACGGCTCCGTTTGCCACACCCAAGCCGGTCCGCACCTACGACGCGCTCGAGCTGACCTACAGCCGGCGCTTCGCCAACAACTGGTTCGGCAGCGCCAGCTACACCTACAGCCGCCTGTATGGCAACTACGCCGGCCTGGCGAGCTCGGATGAAATCCTTACGCCCACGACGAATGTCGGGGTCGCCGACCGCACAGCAGCAGGCCTCCAGCATCTCCCGACCGGGCGGCAACGCGAACCGGGCCTGGGACATCGACGAGCTGCTGATCGACTCCCACGGTGGCACACCGGACGGCGTCCTCGGGCGGCTGGCCACCGACCGTCCGCACGTCGTCAAGTTTTACGGCGCGTATTCCTTCCCGTTCGGGACGCAAATCGGGGGCAACCTCTACGCCGGCAGCGGCACCCCAATCAGCACCGTATGTCGTCACCCTCAACCAGACCAACCTCTTCGTGGAAGGCCGTGGCGACATGGGCCGCACGCCGATGCTGAACCGGGCCGACTTGCTGCTCTCGCACGAGTTCGGCCTGGCGTCGACCAAGCGGCTTCGTTTCGAGCTGAACGTGCTGAACGTCTTCAACCAGAAGACGACGACGCACAGGTTCAATTACCTCAACCGCGGCGCCGGCACGGCGCGCGCGTCGTCGGCTATCAACCTGGCAAGCACCGACCTGACCCAGGGATACGACTACCGGGCCCTGATTGCCCAGTCCTCAGATGGCGCTGCTCCGGCTCCGGCGTTCAGTGCCTACGACCCACGGTACGGGCAGGACGACCTGTTCGCGACCGGCACGCAGGGGCAGTTCAGCGTCAAGTTCCTGTTCTAGACTCTCGTGTTCGTGTCCGCCCGGTTGCGGCGGGCACGACAGACCACGGCAACGAGGGGGCTCTCCGCCCCCTCGTTGCGCGTACGGACCGTGTGCTTTGGAACTGAACACGCCGTCCACCGATGGCTCATCCGTTTAGGAATCAGGGCGAGGCTGGAAAACAAGCTTCTCGAACGCGTCCGTCGTCGAGCCGACCTCTGCTGCTGCCAGCACCGCACGCCTAATTTCGGGAACTGCACAGGACGCCTCAGCAGGCTTGCGCAGTCCGCCTCCAAGGACACATCGCAATCACGAAACGAAGACGGCGGTTCTGCACGCAAAAAGCACGATGCGGCACTGGCATGGTTCCTGAATTATGGCTAGCAGGAACGCGACAAAAATTTATGAAGAGCTGCACCGCTCACACGCCGACCCAGAAAGTGGTGGTCGTCAACGGCAGCGCCGAAGCACTGAGTGTGCTCGAGACGCTGCTCGACGCCGGGCACTACGACATGGTGTTCGTCGAGTCGTCCGACCGCGCCTACTCCACCATCAAGCGCGTGCTGCCGAACCTGATCGTGGTGTGCACGCGGGTCGAGGCCCTGGACGGCGTGCAGCTGCTGACGATGTTGAAGCTCGATCCGGCAACCAAGGACATTCCGGTCTTGAGCTACACCAGCGAGGACGACGGCCAGGATTTCGACGCCGTCATCTCCGATATCGCCGACGCGCAAGGCATGCTGCCGCAGCGGCCGGCGGTGCAGATGAATTAAGGCGTGGCTCCGGGCTCCGGGCTACAGGCCGCGCTCAGGCTAGCACTTCAGCGCTTCAGACCTTCCGCGCAGACTGGATCTCGTTCAGGTACGCCGTTACGGCGTCCTGTCACGTGATGCGAGCGTCTCCACGAATTCGATGCCGCTCTGGTACGCGACGATTTCCGCATCGACATCACTGATATGTGAATGGACGACTCGGCCCTTCACGACGACGGTGCGCGTGCACCAGCTACCAGCCGCAACTCATGAAGCGAGTCGATCACCAGGGCGAAGCGGGTCTCGATGGTCGCGCCGCCGAGTCCCAGCTCTTTGACGGCCATCGGCTCGACGACCGTGATGTCACCGCCCAGGTGACCCAGAATCGGCACGCGCGGCCCTAAGCGGGTCTGTGGCATGGCCGCGGACTATAGCACGCAGCGCCTGGAGCCCGGGAGGGCCCGGAGCCCGGAGCCCGGTGCCTAATGCCCCCCGCCATCGCCAGCGCCCGGCGAATCACCGCGCTGGCGGGGTCGGCGAGCGCAAACCTGGCCAGATCGTCGGGAGTCGGCATACACCGCCTCGGCCACGTCCGAGCCTGCCTGCAGCGCGCCGCCGGTCGGCCGGCACAAGTAATCCACGAGCACGTAGTGGAACTGCACCCGGCCGTCGCCGTCGCGGACGATGCGATCGAACACTTCCACGACCGGACCCACCTCGACCACCAGCCCGGTCTCCTCCAGCATCTCCCGCGCGACGCACTCGACCAGCGTCTCGCCGACGTCCACGGCGCCGCCCGGCAGGCTCCAATGCCCCGCCAGCGGTTCGAACCGGCGCTTGATCAGCACCACGCGCCCCTGGTCGACGATCACGGCGCCGACGCCGACGAACGGGCCGATCGGGATAGGCGCGGCTGCTCACACCCCCCATCACCTTGATCACCACGCGCTTGCGCCGCCGGCCGTCGAACTCGGCGTAGAACACCTGTTCCCACGGGCCGAGATCCAGCTTGCCGCCGGTAATCGGCAGCATCACCTGGTGGCCCATGATGGTGCGCTTCAAGTGCGCGTCGGCGTTGTCCTCGCCGGTGCGGTGGTGCCGGTAATCCAGGCCTGCCGGCGCCAGCTTCTCGAGCCAGTCCTGGAAGTCGGCGATGAGGCCGTCCTCCCAGTCGTTGACGTAGACGCCCGAGGTGATGTGCATCGCCGAGACCAGCACCATGCCGTCGACGACGCCGCTTTTGGCCACCACCGCCGGCCACCTGGTCGGTGATCCGCACGAACTCCTGCCGGGCCTTGGTGTTGAACCACAGATAGTCGGTGAAGGTTTTCACGCGGCCTCCATCGGCAGGCTGGCGTCGGCGTTGAGCGACTCCCCGGCCACCCGCCCGGCGCGAAAGGCGCGCAGCCCGGCCGCGGCGATCATGGCCGCGTTGTCGGTCGAGAGCGCCAGCGGCGGGATGAAGACCGGCAGCCCCTCGGCTGCGCCGCGAGCTCGCCGCGTCCTCGCGCAGCCGGCTGTTCGCCGACACGCCCCCGGCGATGCCCACCGATTGCGCCCCGTGGGCGCGCGCGGCGTCGAACAGCCGGTCGAGCAGGGTTTCGACGACCACCCGCTGAAAGCTGGCGCAGAGGTCCACGACGTCGGCGGGCGGCAGGGGCTCGTCGGCGCCGAGTCCCAGCAGGGCACGGCGCCGCTGCAGATGGCGCACGACCGCGGTCTTCAGGCCGCTGAAGCTGAAATCGCTGCGCCCGGGCAGGTGCGGAGCGTTGCGGTCGGCATGGGTCAGCCGCGTGCGCGGCAGCGGCACGCCGCGGTCGTTGCCCTGGTTTGCCAGCCGATCGATGACGGGACCGCCCGGGATACCCGAGGCCCAGCAGCTTGGCCACCTTGTCGTAGGCCTCACCCGCGGCGTCGTCGCGCGTGCGGCCCAGCCGCTCGAACACGCCGGCGCGGGGCTCGAGATAGAGGCTGGTATGTCCGCCCGAGACCACGAGCACGACGGCCGGCAGCGGCATCTCGCCGCCACCGAGGACCAGCGACTCGACGTGGCCGGCCAGGTGATGCACCGGGACCAGCGGCACGCCCGCGAGCCCAGGCCAGCGTCTTCGCAAAGCTCAGCCCGACCAGCAGGGACCCGACCAGGCCGGGACCCTGCGTCACCGCGATGGCGTCGTAGCGCGGCGATCCCGCGTCCTCGACGGCCTTCTCCACCACGCCGCAGATGTCGCGGATGTGCTGCCGGGCGGACAGCTCCGGCACCACGCCGCCCCACTCGCGGTGGATCTCCACCTGCGATGCCACGACGTTGGAGAGGACGCGCCAGGGACGGGCGGCGTCGCCGGTCTCCTCCACGATCGCCGCGGCCGTCTCGTCGCAGGAGGTTTCGATGCCCAGGATCACCATGGGAAGTTCAGGATTCAGAGGTCAGGGCTCAGAAAGCGGCTCATACGACTTGCTTGAGAGCGGCCAGGGATTCGCCATACGGCGGGCGCGCGATGCCGTGCTCGGTCACGATCGCCGTGACGTATTTCGCCGGGGTGACGTCGAACGCCGGGTTGCGAATCGCGGGCGCCCTCTGGCGTCAGCCGCGCGGTGCCGACGTGCGTGACCTCGCGATCGCTCCGCTCCTCGATGGGGATGCCGCCGCCGTCCGCCGTGCCGAGGTCGATCGTGGACAGCGGCGCCGCCACGTAGAACGGGATGCCGTGCTCCTTGGCCAGCACCGCCACGGCGTAGGTGCCGATCTTGTTGGCCACGTCGCCATTGGCGGCGATGCGGTCGGCGCCGACCACCACCAGATCGATCCGCTCGAGCCGCATCATCGCGCCGGCCATGTTGTCGGTGATCACCGTCGTGTCGATGCCGTCCTTCACCAGTTCCCAGGCGGTCAGGCGGGCGCCCTGCAGGAAGGGGCGGGTCTCGTCGGCGAACACCGCCACGCGCTTGCCCTGCTCGGCCGCGGCGCGAACCACGCCCAGGGCGGTGCCGTAGCCGGCCGTGGCCAGGGCGCCGGCGTTGCAATGGGTCAGGATGCGGGCGTCGTCGGGGACCAGCGTCGCCCCGTGCGCTCCCATGGCGCGGCAGCTCGCCACGTCCTCGTCGTGCACCAGCTTGGCTTCGGCTTCGAGCGTGGCCGCGATCGACGCCACCGACTCCCCCGCCTGCGCGGCCCGGGCAAAGGTCTGCTTCATCCGCTCGATCGCCCAGAACAGGTTCACCGCCGTCGGCCGCGTGCCGGCCATCAGGTCGCAGGTGCGCTGGAACTCGGTGGTGAACTGCTTGGTGCCGGTGGCCTTGCTGCGCTTCATGCGCCAGCGCGATGCCCATCGCGGCGGCGACGCCGATGGCCGGCGCGCCGCGAATCACCATGGTCTTGATCGCCTTGGCCACGTCGTTGGCGGTCTTGCAGGTGACGTAGACCTCGGACGCCGGCAGCTTGCGCTGGTCGATCATGACCACGGCGTCGTCTTTCCATTCGATGGTGGGAAGCATGCGTCTCTATTATCAGGCTACGGGCTCCGGGCTCACGGGCCCCGGGCCTGCAGTTTGTGAATTCCGAATTCGTGACGATCTGACTGAATTGACTGTCCTACCGCAGCAAGCCGCCGGTCGAACGGCATCGGCAGGAGATCTTTCAGCTGCATTCGGCCGGTCACCCGGCGCAAGTTCGCGAGCACGACTTCCAGATCCCCCCGAACTCCCACAGGATCTGGCGGCACGCGCCGCACGGCGGGGTCGGTGCCTGGGTGTCGGCCACCACGGCGATGCGCCGGAAACGGCGATGGCCCTCCGAGAGCGCCTTGAACATCGCCACCCGTTCAGCACAGATGGTCAGCCCGTAGGTGGCGTTCTCGATGTTGCAGCCGGTGACGATGGTGCCGTCCGCGGTCTCCAGCGCGGCGCCGACGCGGAATTGGGAGTAGTCGGCGTGCGCGTGCCTGCGTGCCCTCCGTGCCGCCACCACGAGATCAGATCCTGGCAATCACGGCCTCCAGGAGGGCGATGAACGAACCCCGCACGCGCCGTGCTGTTTCTATCACTTCTTCGTGCACGAGCGGCTGCGGCAGCACGCCCGCGGCCATGTTGGTGATGCACGAGATGCCCAGCACCTCGAGCCCCGCGTGCCTGGCGGCAATCGCTTCGGGCGCAGTGGACATCCCGACGGCGTCGGCGCCCAGGGTGCGAAAAGCGCGGATTTCGGCCGGCGTCTCGTAGCTGGGGCCGTGGACAGCCACGTAGACGCCGTGGGCCACCGCCACTCCCGTGTCCTCTGCCGCCTGGTCGGCGATCGTCCCCAATCGTCTGGAGTAGACCTCGCTCATGTCGGGAAACCGCGGTCCGATTCGATCGTCGTTGGCGCCGATCAGCGGGTTGCTGCCGGTCAGGTTGATGTGATCGTCAATCACCATCAGCGCGCCCTCGCCGAAGCTGGTGTTGATGCCGCCGGCGGCGTTGGTGAGGACCAGGTGCGCGACCCCGAGCCGCGCCATCACCCGGACGCCAAAGACCACCGTATCCTGGCCGTGGCCCTCGTAGGCGTGGACGCGGCCGGACAGCGCCGCCACGCGCCGCCCGCGCACCGAGCCGACGACGAGCTTGCCGGCGTGGCCGACCACCGTAGGCGCCGGCCAGTGCGGGATCTCCTGATAGGGGATGTGCACCGCGTCGGCCAGCGTGTCGGCGAAGTCGCCGAGGCCGGAGCCCAGCACCACCGCGATGCGCGGCACGTCGCCGCATCGGCCCTTGATGGCGTCCGCGGCCGTGGACGCCCGATCGAACCAGCCAAGGGCCTCACTCATAGCAGCATGCCGGCGATGGTCGCGGTGAGGAAGTTGGCGAAGGTGCCGGCGAGCATCGCCCGCAGCCCCAACCGGGCCAGGTCGTGGCGCCGCTCGGGCGCCAGCGCGCCGATGCCGCCGATCTGGATGCCGATGGAGCTGAAATTGGCAAAGCCGCACAAGGCAAACGTGGCGATGGTGAACGACTTGGGGTCGAGCATCGGCTTGAGCGGCCCGAGTTGGGAATAGGCCACGAACTCGTTGAGCACCATGCGGGTGCCGAGCAGGTTGCCAATGGTCGGGGCATCGCGCCAGGGCACGCCGAGGCTCCACGCGATCGGCGCGAACACCCAGCCGAGAATCTGCTGCAGGCTCAGCCCCGCCAGCCCCAGCACCGCGTTCAGCAGCGCGACGATCGCGAGAAACGAGATCAGCATGGCGCCGACGTTGAGCGCCAGGTGCAGGCCCTCGCCGGTGCCCCGCCCCACGGCGTCGATGACGTTGACGTCGGTCGCCTCGACGTGCAGCTTCACCGTCCCCATCGTCTCGGGTTCACCGGTTTCCGGCACGAACAGCTTGGCCATCATCAGCGTGCCGGGCGCGGTCATGATCACGGCGGTCAGCAGGTGCTGCGCTTCCACGCCGAACAGGATGTAGGCGGCCATCACGCCGCCGGAGATGTGGGCCATGCCGGCGGTCATCACCGTCATCAGCTCGGATTCGGTCATGCGCGGCAGGAACGGGCGGATGGTCAGCGGCGCCTCGGTCTGCCCCATGAAGATGCTGGCGGCGACGTTCAGCGATTCGGCCCCACTGGCCCGCATGAACCGCCGCATCACCACCGCGAAGACGCGCACGATGAGCTGCATGACGCCGAAGTAGTAGAGCATCGCGAACAGCGCCGCGATGAAGATGATGGTCGGCAGCACCTGGAAGGCGAAGATGTTGGCGTACTGCCGGCCCTCGTCGCCCAGCACGCCCGTCATCACCCGCGGCCACACGTCGGGGTTGCCCAACGGGCCGAAGACGAAGGACGAGCCCACGTAGGTGAAGTCGAGGATCCGCGTGATCGCCCGGCCGGCCGCCTGGAAGACGGCCCGGCCGGCCTCGGTCTTCAACACCACGAGCGCGAACAGGAACTGCAGCCCGAGCCCCCAGCCCACGGTGCGGTAGTCGATCACGTGCCGCGCCGACGACAGGCAGTAGGCGATGGCCAGGATGAGGGCCATGCCGCCGATGGGCTGGAGCCGCGTCGCCCCCAGCGCGCCGAGCACGATCGCGACAACCGCCACGGCCGCCAGTCCGGCCAGTACCACCGCGTCGCGCCGCGTCCACGTCTGCGCGGGCGCCGTGCGCCTCGTCTCGGTCATCTCACCTCCCCGATGATGCGGTCGTAGGTCGCCGGGCGCTCGTCGGCGATGACGAAGGCGGCGGTCACACAGCGCCGTCGCGGCGTCGAGACCGCGCCCGTCGCGATGGTGCAGTTCCACCAGCGCGTCGCCAGCCTGCACCGCGTCACCGCGGTCCACCAGCAGCCGGGCGCCGACCGCGTGGTCGATCGCCTCGCCGACGACGGATCGTCCGGCCCCGAGGGCGTGGCTGGCCTGCCCGATCCCGCCGGCGCGGATCGCCGTCACGGTGCCGGCGCGGCTGGCCCGCACGGTGGCCACCGCAGGAGCCGCCGGCAGCAGCGCCGGGTCGTCCACCACCCGGGGGTCGCCACCCTGCTGCTCGACCATGCGCCGGAACACGTCGAGCGCGGCCCCCGATCCGATGGCGGCGGTCACGGCCTGGAGCGCGCTGGCCTCGTCGGGCTGCTGTCCCCCCAGCACGGTCATGCGCGCGGCCAGCCGCGTCACCAGCGCAACCAGGTCGGGCGGTCCGCCGCCGCGCAGCAGATCCAGGCATTCGCGAATCTCGAGCGCGTTGCCCACGGTGCGGCCGAGCGGTGCGTCCATGTCGGTGATCACCGCCTCGGTACGGACGCCGGCATGGGCGCCGATCGCCACCATGGACGTGGCCAGGGCGCGCGCGTCCGGCTCGGACTTCATGAAGGCGCCGTCGCCGCACTTGACGTCGAGCAGCAGCGCGCTGCTGCCTTCCGCCAGCTTCTTGCTCATGATCGAAGCGGAGATCAGCGGCACGCTTTCCACCGTCGCGGTCACGTCGCGCAGCGCGTACAGCACTTTGTCTGCCGGCACCAGGGCGGCCGTCTGTCCGATGATGCTGGTGCCGACGGCACGGAGCGCGCGCTTGAACTCGTCCACCGTCAGGCCGACGCGAAACCCGGGGATCGACTCGAGCTTGTCGAGCGTTCCCCCGGTGTGACCCAGCCCGCGGCCTGACATCTTCGGCACCGTGACCCCGCAGGACGCCGCCAGGGGGGCCAGGGCGATCGACACCTTGTCACCCACACCGCCGGTGCTGTGCTTGCCGACCTTGATGCCGGGGATGTCGGAAAGGTCCACCCGGTCGCCCGAGCGCAGCATGGCATCGGTGAGCCAGGCTGTTTCCTGCGACGTCATGCCCCGCCAGACGATCGCCATCAGCAGGGCCGACAGCTGATAGTCGGGCACCGAGCCGCCAGTGGCCCCCTGCACGAAGGCGTCGATGGCTTCCCGGTCCAGGGGGTGACCGTCGCGCTTGCGCGCGATGACATCGGTGAAGCGCATCAGCCGGGCCAGTATACCGGGCGCCCGCTGGCCGGCCGGCGATTTCCGGCCTGATTCGCGGGGAATGCCGGAGTGTGCTGCTACCGGGACAGGGCCGACGGACCGATAAGCAACATAGAGAACTGCACATCCTGGCGTGACGACGGCACAGATCGCGGAATCGATGACGACGGAGCAAGGGGCGGCCCTTGCCGACTTCGCCCGAGCCTGCAAGGCGGCGACGAGGGCGGTGTCGCTCTATCCCGGCACGCACCCGGCCATCCAGGCGTCGCTCAGCCGGCTCGTAACCGCCGCCGGTGTCCTGACGCGCACGGGCGACGCGCTGCTGGTCGTCCACCCGGGCGCAATCCTCATCGGCGATCGCGCGGCGCTCCGGCCCGACGCCAGCATCGGCGAGTTGGCCGCGCTGCTTCACGGCCGGCTGGTGGGTTCGCTGCGTCTCCACGCCGGCGTGGACGCGGAGGACTGGCGCCGGTTCCTGCTGCTCGTGGCCAGCAGCGTGGACGACCTGATCGCGCAGGGCGGCATCGCCAAGGCGTGGGCGGCCACCGGTCGCGGCCACGTGGACATCGAGGAAATCGACTACGCGGCGGTGTTGAAAGAGCGCGCCGGCGGCGACGATGCCACCTGGGACAACGTCCTGGCGTCCTGCCTCAAGGGCGAGGCCGTGGAGCTCGACGACAGCGTGCTGGACATGCTGTTGACGTCGCTCGGCGACGCCGAGAGCTTTGGCGCGCTGCTGGATCGGCTGCAGGAGAAAGCCGACGCCGACGGCGCGAGCGTGTCCGCGCAGGTGGCGGCACTCTTCCACCTCCTCAAGGCCGCGCTGGCCGCTGCGGAAGATCGGCAGGCTCCGGCGCGCGAGCAGATCCTGGCGACGGTGGCCGAATCGAGCCCACACCTGTCGCCCGACATGATCCTGGGCGTGATGGCGCAGCGGGACTCGGCGCGGCCCGGCGATTCGCAGCTGGCCACCGGCATCCTCGATCGGATGTCCGACGAAACGATTGCCTCGTTCGTCGCGCGGTCGGTTACCGAAGGACGCGGCGCCTCGGCGCGTCTGGCTCAGGCCTTCGAGGCGCTGGTGCCGGACGAGTCCCGCAAGAGCGAGCTGCTGGCGATGGCGCACGACCAGGCCGAAGCCGGGGAGCTGGGCGAGAACCCGAACTTCGAGGGCATCTGGCAGGACGCCGCCAAGACGATGCTCGCAACCTACAGCGACGAAGGCTTCGTGTCGGCCGATTACGCCCGCGAGCTCACGGCCGCACGCACCCAGGCGATCGAGGTCGAGCGGACCTCGGACGACCCGCCGGAGCGCATCGCGGAGTGGCTGCGCACCGTCAGCGAGCGCGCCCTCCACGACCTCGATCTCAACCTCACCCTGGACCTGATGCGCATCGAGGAGGGCGCCGAGGCCTGGGCAACGATTGGCACGCTGGCGGCGCGGGAGATCGAACGCTACGTCCTGACCAATGAGCTTGCCGGCGCGCAGCAGCTGGCCGACGGCATCGCGGGCGCCGCCGCCGGTGAGCGTGTGGCGCTCCATGCCACCGCGCAGCGCGTCCAGACCCGGCTGGCTGCCGGGGCGTTCTCGCGGCACGTGGTCGCGCAGCTGCACAAGGCGACGGAGGCCGATGCTGCCGCGCTCAGCCGGCTGTGCCTGACGCTCGGGCCGGCGATGGTGCGGCCGCTCGCCGAAACGCTCGCCAACGAGGACCACGTCCACACCATCCGGCGGCTGCGCGAGCTGCTGATCAGCTTCGGCGCGGCGGGACGCCAGGCCGTCGAGCCGCTCAAGAACTCCCCCAACCCGGCCGTACGGCGCACGGCCGTCGATCTGATGCGGGTGTTCGGCGGCAACGAGGCGCTCCACGAGCTGACGGCGATGCTCGGCGATGCCGATCCCCAGGTGCAGCAGGACTCGATCCGCGCCATCGTCCAGATTGGCACCAAGGAGGCCTACGCCACGCTGGAGCGGGCGTGCGGCTCCAGCGTGGCGACCCGCGACATGGTCGTGCGCGAACTGGTTTCGCTGCGCGATCCGAAAACCATTCCCCCGCTGTGCCACGTGCTGACCAGCAGCGAGCCGAGCGCCGCCGTCGCGGCGCAACATGAAGCCATCATCGAAGCACTGGCCAGCCTGCGCGCACATCCCGATTCCACGGCGGCGCTCCGCACGGCGCTGCATCGCGGCACGTGGTGGGCGCCGGTCCGGACATCGCGGCTGCGCCAGGCCGCGGCGAGGGGCTTGCGCCGCCTGGGCTCGGACGATGCCCGCGCGGCACTCGAAGAGGCCGCCCGCACCGGCAGCCGGGGCGTCCGCAAGGTGGCCATGGGCGAGCTGACCTCGATGGCTGCGGGCGGAGGACGGTCGTGAGCGCGCCGGTGATGAATCCGCCCTCGCGCAGCAGCCTCTCCGAGGAGCTGGTCCGCCGCCTGGCAGCAGCGATGCGCGCGGCGCAGCTCTACGCGCCCACGCATCCACTGGTGGCCAAGAGCGGGACCGGCCTGGCCGAACTGCTGACGACGATGCTGGCCAACATCCCGTCGCTGACCATTGGCATCGTCGGAGACGATCTGGTGGTCGCCGACGTCCCGATCCCCAACGCCGCCGAGAACCTGGGCGAGCTGATGCGCCGGCTCCGTCAGTCCGGCGTCGAACGCGTGGTCTTCGACCGCGGGGCGACGGCCGAGGAAGTTTCCACCCTGGTCCGCAGCCTGGCCTCCGGCGACGCGGCGTCCATTGACGCGCTGTCCAAGCTGACCCACGTGCGAGTGGGACGGCTGCAGGTGGAGGAGCGCGTCGAGGGGGTCGGCGACATCGCCACTTTCCGGCGCCTCTACGACGACGCATCGAGGGTGGCTGGCTCGCTGTGGGAGAGCGCGGCCGTGGAAGGCAAGCCGGATGCCGACGCGGCGCGCGGCCTGGTGGACTCGCTGGCCCAGGCCGTGGCGCAGAATCGTACGGCGCTGCTCGCGCTCACGGCGCTCAAGAACTACGACAACTACACCTTTACGCACATGGTGAACGTGTCGATCCTCACCATGGGCCAGGCACGAGGCCTGGGCATCGACGGGGCGGCGCTCCGGGAGTTCGGGCTCGCGGCGCTCATGCACGATATCGGCAAGGTGAAGACGCCCAACGAGATCCTGAACAAGCCGGGCAAGCTGACCGATCAGGAGTTCGAGATTCTCAAGCGCCACACCGTGCACGGGGCCGAAATCCTCAAGAGCACACCGGAGATTCCGCCGCTGGCGCCCGTCGTCGCCTTCGAGCACCACTTGCGCAGCGACGGCACCGGCTATCCGCACGGCGTGGCGCGCAGCCAGCTCAACCTCGGCACGTCGCTGTGCGGCATCGCCGACGTCTACGACGCCATGCGGTCGCAGCGCGTCTACCAGCAGGCGCACGCGTCCGACCGCATCCTGGCCGTGCTGCAGCGCAACGACGGCACGCAGTTCGACCAGCACCTGGTCCGAAGGTTCGTGCAGCTGGTGGGGATTTATCCGACGGGGAACCTGGTCAAGCTTGACAACGGCGACATCGCGGTCGTGGTGAAGCCGTACGCGCCCGACCCGTACCGCCCGCGCGTAAAGGTCGTCATACGCGCGTCGGGGCAGAAGTTGGAGCGTCCGTTTGACGTGAACCTGTGGGAGGCACCCGAGGGCCATCCTCAGACGGTGCGCGGTCCAGTCGATCCGGCCACGGTGGACATCGACCCGTTGAGTTATCTCTAGGCGCTCCGGGCTCCAGGCTCCAGGCTTCGGGCTCCACCTCGGACGGAGGCGCACGCTACAATGAACGGGCCGCTGCCTGCCGACTGACCGCTCACCAGGGGGGACATGCCCGCTTCGATACGCTTGGCCTTCACCACCGCCGTCTCGGCCGTCGCCGTCCTGGCAGTCGCCGTCACCGTCGCCCAACAAGCTCCCCAACCTTCTGGCCGCTGGTTATCCGATAACCCGCTGCCCGCCATCGATCGCGGGCTCCGGGAACAAGATGCGCCGCGCCCGCCGCGCACCTCCGCGCTGACTTACCTGCCCGGAAGCGTCGTCGTGAAGTTTCGCGCCGGCACGCCGGCGACATCCCGCCGCGCGATGGCCGCGCTGGTCGACGCCAACATGACGCAGGCCATGTCGAACGCGAACTTCGATGTGCTGCGGCTCGACGGCGGCGCGGACGCCGAGCGGGTGGCCGCTCGGCTCAGCGCCCAACCCGATGTGGACTACGCGCAGGCGCGGTACCTGGTACGGCCCCTCTACGTCCCGAACGACCCGCTCTACTCCCGGCAGTGGAATTTCCCGGCTATCGACATGGAGCGGGCCTGGGACATCAATACCGGCGGCTCGTCCGCAATCACCGTGGCCGTGCTGGACACGGGCGTCGCCTACCGCAGCGGTGTGCTGCGCCAGAACGCGATCGCCTGGAGGGACGAGGACGGCGTCCGGTTTCCGGCACTCGGCACGGTAGACATCCCGTTTGCCGCGGCCCCCGATCTGGCAGGCTCCGACCGCTTCGTTAACCCGCGGGACTTCATCTGGGGCGACGAGCTGCCGTTCGACATGGACGGCCACGGCACGCACGTGGCGGGCACCATCGGACAGCTGACCAACAACAACGTCGGCGTGGCCGGCATGGCGTCCAACGTACGCATCATGCCGGTGAAGGTCATCGACAGCTTCTGGGACTTCGTGTTCAACAGCCCGTTTGTCGGCACCGACGACACGGTGGCGCGGGGCGTGCGCTACGCCGTGGACAACGGCGCCAAGGTTCTCAACCTCAGCATCGGCCGCAGTGGCCCGCCGGCGCCGGTGGTCGAGGATGCCATCCGCTACGCGGTGTCGCGGGGCGCGTTTGTCGCCGTGGCCGGCGGCAACGAGTTCCTGCGGGGACCGGCGCCGCAGCGGCTGGCGGAGTTCGCCCCCAGCGTGGACGGCATGGTGGCGGTCGGCGCGGTCGGTCGCGACAAGCTCCGGGCCGTGTATTCGAGCGTCGGCTCGTTCATCGAACTGATGGCGCCAGGCGGCGACTTCACCCGGGGCGGTGCCACCTCCGGAATCCTCCAGCAAACCTACGACCTGGATCTGGTGGAGACCTACACCGGCAGCGTCAGCCGGTATCGCGCGCCGCGCTTCGACTCCTTCGCCTACTTCTACTTCACCGGTACGTCGATGGCCACCCCGCACGTCGCCGGGTTCGCGGCACTGCTGATGCAGCAGGGCATCACCAGCCCGGCCGCCATCGAAGCGATCATGAAGCAGTTCGCCACCGACCTCGGGACCGCGGGCCGCGACGACGAGTACGGCTACGGGTTGATCAACCCGCGCGCGGCGCTGCGTGGGTTGGGGCTCGCCAAGTGACGCGCCTGGCGATCGGCCTGGCCGGCGCGCTGCTCGCCTGCGCCGTGGCCGCCGAAGCGCAAACGCGGCCACCCGCCCCCGCGCCGGCGGCTCCTCCGCCCGCCCGCGGGCTGGCAGTCAGGGGCTACGGCGAGGCTGGGATGCACTGGTTCGCGGCCGCCGACACGTTCGAGGCGGTGCTCGGCTCCTCCAGCGGAGCGATGTTCGGCGGCGGCGTCGAGGCGCTGTGGAACCGCCGGCTCTCGATCAGCTTCGATGTGTCGCGCTTTCAAGCGACGGGCGAGCGTGTGTTCGTCTTCAACGACGAAGTGTTCCCGCTCGGCATCGAGACCGAGGTCGATATCGTGCCGATGGCGGTGAACGTGGCCTACCGGTTCGAGCGGCCGCGGCGGACGCTGACGCCGTTTGTCGGCGGCGGCGTCAATTGGCACCGCTACACCGAGACGTCGGACTTCGCCGCCGCCGGGGAAGACGTGTCGGCGACCTATACCGGCCTGCACGCGCTGGGCGGCGTGGAGTGGCGGGCGGCGCGTTACCTGTCGGTGGGCGGCGTCGGCCGGTGGCTCTCGGTGCGGGACGCGCTCGGCGAGGAACCGACCAGCGCCGCGGCCGCCTTCGACGAGCACGACCTGGGAGGGTTCGACCTCCGTGTGCGCATCGTGGTCGGGCGGTAGAAGGACCGAGCCGAGCCCGTTCGCCCGGCGCGTGCTGGCGGCGGTCCGGCGGATTCCGGCCGGCCTGGTCGCCACCTACGGCGACATCGCCGCCCTGGCGGGCTCGCCCCGCGCCGCGCGGGCCGTGGGCTCGATCCTGCGGGAGTGCCGCGACCCCTACACCCCTTGTCACCGGGTCATTGGCGCTGGCGGGAGCCTTGGCGGCTTTGGCGGCAATATCGGCCTGAAGCGTGCCCGGCTGGCCGCTGAGGGCCTTGAGGTGACCCCGACCCGCGTGCGGGGGTTTGCCGGCGTGCGCTGGCGCGGGCAAGCTCGCGGGCAACCCACAGGCGCAACAGCCCCGTCTAAGAGCTAGCGGCGTGAGTGAGGCAGACCTCGACGTGGCCCGTCGGTGCCGGGAGGGCGATCCGGCCGCCTTCGAGGCGATCTACCTGGCCCATGCCGGCCGGCTGTTCGGCCTGGTGTCACGCATGCTGGGCTCTGCCCCCGAGGCCGAGGATGTGCTGCAGGAGATCTTCGTGAGCGCCCACCGCAAGATGGGCAGCTTCAGGGGCGAGTCCACGCTGGGCACGTGGCTCTACCGGATCGCCGTCAACCACTGCCTGGACCACCTGCGGAGCCGCGGCGCCCGCATGGCGCGCGCCACCGAGTCGCTGGACAGGGACGAGGCCTGCGAGCCGGCCGCGGTGCAGCCGCTCGTGCCGACGGCGATCAGCCGCATCGATCTGGAACGCGCCATCGCCCAGCTGCCGGCGGGCTGCCGCGCGGCGTTCGTCCTGCACGACGTGGAGGGTCTGGACCACCGCGAGGTGGCAGAGACGCTGGGGATCTCCGAGGGAACGTCGAAGTCGCAGGTGCACAAGGCGCGGCATCGGCTCCGGCGGCTGCTCAGCGCCCGCATCCCCAAGCCCCATACCGGCCGCGCGCAACTGGTCAAAGTGTTATGACGTGTGACGAATCCGCTCTGCTCATCGACGACTATGTGGATGGCGCCTGCGACCCGGTGACCTCCGCGTCAGTCCGCCACCATCTGCAGGGCTGCGCCGCGTGCCGCGCGCTGGCCGAGGATCTGTCGCGGATCCGCGAGGCTTCGAGCACGCTCGGGCCGCTGCCCCCGCCCGCGCAGGTATGGACCGGAATCCAGGCACGGCTGCAGGCAGACGCGGGCGGGACCCCTCACGGGGGATGGCCGCACCTGCTGGCCGCGGCGGCCGGCTTCGCGCTGCTGGTGTCCGGCCTGTCGTGGCTTGGCGCGCACCTGCCTCCGGCCGTGCCGGGCGTTCAGGTCGCAAACGTCGAGCCAGGCGGACGGTTTCAGCTGGCCGAGGCCGCGTATCAGACGGCGATCGCCGACCTGGAGTCCATCACGGCCGAGGCAGAAGCGCCGTCACTCGCCGAGCCGGCCTTCGTCGCGCTGCAGGCGAGCCTGGTACAGCTGGACGAAGCAATTGGCGAGGCTCGAGGCCGGCTGTCGGCGGAGCCCGATGACGAGTTCTCGCAGGAGAGCCTCCTGACCGCCCTCGACAACAAGGTCATCCTGCTGCAAGACGCGGTGGCGCTGCTGGATCAGGACGGCACCGACATCGAAGGATCGAACCCATGAGCACACGCATCACCGCCGCCCTTCTGGCCGGCCTGCTCGCAGCCTCCGGACCCGCGTTGGCGCAGGCCCCGGCGGGCGACGCGCCCCGAAGCCGCGAGCAGGAACGGGCCGAGGTCCGCCGGGCCGAGGCCGCCCAGCGCGCCCGCGAGCGCCTGCGGCGAGTCCAGGACTCCGCCCGTCAGCGCCGGTCGCTGCGCCAGGGGCAGGAGGTCACCGAGTCGGTGAGCCGCACCGTCCGGATCGGCCGGGACGGCAGCCTGGACCTGCGGAACATCGCCGGGCGGGTGGTCGTGACCGGCGTCAACGGCGACGAGGTGCGCATCGACGCCGTCAAGCGGGTGTGGCACCAGAACGCCGAGCAGGCACGGGCGCTCTTGCAGGAGCTGGACGTCGAGATCACCGAGAGCCCGTCGCGCGTCGGCGTGCGGACACGCTATCCGCGGCAGCAGTCCTACGACGCCGAGGTGGATTACACGGTGTCGGTGCCCCAGAACACGCGCGTGACCCTGCGCGCGGTGTCGGGCGACGTCGTGGTGTCCAACGTGCTGGGCGAGCTGACAGCCGAAGCCGTCAGCGGATCGGTGACCGCGACAGGGGTTGGCGACGTGCGGCTGCTGCGATCGGTGTCGGGTCCGGTGTCGGTGGACGGCGCCGCCGGCACCGAGCTGACGGCGACGTCGATTGGCGGAGCCATCACCGTCCGCCGAGCCAAGGCACGCACGATGGATTTGCGCTCGATCGGCGGCGCGGTGCACGTGAGCGACAGCGAGGCCGACCGCGTGGCCGTGCGGGCGCTGAGCGGCGACATCGAGTTCGGCGGCCGGATCTCGCGCAACGGCCGCTACGACATCCAGTCGCGCACGGGCCGCGTGGTGGTGGCGCCGGTCGGGTCGGAGGGCTTCGAGGTGGAAGTTGCAACCAGGAATGGCGAGTTCCGCTCGGACTTCCCGTTGACATTGCGCGACAGCAGCTCGGGCCCGCGACGCGGCAACCAGCGCACGCGACTCGTGCAGGGTACGTTCGGCGACGGCGGTGGATTGCTGACGCTGCGATCGTACAGCGGCGGCATCACGATCGAGCGTCGCTGATGTCTGTGCAAGCGACAACGACTGAAGGGCTTGTATGGTGGCACCGCCATTGCTACGCTGGCGGCTATGATTCGATCGCGCAGAGCACGCAGAGCAACTGACACCTTCGCACTCTTCTTGTTCGTCTCCGCGTTTTTGTTGGCCGTCGCATCGCCAGCTCGTGCACAAACCACGAGACCCACGCCCGATCGAAATGTCATCGGCTACGGGTTCGATGTCGGTGTCTTGTTTCCCGACGAGGAGTTCGAATCTACATTCGCCTTTGACGGATTCGGCGAGTACTACCTTACGCCCCGTATCAGCGTGCGAAGCATGCTGGCGTGGGCCCACCCTGGGGTGGACGGGCGCACGGAAGATCATTTCCGGCAGGTGAAACTGCTGTTCGGCGCCAACTACAACTGGATCTACAAGCAGTTTCGGCCGTTCGGCGGTGCCGGGGCCGGCGTGTATTTCGTCCGGCTGAAGCTCGACGGCGTGGAGGATCCCGAAGGCGAGACCCGCGGCGGCCTCTTCTTCGGCGGCGGCTCCGACTACATCCTGAACGACGAATCGGCCATCAAGGTCGAAATCCGCTGGGACATCGTCAGCGACCCGCCCGGCCTGCCGGACGCAAGCGCCGCAACGCTGACGTTCGGATACAAGCGGTTTTTCTAGGGGCTCCGGGCTCCAGGCTCCGGGCTACAGGCCTGCTTGCTGCTGACGGCCCAAAGCCTCCAGGCTCTCAAGAAAACGTCCGACAACGTGTCAAGGCACCTAACAAGCCCGGAGCCCGGAGCCTGTAGCTCTCTATCCCAGCGCCATCACGTCGAACTGCTCGTGGTGCAGCTGCGCATCGGGGCGCAGCACCAGTTCCTTGCCGAGCGACTGCCGCAGGTCCTTCAGTGCGGCGCGCTCCTCGTCACCGAACGCCCGGGCGATGTCGGGATTCACCCGCAGCACCAGGCTGTGGCCGTTGAGATCGGCGCTGATCTTTTTCACTTCCGACAGGATCTCGTAGCAGATCGTCGAGCTGGACTTGATCACGGCGCTCCCGGCGCAATACGGACACGGCTCGGTGAGCACGCGCTCGAGGCTCTGCTTGACCCGCTTGCGGGTGATGATCACCAGGCCGAAGTCGGACACCTGCAGCGCCTTCGACGGCGCGCGATCCTTGCGCAGCTCGTGCTCGACCGCCTGCAGCACCTTCTGGCGGTTCTTCTTCTCCTCCATGTCGATGAAGTCGAGCACGATGATGCCGCCCAGGTCGCGCAGCCGGATCTGCCGGACGATTTCCTTGGCTGCCTCGAGGTTGGTCTTGATAATCGTGTCTTCCAGCCGGCCGGCGGTCTTCTTGCCGACATAGCGGCCGGTGTTGACGTCGATGGCCACCAGCGCCTCGGTCTGATTGATCACGATCGACCCGCCAGACTTCAGCCACACCTTGCTGCGCAGCGCCTTGTCGATTTCGGCCTGCACGCCGTACTCCTCGAAGATCGGGAACGGCTTCTCGTAGAGCTTCACCTTGCCGGCGAGCGCTGGCATCATCCGCTCCACCAGCTCCAGCACGCGGCGGTATTCGTGCTCGTTGTCGATGCGGATCGCCGAGTATTCCTCGGTCAGCAGATCGCGCAGCAGCTTGGCCACCAGGCTCTGCTCGCGATAGACCACCGCGGGCGCCCGCGAGGTTTCCGACTTCTGCCGGATCTCGGTCCAGATCTTGTGGAAGTAGCTCAGATCCGAGACGATGTCCTCTTTCGGGCGTCCGCCGGCGGCGGTGCGGATGATGACCCCGCCGGTGAAGCCGTGCTGCTCGCGGAACTCGCGGACGATGCCGCGGAGCCGGCTCCGCTCCTCGCGCGAATCGATCTTCCGCGACACGCCGACGTGGTCCACGGTGGGCATGAACACCAGGAACCGGCCCGGCATGGTCGCGTGCGAGGTCAGCCTGGCGCCTTTCGTGCCGAGCGGCTCCTTGGCCACCTGGACGATGACGTCCTGGCCTTCCCTCAGCAGCTCTTCGATCTTGGGTTCGGGGCCCTTTTCGCGTTCGCGGCGGCCGCCACGCACGCTCTGGCCGCCGGCCGGCTTGCCGTTGCCCGTCGCCTGCTCGTCCTCGTCGGTCTCGAGGCGATCGAACTCCTCGAAGGTGGCGACGACGTCGGAGACGTAGAGAAAGCCGTCGCGCTCGAGGCCGAGATCAACAAACGCCGATTGCATGCCGGGCAGCACCTTGGATACCCGGCCCTTGTAGAGGTTGCCCACCACCCCGCGACTGCGCTCGCGCTCGATGAATATCTCGGCAACCTGGTCTTCCTCGAGAATCGCAACCCGTGTTTCGTGGGCGCTCGAGGAGATGATCATCTCCTTGGTCATGCCCGATGCTCCGTGCGGGCCTGTGCGAGCGATCAACGCTTCCCGTACGGACGGCTGCCCGGAGCGGCGCACATGCGGCGCGCAGCACCATCAAGCCGTGAAGTACGAGTGCGATGACGAACGTCATAGCCCGGGAATAATCGCGCGCGCGAAGCGCGCGCAAAAAGACACTGCAATTAGCCGGGGCCGAGCGAGGATTGATGATTCGGCCACGGCTAATTCGTAAATCGACGCATCCGCACGTTGAGAATCAAGCCGAATCCCGCCAGCGTGGCGATCATCGACGAGCCTCCGTAGCTCATGAGCGGCAGCGTCAAGCCCTTGACCGGCGCGAGGCCGGCCGACATGGTGATGTTGTAGACGACCTGGAACGAGAAGCTGGCCAGCACTCCCAGTACCAGGAAGGATCCGAGACGGTCCTTTGCCAACGTGGCCGCCTCGAGCGAACGCAAGATCACGAACAAGTAGAGCCCCAGCGCCACCAGGACGCCGGCAAACCCCCGCTCCTCGGCCAGAACCGAGAAGATGAAGTCGTTGTGCGCAACGGGAAGGAACCGCAGCTGACCCTGCGTGCCCTTCTGGAAACCCTTTCCCCACAGGCCGCCGGACCCGACGGTGATCCGCGCCTGAATCTGCTGATAACCCGCACCCCTGGCGTCCTGGGATGGATCCAGGAACGTCGAGATGCGCTCTTTCTGGTAGTCCTGCAACGCAAACTTCCACGCCACCGGCGTGATCAGCATCCCGGCGATCGCCAGGATGCCAATCGCCCGCATCGGCATGCCGGCGACGAACGCCGCGGCCAGACACACGGGCACCAGCGTGACGGCTGTCCCGAGATCCGGCTGCCTGGCGATCACGAGCGCGGGGACGGCGGTGAGCGCCGCCGCAACGACAAAGTCGATCCTGGTCAGGCCGCCGCGACGTGCCTCGGCGAAGAACTTCGCGAGCACCAGCGCCAGCGTCGCCTTGGCGAACTCCGACGGCTGGAGGTTGAACGCGCCGAGATCGATCCAGCGCCGCGCGCCGCCGCGTACGTCGCCAAAGAACAGCACGTAGACCAGCAGCAGCAACACGCCGCCGTAGATGAAATGGGACTTGTCCACCAGCGTGCGGTAGTCGATCGACAGGCACACCAACAGGGCCACCAGCCCGAGCAGGATGCCGTAGATCTGGGTCACGTAGATCGAGGTCGGGCCGCCGGTGGCGCTGTAGATCTGCATCAGCCCGATCAGCGACAGGGCCAGCAGCGCGCCGACCAGCGCCCAGTCCACGTGGAAGTAGAGCCGTCGTTCGAACACGTCAGTTCAAGGGCCGAGTCGGCGTGTTGCCGGCCGTGCCGGTCACCGCCGCCACCTCGCTGTCGATCAGCACAGGGGGCGAATCGGGGTCGGGCGTATTGCGGGGTTCCGGCGCCGCCGCTGGCGACAGCACTGGCAGCGGCTTGCCTTCCTTCTTGGCGAAATAGGTCTCGATCAGATGCTTGGCGATCGGCGCGCCCAGGTAGCCGTGCTCGTTGTGCTCGCCGAAGATCACGCCGGCAACTTCCGGGTTGTCCTTGGGCGCGAAGAAGACGAACCAGCCGTGATCGCGCAGGTCGCGGCCGCTGTTGCGCGCCGCCTGGCGGCCCTGGATGGAGATCACCTGCGCGGTGCCGGTCTTGCCCGCGACGTCGCGCCCCGGCAGCCTGGCGCGGCCGGCCGTGCCGGCCCCGTTCACCGCCAGCCACAGCCCGTCGCGCAGCGCCGCCAGCGACGTGGGCCTGAAGGCGATGCGGTCGGCCACGGCGGGCGCGGGCACCGGTTTCCAGCCGTTGCCTTCGTCCACCGCCTTGATGACGTGCGGGGTCACCCGGGTGCCGCCGTTCGCCACCGTGGAGATCATGACCGCCAGCGACGCCGGCGTCACCGCCACCTGCCCCTGGCCGATCGACACCGAGATGGTTTCGCCGGCGTACCACTTCTCACCGGTCCGGCGGCGCTTCCATTCGGTGGACGGCACGAGGCTGTCCTGCTCGTTCGGCAGATCGATGCCGGTCTTGCCCACCATCCCGAGCTTCTCGGCCCACTTGTGGATCTTGTCGACCCCGAGCATGTTGCCGAGGGTGTAGAAGTAGACGTTGCACGACTTCTCGAGCGCGTGCCGCATGTCCACCGAGCCGTGCCCGCCCTTGAGGTGACACTTGAAGTAGCGGCCGAAGAACGTCGCGCCGCCGTTGCAGGTGACGCGGAAGTCGGGATCGACGAGCCCTTCCTCGAGCGCCGCCGTCGCCACCACGATCTTGAACGTCGAGCCGGGCGAGTAGCGGCCCTGCATCACGCGGTTCTGCAGCGGGCGCAGCCGGTCGGTGTTCAGCGCCGCCCACTTCGCGCGCTCGATGCCGACGGCGAAGTCGTTGGGGTCGTAGGCCGGCAGGCTGACGTAGGTCAACACCTCGCCGTTGCGCGGGTCGAGCACCAGCGCCGCGCCGTTGAAGCCGGCGTGCCGGAAGCCGTCCTCGGCCGCGCGCTGCATGTCGGCGTCGATGGTGAGCTGCAGCCGGCGGCCCTCGACCGGGGGCACTTCCTCCAGCGTCCGGATCTCGCGGCCCAGGCTGTTCACCACCACCACGCGGGCGCCGTCGCGGCCCATCAACAGGTCGTTGTAGGCCTTTTCCAGGCCCTGCTGGCCGATGATCGCCCCCTGCGCGGCGCCGCCAGCCACCTGCGTGTCGTTGGCTTCGCCGACGTAGCCGAAGAGATGAGCCGCGAGCGCATCGGCGGGATACTGCCGGGTCGGCACCTCTTCCACCACCACGTCCGGCAACTCGGACTCGAGACGGCGGGCCCGCACCGCGGCGACCTGCGCCAGCGACGCGTCCTCGACGACGACGATCGGCCGGTAGGCCGGTTCGCCGCGGTGGCGCTCGACCGCCTGCTCAACCTGCTTCGGGTCCAGGCCGGCCACTTGCGACAGCAGACGGACCGTGCGCGACAGGTCGGTGGAATGTTCGCGGACGATCGAGATGGTGAACGAATGCCGGTTCTCGACCAGCACGGCGCCCGAGCGATCCAGCAGCACGCCGCGGGGCGCGCGCAGGGCCAGCGTCCGCTGATGGTTGTTCTCGGCCAGTTCCTCGTAGCGCTTGTGCTCGATCACCTGGAGGAACCAGAAGCTCATGCCCAGGATGGCGAACACGACGATAGCCCCGACCTGCAAGGACTGCAGGCGGAAGGTGACGCGGCGGCGATCCTCGGCTACCGACATGACAGATTCAGACGACATTGTCCAGCTTACAGCCTGGGCCGGCGCGACAAACGGCGGCGTTCCAGCACCCCTGGCAAGCCCTCGACCACCGAGAACGCCACCATGCCGACGATGGCGTTGCCAAGCGACTGCGTGGTGATGGCGGCCAGCGGCGAGGCGAACGAGCGCACGCCCAACACCTGGTAGAGCCCCATGAACAGGACGGCGTGCATCCCGGTGGCCGCCACGAACATCACCAGTCTCGGCACCGCTGCCGTGACGATGAACTGCTGGCCGATGGCCCCCGCCAGAAAGCCGACCACGGTCTTGGCCAGCCCGCCGACGCCGATCACGTCGCTCGACAGCGCATCCTGGATCAACCCCGCCACGCTGCCGGTCATCATCCCGGTGACAGGCCCCATCGTCAGCGCCACGTAGACCACGGCTACGAGCACCAGGTCCACCGCCACCGTCCCCCCGACGACGAGCCGGTCCAGGGTGGTCTGCATCGCGATCGCCAGCGCGACCGCGACGAGCACCCCGGCAACCCTCACTCCACAACCTCGTTCACTCCTGGCCCTCGGCCCTGGACTTCGGCGAGGAACTGACCACGAGCACCGCCTCGAGCGCCGACAACTCGACGGCGGGCCGCACGACCACCTTGGTGTAGTCGCCGGCCCCTCGCTGGACCGATTCTATCTGACCAATCAGGAAGCCTTTAGGGTAAATCCCGTCTATGCCTGAGGTCACGACACGGTCCCCAACACGGATGTCGGCCGTTCCCGGCACGTACTCCATCTGCAGGCGGTTCTCGCCGGTGCCCACCACCAGGCCCTGGGCCCGGGTGCGCTCGACCAGGCCGGCCACGGCTGCGTTCCGGTCGATCAGCAGCTGGACCTTGGCGGCCCGCAGGCTCGGCGTGACCACGCGGCCGACGACGCCCGCCGGGGCGACCACAGCCATATCCCCCTGGATGCCCTGGCGGGTGCCCTTGTCGATGGTCAGGGTGCGAAAGTCGGGACTGGCGCCGCCGGCGATGACCGCCGCGGAAATGGTGGCCAGCGGGGTGGCCTTCTTCAGGTCGAGCAGCGCCTGGAGCGTGCGGGCCTCCTGGGCCAGGGCCCGCTCCTGCTGCAACTGGAGCTGCAGGGCTCCCATCTCGGAGCGCAACCGCTCGTTTTCCCCCCGGACGTCCTGCAGCAACACGTATTGCTGCCAGCGGTCGCTGGTGCCCGAGATCACGCCCGTCGCCACGCGCTGGATCTCCGCCACGGCGCCGAATACCGCGACCTCCAGCATGGGCACACCGGTGCGGGTGGTGACCTGGGCCGAGATCAGCAGCAGCTGGGCCAGGACCACCGCCGTGAACAACCACCCGGTGCGCTGACGGATGTCGAGAAGAGCCATGAGCTTCCCGGGCGGGATGGGCTAGTCGATCGAGATCTTCCTGAGCAGGTTGAAGTCCGAGAGCATCTTCCCGGCGCCGAGCACGACCGACGACAGCGGATCCTCGGCCATCGCCAGCGGCAGCCCTGTTTCCTCGCGGAGCCGCTTGTCCAGGTTCTTCAGCAACGCACCGCCTCCGGTCAGCACGATCCCCCGATCCACGATATCGGCCGAAAGCTCCGGCGGCGTACGTTCCAGCGCCACCCGTACGGCGTCCACGATGACATTCACGGTTTCGGCCAGCGCCTCGCGGATCTCGCCGTCGGACACGGTGATGGTCTTGGGCACCCCTTCGATCAGGTGGCGGCCCTTGATTTCCATGGTGATGCGCTCGTCCAGCGGGAAGGCGGAGCCGATCTCCATCTTGATCTGTTCGGCCGTGCGCTCGCCGATCAGGAGGTTGTACGCCTTCTTGATGTACTGGATGATCGCTTCATCCATCTCGTTGCCGGCGACGCGGACCGCCTTGCTGTAGACGATCCCCGCCAGCGAGATCACGGCGATGTCGGTCGTGCCGCCACCGATGTCCACGATCATGTTGCCGGAGGGCTCGGTGATCGGCATGCCGGCGCCGATCGCCGCCGCCATCGCTTCCTCGATCAGGTGCACCTCGCTGGCCTTGGCGCGATAGGCGCTGTCCTTCACCGCGCGCTTCTCGACCTGCGTAATCTCCGACGGCACGCCGATGACGATGCGCGGGCGCACCCACACGTTGCGGTTGTGGGCCTTCTTGATGAAGTAGGTCAGCATCTTCTCGGTGACTTCGAAGTCGGCGATGACGCCGTCCTTCATCGGCTTGATGGCGACGATGTTGCCGGGTGTGCGGCCGAGCATCTCCTTGGCGTCGCGCCCTACCGCTTCCACCTTGCCGTTCACTTTGTTGATGGCGACGATGGAGGGTTCGTTGACGACGATGCCTTTACCGCGTGCGTAGACGCAGGTGTTGGCGGTACCGAGGTCGATGGCGAGGTCGCTCGAAAAGAGCGAAAACAGCGAACCTAGTGGCAACTAGACATCTCCTAAGGCTGACAACGCATCAAAAGAGATACGTTCTCAGCTTCTACGCCACATGGATGCCGTCTTTCCCTTCGTACTTGACCTTGTACATGGCCGTATCGGCGACGCGCAGGAGGTCTTCGGCCGTCTGGGCCGCGTCCGGGAGTGTGGCGACGCCTATGGAGGCGGTGAGGCGGACGGCGAGGCCGTCCGAGGTGAGGAACGTGGTGGACCGGATGCGCTCGCGAATACGCAGCGCGACCGCTTTGGCGCCTTCCGGGCCGGTATCGGGCAGGATCAGGGCGAACTCGTCGCCGCCGAACCGGGCGACGACGTCGGTTTCACGGGCGCAGCCGCGAATCACGGCGCCGGCCTCGACCAGCGCCTTGCTGCCGGCCAGATGGCCGTGGTTGTCGTTCACTTGCTTGAAGCCGTCGAGATCCAGGAAGAGCATCGACAGCGGACGCCCGCTGCGCATCGCGCGCTTGGTCTCACGCCGCAGCACCACGTTCAGATAACGCGAGTTGGACAGCAGCGTCAGATCGTCGGTGACCGAGAGCGCTTCGGATTTCTGCAGCGCCAGCGCGTTGTCGAGCGCAATCGCCGCCGGCTCGAGCAGACCACGCAGCGACAGCAACAGTCCGGCGCCAAGCGCCGGGGCAACGGCGGAGGGCTGCGGATCGATGCCGACCAGCACGCCGATCACCTGCCCGCGGCAGCTCAACGGCAAGGCCATCACGGTGCCGCTGCCGCGGCCGCCGCTCCGCGGGTCCTTGCTCAAGTCGGCGGTCAGCAGCTCCGAGCCGTGGCTCATCACCCACTCGGTCGCGGACCAGAGCGATGGCCCGAGTCCGGGGCTCAGGCCGATATCGGCCATCACCGTCAGGCGGTCGCTGCTGTCGCGGGCCACGACGGCCCAGCAGGCCGCGGGAAACCAGCTGTTGCCCTGACGCGCCAGCCATTCGGCGACCTTGGCCGGGTCCAGCGAGGCGTTGGACTCACGAACGGCCTGGAAGAGGGCGTCCCGCGTGGCGAGGCGCGGCCGCAGCGAGAGCAGCCGGGCTTTCCAACGCGCAGAGGGATCCGGACGTCGGGCACCTCGGACGATGCGAGGCGCGGCAGCGGCCCTCAGGCCACCTGACTTGACGGCGCGGTTCGGCGGTCGGGCAGGCACATGGTAGCGGCAGACGGGCCGCTAAGTCCTTCTATACTCGTTAAATATAGCACGGCATCGCGGTCTTTCCCGGGCGCGACGGGCTGTGCATCCGCGAACAGCGCCGTGAGATTCGCGGCACCGGGGACGATGATTGCCCGCCGCCAGTCTATGTCGTACGATGGGCGGCTCAAGGGAAGGAACGCATTCATGACCATGTTGGACCGGATGCGCCGGCACCGGAACTGGCTCAAATGGAGCCTGGGCCTGGTGGTGCTGGCGTTTGTCGTCTTCTACATCCCCGATTTCCTGCAGCAGGACACGGTGACGGTGGGCGCGTCGGCACGCGAGGTGATCGCGGAGGTGGACGGCCGCCCACTCACGGCCGGCGAATTCCAGCAGCGCTACGCCGCCCAGGTGCAGGCGTATCGGACGCAGTTCGGCGGGGCGATGAACGACCAGCTGCTGCGGCAGCTGAACGTCGATCAGCAGATTCTGACCCAGATGATCGACGAGGAAGTGGCGGTCGTGGAAGCCGAGCGCCAGGGCATCGAGGTCAGCGACGACGAGCTGGCGCAGCAGATCTTCGCCATTCCCGGACTGCAGGAGAACGGCCGGTTCATCGGCGAGGCGCGCTACGAGCAGTTGCTCCGCAGCCAGAACCCGCCGCTGAACCGCGCCCAGTTCGAAGATCGCATGCGCCGCAGCCTGGTGATCGATCGGCTGCGGACGGCAGTCACCGACTGGATTGCGGTGTCGGACGATGAACTGACTCGCGAGTACCGCACCCGCAACGAGAAGGTGAAGCTGCAGGTGGTCTCGGTGACCGCCGACGCGTTTCGCGACAAGGTGACCGTCACCGACGCGGACGTGAACGCGCACTACGAGGCCAACAAGAACACCTACCGTGTGGGCGAGCAGCGCGCGATCAAGTACCTCCTGATCGATCGCGATCAGGCGCGGCTGAAGGTCACCGTGCCGGCAACCGACATCCAGCGCTACTACAACTCCAACATTTCGCAGTACCAGACCCAGGAGCAGGTCCGCGCCAGCCACATCCTGCTGAAGACCGAAGGCAAGGACGAAGCGGCCGTGCGCAAGCAGGCCGAAGAAATCCTGGCGCAGATCAAGGGCGGCGCCGACTTCGCCGAGCTGGCCCGCAAGGTGTCCGAGGACACCTCCAAGGATCAGGGCGGCGACCTCGACTTCTTCACCCGCGGCCGCATGGTCCCCGAGTTCGAGACCGCGGCGTTCGCGATGGCGCCGGGCCAGACCAGCGACATCGTCAAGTCGCAGTTCGGCTTCCACATCATTCGCGTGACCGACAAGCGCCCCGGATCGACGCGCACGCTGGACGAAGTCCGCCCGCAGATTCAGGACACGCTGCAGCAGGAGATTGCCGACCAGCAGATCAGCACCAAGGCGCAGGAGCTGCAGGCCCGGATCAAGGACGCCGGCGACCTGGCCGAGGCGGCCGGCGAGAACGGGCTGACGGTGCAGGAATCGGGCCTGTTCCAGCGCACCGACCCGGTGCCCGGGCTGGGCCAGGCGCCCCAGGTGGCCAACGAGGCGTTCACGCTGGCCGACGGCGCCGTCAGCGGCGCGCTGGTGTCGCCCCGCGGCGTCGTGTTCGTGACCGTGGCCAGCAAGAAGGACGCGTACATCCCGATGCTGGACGAGGTCAAGGAGCGGGTGCGTGAAGACACCATTCGCGCGCGCGCGACCGAGCTGAGCCGCCAGCGGGCGGCCGCGGTGGCCGCGGCGCTCAAGTCGGCGCCCGACTTCGCGGCGGCGGCCAAGGCGCAGGGCCTCGAGTCCAAGGACACCGAGCTGATCGCCCGGGAAGCGCCTCTGCCCGACATCGGCGTGAGCACGCAGGTGGACAAGGCGGCCTTCGCGCTGCCGGCCGGCGGCGTCAGCGATCCGATCGTGACCGACAGGGGCACGGTGATCGTGAAGGTGGTGCAGCGCGACGACGTGACCCCGGACGAGTTCCGCACCGCGCGCGAGCAGTTCCGCACCGAGTATCTGAACGAGCGCCGCGGCCGCTTCTTCACCGCCTACATGGCCAAGGTGAAGGAGAAGCTGAACGTCCAGGTGAAGGGCGACGTCGTCAACCGCGTCGTTACCTCGCTGACGTCTCTGTAGTCAGGCTCCGGGCTCGGCGATGCCAGCCTGGCCGCCAGCCTCGGAGCTCGAACGCCGCGAGGTCAGTCTCGGAGGATCCGCTCGAGCGGCAACGTCAGGCCCGGGAACAGCGGGCTCGTGAGGACGTCGCCCGCTTCGCGCGTCAGTTCGAGTGGACGGCCGAAAACGTCTCCGGCGCGACGATAGATGCGGATCCTGTCGAGGTCACCATCCACAACCCAGTATTCCGTTACGCCGTCCCGTTCGTAGAGCCGGCGCTTGAGCGTCTCGTCACGCCTGCGGGTGCCGGGCGAGGCGATCTCCACCACCAGGTCCGGTGCGCCTCGCGCGTGCGCCGGCGTGATGATTGAGGCGCGCTCGTTCGAGATGTAGACAAGGTCCGGCTCCACGACATCGACATCGGTGAACACCACGTCCCACGGCGCATGCAGCACCTGCCCGATCGGCGTGGCGTCCAGATACGCCCAGATCAGGCCGAGCAGGCGAGCCGAAATGATTTGATGCCGGGTGCTCGGCGACGGGGTCACGAAGTGGCACCCGTCAATCAGCTCGTGCCGCTTCCCGTCGTCGGGAAAGTGCACGAAGTCGTCGTAGGTCAGCTTGACGGCGGGACCGGACTTCACGCTGCTCCTCCTGCCAGAGACCCATTGTAGCCAGGGAATGCGGATGGCGTGCCCGGGTGCACGGGCCGGGATCTGGTGCATTCCATGTCAGGGCATGTCAGCGCGGCGCAGAATCCGCCACGAAGCGATGCATGTGACGACGCTCTATCGGCGCTTATACCGGTCCTACCGTGAATGCCGAATGAGATGGTCGGCGACGGCGCGATAGGCAGGGAGCGACGTGGGGTCGAGGTTGACGTTTCCAGCCAGGGGGTGGGAGGCAAAGCGCGCGATCACCATCTCGGCCTTGGGATCGACATATATCGCCTGCCCGTGAATGCCCCGTGCCGTGAACGCACCGTGATCGTCGTGCGACACCCACCAGAAGTTGTGATAGCTCCAGCCCGGCAGCGTGGCGTAGCCGGCTTTCGCGAACCCCTCGCGGCTGGCGCCGCGGCGAATGTCGGTCACGACAGCCGCAGGCACGATTTGCTGGCCGTTCCAGGCGCCTCCCAGGCGCATGACCTCGCCGAAGCGAGCCAGGTCTCGCAGGCGCGCATTGAAGGCGCTGCCGGCCAGAGGCACGCCCGTAGGATCCACCTGGAGGAACGCATCGTCCTCCGCACCGATGCGGCTCCAGATGCGCTCGCTCAGCACGGCCGCGACCGGCTTGCCCGTGACACGCGCGATCAGCCAGGAGATGACGTCCACGTTCGGCGTGCGATACGTGAACCGCTCGCCGTGCGCGCCCTGCTTCGGAACCGTTGCCAGGAACGCGTAGATCGACTGCGGCCCCTCCTCGCCTTCACGCCGCGGATCGAAGCCGGTGGCCTGGCGGTACGCCTGCATGGTCGGCGACTGACCCTCGTAATTCTCGGTGAAGTCGATGGCGGTGGTCATGTCCAGGACTTCCGCGACCGTCGCATCACCGAATCCGCTCTTCGCGAGCTCGGGGAGATACCGGGCCACCTTCGCGTCAGCGTCAAGGGCACCCTCTCCGATCAGCATCGCGGCGAGCGTTCCGGTGAACGATTTCGTGACCGAGAAGGCGATGTGCGGCCGTTCGCCCGTCAACGCGCCGAAGTAGCGCTCGTAGACGATGCGCCCGCGGTGCAACACGACGATTCCGTCGGTGTAGTTCGCAATCAGCGCGTCTGCCCAGCTCATCGGCACCGTGCCGCCGATCGGCACGAACTCCACCGCATCCAGGTCCGCGCGCTCGGCACGCGGAAGCGCCGAGGGCGGTCGCGAACCACGGGGGACGGAGACAGTCGGCCGGAGCTCCCGCCAGTGGGAGAAGCTCCAGCGCCATTGGGGGAACCTGTAGAAGCTGCCGTCCTCGAAGCGAATCAGTTTGTCCGGTGGCGGCGGTGAACCCACCATCCATCCAAGAGTGACCGGATCGGTCGCGCGTGCCTTCGCGAGCCGCGCTTGAAGGTCGTCTTGAGCGAGCATCGTGCCGGACAGCAGCCAGGAGGCCAGGGACAACAGGAACGTGACCTTCGCGGCTGTCATGGCGTGGATGCTAGCACGCGACTGACACTTGCTTTCCAGTTTCGCCTGACCCAGACTCCGCCGCATGGAGACGTCGACTCTCGTTGCAACTCCGGTGGCGTCCGACTTGACAGCTGATCGATGGCGACGCGATCGGCTGTTCTACGGCGGGTTCACGGCTGGCGCGATCGCGGTGGTGTTCGCTGGCTTCGGCCGAACCTACTACCTGGGAGCGCTCACGAACTCGGCGCCCCTCCCGCCGCTCGTGCACCTGCACGCGGCGGTGTACAGCGCCTGGATGGTGCTGTTCGCGGTTCAGGCCTCGCTCGTTGCCGCGAGACGCGTCAGCATGCACCGCCGCCTTGGCGCCATGTCCGTGATCCTCGCGATTGCCATGGTGGCCGCCGGCTGGGTGGTTTCGATCGACGGCGCCAGGACCGGCTGGGCGGGTCCGAGGGAACCACGGGATGCCGCAGAAGCGCTTCGATTCCTGGCCGTTCCAATTGGCGACTTGATTGTGTTCACCGGCTTCTACTCCGCCGCTCTTTACTTCAGGCGCATCCCCGACACGCACAAGCGGCTGATGGTACTGGCGATGGTCGGCGGCGTGCTGCCGCCGGCACTTGGGCGGCTGCCGATCACCGCGGCAATAATCGCCACATTCGGGCTCCTGCTGGCCGGCCCCGTCTACGATCGCGTCAGCTGCGGCCGCATTCAGCACGCCTACATCTGGGGCGTGCCGATCGTCTTCGCCTCGCTCCCGCTGCGTTTCGCGATCGCGCGAACCGAGGCCTGGCGCCAGTTCGCCCAGTGGGTGATTTCGTAGCGGGACGAGCCCGGAGCCCGGAGCCTGGAGCCCGCAGCCCCTGCTACGCCGTCGCTTCCTTCTGCCGGAAGATGTAGCGCGCGATCAGCCGCTTCTGGCTCACGTCGTCGAACAGCGAGTAGGCCACCGGCGTCACCACCAACGTCAGCGCCAGCACCAGCGTCTGGCCGCCGATCACCACCCAGCCGATCGCGTGGTTGGTGGCCGAGCCGGCGCCGCTGGTGAACACCAGCGGGAACATGCCGGCCACGAACGCCAGCGTGGTCATCAGAATCGGACGCAGCCGATCGCGGCAGGCCTGGATCACGGCCTCGCGCGTGCTCATGCCTTCGTCGCGCAGCTGGTTGGCGTGGTCGATCTGCAGGATCGAGTTCTTTTTCACCACGCCGAACAGCACCAGCATGCCGAGGGCCGAGAAGATGTTCAGTGACTGGCCGAAGATCACCAGCGAGATGAGCGCGAACGGCAGCGTCAACGGCAGCGACAGCAGAATCGTCACCGGGTGGAGCCACGATTCGAACTGCGCCGCCAGCACCAGGTACATGAACACGAGCGACAGCACCAACGCGCTCAGGAACGCGGTGGCGGTGCGATTCAGCTCGCGCGAGCGTCCGGAGAACCCGGACAGGTACTCAGGGCCGAGGTCCAGCTCGTTGGAGGCCTCGAGCAGCGCCTGCTGGGCATCGGCTTGCGACGTGCCCGGCTGCATGTTCGCGCCGACGGTCACCTGGCGCTGGCGGTTCAGGCGGCGGATCTCGGTCGGCGCCGAATCGGAGGCGAAGGTCGCGATATTGTCCAGCGTCACGCTGCCCAGCCGCGACGACGGCACCGGCAGTTGCGCCACCGCCTGCTCCGAGGTGCGATCGCGCTCGCCGGCGCGCACGTGCACCTCGTACTGTTCGCCGCCTTCGTTGTAGGTCGTGACCTGGTCGCCTCCGACCAGCAGGCGCAAGGCTTCGGCGGCATCGGACACCTGCACGCCCAGATCAGCGGCCTTCGGCCGATCCAGCCGCACGGCCAATTCGGGCTTGCCGGTATTGAGGTTCGTGTCCACGTCCACGAGCCCGGGGATGCCGCGGGCCATCGTGATCAGCCGCTGGCTTTCGGTCTGCAGCTTGTCCAGATCGGGGCCCTGCATCACGAACTGGACGTCGCCGGCGCCGCCGCCGCCGCGGCCGCCGCCGATGCCGCCGGTGGCCGCCACGGAGGTGCGGATCTCCTTCGGCACGCTTTGCGGGATCATGTTGCTCCGCACCTCCTGCACGACGTCGAACACGCTGCGGTCCCGTTCGTCGAGGCTCTTCAACTTCACGAACACCGAGGCGCTGTTGCGGGTGGTGGCGCCGTCGCCGGCCACCGTGACCATGGTGTAGGAGACCTCCGGCAGGCGCCGAATCGCCGTGCCGACGCGGTTGGCCAGGACGTCGGTGGCGTCGAGGCTGGTGCCCTCCGGGGCGCGCATCGTCACCTCGAACTCCGACGTATCGTCCTGCGGCGTGAAGTTGATCGCCACGATTCGGAACAGGGGCACGCTCGACAGCAGCACCAGCACCGCCAGGCCGGCCACCCAGCCGCGGTGATCCATCGACCAGTACAGCAGCCGCGCATAGCTCCGATCGATCGGGCCGAACAGGGTCGAGTGCTTCGAGTCGTGGACGTGGTGCTCCTCGTCTTCGGAGCGCGGCTTCACCTTCAGCCAGCGCGACGACATCATCGGCGTCAGCGTGAAGCTGACGAGCAGCGACACCATGACGGCGAACGCCATGGTGATACCGAAGCTCTGGAGAAAGCGTCCGACCATGCCGCCCATGAAGCCCACCGGCACGAAGATCGCGACCAGCGACAGCGTCGTCGCCATCACCGCCAGGCCGATCTCCTTTGTGCCCTCGATCGCCGCCTGAATCGGCGGCATCCCCTTCTCTTCCATGAAGCGGTAGATGTTCTCCAGCACCACGATCGCGTCGTCGATCACGATCCCGACCGACAGCGTCAGCGCCAGCATGGTCAGCATGTTGAGCGTGAAGCCCATGTAGCGGACCAGGGCAAAGGTGGCGATGATCGAGGTGGGGATCGAGATTGCCGCGATCATCGTCGAGCGGAAGTTGCCGAGGAAGATCAGCACCACCAACGATGCCAGCAGCGACCCGAGAATCAGGTGCTCCTGCAGGCTCGACACCGAGGCCTGGATGAACTCGGACTGATCGCGGACGACGCGAGTGGAGAATCCCTCGGGCAGGACTTCCTGCAGATCCGCCAGACGGTTCTTGATGTTCTGGACCACGGCCACGGTGTTGGTGCCCGACTGCTTGCGGATCTGCAGCAGCACCGTCGGCTCGCCGTTCACGCTGGCGATGGTGCGCGCCTCGGCCATGCCGTCTTCCACCCGCGCCACGTCGGCAACGCGCACCGGATGGCCCGCCACGTCGCGGACCACGATGTCGCCGAACTGATCCGGGTGCTCGATGCGGCCCCGGGTGCGCATGGTGATCGACTGCGCGCCGCGCTCCATCTGGCCGCCCGGCACGTCCACGTTCTGGGATTGCAGCGCGCGGGCGACGTCGTTGACCGTCAGGTTGTAGCCGCGCAGCCGCTCGGCGTCCAGCTCGACGTTGATTTGCCGGTTGCGGCCGCCCAGCACCAGCACCTGCCCGACGCCGTCGGCGCTCTCGAGCCGCCGCCGCAGTACCTTGTCGGCGTACTCGGTCACGTCGCGGATCGGCTTGTCGGCCGTCAGCGCCAGCGTGAAGATGGGCTGCGCATCGGGGTCCTGCTTCTCGATGGTCGGCTGGGTGATGGTGCGCGGCAGCAACGGCAGGATCCGGTTGACACGATCGCGCACCTCCTGGGCCGCGGTGTCGGCGTCCTTCTCCAGCAGGAAGGTCACGATCACCTGCGAGATGCCCTCGGCCGAGTTGGAGTTCAACTGGTCGATGCCGCTGATCGTGTTCACGGCCTCCTCGATCTTGTCGGTGATCTCGCTCTCCACCTGCTCGGGCGCGGCGCCGGGCAGCCGCGTGGTGACCGTAATGGTGGGGATGTCGATGTTGGGCATCAGGTCCACGCCCAGCCGCGTCAGCGAGAACGTGCCGACGACCACGAGCGACAGGATGAGGACCGACGCGAACACCGGACGCCGAACGCACAAAGCGGCTAACGCTTGCATGGGGCTTCCTCTAGCCTCTTGGCTACGGCTTCGGCCTCTGGCCTCGTCTTACTTCGCAATCTCGACGCCGTCGGACAGCTTCGCGAGGTTCGTCACCGCGACGACGTCGGTCGCGGTCACGCCGCTCGTCGCCTCGACGCGGTCGCCGACCTGCTGGCCGGTGGTGACGATGCGCTCTTCGACGCGGCCGTCCGCCACGACGAACACACGCGACGTCCCCGACGTGGTGACCACCGCGGCGGCCGGCACCAGCACCGCCGGCGTCGGCGCCCCCTGCTCGATGCGGGCCGTCACGAACAGCCCGGGCTTCAACAGCCCCTTCGCGTTCGGCACCACGGCTTCGACCACCATCGCGCGCGAGGCCGCGCTGACACCAGGCGACACGTACCGCACGTGGCCGGTGAAGCTCTGCCCGGGATAGGAATCGACCTGGATCGTGACCGGGCGGCCGACCGCCACGGCGGCGATGAACTGCGCGGGCACGGTCAGTTCGACCCGAAGCGGGTTCACCCGCATCACCGTGGCCACCTTGGTGCCGCGGGTCACGTAATCGCCCACCGACACCAGGCGCTCGGCCACCACGCCGGCGAACGGCGCCCGGACCACGGTATCGGCGACGGCCTTGCGCGCCAGCGACAGCCGCGCCTGCGCCCCGGCCAGTGCCTGACGCTGCTGCTCGGCGCCGTTGCGAGCGCTCTCGTACTGCCGCTCGGCGTTGTCGGCCTGCGCCTGGCGCGCGTCGTACTCGGCCTTCGACACCAGCTTGCGTTCGTACAGCATGCCGAAGCGCTCGAAATCGGCGCGGGCCAGGTCGCGGTTCGCCCGGGCCGACGCCACCTCCGGCACCCGCTCGACGTCGAAATCGTCGGACGGCGCCTGTCCGAGACGCGCCTGAATCTGGGCCACGTTGGCGTCGGCTTCCAGCGCCTGCGCCTGGACTTCGTCGGCGGCCACGCGCACCAGGGTGCTGCCGACAGCCACCTGCGTGCCCCGCTCCACCGGCGTGCCGATGACGCGACCAGCGACCTCTGCCGCTACTTCGGCCTGCTCCTCGGCCGCCAGCGTGCCCGACACGTTCAGGAAGCGCGCGATCGGTTCCTGTTCGGCGGGCGCGGTCTCCACGCGCACCGGTGCGGGCTTCGACTCGGCCGGCACCGCGGCCTGCGAGCCGTTGTCGCCACAGGCGGCCGCGACAATCGAGAGCGCAACCGCGAGGACGGCGGCGACAGGGCGGGGACTGCGAGCGGAAGGCGGGCGGATTCACGGGGTCTCCTTGCTCGGGTGAACGGCGGCCTCGCCGTTGAGCGCCGCCGGCACGGCGCCGCGCGCGTGTGTGGCGGCGCCGGCACGCAGGCCGGCAATCGTCGTCTCGATGGCGTCGCGCACCAGCGCGTCCGCGTCTTCGTGCGGCAGCAGGCGGCCGGACAGCTGCAGCAGCACCAGGCCGAACACCGGCACCAGGATCAGGCGCAAGGCGACGTCGATGTCGAGCGACGCCGGGAACAGTCCTTCGTCGATGCAGCGCCGCATGCGGGTGCGGATCGCGTTCTTGATCTCCACCATGAAGGCGAAGCTCTCCGATTCGCGGGCGATGCGGGGCACGCGGCGATCCAGAAACACCAGCGCGAAGTATTGCGGCTGGCGCTTGCTGAACTCGTAGAGCCGCCACGCCGCCAGGCGGATGTCGTCGAGCGGATCGGCACTGGGCGCATCGGTCATGTGCGCCGCCCCCAGCAGCCGGAAGCCTTCCTCGGCCAGGGCGTGGAAGATGTCGTCCTTCGAGGCGAAGTAGCTGTAGATGGCCGCCGGGCTGTAGTCCACCTTGGCGGCGATGTTCCGCATCGACACCTGGGCGTAGCCGTCGGCCACGAACAACTCGAGCGCGGCGTCGAGGATGGCCCGGCGCGTGAGGTCCCGGGCCTGCTGCTGCCGGTCGGCGCGGCTGAGCGATGCCGGGCCGGTCCTTTCAGAGTTTTCGTTTGAAGTGAACACTGTTTAGTATTCTAAACCATGTTCAGAGCTAGTTGGTAGTGGGTAGTTGGTAGTTGGTAGTTCTGCAGGGATTTTCACGGATCGGGCCTGGAGCCTGGCAGCCCGGAGCCCTCACCCCCCGCTGGCAATCCGCTCGAAGGACAGGCGCTAGCCCCTCGTGCTCTGGGAGTCTCACCAGTAACTTACGCTCGAGCGTCGCCCGCAGTTTATCGGCGGTCGAGAGAATCTCGGTCTGCGGCGGATTGCCAGCTCGATGCACGCTCAGCCGGTTGTTCCGGAGCGCGTATCGGCCGCCTTGGAACGCCCGCGCCGCCACGAGGTCGCGGCGGAAGAACGAGTCGGGGTGATGGCACAGGTGGAAGCTGGCCACCTCGTAATCGGGCAGCAGCTGCTCCTCGCGCCGGAACCGGTACATCGGCGCCCACTGCTCCAGCTCCACGGCAAGAACGTAGTCGCCCTCGCCGGACAGGTCGAGGCGGAACCTTTCGTGCGGCGTCGCCTGCGGCTCGCGCGAGTCGAAGTCGATCGGGCCGGTCAACGTGACGCCGCCGAAGCCGACGTCGGCCAGGTAGGCGCGCCCCTGCAAGGGCACCTCGAGCACCATGTGGCTGCGCGCCCCGACGCGCCCTTCGGGCGCACCCCACAGCACACGCGCGGCCCGGCCGCGCACCTCGAAGCCGATGGCCTCGAGCGCGCGCCTGAACATCCAGTTCTGCTCGAAGCACCAACCGCCGCGGCCCTGGTCCAGGATCTTGCGCTCGAGGGCCTCCGGATCGAGCGGCACCGGCAGCCCCAGCAGCGGGTTCAGGTTCTCGAATGGAATCGCTTGGGCGTGCCGCTCGTGCAGGGCGCGCAGGACATCGAGCGACGGCTCGCGGGGACCGTCGTAGCCGACTCGCGCGCAATACCGATCGAGGTCCACAGCCTCGTCTTTGGTCTCCAGTCCTTGGTGATCACCAAAGACCAGAGACCAAAGACGAAAGGTTCAGCGCGCTGCGGTCGTCGTCGTCGGACGCGCGGCCGCGGGCGCCGGCGTCGAGGCAGCAAAGGCGGAGACCGCCATCATGTCCTGCACCGACATGTTGGTGACCACCTGTTTCATCAGCTCGGACCACGGGCCGCGCCGCGCGCCCGTCTTCATGTCGAAGAGCTGCCGCATCGTGTAGCTGGGCGAGCGGCCCGCCAACGCCGGCACCGGGCCGATGCCTTCGAGGTTCGCGCCGTGGCAGGTCGCGCACTGAGCCTTCGCCGCCACCTGCTTGCCGCGGTTCAGCGTGCCGGGCGGCACGTACGCCGTCCAGGACATGCGCGTGTCGCGTGCCTCGGCCCGCAGGTTGTCGTCCGGGATCTCGATGATCTCGTCGGCGGGGATTGGCGCCATCCCGCCGCCCTCGCTCGCCGGAACGCCCATGTGCATCCCGCCCTGGAGCCGCACTTTCGGCGCGGTCTTCGACTCGACGACCTTGATGCGACGCGGGTACGGCTGCTGCGCGAAATACTGCGCCGCGGCCAAATCCTCCTCGCGGGTTGTCGCCTTGGCGAAGCCGATCATGTTGTTGGTGTTCGCCTTTCGCGGATCGGCGCTCTTGCGCAGTCCGTCCCTGAAGTCCTGCATCTGCTGCAGGAAATAGGTGGGGTGATAGGCGCTGATCGGCGCGTTCTCCGGCCGCCCGGAACCGTCCGGAAGGTGACACAGGGTGCACTGGCGCACGCCCTGTTTCCCGAACCGGGCGATGTCGGGGAGGGTCCCATGACGATCCTCGGGATACCAGTCCATCGTTTCTTTTTGCGCCCGAAGCTGCGCGCGCGTGAACGTCTTGGTGGTCCCCGGAATCGAGACCACCGCGTTGTCATCGGCGGGGAGCGCGGAGGGCGGCGGCGGCGACCCGGGCGGTGGCGGCGGTGTATACGCCCAGTCCGGGAGGCCTGCGGGAACGGGGCCCGTCGGAGCAGGAGCGGCCGGCTGCTGCGCCACGATCGACGCCCCGAGGATCACGACTGCGATAGCAATGAGAGCACCCACCGCCTTGCTCATGTTCCTCTCCTTGATTAGTGGTTCGCCGAAACTGCTCCGCGGAGTCTACTATGGACGGCTCATGACACAGGGGAAAAGCGTAACCGGCGAAGTGGTGGATTTCATCGCCAATGCGCGGCTCGCGGCCTTTCCGGCCGAGGCCGTGGCCATCGCCAAACGGTGCATCATCGACGGCCTGGGCGTGATGCTGGCCGGGTCCACGCAGGAGGTGGGCCACATCCTGCGGGCGCACGTCGCCGACAGCGACGGCCGCAGCCAGGCCACCGTTTTCGGCACGACGCCGCTGCGCAGCGGTGCGTCGTCGGCCGCGCTGGTGAACGGCACGAGCGGCCACGCCCTCGACTGGGACGACACGCAGCTGGCCACCAGCGCCGACCGCATCTTCGGCCTGCTGACCCACCCGACCGTGCCGCCGATGGTGGCGGCGCTGGCGGTCGGCGAGCCGCGCCATGCGTCAGGCAGCCAGGTGCTCGAGGCGTTCCTGACCGGCTTCGAGGTGGAGTGCAAGATCGCCGAGGCGATCCACCCCAACCATTACAAGAAGGGCTTTCACTCGTCGGGCACCATCGGCACGTTCGGCGCGATGGTCGCGTCCGCGAAGCTGCTGGGGCTCGGCCGGGACGCGGTGGCACACGCGCTCGCCATCACGTCCAGCATGGCGTCGGGCATCCGCGTCAACTTCGGCACCATGACCAAGCCGCTGCACGTCGGACGCGCGGCGCAGAATGGCGTGATGGCCGCCGAGCTGGCGCAGCGCGGCCTGACCGGCGGCCACGACGGCCTGGAGCCGCCGTGGGGATTCTTCCAGGTCTTCAGCCACGGCGAGGGCTTCGACGCCGATCGCATCGCCGGCAAGCTGGGCAACCCGCACACCATCGTGTGGCCAGGCGTCTCGATCAAGCCCTACCCGTGCGGCGTGCTGGGACATCCGACCATGGATGCCATGCGCCGGCTGGTGATCACACACGACGTGGCGCCGGAACAGATCGCGCGTATCCGCGTCCGCGCCGGCTCCAACATCCTCAACCCGCTGCGCTACCCCATCGCCCACAACGAGCTCGAGGCCAAGTTCTGCCCGGCGTTCATGGTGTCGGCGATTGCGCTGCGGCGGAAGGCGGGCATCCACGAGTTCAACGACGCGTTCGTGCAGAGCGCGCCGGTGCAGGCGATGATGGCCAAGGTCGATCGCGTGCTCGACCCCGAAATCGAGGCGAAGGGCTGGGAGAAGATCCGGAGCACGGTCGAAGTGGACACGACCGACGGCCGGACGCTGGTGGAGCACGCCGACGAGCGCTATCGCGGCGGGCCCGATCTGCCGTTCACGCGCGACGAGCTGTACGAGAAGTTCAGCGACTGCGCCTCGCTGGTGCTGCCGCCGGAGGCCGTCACGCGCGCGTTCGAGCTAGTGGAGCGGCTGGAGTCGCTCAGCGACATCGGCGAGCTGGCAGGCGCGCTCACGCCGCGGGACTAAGGACGTGCGGACCAAGGACGGACCAAGGACTTAGAACCAAGGACCAAGAACGTCCTTCTATTTCGCCCGCCCCGCGAACCCCGCCGCCAACATGGGGAGCTTGTAAATCGTCTTGGCGTTGTTGCGGACGCCGGCCGGCGTCGCGAATTCCTGTCCGTCCGGCCCCAGCGCGCCGCTGCCGACCACGTACAGCGTGCGCTTGCCGGGCCCCGCGAACGCGACGCTGATCGCACTGCGTGGCGTCGGGATCAGTCCCAGGTAAGCGCCGTCCGCCGCGAACACCTGCACGCCCGTCTGCGACGTCACATACAGACGCCCGATGGCGTCCACGGCCATTCCGTCACCCGTGCCGCCGGCCGCCAGCTTCGCGAACTCGCGCCGTCCCGCCGTGGTGCCATCGGCGGCGACGTCGAAGGCCAGGATGCCGGCGCCGTTGGTGACGTAGAGCGTTCGCTCGTCCGGGCTCAGCATGATGCCGTTGGCACGGATGTCCGGGCCCAGGCTGGCCACCACGCCCGCCGCGTTCATGAAGAACGCGCCGCCGACGGTGAAGAACACGCCGCCGCTGCGATGCGGCACCAGGTCGTTCAACCGCCCCAGGGGCTTCCCGTCGAACGACGTGGTCAGCGTGGTTCGCGTCGGGCTCAGCACGGCGATCGCCGTCGGCTCGGTGCACTGCGCCGGTTGACCGCCGGGATCGGTGCAGGTGCGCAGCACGGCCAGCATGCGGCCGCGCGTGTCGATGGCCAGCGACCCCGCGCCGTGCGTGTCCTCGACCACTATCGACACGCGGTCGTCGGCGTCGAGCTTGCTGACGCGGCTGGGCTGCTCCTGCGCGAACAGCAGGCCGCCGTCGGGGGCGGCCACGAGGCCGTCGGCGTTGTCGGTGCCCTGCCACGCCCGCATCCAGGTGCTGCCGGCGGCGACGACGCCAGGAATCGCCGCGACGGTGACTTCCCTCGCGGGCGCCGGTCCCCCGCCGGCACCGCGCTGCGCCGCGTGGACGGCCGAGGCGGCGAGCGCGAACGCGCGCGAGGACCAGCGTCGGTGGAGAAGGCGTGGACATCACAGGCCCAATCGTAGCAGCGTCGAAAACCGTCCGTAACACGACAGAGGTATAGTCAGGGGCCGTGCGAGTCTTTCTTTCCAGTCTCGTGCTGCTGACAGCGGGAGCGTTGGCGCTCGTGTCGCCGCGGACCGCGGCGCAGGCACCCGGCCGGAGAAATCCCGCGCCGGCCCCGCCGCGGCTGGTCGTGATCCTGGTGGCCGATCAGTTCCGCGCCGACTACGTGACGCAGTACAGCGACATGTGGAGCGGCGGCCTGAAGGAGATTCTCACCAAGGGGGCCGCCTTCACCGAGGCCGCCTATCCGTACGCGAACACCAGGACCTGTCCCGGGCACGCCACCATCGGCTCCGGCACGCTGCCAGCCGTGCACGGCATGGTGGACAACACGTGGTACAGCGTCACCACTCACGAGTTCATCGCCTGCACGGAGGACCGGGAGGCGCGGTCCTTGCCGTTCGGCGGGCAGCATGGCGAGGAGACGCACAGCGCGAAGTGGTACCTGGTCCCGAACTTCGCCGACGAGCTGAAGCGCCAGGTCAATGGGCGGCCGCGCGTCGTGTCGCTGTCGCTGAAGGCCAGGTCGGCGATCGGGCTGGGCGGCCATGGCGGTGTCAACTCCACGATTGTCTGGAAGGAGGACGGCGCCGCCACCTTCGCGACCTCCAGTGCGCTGACAAAGACGGCTTCCGCAGCTGTGGACGCCTTCGTGCGGTCGCATCCGGTCTCGCTGAAGCAATTCGAGACCTGGGACCGGGCGAAGGCGGAGACGAGTTACAAATACGCCGATCGGGCGCCCGGAGAGCCGGTCACCCGCGGCACGTTTCCGCATCTTTTCAACGAACCCGTTCGGCTGTCCGACGCCACCCCGTCGATCCTCGACTCCTGGGACGGGACGCCGATGGCCGACGATTACCTGGGCGCGCTGGCCGAGCACCTGATCACGGAGGAGAAGCTGGGACAGCGACAGACCACGGACTTTCTCGCCGTCAGCTTCTCGACACTCGACATCGTGGGCCACGACTACGGCCCCCGAAGCCACGAGGTACAGGACGTGCTGGTGCGCCTGGATGCGACCATCGGGCGCCTGCTGGCGGTGCTCGATGCCAAAGTGGGCCGCGATCGTTACGTGCTGGCCTTCTCGTCGGACCACGGCGTGGCCACGCTGCCGGAGCAGACGTTTCCCGCACCTGCCGGCGGCAGAGGCGCCGCCGCGTCTGGCGTCACCGGCCGCGTCACGGCTGGCCAACGTCGCCAACGCCGTCGAAGCGGCGCTCGACAAGCAGTTCGGCCGGGGCCACTACGTCGAGGCAATGGCGACACCGTATCTGTACTTCGTGCCCGGCGTGCTCGAGCGTATCCGCGCCAACCCGTCGGCGGTGCAGGCAGTCGAGGCAGCCGTCCTCGGCGTGCGCGGCATCGAGAAACTGTACTGGTCGGCCGATGTAGCCGCCTCCACGGCGACGACCGATCCGACGTTGATCGGCCTGCGAAGAAGCTATTACCCGGGGCGCATCGGGCGACCTGGTTGTCGTGTTCGAGCGCAACTGGACCGGCGCCACGGGCGCGAACCACGGCTCGCCGCAGGACTACGACACGCGGGTCCCGCTGGCGTTTCTCGGTGCGGGGATCGCCCCGGGGCAGCATGCCGTGGTCGCCAGCCCCGCCGACATCGTGCCCACGCTCAGCGTCCTGACCGGTGTGCGCATGGCACGAACCGACGGGCGCGTGCTGCGCGAGGCCCTGGCCGACGCCGGCACGCGCTAGACCGAGGCCCCGCTTCTTCGCGCATTCGGGTTGACCCCCGGCGCCCGCGGCGGTAGCTTGATGGGGCTTCAGGCAAGTCGAGCTCATGGTTCCCGCCGTGTCGAGGAGGCCTCATGCGTGGTCGCCGTCGCTCTGTCCCGGCCCTTCTGGCCACAGCCCTTGTCCCGCTGTGCGTCGCGGTCATCGGCGGCCAGGGCGCGACCAAGTGGAACCCGCCGCGCACCATCGACGGCCACCCGGACTTCAAGGGCTACTGGACCAACGACAGCTACACGCCGTTGGAGCGGCCGGAGGAAGCCAAGGGCAAGGAGTTCTTCACGCCGGAGGAAGCCAAGGCGTTCCTCAAGAGCCGGCTCGACCGGCTGGCCGGGCAGTCACGCCAGGACATCCACTACGACGACGCGCTGTGGCAGGCGGAAAACTACGCCAAGCAGGCCAACCTGCGGACGTCGATCATCACCGATCCGCCCGACGGGAAGATTCCACCGATCACCGCCGCTGCGCGGCAGCGCCTGGCCGCCCGCGCCGAAGCGCGCAAGGGCGTGGGCCCCGCCGACAGCGCGCAGGCGCGGACGCCGGCCGAGCGGTGCATCACCTGGGGCAACGTCGGCCCGCCGATGATTCCGCCGACCTACAACGCCAACTTCCAGTTCCTGCAGTCACCCGACCACGTCGTGATCCGCCACGAGATGATGCACGACGTGCGGCTGATTGCCTTGGACGGACGCGCCGTGCCGAACCCCGCGGTGCAGCAGATGGCGGGCATCGCCCGCGGCCGGTGGGAAGGCGACACGCTGGTGGTCGAAACCACCAACTTCACCGCGATCACCAACTTCCGCGGCCCGCCGCAGAGCGCCAGGCAGGACATCTTCGCCAGCGAGACGATGCGCGTCGTAGAACGGTTCACGATGACGGACCGCGACACCATCCGGTATCAGTTCACAGCGGAGGACCCGTCCACGTGGACTCGGTCGTGGTCGGGCGAGACGCCGCTGCGGCGCTTCGAAGGGCCGATTTACGAGTACGCGTGCCACGAGGGCAACTACGGGTTGCCGAACATCCTGCGCGCGGCGCGGGTACAGGAAGCCGGCGGCAAGCCGGTGGACGCGCCGACGCCTTTCAATCGATTTGACCGCTAGCGACGCTTCGCCCAGGCTCGGCCCGCCGAGCCCATGAACCTCATCCCCCTCCTGGCGGTGTTCGTGCCGTGGGCGCGCACGCCGCTGTCGCTCTTCACCGCGATCTACCTCGCGTGCTGCGTCTTGTCGCTGGAGGTGCAGGTGCTGACCAGCACCGGCATCGGCACGCTGCACGACCTGGTGCCCTTCAACCTGGCGGCGGCGGTGGCGGCGACGGTGTGGCAGCGGCGGCGCGGAACCCCCGCGTGGCGCTGGCGGAACGCGGTCGGCGCCGTGGCGCCATGGCCGGCCGTGGCGGGCGTGGCCGCGCTGGTGATGGCGGTCAACATCGCCCTGCCCGTCGAGGCAGCCGACCCCTACCAGCTCGAGCGCATCGCGCAGATCGAGCGCGTGGGCACGCTGGACTACAACCCGTCGGCCGATCCGAAGGTGAACATCGCCGGCGCGTTCTACGAGCTGGTGATCGCCGACTTGAGACAGATCCCCGTCGCCGGCCCTCTGCTGGTGCGCATGCACGGCGTGCTGGGGCTACTGCTCTACCTCCTCACGCTGGCCAGCGTCCGCACCTGGTTCGGCCAGGGCAGCTCACCCTGGGCCCGCAGCCTGCTCCTGGTGGTGCCGGTGGTCTTCCAGCAGCTGGTGCTGATCAAGAACGACCTGTTCTTCGCGGCCCCGTCGCTGGTCGTGCTGGCGTGGCTGGTGGCGCCCAAGGACGACGTGTCGTGGGTGGACTTGCTGTGGGCCGGCTGGCTGGCCGGCCTGGTCGTGGGCGGCAAGGGCGTCAACTTCCCGCTGGCCATCGTCCTTGTGCTGGGCGTCTGGATCTTCCAGCGGGGCCGACTTCTCAGCGCGACGGCGTGGATCGGCCTCGGCGGCGCGGTCGGCGCCGTGTGCTCGGGCCTGCTGCTGATTGGAGCACAGAACCTCCGCGTCTACGGCGACGTCTTCGCCAGCGGCCCGATGAGCGAGATGACGAAGTGGTACGACTCGCCGGCCGACGCCGTGACGGGCGTCCTGCGGTTCGCGATCAGCCTCGGCGACATGGGACAAGTCACCACGCGGTTATGGCCGGGTCGGGGCGGGTGGGGCGGCACGTTCGGCCTGCCGCTCGTCTGGGCGCTGGCCGTGCTGATCGCCAACGCGGCCTCGGCGCGCGACGCACGGCGGGCGCTGGCGTGCACCGGCGGGTTTCTGCTGCTGTTCGCGCTCGGGTTTCCCGACGCCGATCTGGCGCACCGCATCGTGCTCGGCCCCGGGCTGCTGCTGCTGGTCGTCGCGCTGCAGGTCTCGGCGCGCAGCCCGGCGCGCTGGCCGCACCTGGCGGCGATTCCGGTGGTGCTGCTGTCGGCGGCGCAGATGATCAGGAGCGCTGTGCTGTACGTTCAGCGCTCCTGAATTCACAATTCACAAGTCACGCAAACGTCAAAGACACGGAACTGCAGTTCCGGCCTGCCTTTGTGCATTGTGAATTGTGAATTGTGACTTGATACGTATAATCCCCCCGCCGTGGCGACTACCAAACCCTACGTGCGCAAGCCGCCGCCGCTGGCGGTGCAGGCCCTGATGGGCGCCGCGATCTACGGCATCGGCTGGCCGATGATCCGCACCGCCGAGGCGCTGGGGCGCGGCCCCAGGTTCCTGGCGGCGATGGCCAAGGGCAACGAGAAGCGGGTGGCGCAGAAGAACCCGTTCCGCGACTACGTGCCGGGTCCCCAGGACGTGTTCGTGATGACGATGCCCAAGAGCGGCACCAACTGGACGATGCAGATCGCGCACCAGCTGATCTGGCACGGCAAGGGCGAGTTCACCCACGTCCACGACGTCATCCCCTGGCCCGACATCGCGGTGATGCCCGGCTTCATGCAGCGCTACGCGGTGCCGATCGACCAGGCCACGGCTTGGACCTCCGCGCCCGAACGCAAGCGGGTGGTGAAGACCCACTTCCACTGGGAGCTGCTGCCGGAGTCGACCGAGGCGCGCTACATCGGCGTGATCCGCGATCCCAAGGACGTCTTCGTCTCGAGCTACTTCTTCCTCAGGGACGGCGTCTACGGGCCGGCGATGTGGTCGGTGGACACCTGGTATCAGCGCCTACGTCTCGGGCGTGAACTTCATGGGCCTGTCGTGGCCCGAGGCCACGGCCAGCTATTGGCGGCAGCGTCACCGTCCGAACGTCCTGCTGCTGTCGTTCAAGACAATGAAACGCGACCTCGAGGGAACGGTGCGCCGCATCGCCGCGTTTCTCGACATCCGCGTTTCCGAGGCCGTGATTCAGGACGTCGTGCGCCAGTCCACGTTCGAATACATGCGCGGCATCGACGACAAGTTCTCAATGGGCCGCGTGATCCCCTGGCGAGAGCCGGGCCGCATGATGCGGAAGGGCACGCAGGGCGGCTCGTCCGAGCTGCTGTCGCCGGCGCAGCAGCGCGAGGTAGATGCCTACTGCCAGGCCGAGCTGACACGACTGGGCTGCGACCTGCCCTACGAGGAGTTCGCGGATCTGGCGCCGTAGCGCACTCCGGCGCCCGGTATAATTCACCAGATCGAATGCCGGAACACTCCACTGGTCGGGGCCGCGTCGTGGCCATCATGCCGGCCCGCAACAGCGCCAGGACTCTCGAAGCCACGTTCAAGCGAATTCCTCCGGGATATATCGACCAGATCATCCTGGTGGACAACGCCAGCAAGGACGACACCGTGGCAATCGCGGAGCGGCTCGGCATCACGGTCGTGCGGCATCCGGTGGACCGCGGTTTCGGCGGCAGCATCAAAACGCTCTTCCGCACGGCGCTCGACGCCGGCGCCGACTACATCATCGAGCTGCACCCCGACAACCAGTACGACCCGTCGGGGATCCCGGCGCTGCTGGAGAAGATCCACCCGGACCGCTACGCGATGGTGATTGCCTCGCGGTTTCTGCCCGCCCAAGCGCGCGCTCGAGGGCGGCATGCCGTGGTGGAAGTTCATTGCCAACCGCATCCTCACGACGCTCGACAACTGGATGATGGGCGTGCGGATGTCGGAGTTCCATTCCGGCTTCCGCGTCTACAGCGCCAAGTGGGCGCGCAACGCTGCCCTTCGATCAGTTCTCGGACGACTTCAAGCTGGGCTTCCAGCTGATCTCGCAGGCGGTGATCGACGGGTGGAAGCTGGCGCGAGGTGCCCGGCTTCTGCGCCTATTTCGCCGAGGCGTCGCAGAACCCGCTCAAGGGCTCGATCGTCTACGGCTGGGGCACACTGACCGAGTCGTTCAAGGTGTTCCTGCACCGCGCGGGTCTCGGCACGCCGAGGGCCCGCACGTCGTGAAAGCCGTGATCCTCGCCGGCGGTCAGGGCACCCGGATGGGTGAAGAGACCGTGCTGCGCCCCAAGCCGCTCGTCGAGATCGGCGGCCGCCCCATCATCTGGCACATCCTGAAGCACTATCACCACTACGGCATCTCCGACTTCATCGTCTGCGCCGGCTACGCCGGCAAGTTGATCGCCGACCACTTCGCCAAAGAGGTCAGCGCGGACTGGCGGGTGCAGGTCGTGGACACGGGCCTGGACACGGCGACCGGCGGGCGCCTGAAGCGGATCCGCCACCTGATCGGCGACGACCGGTTCTGCATGACCTACGGCGACGGCGTGGCCGACGTGAACCTGAAGGACCTGCTGGAGTTTCACCGGGCGCAGCGCAAACTGGTCACCGTCACCGCGGTGCAGCCCGTGCTTCCCTTCGGCGTCATCACGTTCAAGACCATCGGCGGCGGCACGGTCGAGTTCGAGGAGAAACCGCGGCTCCACGCCGTCTGGGTGAACAGCGGGTTCTTCGTGATCGAGCCTCGTGCCCTGGACGTGATCGAGGGCGACGACACCGCCTGGGAGAACGGCCCGTTGACGCGGCTGGCGGGCGACACGCAACTGGCGGCGTTCCGGCACCAGGGCTTCTGGCAGTGCATGGACACGCCCAAGGATCGGCAGGCCCTGGAAGAGCTGTGGGCCAAAGGGCAGGCGCCCTGGAAAGTGTGGTGACGTGAGGGTTCTCATCACCGGCACCGATGGCTACATCGGCTGCCTGCTGGCGGGCTACTTGATGGACGCCGGCCACGAAGTCGTCGGGCTCGACACCAACTACTTCCACGACGCCCTGCTGGGGCCGCCACCCCGGTCGAACTATCCGGTCATCGTCAAGGACCTGCGCGACGTCGAGCTGAAGGACCTCGACGGCGTGGATGCGGTGGCGCACCTGGCCGGGCTGTCGAACGACGCGCTCGGCGAGCTGTCGCGCCGCGTCACCTTCGACATCAACCATCGCGCCACGGTGCGGCTGGCCACACTGTGCAAGCAGGCCGGCATCGAGCGATTCGTCTACTCCTCGTCGTGCAGTGTCTACGGCAAGTCCAGCGCCGACATCGTCGACGAAGAGTCGCCGTTCGATCCGCAGACCGACTATGCGGTCTGCAAGATGCTGGACGAGCGCGAGCTGGCCGACCTCGCCGACGACCGCTTCTCACCCACCTTCCTGCGCAACGCCACCGCCTACGGGGCCTCGCCGCGCATGCGGTTCGACCTGGTGGTCAACAACCTGTCGGCGCTGGCGTGGACGTCGAGGAAGATCGCGATGGTGAGCGACGGCACGCCGTGGCGGCCGATCGTCCACGTGCTCGACATCTGCGGCGCGTTCCGCGCCGCGCTGCACGCGCCGCGCGAGGCCGTGCACAACCGCGTGTTCAACGTCGGCCGCAGCGACGAGAACTACCAGATCCGCGAGATCGCGCTGTGCATCGGCGAGGTGTTCCCGGACTGCGAGGTCACCTTCGGCAAGAGCGATCCCGACCAGCGCAGCTACCGGGTGAGCTTCGATCGGGTGTCGCAGGAGCTGCCCGGATTTCGCTGCGACTGGGACCTGAAACGCGGCACCACGCAGCTACGGGACCTCTACGCGCACGTGAAGCTGGATGCGGAGGGCATGACCCACCGGCCGTTCACGCGAATCAAGCAGCTGCGCCACCTGCTCGCGACCGCGCAGATCGACAGCGAGTTTTACTGGCGGGGATGAAGGGCTACAGGCTCCGGCCCGGCTCCGGGCTACGGGCTCTAGGCCAGGACGCGCAGTTCCGGGGCCGGCACCACGAATTGGCCGCCCCACCCGCGCACGTGGGCCATCTGCTTCATCACCTCGTCGCGGATGTTCCACGGCAGGATCAGCACATAGTCCGGGTGGGTTTCGGCCGCTCGATCAGGGCTGCAAATGGGAATCTCGAGGCCGGGCAGCAGCATCCCCTGCTTGTGCGGGTTGCTGTCGAGCGCGTAGTCCACCAGGTCGCTCCGCACGCCGCAGTAATTCAGGAGCATCGTCCCCTTCGCCGCGGCGCCGAAGCACACCACCGACTTGCCCTCCCGCTTGGCATCGCCGAGGAAGCCGAGCAGGTCGGCCTTCTGGCGGTCCGCGCGCTGCGCCAGGGCTCGGTAGGTGGCGGGGTGGGCAAGCTGCGCCGCATCCTCTCGAGCGCGCAGGCTCGCCACGGCCGCGCTCGGCTGCCCTGCGGCCGCCGCGTGCCGCGCGTAGACGCGCAGCGATCCGCCCTGGGTCGGCAGCTCCTCCACGTCCACGACCGCCAGCTGGTGCGCCGCCAGCGCCGCCGTGATCGAGCGCAGCGACCAGGTACTGGAAGTGCTCGTGGTAGATGGTGTCGAACTGCGCGTCCTGCACCAGCCGCAGCAGATAGTGGAACTCGAGGCTGACGGTGCCGTCGGGGGCCAGCAGGGTCCCGAGCCCGCAGATGAAGTCGTTGGGATCGGGCACGTGCGCCACCACGTTGTTGGCGGCGATCAGCCGCGGCCGCAGGCCCTTGGGCCGCCAGGTCGCGCGCGGTCTGCGCGCCGAAGAAGCGCGCGACGGTGGGGATGCCCTTGGCGACGGCGGCCTCGGCGACGTTGCTCGCCGGCTCTACGCCGAACACCTGGATGCCCCGGCGCTGAAAGTACTGCAGCAGGTAGCCGTCGTTGCTGGCAACCTCGACCACGAGGTCGCTCGGCTTCAGGCCCAGGCGATCGATCGCCGCGTCGGCAAACGTCTCGGAGTGTCGCAGCAGCGTGCTGGAATACGAGGAGAAGTAGGCGTAGTCGGCGAAGATCGTCGCCGGTGACGCCACCGCCTCCAGCTGGACCAGCGTACAGCGCTCGCAAAGGTACAGACGCAGTGGATAATGGAGCTCGCGTGCCTGTTCGTTGGGGCGGCGGTAGGCGTTAGCCAGAGGCGCCGCGCCAAGGTCCCAGACCGGGTGACTGAGGGGAGCGGTGCAAAGGCGGCATCGCAGCCCGGGATCGGTTGATGGCATTTGAAGGCGATTGACTCGCTTTTTGTTGTAAAATTATCACCTTCGTGCCGTATTTTCTAACTGAAATTGACGGCTGTCGGCCGGACCAGCCGGAATGCGTGCAACGACGGGCGACCTGGAGGCACATGAGGCGTTTCCGACTGACCGCTGCGATCGTGATGACGGCCTTTATGTCGATCCCGGAGCCGTCGCTTATGCCAAAGCCCATGAGTGCCAAAGGCTTCAGCGTCCGCGCCGGAGCCAACCGCCGTGGACGGCCGCGCAAGTTCAGCCGGCCGTCGCGGGCCATCACCTTGACGCTGCCGGAGGACACGATTGCCGCGCTGCGTGCCGTCGATCGCGACCTCAGCCGCGCCGTCGTGCGTGTCGTCCAGCCCCTCGAGCAGGAGCAGCCGCGTTCGCCGGCCGAGCTCGCGGAATACGGCAGCCGAGCGGTGATCGTCGTGTCCCCGAGCCGGACGCTGACCGAACGCACGGGGGCAGAGCTGGTGCCGCTGGCAGACGGCCGCGCGCTGCTCGCCTTCGACGAGAAGCTGACCGTCTCGCAGTTCGAGCTGCGGCTGCTGGATGCCCTGGCCGACCCGATGCTCGACGGCGGGCGACCGCGAAACCTTCATCGCCCTGACCAAGATCCTGGGCGGCACGCGGCGCAGCGGGCGCGCCCAGCTGGGTCAGCGCAACATCATCGTGTTCCAGGGACTCGACGGAGACGCCCCGCCGGAATCGGCCTAGGGGGAAGGCCAGCGCTGGTTCTGCTCGTCGTACAGCCGGTCGGCGACGCGGTCCGGCGGTAGCGTCACGTCGTCGTAGGTGACGACCGCGTCCTTCGCCACGTCCCGCACCAGGCGGCACCCTTCCACCAGGCCCTCGGGCAGATAGCGGCCCGCGCGGCGCTCGCCGACGGTCGCGGCCTCGCCATAGGTCATGAAGTGGCCGTAGTTGTCGAGCACCTCTCCGGCGCGCAGATCCCGCTTCGCCACCGCGCACACTTCGACGCGCGGACCGTCCAGCGGCACACCGGCGGAATCGCCAAACAGCACCGCACGCGCCACGCTGGTGGGCGCCTCGAAGTGGCACAGGTGATACGGCGTGTAGAAGCAGTACAGCGGGCCCTCGCCCAGCTTGTACAGGTTCAAGTAGTGCCGCTGGCGCGCGTCGGGCTGCTCCGCCAGGCAGAAGACACCCGGGCCCGGCTGCGCCCCCACCACGTACTCGACGATGCCGCCCAGCTGCCGCAGCTGGTCCAGGTCGTAGCGGGTCGTCAGCGCGTCGATGTGCGCCGGGTGGTCGTAACCCAGCATGCCGCGCCGGGCCACGGTCATTCCCACCGCATTGGCCACGATGGCCTGCTCGAAATTCACCTTCGAGCCGTCGGCGAACGCCGTGACCATCTCCGGCTTCTGCCCCCACTTCTCGGCAAACCCCCGCTGGGTCAGCGGCGTGCGGTAGCGGTCCTGCAGGCCCTTGATGTTGCCCATCACCCGGGGCACGAGCCCCAAGCCCCTGACGAACCGGTTCAAGTTGATCTGCACCGCCGGCTGATCGCCGTCGCAGGTGGACACGATCACGCCGCGGCGCCGGGCGTAGACGTCCAGGATCGGGCCCAGCGTCGCGTCCAGCTCGGCGTTCATCAGCACCAGATGCTTGCCGTGGCTGAACGTCTCGAGCGCCACCTGCGCGCCAAGCTCGATGGCGCCGGTGACGTCCATCAGCGCGTCGAGGTGAGGCGAACGGCACAGCAGGAACGGATCGTCGGTGACCACCGGCCGTCCGGCCTCAATCGCGCGATCCAGCGCCTCCTGCGTGCTGACCACAGCGGGCTCGCAGCCCGGCGTGGCATAGGTGTAGGCCGCCACGCCCTGGTCCACGCGGCGCGCGTAGACCGCCGACAGCCGCATCCCGGTAACGTGGTTGACCACCTGGTTGGCGACGCCGCGGCCCATGAAGCCGGCGCCGATCATCCCCATGCGGATCGGCCGCCCGCTCGCCTCCCGGGCGCGCAGCGCCGCGTCGACCATGATCACGCGCCGGTCCCCGTGCGCGCCGCCCGCCGCCATCCGCGCGCGAATCGTCGATTCGACTGCATCGAGCGGCGCCCAGCGGCGGTCGCGGTCCGACATGTCGGTGGCGGCGAGCGGCCACGCGATCGCCAGCCGCGGATCGTCGTACGGCAGGCCGCCCTCGTGCTCCGGCGCGTAGTAGGCCCCGGTGAGGTACGCGACCTCGGTGCGCGTCCTCCAGCACCTGATATCCGTGCGCGAACCTGGCTCGGCACGAAGAAGCTGCGGCGGTTGTCGGCGGTCAGCTCGACCGACGTGTGCTGGAGAAACGTCGGCGACTCGGGACGCAGGTCCACGATCACGTCGAGAATGGCGCCGCGCGTGCAGCGCACCAGCTTGGTCTCGGCCGCGGGCGGATACTGAAAGTGCATGCCGCGAAGCGTGCCCTTGCGGTGGTTGAACGACAGATTGCCCTGGACCAGGCTGCCGTCCAGGCCGTGATCCTCGAACTCCTTGCGGCAGTAGGTTCGTGCGAACAGCCCTCGCGAATCGCGGCGCTCCTCGACGTCGAGGATGAACGCGCCGGCGAGCGGCGTCTCGGTGAACACCATCAGTCTCCCCCTCCAACCGACCTTGGCAACGCGGGAATGGCCGGCTCCCCCACCGACAACGCGGCCAGCACCAGCGCCGGCCAGACCTGCATGATCAGACGCTCGTAGGTGGTGTTCACCAGCTGGGTCAGCTCCATCGACGTGACGACGTAGGCGCCGTAGTAGCCGATGAGCATCGCCGCAACCACCGCCAGCACGCCCCGGCCAGAGCGCCCCACCGGAGTCAGCGCCAGCCCCAGCGCGCCGCCCATGACCACAGGCAGCGACCATCTGGCCCACGGTCCTCCCCAGCTACTGAAAGAGCGGCCACATCAGCCCGATGATGCGCTCGTGCCGGTCGGGCGACACCAGGTAGCCAAGAGCGGACGCGGTCGTCGCTGGGACCGTACACCGGCGACGCGCCCGCGGTCAGGACCAGCTTGAACCAGACCACCACGGCGAGGACCGGGGCGGCCCCCGCCACCCACCAGACCATGTCGCGGGCGTGGCCGTGACGCAGCGCAATCCACGCGACGAGGAGCGCCGAGCGCCGCAAGGAACACCGCGCCCTCGTTCTTGGTCCACACCGCCAGGCTGGCCAGCAGACCTGCCAGCAGCAGCGCCGATCGCGCGCGCTGCGGATTCCGCCACACCCGCGGGTCGTCCTGTCGCAGCATCGCCAGCGAGGTCACGACCAGCATCGACACCGGGAGGTCGGCGGTTTGCGCGGCCACGAGATGCGAGAACGCGAACGGCGCCGCCAGCACCGAACCGGCAACCCAGGCCCGCGTGCGAGCCACGTTCAGCGTGCCCATGACGACCGCGAGCGCAGTGGCTCCGTAGACGCCCGACGAGCAGCGCCGGCGCGACGGTGAGCTCTTCGCCCGCGTACGCCCACAGGCGGGCCACGCTCAACGGCACCAGCACCGGGTGCCCCGGCTGGGCCCAGAAGATCGCCAGCCACGCAGCCCAGCCGTCGCCGGCGCGGTAGAAGAAACGGGCCTTCTGGTTCCAGATCGCCCACGCGTCCCACTGCCCGTGCGGGGCCGACAGGTACTCGATGACCGGGACCGAGAATGACGCCGTGACGACCACCGACGAATGCGGCGCGCGCCAGCCAATCGCGAAAGCCCCAGCGCGGGCCGTGGGGCTGCGTCGGCCGCGGCTTGGGATGTCGGGCGGCACGCCCACCAGGCCGGCCGCGCCGAGCGCCAGCCACAACACCGCGTCGCCGGCGACGAACGCCCGGCCCGGGAAACAGGTGCAGCGACACCGCGAGCGAAGGTGGTCAGCGACGACAGCCCGATGCCCAGGCAGCAGGCGACGGCCGCCGTGGTGAGCCGCGAATCCGTGGCCGGGCGCAGGCGCAGCGCCCGCAGACCCACCACGCCGCCCCGATCGGCAGGAACAGTCCGACGACAGCCGCGATCATGGGACCAGGCGCCGATAGACCCGGTGATCCTCGGGCGTCACCGACACCAGGAAGTACCCGTCGAGCCGCGGATCGTGGCCGGGCCGCGGCATGCCGTGCGCGACGATCATGAACTCGTGGCCGACGCGCGAGACGACCACGCGCGGCACCAGCGCGTACTGCGCGGCATAGTGCGCGCGCACGGCATCCTCCGCGCCGGCGTCCTCATACCGCTCGAGGTAGCCGACTTCGCCGGCCGGCGGGAGATCCCTGGCGAGCTTGCTGAATTCCGCCTCGAGCTGCGCCATCGGATCGGGCGGCTGCGCCCGCGCGCCGCGCACAGCGCCAAACGCGGCGATGATCGCCCACACAACGGCGAGCACAGCGAGTCCCTGCTGGACGCGGCCGACCATCCGGGCAGTATACGACGCGGTCAGCGGTCAGCGGCGGGCGCGTCGCGCAGGCGTGCGAGCGCGACGCCCGCTGCAAGGCTGACCCAGAAGGGGATCGCGGCCTCGACCACGAGGAACGGATGGCCGGTCACGCAGGTCAAGAGGTAAGCGGTGCAGCCGCAGAGAGCCGCCAGCAGCACGCCGTCGCTCGCGTGGCGCTGCGTGCCGTGCCACACGCTCGCGAGCGCCGAGCCCAGCCACCAGAGGAACAGCGCGAACCCGATCACCCCCAACTCGGTCGCGACCTGCAAGTAGTAGTTGTGGGCGTTCTCGTGGCCGTAGATGGCGCGGATGCCGGGGGGCATGAACTCGTTCGAGCGATCGTAGTAGGTGCCGACACCGACGCCGAGCGCCGGGCTCGTCGCCCACATCCGCAGGCTGGTTTCGAGAAACTCGGCGCGAATGGCCAGCGATCGGATGGCGCTGCCGCTCGAGGCGGACGCGGTCCCCAGCCGCGCGCTGGCGGTCAGCGCCACCAGGACGACCACGGCCACGATCGCGAGCACACGGGTCGAGACCGCGGGAAGGTGGCGGCCGCGAGCGGCGCGCTGATGCGCCGCCCACCACACCGCCATGCCGAGGGCACCGGCCACCCACGCGGCGCGCGAGCCGCTCATCCACAACGCCACCACGAGCACCAGATACCCCGCTCTCCACCACACCTGCGCCGGCGCAGGCGTCCGGGCGAAGGGGAGGGACAACAGGCCGGCCAGGATGTAGTGCGAGCCGGCTGCGTTCACATCGTGGAGATGAAAGGAACCGCGCGACCGGGTGATGACCACGTATCGCAGCACCTCGTTGAAGTCGCCGGTCGTGAGATAGGTGATGGGCACGGCCACCACGCTGGCCGCGGCGGCCAGCAGGCCCGACAGCGCCACGCCGAACAGCACGCGGCGCGGGAGCGCCGGTTCCTGGCGCGACAGCGCCAGCGTGCCGACATACAGCGCCACATTGAGCAGCAGCAGCACCGCCGCCGCGGTGTGCGGATCGCGGCCGGCAGTCACCAGGTAGTCGGCTGGCACCAATCGCAGCGTCGTCCAGAGGCTTTCCTCCGGCGCGCGCGACACCGCCAGCCGGCTCCACGACACGACCACCACGGCTGCGAACGCGAGCGCCGGACCGACGACGTCCTTGAGCGGCAATTCGGCCCTCGGCGCCTGTCGCCGGAACCGCACGGCCCAGCCGGCCAGGAAGGCACACAACAGAATCTCCGCTGCCCGCACCGGAATGTCGGCCATGCGCTCTCCCCACGGCGCCAGCCACACGACCACCAGAAGCGCCACAGGGGGACGCCACACCGCGAGCCCGAACACCGTGCCTGCGAGTGCAGTGAGCCACCACGGGACGAGCGGCGACGTCACGGTCGTGTACAACGCCACCAGGAGCACGCCGGCAGCCGGCGAGCCGCGCCCCCGCCCGCGCGAAGCGCGGGCTATCAAACGCTGCCTGCGAGGCTGAGCCTCGCTAGTCATAGCCGCAGACCCAGGGCGGGGCTTCGAACGTCGTGCGGGGATGGAGATCGTTTCTCACCCCGACGGCGATGGTCGTGTCCTCGTCGTCGCGAGGAAAGCGTGCGCGAACGGTGTAGGACTCGGCCAGAAAGGCCGCGAGGCGGGGAAAGGCCCGCGAGAACTCCGCCTGGTCGGCCTCGTTGATGAGCACGAAGGGTACTGTCTGACCGCTCCATGCGCGCGAGCATGAGGGCCTGGTCGCGGTCGGTCGCAAAGGACTGCCGGAAGAACTGCGACTGGCCCGCGGCAAACGGCCGGCCGGCAAAGAGATAGTACTCGGGCGCGAACCAGGTCAGCAGCAGCCGATCGCCCGGCCGCGTGCAACGCGTCAGGTAGTCGACGATCGGCGGCACGTCGCCAGCGGGCCAGTAGGGGTCCCACGATCTGGCTCTCCCCCGCCGCACGACGTCGCGCGCCGCGGCCACCACGCCGCTCGCGCCCCGCCGGACCCCCGCCTGCGCGAGCCGATCGCTCAGGTTGACGACCGACCAGAGGCTGAGGGCCGTCACCAGCGCGAGTGTGAGGAGCGTCACGGCGGCGCCGAACGACCACGCCGGACGTGTGCGCCACCAGGCCGGCACCCGGCGCAGCACCTCGGCCGCGACGATCACGCCCGCCAGGGCCGCCACCACCGCCACGTCGGGCAGGCGCGCCCGAAGCGGATGGCGGAGGATGACCAGGCGAAAGGCGAGGACGAAGATCCAGAGGGCGGCGGCCGTGGGCAGCGCGGGCGCGCGTCTCCAGCTCACCAGCACCACCGTCAACCCGACCGTGACCGCCGAATACATCCACAGCAGCAGCGACTCAGGGCTCAGCCTCCAACCGCCGATCGCGATCTCGAGCCCGCCCTCCTCCGGGGTGAGCGACAGCATGCCCCACAGCACCTGATGCTGCTCGGCCTTGCCGAACTCCAGGCCGACGCGAACGTGTTCGGCGAGGCCTTCGGTCACCTGGACGTAGATCAGATAGGGCGACACGATCAGCACGCCCATGCCCACGAAGCGCGCGAGCGCGCCGGCGCGCGCGCCGAGCCCGCGCGATGGATCGACCGCGAGCGCCAGCCCCATGGCCGCGGCCGTCATCAGGCCCAGGTCGTGCCGCAGCAGAAAGGCCACCACCGCCCACGCGGCCAGCGCCCAGAGTCCTCGCGGCGAGTGGCTCCTGACGTAGCGCGCCACCAGCCACAGCGCCACCGCCGGCACCAGCAGCTTGGGGTAGCTGTACAAACGCGGGTAAGACGCCGCCACCAGCAGGCCCGCGGCGAGACCGGCGGGGATCGATCGCGTCACGCTGGCGGCCGTCGCACAGGTGAAGCCGGCGGCCACGCTCACCATCGCGATGCCGAGCACGGCCTCCGAGAGAAATCCCGGCCAGACCAGTTGCGCGAGCGCCGACAGTGCCACGACCAGCGGCATGCCCGGTTCGACGAAATCCCGGCCGGGCCAGTCGCCGAAGAGCAGCTGCTGGCTCCACGCCACGTGCATGAAGTGGTCGTTCTCGAAGCCGTTGAACGCCGCCAGCCGGAACAGCAACGTCGCCAGCGCCACGGCGATGGAGGCCAGGACGACCGGCAGCTGGAGTCGCGCGCTCACGACCGAAGCATGCCTGAGCTCGTGCGCAGTACGCTAGTGTTAGCAACGAGCGTGAACGACGACGACCAGCGCTACTCGGGCGACAACTTCAGAGGGCCCGACCATGCGTCGCCCTATCCCGTCAGCCGCCTGGGGGCGCCGGTCTCGCTGGTGGACCAGGCCAAGTTCATCGAGTCCGCGTCGTCGAAGGTGGCGCTGCGCACCAACGCCCAACTCGAGGTGATCGTGGAGCAGATGCGCGCGCTGCAGGAACGGGCGCGCGCGATCATCGAGCAGGCCTCGCGCGACGTGGATTTGATCCATGCCGAATGCCGGTTCCACCGGGTCGCGGGGCGCGTCTACCACCTCTACGAGCGGCCGGACGGACAGCGATACTTTTCGATGCTGGGGCCGGACGAGTTCGGCGGCCACGCGCCGCCCGGGTTCGTGGCGAGCTTCCGCTACGAGGCCGACGAGTCGTGGACGCGGCTGGACGAGGTGGCCGCGCGCGACCGGCGGCGGGCGGAGATCCACGGCTTCGTCACCACGCGCCTCCTCAGTTCTTGACAGGCGGCGATTTCGGTGCTCAAATGTCATTGATTTTGAGCACTCAAAATATCTATTTTGAGCTGAGAGAGCCACGGTCGCCGTGGAATGCCAGCGGTCTCCTTCTGGCGGTGCTGATGCTCGTGGCCGCAGTGCTGCCGGCGGACCGGGCGTGGGCCCAGGGCACGGGCTCGACCGGGATATCGGGCTACATGGACCTCCAATACCGGAAGCCGGAGTTCAACGACGGCGTGCTGGACTTCCGCCGGTTCGTGCTGCTGTTCACGCACCGGTTCTCGGATCGCATCCGCTTCGTGAGCGAATTGGAGCTGGAGCACGCGTTCGTGGAAGGTCAGGTGGACGCCGGCGAACTCGAGCTGGAACAGGCGTACCTCGACTTCCTGCTCTCGCGCGGCTTCAACGTGCGGGCCGGCATCGTGCTGATCCCGGTGGGCATCATCAACGAGCGGCACGAGCCGCCGGTCTACTACGGCGTCGAGCGCCCGCTGGTGGACACCGTCCTGGTGCCGACCACGTGGTTCGAGGCCGGCGCCGGCGTGCACGGCGAACTGGGCCGCGGCTGGCGCTACCGCGCCTACGTGATCTCCCCGTTGAACGCCGCGCGCTTCAGCGCCGAAGAGGGCGCTGCGCGAGGGCCGCCAGAAGGGCAGCGAAACCAACGCCGGCCGCGTGGCCGCCACCGGCCGGCGTGGAATACCTTGGGCTGCGAGGGTTGACCGCCGGCGCCAGCTTCTGGGCCGGCGACTCGGGCTTCGAGTTCCGGCCCGTCTTCGATGTGCCGGTGCGGCTGTTCTCGGCGGACGCGCGGTACTCGCGCCGCGGCATGGAATTCCGGGCCGAGTTCGTGGACATCTCGATCTCGAACGCCGACCAGCTGAACGGAGCGCTGACGCGGCGGAGTCGGCGTCGATCCGAACATCGGCGAGGGCATGCGCGGCGGGCTGCTCGAAGCCAGCCACCGCTTCTACTCGAACCCGCGGCTCGGCGAGATCGGCGCGTTCGTGCGCTACGACAAGGCGAACACGCAGGCGCGATGCCCGCCGGCGCGGTGCCCCTGCCCGAGTTCAACCGCGATGCCTTCGTGGTGGGCGCGACCTACTGGCCCGAGCCGGACATCGCCGTGAAAGTGGACTACGTCATCGCGCGCAACCGCAGCTCGGTGATCGCCGCGCCCAACTCGTTCAACATCGGTCTTGGCTGGTGGTTTTGAAGTGGTGGTTGTGATGCGAACAGCACTCTCGCTCGTCTCGATTGTCGCGCTCGCCGTCGTCGCGGTGGTCTACGCGCAGGAGGCGCAGCCGCCGGCGCCGGCCGAGCAGACGGTGGACGTCCTGGCGGAGCGCTTCAGCTTCACGCCCTCCGAGATCAAGACCACCGCCGGCACGACGCTGCAGATCCGCCTGCGAGAGCGACGACACCGCGCACGGCTTCCGCATCATCGGCACCGACGTGAACATCGAGATCCCCAAGCGCGGGCGCGGCACCACGACGGTCACGTTCAAGGCGGAAAAGGCCGGCCGCTACACCTTCGAATGCTCGCAGCTGTGCGGCGCCGGCCACTCGTTCATGCGCGGCGTCATCGTCGTCGCCGACGCGCCACCGCGATGAGAGCCGCCTGGGTCCTGGTCGCGGGCGCCGTCTGCGCGGCTGCGCTCGTGGCCCGGGCGCAGTCGCGGCCGGTGCTGCCGGGCGATCCGCTGCCCGGCGTCACGCCGGCGGAGTTCGAGGAGTTCCGGCTCGGTCTGGACGACTTCCTGGAAGTCGAGACCACCGACGAAGGTCTGGGCCCGGCATTCAACGGCACGAGCTGCGCCGCGTGCCACAACGTGCCGGCGATCGGCGGCGTCAGCCCGATCGCCGAAGTGCGAGCGGGTACCGCGGCGGCGACGGGCGGCTTCCGGCCGGCGGCCGCGTCGGGCGACACGCTCTTCCATCTCTTCTCGATCCCGACGCACTCCTGCCAGCCGGTGATCCCGCCCGAGGCCAACGTCATCGCGCGACGCGTGCCGGTGCCGGTATTCGGCGCCGGGTTGATCGAAGCGATCGAGGATCAGACCATCCTGCAGCGCGAGGACCCGTCCGACCGCGACCGCGACGGCGTGAGCGGCCGCGCCGCGATCGTCACCGACGTCGCGAGCGGCGATCGCCGCGTCGGACGGTTCGGCTGGAAGGCGCAGCACGCGACGCTGCTGGCGTTCGGCGCCGACGCCTATCGCAACGAGATGGGCATCACCAACGATCTGTTCCCCACCGAGGCGGCGGCCGACGTCGACGCCGGCCGGATGCGGCTGTGCGACGTGGTGCCCGATCCGGAAGACATCCGCGACCCGCAGACGCGCCGTCGCGGCATCGACAACTTCGCCAGCTTCATGCGCTTCCTGGCGCCGGTGGCGCGCGCGGGCGGTGACGTCGCGGTGCTGAGTGAGGGCGAGCGCGTGTTCAACGCGGCGGGGTGCGCGACCTGTCACGTGCCGGCGCTGACCACCGGCCCCAGCGCCAACCCGCTCTTCAACCGCCGGCCGGTGCCGCTCTTCTCCGACCTGCTGCTGCACGACGTCGGCACCGGCGACGGCATCCAGCAAGAGTCGGCCGAGGCCAACGAGATCCGCACGCCCGCGCTGTGGGGCCTGCGATTCCGCCGCCCGCTGCTGCACGACGGCTCGGCGGCGACGATCGATGACGCCGCTCGGCGCCACGGCGGCGAGGCGCAGCTGGCGCGCGAAGGCTACGGCCGGATGACCGACGGCGAGCGCGCCGCCCTGCTGGCGTTCCTGAACAGCTTGTAGACGACTGACCGCCGCCGTCCGCGCGACCTCAGTCCTCGTCCCCGTAGTCGTTTCTACTTGAATGGCAATTCATTCACGACATGACACGTCCCGCAGGCGGCCGTGTACGGAATTGGCATCGCGCGACCAGGCGCTACACCGTCCACAGCAGCGTTGGTCTTCCGCGGCACGTCGAACACATGTGATTTCAACGGGCCCTCCCAGTAGGCGTTGTCCTCTTCGTCTTGAGCGCTGGTGTAGGGCGGCGTCTTGATCATGCGGCCGAAGTCACCTGCCACACCTCCGGTGTTGGCGGTGCCAGGCATGTGACAGTCGATGCAGCGCGTCTGCTGGCCTTTCATCTTCGCGTTCAGCTTCATCTCCATATGCGACAACACATCGACTTGATGGCATCGCTGGCACAGCGGGGACGCCGCGTCGCTGGGGTCGTGGATGAGCGCGCGGGGATAAGGCGTGCCGCCGTGCAGATCGTGACAGTCTGAACAGGCCACTAGCTGACGAACGTTCCTGTACATCGTGGACTTCAGGAAGTCCGCGTACTGTTGATGTGGCTTGTTCGAGTGGACGTCGTCGGGCCACACGTTGTCTTCACGCCCAGGCCCTCGCATGGTCGGCCCCTTCTTGATCGGGTCGGTGAACCGAGTGATCAGCTCGTGGCGGCTGATGCCCGGTCTGGCAAGCTCACCGGTCTCGCTGATCGCTTGCGTGTAGCCGTTGGTCGGCCCGCCATAGCCTTGCCGCCGGTCATGGCACCGGCCGCAGACCACACTGGAACGCTCCGCCGAGAGGTACTTGGGATTGACGATGAAGCGGGAACGGCCGCCGTTGGCCACGTGTTCCGACCCGGGACCATGGCAGCTCTCGCAGCCGACGTTGATCTCATCGGGCTCGGGATCGTCGTCGATGTTCATCTCACCGCCGGGATCGTTCGCGGCCCGCACGAGAAACTGGCCAGTGGTCTTGTCCTGATAGCGCTGCCATCCGGTCAAGTGACAACCTGCGCACATCGTCTGTACCGAGTTGGTATTGACTGGCGGCGCCGTCAGCGCGTCGTCCGATGTGCCGTATCGGCCGTCTGGACCCGCCGCCCACCACATGTAGAACTTGTAGTCGTGCCACACGCGCCGCTCCCGGTTCAGCCGGTTGTCACGACCGGTCATGTTGTAGCGCAGCACCGTGTACCAAGACTGGCGCTCGGCCAACCCTGGCGGAACCGAGACGATGTATCGCTGGTCGTGCACCGCACCGCCATAGAGCAGCTTGATCTCGAGGTGCGCGGGACTGTTGGGATCCCGCGGGTTCAGCCGGTTCACCATCGTGACGTAGTACTTGCGGTCGGCCTTGTTCCGCCACAGGTAGACGTCGGCATAGGCATTCTCGATAGGCAGGCGAGCATCTCCGTACGCGCGGAGCTTGAACTTGTCGTCGCCTCTGGTGGCGTCGTAGTCCCCCAGCTCGAGACGCGTGCCGCCCGTGTAACCGTCGGCTTCTGGAAACGACTCGAGCGCCTTGAAATAGTCCGGATGCCTCGAGAAGTCCTGAGTCCGTGCCGGGGATTGCGGCACCGTCCATCCAAGCTTGTGCGCCGTCTGCTGGTAGTGCTGTCTATCCTTGTGGCAGGCCAGGCAAGCCGAGCTGCCCGTGTATCGGGCGGCTGCGGAGGGACGGCTGGAGACCTTGATCGCCATCGACTGGCCGCGCAGCTGCTCGGCCGGGTAGCTGCGGCGGCTCACATCCCCACCGGGCAAGTGCTCGGCATCCGTCGAGGCGGGTGTGACGTGCACGAAGTACTTGCCGCCGGGTACGGCCGCAACGACGAAGTTGCCTCGCGCGTCGGTCTTGGCCTGCGGGAATCCGGCTCCTCGTAGTCGAATCGCATCCTCGAGCGGCTCGTCAACGTCCTCGGCCGGGTACGGAGGGGCGTAAATCGCGCTCGCGGTGATACGCGTCGTGGTGTCGATCGCGGTGACTGGCACGAGATGGACCGTGGCGCCCGCCACCGGATGACCAGGGTTGGTGGCCGGACCGCCCACGGTCACGGCGCCTGACGCACTCGAGACCTGCCCCCTGAACTGGCCGGTCGCACCATTGACCTGACGCGCGGGTCGGCCGTTCTGCGTCGCAGCCGTCACCCCGACCGCCCACACAACCATGAGCGCCAGCAGCGCCTTCGTCCAACTCTTCATGGGCATTCCCTTCGCGTGCGCCTGTGCGTTACTTCTCGACGTTCCAGGTCAGTTGCAGCCGGCTGTTCAGGCTGTCGTCGTTGGCCGTCACTCGGTTCTTGAACTGGTAGTCGATGCCAATCCGCGAGTAGCCCCCAACTTTCCGCAGGTAGCCCACATTGAAGGCCTGCACGTCGTAGCCGAACACCGGATCACCATTGAACTGGTCATAGCGCCCGTATATCTGGTCCGTGCCGGTCAGCCGTAGGCTCGAGAACAGCGTCCCACCGCTCGATCGCGCACCGGGTCGAAATGCGGGCGCGAACTCTGGTTCGAGATCGAGGAGGGTCGACGGGCGGTTGCCGGTCACGAACTCCGCGCGCACGCCCAAACGTCGCCACGCCCATTGCACGTCGGCCCCTACCAGGTGTTCATCATCGTCACCGGTCACGCCGTCAGGTAAGAGCTGCTGGCCGAACTGCGCCGAGACACCAGCGGCCAGCGGCAGTCGTTCGAACAGCTTGCGCACGCGGGCGTTGTAGTTCAGCTTGCGGTTGCTGTCGGCGAAGAACCGATTGCCGTTGAAGGCGCCGAGGAACAGCTGGACGCCGTGGTCCATATCGGCGTGGAGCATGACACCCCGGTCTCGCTGTCCAGGAAAGAAGTAACCGGCGAAGATGCCGCGCTCCGGCGACTCGCGCTCGGCGCTCGACTGCTGGATGTCGAACCCGAATGGCTTGACGAACTGGCCGACGCGAACGGAGACGCGTTCGGCCGGGTAGTACTCGACAAAGGCATCGTTGACGATCTCGAACGAGCTGCCGGCTGGCGCCGGGTGGTATTGGAGCTCGAACCCCAGACCGATTTTCGGCGATAACCGCCCCGACCAGCGGGTTTCCATACGCGTCAGCAGGAAGTTGGTCGGCGCATCCTCAACCGATACGCCGTCGAGCGCCAATGACTGGAAACGCGATTGGACGAAGAGCTCGGGCGCGATGCCCAGCTCGTGGCCCCGTTCGTCCTCCGCCAAGATCTGGTCGTATGACTTGTTCACGGTAGGGCGCGGCATCATCGTACGGGTCACGGCGGAAACGGGAACACTCGCCGTTTGGGGTTCCTTCAACGCGCGCAACTCAGCCGCAAGGGCGGCGATGGCCTGGTTCAGTTCCTGCGCCCTCGTCTGGGCCTCGCTGAGTCTCTTGTCTAGCTCGGCCACCCTCGTGTTCAGGTCCTGGGCGTACGCCGTTCCTCCAGCCAAGAACACGACGGCTGTCGCCCAACCGACAAGCCGCACCCCGATTCGTGCCCGCTTCAACGAGGCGTCCATGACGAAGTCTCCTGTACCTGATCTGGCAACGAGCCCGTGATCCGGCTGGCCGCTCCTGAGGAGCGCGGTCGGCGCATTTGACCATCACCTGCCACGAGCCTCGAATGAGCTTGCCACGACAGAAACGTAAACACTATATTTGAAACTACTGTTACATAGTCAACAGATGCCGACGCCAACCGCCACGCTGCCCGACTCGATAGCGATGACGCCCGTCTCGCACCGAGGGGCGCACCGATGGCTGCTCTTCGTGCATCAGTTACCCGCGTCGCCGTCCAACCTGCGCGTCCGCACGTGGCGCCGCCTGCAGCAGATTGGCGCGGCACCAGTCAAGCAGGCGGTCTACGTGCTCCCCAACACGCCAGCCGCGCGTGAAGACTTCGAGTGGCTGACAACCGAGGTCAAAGGTGCGGGAGGAGACGCCAGCGTGTTTGCCGCAGACAGCGTGGATGCGTTTTCGGATGATGCCCTGGTCGAGGAATTCCGCCGCGCGCGTCAGGAGGCGTACGGCGCACTCGCGCGAGAGATCGAGCGTGTGCTTTCACGGATGAACATAACGCGGCGACCCCGAGGCACGCGCGCCCCGGCAGTGCATCGCCTGGTCGAGGTCTTCCGCGGACGGCTGTCGGCGCTCGAGCGCATCGACTTCTTCGGCAGCGCAGGGCGCGACCGCGTGATCTCGCTGGTGGCGCAGCTCGAGGAGCGGGCACGCCCCGCGTCAACGTCGAAGGGCGTCGCATCAGCGGCCGGCTTCGCCGACGTCACGTCCTACCGCCGTCGCGTGTGGGTGACCCGTCCCCGCCCTGGCGTGGACCGTATGGGCTCGGCGTGGCTCATCAGACGCTTCGTCGATCCAGAAGCGCGATTTGGGTTCGCGGTCGACCGGAACTCGCTGCCAGAGGGGGACACGATTCCGTTCGACATGTTCGGCGTCGAGTTCACTCACCGGGGCGAAGACTGCACGTTCGAGACGCTGTGCAGCCACCTTCGGCATCCAGGATCCCGCGGTGGCCCGCATTGCCGAGATCGTTCACGACCTCGACCTCAAGGATGGCCGCTTCGGCGCATCAGACGCGACGACCATTGGCGCCCTGATCGAAGGACTCCAACTGGCGACGGCCGACGACGAGACTTTGCTCGAACGAGGGATCACGCTCTTCGAATCGCTGTTCCGTGCCTTCGAGCAGTCGGCCCGAGCAGCGGGCCCACGACCCGTGGCGAAGCCTTCCGCTCGCACACGGGCGACGGCGCGGTCCAACCAGACCACTCGTCGGCGACGGTCGCGTTGAGAATACCGGAGGTGCGCGATGTCATCGGCCACCTCGCCACCACTGCCTGGTATTCCGTCATCGCCTGAGGTGGCCGTGGCCCGCCCAGAGCCGGCCAGTGGCAGAGGCGACTTGGCCCGGCTCTGCGCTGCCGGATTCGTCGCGTACGGCAGCTACGCAATCTGCCGCGCACCGCTCCTTCCCCTGTTTGCGCGCGAACTCGGCGCCGGGCCGGCCGCCATCGGTCTCGTCGTTGGTGCGTCCACCGTGACGGGCATTCTTCGTCAAGATGCCGGCAGGTGCGCTGTCCGACATCCTCGGGCGTCGGCCCCTGCTCGTGGCTGGCGCCCTCGTGTTCGCGCTCATGCCATTCACCTACCTCGGGGCTTCAACGCTCGCCGCGCTAATCGCGCTCCGAGTCGTGCACGGCTGCGCCACGGCTGTGTTTGGTCCAGTAGCATCGGCCACGGTGTCCGATCTGGCCCCACTCGGCCAGCGGGGCGCCTGGCTTGGCACCTATGCCACGGCTCAGGGCGCCGGTCAGGCGATGGGCCCGGTGCTGGCCGGATACCTCATCGCCGCGGGTCCATTCGACCTCGCGTTCATCGCGGGGGGCGTCATCGGACTCGCGGCGCCGCTGATCGTCGGAACGTGGTCGCCGGCCCTCCAGGCCCACGACACGGCGGTACGATGGCCGGCATTCAGAGCGGGCCTTCTGGAAGTGCTGCGCCATCGTCTGATTCTCGTGACGAGCGTCGCACACGCCGCGCAGTTCGTCCTCAACGGCGCCTTGAGCGCCTTTCTGCCACTCTATGGACGTGACGTCATCGGACTGACGACCGCAGAGCTCGGCTGGCTCTTTGCCGCGCAGACGGTGATCACGCTGGCGGTACGCCCGATCATCGGGGCCATATCCGACCGCGTGGGACGCCGCAGCGTGATCGTCGCCGGCCTGACGGTATGCAGCGTCGCTGTCTGGGCACTGTCGCTCGCGGCCAGCAGCTGGATGTTGGCCACTGGCAGTCGTGACCTACGCTGCAGGCGTCGCGGCGACTACAGCGGCGACCAGCGCGTTCATAACCGACATCTCACGGCGTGCGCATTACGGAGCCGCTCACGGCGTATTCGGCACCATCTACGACATTGGCGATGCCGCAGGTCCGATTGCCGCGGGTCTTCTGGTGGCGGCGGTCGGTTACGCGCCGATGTTTCGGACTCTAGCGGTGGTGGGCCGTGATGCTGGCGGTGGTGTTCGCCGTTGCATCGCGATCCGGTCCCGGTGTGTGTGAGGTCTCGTCCAGCTCGGAGAATGGACCGCGAGCCTGGCCGTGGAATCGAAGGAGACGATATGCGCATCAATTACCTGACTCTTCTGTTCCTGACGACTGCCACGGTGGTCGGCTACGCCGCCAACCGGGCCTTCGACTTCGCCGGTGACACCGTTGGCCAGCCGCCGAAGGGCTTCGTCTTCGGTCACACCGCCAAGGTCGGCGCACCGGGCACCTGGGTCGTGCAAGCTGAAGGCTCGAACCATTACCTAGCCCAGACCAATGCGGACTCTACGCGCTCACGGTTTCCCGTGGCGGTCGTCAGCGACATCTCAGCCGCCGATGTCGACGTCTCGGTGCGCTTCAGGCCTGTCTCGGGCCGCGTCGATCAAGCCGCCGGACTGGTGTGGCGTTATCAGAATGAAGACAACTACTACCTGGTGCGCGCCAACGCGCTCGAAGACAACGTCGTGCTATACAAGGTCGAGCGCGGCCGGCGCACCGATCTACCGCTCAACGGCGCAGGACGCACTTACGGAAAGGCCGCAGAGGTGCCAGCCGGACAGTGGAGCACCTTGCGCGTCGCCGCGACCGGACCCCGTTTCGAGGTATCTCTCAACGGTGTGAGGCTGTACAAAGTCGAGGACGCCACGTTCGCTGCCGCGGGGCGAGTGGGCGTCTGGACCAAGGCCGATTCCGTGACTCACTTCGATGATCTGACCATCGTCACGAGGTAGGCCATGCGGCACCGACATCGCATTGCACTCAGCGCCGCTCTAGCGCTCTTCAACATCGTCTCGCTCGCTGCGTGTCGAGGAGCAGAACCGGGTTCGCAAGCGCCGCGTACCGTCACCATATACGTATCGACCGATCGTGTGTTCTCCGAGCCGGTCCTCCGCGCGTACGAACGACAGTCCGGCGTGACGGTGAACGCCGTCTACGATACCGAGGAAACGAAATCCACTGGACTCGCCAATCGCCTGCTGGCGGAGCAGGCTCGACCACAGGCCGATGTCTTCTGGTCGAACGAACCCGTGCGCACCTTGGTGCTCAAGTCGCGCAATGCCCTCGCGCCATACCGTTCTCCGAACGCCAAAGGCATCCCGATGGCTCTCGTGGACACGGACGGCTATTGGACCGGCTTTTCAGCGCGCATTCGCGTCATCGCGTACAACACTACGCTGGTGAAGTCCCCGGACGCTCCGACGTCGGTCTTCGACCTGGCCGATTCACGCTGGCGCGGGCAGGTGGCGATCGCCGATCCCCGGTTCGGCTCGACTTCCTTCCACGTTGCTGCGCTCTACGCCGCGGCCGGTGACGAGCGCATGGACGCCTTCTTTCGTCAGTTGAAGGCCAACGACGTGAAGATCGTCGATGGGAACTCGGTGGTCCGGGACCTGGTTGCGCGCGGAGAGGTCAAGATCGGCCTGACCGACACCGATGACGTCAACGTCGCGATCGAAGACGGGCAGCCCATCGCCATGGTCCTCCCGGATGCAACCGGCTTGGGCGTGCCCGTGATGCCCAATATGGTGTCGCTGATCGCCAACGCACCGCACGCGGAGGAGGGCCAACGCCTGATCGACCACCTGCTCTCGCGCGACGTCGAGGAGCAGCTCGCTCGCTCCGCGGCAGTGCAGATTCCACTGCACGCCGGCGTGCCGGGTCCCAAGAACATACCGGCAATCGAGACGTTCACTCCGATGACACTGGACTTCACGAAAGCGGCTCAGCGTGTCGAAGACGTGACCACAAGACTCGCTGGCATTCTCGGCCTCTGACGGACCCTGGCGCGCAGAGATGTGGGGGTGGCGCTCCAGTCGCACTGTTGTAATCGGGCTCGCAGCTGCCCTTTTCGTCGTGACCTGCGTATTGCCACTCGCCTCGTTCCTCATCGACGTCCCTTAGCGGCGCGACGGCGGCATTCGCGCTCGACGCTCGGCAATGGGGACTGCTGGTCAACACCGCGCGCCTCGGAGTCGGCTCCGCCGTTCTGGCGACTGCGATTGGCGCGCCGTTGGGTCTGCTGCTCGCGCGGGCGTCACTTCCCTACAGGAGCTTGCTGCGAATCGCGCTTACCGCACCCTTGCTCCTGCCTCCCTATGTGGTTGCGCTTGCGTGGACCTACTTGGCGAGCAGTCGCGGGCTGCTGGCGACGGTCGCGGGGGACGACGCGCTCACGGCGTGGTCCTATAGCTTGCCCGCCGCCGTGCTGGTGCTCGGCCTGGTGTTGTATCCCGTCTCGATGCTGGCCACCGAGGTCGCCCTCCGGCGGATTGATGGACGGCTCGAGGAAGCCGCCTTGATAGTGGCGAGACCACGAGGCGTGTTCCGGCGCATCACGGTGCCGCTCGCGGCCCCGGGTGTCATCGCCGCTGCGTTGGTGATCTTTGTCCTGGCCGTGTCCGAGTTTGGCGTGCCGGGCGTTCTGCGTGTTCGTGTGTACACGACTGAAATCTTCACCGCCTTCGCCGCTCTCTACGATCCGCGTCGCGCGGCGTCTCTCGCGCTGCCGCTACTGGCACTGTGCCTTGCCGTGGCTGTGGTGGCCGTCGCGATTCTAGGGGACCGTCTCGTCACCTCGCGTCGAGGAGCGGAGACGCCGGTGGCCCTGCGCCTCGCACCTTCGGTCTATGTCATGGCGGCGATTGCGGCCGTCCTCACGACGGCCCTGGCCTTGCCGCTAGCCGGTACTCGTGTGGGAGGCCCTGGGCAGTCGGTCAATCACGGCTGTCCTCGCAGGGTCCGGCGTAGCGATCGTTAATAGCCTCCGACTGGCGACGGTTGGCGCGTCGGCAATCTTAGGTATTGCCTTGTGGCTGGGCTACGCGCGTGCGCGGACAACTGGCCGCGTCGGCCAACTCGCCGACGTCACACTTGTCGTGCTGTTCGCCATGCCCGGCACCTTGGTCGGCGTGGGCCTGATTGGGGTGTGGAATCGTCCCGGACCGCTCGGGGCGCTCTATGGAACCGATGGGATGCTAGTACTGGCCTACCTAGCGCGCTTTCTTCCAGTCGCGGTGCTCGCACTCGCCGCGAGCGCCCGCACACTACCCGTGTCCCACGAAGAGGCGGCTGCCGCAAGTGGCGCTGGATGGCTTCGGACTATGGGGAGAATCGTCGTGCCGCAGATGCGTCTGAGCATCGTCGGTGCCTGGCTGATGGCGTTTGTGCTGGCCTTCGGCGAGCTCGGCGTCAGCATCCTCGTGGCGCCGCCGGGTGAGGCGACGCTGCCCATTCGCATCTATACGATTCTCGCCAACGCGCCCTCCTCGTCGGTCGCAATCCTGGCGCTGCTGCAGGCGGGCACGGCCCTGGGACCGCTGGCGGTGTTGGCTGGCGTCCTGGCGGTCCGCGAATCACGGTGAACATGGGTGCGGTCAGCCTCGCACATGTGACAAAGCGGCTGGGATCCCACCAGGCCCTGACAGACGTGTCGCTCGATGTCTTGTCTGGCACGGCCGTCGTGGTCCTCGGTCCCAGCGGGTGCGGCAAGACGACGCTGCTGCGCCTCCTCGCGGGCCTCGAGACGCCCGATGCGGGCACCATCACCATCCACGGCACCCTGGTCGCAGAGCCGGGCCGCAACCTGGTGCCGCCATACATGCGCGGACTCGGGTTCGTCTTTCAGGACCTGGCCCTCTGGCCGCACATGACGGTGGCTGAGCATCTCGCCTTCGTCTTGGGGTCGATGCGCGTGCCGCGGGCCCAGCGGGGGATACGCACGCAGCGTGCACTTGAGCTGGTTCGAATCGCGCAAATGGGGAGCCGCCATCCGCACCAGCTCTCAGGCGGTGAGCAACAACGCGTCGCGTTGGCGCGGGCCCTGGTGAATCAGCCCCGCCTGCTCCTGCTCGATGAGCCCTTCTCCAGCCTTGATGCGGAACTGCGGGCCACGCTGCGGGCCGAGCTCGACCGATTGAGGCGCGAGCTGCAAGTCGCGATGGTGTATGTCACGCACGATCGCGAGGACGCTACGATGCTGGCCGACCAGGTGGTGGAGATGCGCGCAGGGCGAATCGACTCGATCGCAACTCGACCTTGACGACGTGTCCTGGAATCAGGTCTCACGTCCACGTGGATTGGTCAGTAGGTCGTGTTCACGAACGCCAGCAGGATGTGGTTTCGTCGGTTGGCAGCTCGCCGCCAGCACCGCGAACGTTCTGATGCAGATAGCCGACTTCGAGGCGCGTGCCTTCGCGCACTCCCAAACCCACTCCCCCGAACAGGCGGTTCTGATCGAAGCCGGTGGCCGTACGTGCCGTATCGTTCAGATGGAGCTTCAGTTCGTCCCAGGCCACGAACGTCAGACCCGCGCGCGCCGACAGGTTACGCGTGAGCCGCCAGAATTGGCGGAAGCGCCACGCCACGCGATCGTTGTCCTCAATCCACCGCTCCTCGAGTCGCGAGCGCCACTGGAGCGTGGAACCCAGGCCCGGCCCGGCCCAGAGATACTGCTGCCAGGTCCGGTTCTCGGTGAGGACGTCGCCGGTCGCGGGAAAACTGGGCGTGTAGCCGTATCCGGCCCACACGCTGGACCGCGGCGTCAGGTCGTAGCCGACAGCGGGGCGAACGAGCAACTGGTCGAAGTCACGTGACGCCGTCCCGGTGACGGCCCTGCAGCTCGAAGTACCAGCGCCAGGGCTCCTTGGTGCCAGTCCGCTCCTGGACGGTGACGTTCCACCAGACCCGGCCGTCGGTCACCGTCTGCGCGGCCGATGGCGCCGGCATCAGCCAAACGAGCGCGCTCAGGGCAAGCAGGGCTGCACGGAGCCCAGCCAGGACCTCGGGACACCGGCCGGCCAGCACGCTACTTGGCGGGAGCCGATGGCTCGCCCACCAGCTCGATGTTCAGGCCGTTGGGATCCTTCACGAACACGTTGCGGAGCGTGGCGCTCCACAGCACCAGCTCGCCGTCCTTGGACACGACGCGCACGCCCTCGCGCTTCAGCTTCGGCAGCAGCCCCTCGATGTCGGCGACGCGAATCGCCATCCCCGAGGCGCCGGGATCGGGCACACGCAGATCGAATGGCTTCCGCGGCATCCCCTTGAACTCCGTGATCTCGATGCGCGCCCGGCTGCCCGGCACCACCCCCGTCAGGGTGCGATATTCGCTCCCGGCTGGCAGCCCCATCAGATCCAGCATCGCCGGCATCTTGGCAAACGCCTTGTCGCCCGTGAAGGTCCACCCCAGCTGCTCCTGCCAGAAGCGCAGCGATTCGTCCATGTCGCGGACCGTCAGGCCCATGATCGACCCGAGGACGTTGCCGGCCGGCGCATCGGCGGGCGCCGGCACCTGAATGGCCTCGACGATGTAGCCGTCCGGATCGCGGAAGAAGATCGCTTTCACGTCGCCGAGCGGGAGCTTCACGCCTACCGGCGCGCCGGACGTGGTCAGAATCGGCGCGCCCGCGCGCTTCACCGCGGCCACCACCGGCTCGATGTCGCGCACCAGGAATTTCATGTGCGGCGCGCCGGGATCCCAGATCTGCGGCTGCGCGGGATGGCGTTCGACGTTCGAGAACTGCGTCAGCTCGAAGTTGAAGCCCTGGCCGGGCAGGTTGAGCATCGACACTTTCAGCGTGACGCCCGGCGAGTTGGTGAGAATCGGCACCGCCTGGTTGGCGAAGTCGCGCACCTGGCCCGACACGCCGAACACGTCGCGATAGAACGCCAGCGTCTTCTCGACCTCATTGGTCGCGTGGATGGCATGCATGAAACCGACGGTCACGGCCGAGGGCGGCGCGGCGGCCGGGGCCTGTGCCAATGCGAGACCGGACCACAACAGGCCGCATACCGTAGCAGCAGACAGCAGACGCATGGATGTCATCCTCACTTGGCTCGTTCCTCCGCGCGCGCGGCGCTCAGGATGTTCGGCAGGCCGTAGTTGCCCTCGTGGCACTCGTAGAGCTGAATCGACTCGGACGGGTTGAGCGTGAGCGGCAGCGAGAAGGCCCACGGCCGGGTCCAGGTCGTCGGATCGTCGATCGTGACGGTCCACTGGAGCGTCTTGGGGCCCGCCCTCTTGAACCGCTCGGTGACCGTGAGCCGATCCGGGTTGGCGTTGCGGTAGACGCTGCGCTCCAGGAAGTTCGTGGTCTCGACCACCAGCTCGTCGCCCTCCCAGTGGCCGCGCGGATCGCCGAAATCGCTTCGAATCGCCTTCCCGACATGCGACGAAGAAGTCAGCGGAATGATGCGCGTGTCGTGAATCATCTCGTAGGTGATGGCGACGTAGCCGGGTCCCTGCGTGATGTGCGATGAGTTCCCGTAGATGGTCGGCATGCCCGAATTGGGAAACCCGCGCGTGATGCATCGGTCGTAGAGGCTGCGGTCGGTGTAGGAGTCGGCCGGCCCGCGCGTGTTGCGCTTGCGCGCTTCGGCGGCGGCCTGCTGCTTCCGCTGGGCTTCGGGGGTCAGCGGCGGAATCTTGCCGTCCGGCGGGTCGATGATGAGCCACGCCTGGGCGCCGTGCTCGATTTGCCGGTAGGCCACCTGCCACCAGTTGTCGGGCGCCTCGGTCGGGCCGAGAAACGCGGAGATCGTCCGTTCGGCGGCCTGACGCTTGATCGCGCGCAACTCCTCGCCGGTGATCTCGCTCAGGTTCCGGCCCTCGAGTTCCTTGGGTTTCTCGAGCGGAGTGCCCGCTTCGGTCAGGTTCGTGTAGTTGCCCTGGATATCGGGATCGCCCCAGGGCGTCCGCGGGGCAGTGTAGTGCTGTTGCGCGGCGAGCGGGAGCGCCATTAGCGACGCCGCAGCCACGGCAGCCGCGGCGGCCATCACCATCGAGCGACGCGGAATCATTTGCCACTCCCTGCAGCGGCTTCCTCGGCGCGCGCCGCGGCCAGGATGTTCCGCAGGCCGTAGTTGCCTTCGTGGCAGGCGTATCGAACGGTGGCTGCGTGTCGTCTTCGGTGAGATTCATGGCGAACGTCCAGGGCTGCGCCCAGGTATGGGGATCGTCGAGCGTAACCGACCATTCAACCGTGTCGGGCCCGAGCGGCGTGAAACGCTCCACCATCCGCAGCTGGTCGCTGGAGCCGCGATACGGCGTCTTGTCCGTGAAGTTGGTGGTCTCGATCACCAGGGTCGTCCCCTCCCAGTGGCCGCGGGCGTCGCCGATGTACTGCCGGATCGTCGGCGCGAGGTGCGGACTGCGATCGAGCGGGATGACCCGCGTGTCGTGCACCATCTCGTAGGTGATGGTCACGTACCCGGGCGACTGGTGGATGTGGTACGAGTTGCCGTAGATCGCCGGCATCATCGAGCCGGGCACGCCGCGCGTGATGCACCGGTCGTAGAGGCTCCGGTCCTCCCACGAGTCCGCCGGGCCCCGGCCCTTGCGTGCGGCCGCGCGGGCGGCCGCACGCTGCTGGGCCTCGGCCGTCTGCGGCGGCACCTTCCCGTCCGGCGGATCGGACACCAGCCAGGCGCGGCTGTTCACCGCGTTGTAGTTCTCGAACCAGTGCATCGGGCTGGTGGCGCCGGGAAACTCGCTCAGCGTCGGCGCCCGCTCGATAGTCTGCCGCTGGCGCTCTTCGACCAGCTTGGCCAGCTCCTGCGGCGCCACATCCTGCAGCCGCCTGCCGGCAAAGGCGTCGGGGCGCTCGAACGGGACGCCGCTCTCGTCGCTGTTGTTGTAGTCGCCGGCGATGTCCGGATCGCCCCAGGGCGTTCTGGCAGGCACATAGGTCCCGCGAGGCGGCAAGGCCGCTACCGTCTTCTTCTGCGGCACCTCCGAGGCGGTGATCGGTTGGGCACGCTGCGCGGTCTGCGCGCCTGTCAAAACTGGCGCGGCCAGAAGGGCGAGAACTGCAGTTCCGGCAATTAACTGTGAGCGCACTTCAATCCATCCCCTAATCAGCAGGACCGAAGACCGAAGACCGGAGCCCGAAGACTGTGATCGCATCTACCGTACCACCGCCGGACCGTACGCATACTGCCGCACCAAGACTGGTGGCTCCGTTCCGTCAGCGCGCAGCGACCAGATGTCGGCGCCCCGCTCGCCGGTGATGTGGTACATCAGGCGATCGTTGTCAGCCCACTCCACCTGATCGTCTACGCTGCGCTCTTCCCGCGCCAGGACCGTGTCCGTGCCCGTGCGCAGGTCGTGCACGCGCAGCTGCCAGAACCCGTCGGCGCGCAACAGGTGCTTGTAGGCGATGCGCGTGTTGTCGGGCGACAGCGACGGGCACTCGATCCCGGTCCGCACGACGCGGGCCGTGCGGCTGGCGGCATCGCCCTCGACCAGATACTTCACCCCGCCCGTGGCCAGCGTCGCGTAGAACCGGTTGCTGTCCTGGGCGAAGGTCACGCCCCAGAAATTGAAGTCCTCTTCGCGAAACGGCTTCCCGTCGCGCGACACCACGAACGACTCCAGATCCGTCAGCGTCTGGCCGGCCATCGTGTCCACCAGCGTCGTCCTGGTGGAGAACCCGGCATCGACGTACGAGTGTCCGGTCTCGAACACCGTGATGGCGGCCAGGCGGCCGTCGGGCGCTACCCGCGTCCGGCTGGGCAACCCCGTCAGCGGCAGCCGGTGCAGACGCGCGAACCGATCGTCGAAGAGGTCCGCGAAGTACTTGATCGTCAGTCCCTCGGTGACTTCCACCAGGCACACGCCGCGGCCGCCGGCGTAGTAGGCGCGCTCGCAGGTCAGAGGCGTCACGTAGCCGGGTGGGCAGGCGCGTCCAGCGGCGCCAGCACGAGCCGCCGTGCGGTGTCACCCGGCAAGGTGCTGCGCGTCAGCAGAAACGGCCGCGGCGGCGGCTCAGCCAGACGGGTGCCGCCGGCAGCATCGGCCGCGGCGCCGGTCACGGCTGCGGCGCCGCGGCGAACGGCCGTCGCGGTGTACCACGCCGTGCCCATTGCGGCGACGACGCACAGCGCAACGAATGCCCAGACGCGACGCCGCCTGTCCATCACCGTTATTCTCGGGCCTCGTCGGCCGGCCTCGCCAAGACGAGAGCGGTGCTCGCGATCGCTATAGCAAGGGCCACGGCGAAGACGGCCACCGCCCGCTCGCGTCCCGCCGCCAGCCAAACCCAGCCGAAGATCACCGATGCGACCAGACGCGCCAGGCCGGTGGAGGTGGTCAGGTACGCCAGGCCGGTGCCGCGCCGTTCGGGCGGCAGCACACCGCTGGCGTAGGCGGCCACGACCCCGTCGGTGCCAGCGTAGTAGGCGCCCAGCAGCACCACCGCAACCACCGCCGCAAGGGGCCCGCCGGCAGCGCTCAGCAACACGACGTAGACGGCCAGCAGCGACGCGTATCCCAGCAGGAACACGCGCCAGCGGCCCAACTGGTCCGCCAGCGCGCCCGCGGGGACGGCCAGCGCGAGATACGACAGCGACGTCCCGACATAGAGCAGCGGAAACGCGCCCACCGCGATGCCCAGACGCTCGAGCAGGACCAGGTAGACGAACGCGTCGCTGATGGTTGCGACCGCCAGCAGTGTGGATGCCACCACGGCTCGGCGAAACGCCGGATCGCGCAGCGGACTGGCAACACGGGTCTCCGGCGTCGGGGCGGCAGGCGCGGGCGGCGCAAGGTTCTCGACGAACAGCAGCAGGACGCCCAGGCCCAGCAGCGCCGCGAAGAAGCTGGCCACGAACACCACGTCGAACCCCTGCGGCACCATGGCCAGCAGCGCGAACGCCGCCACAGGGCCGAGCATGGCACCGCACGCATCCAGCGCGCGATGCACGCCGAACGCGTAGCCGAGCTGCTCTGGAGCAGTGCTTTGCGCGATCAGCGCGTCGCGCGGCACGGTGCGTACGCCCTTGCCCAGACGATCGATGGCAATCGCGGCGGCCACGCCTGGCCACCAGCGGCCCGCGGCCAGGAGGCCCAGCCGGCAGAGAGCGGACACGGCGTATCCCACGCTCGCCAGGGCCTTCGGCTGACGCCAGCGATCCACGGCGACGCCGCTCACCATTCGCGTCAATGCGCCGATGCCGTTGTACAGCCCGTCCAGCGCGCCGAAAGCCAGCGGCGAGAAGCCCAGCTGGACGACCAGGTACAAGGGCAGCACGCTGGCCACCATCTCCGATGACAAGTCGGTCAGGAGGCTCGTGGCGCCGAGGAACCACACGTTCGGCGCCACCGATCGCCACGCCCAGCCCCGCCGACGCAGTGCGGCGGGGAGCGCATGGGCCTGGATCGGTTCCGGTTGATACACGCGCTCCTCACCCTACCCGAAAGCGGTCCGGGGAGGATAATGGTGCGCGGTGGCCCGGCTGCTGATCCTGGTTGTCATGCTGGTGCACCCTGCCGTATCGGTTGCGTTCGCGCAAACGAACACGGGCGAGGTCGGCGGCATGGTCCGCGATGTGTCCGGCGCCGTCTTGCCGGGCGCCACCATCACAGCCCGGCATGCGGAAAGCGGCCTGACCGTCGAGCGGGTGACCGACAACCAGGGCCGCTTCTTCCTGCCCGCCCTGCGGACGGGATCGTGGACGATCACCGCGGCGCTGGCCGGCTTCGCGCCACAAACCCGGGAAGGCGTGGTGCTGGAACTCGGCGCCACCATCACGGTCGAGTTCCGGCTGGCCGTCGGCGCGATCACGGAGAACGTCACCGTAGCGGTGGACCCGACCCTCCTGCAGACCCGTACCGCCGAGATCAGCGACGTGATCGAGAACCACCAGGTCGTGCAGTTTCCGCTCAACGGCCGCAACTTCCTGGCGCTGGCGCAGCTCAGCGCCGCCGTCGTGCTGCCGCCGGGCGGCACGCGCGGCGACGCGCTGCAACAGGCGGGGCCGCTGCCCAACGTCGGCGGCCAACGCTCCGGCCACAACATCTATCTGCTGGACGGCGCCAAGGTCACCGACGAACTGTTCAACAACCTGGTGATCAACCCCTCGGTGGATTCGATCCAGGAGTTCAAGATCCAGAAGTCGATGTACCCGGCGGAGTTCGGCGGCAAGGCGTCGGCGCTGATCAACGTCGCGACCAAGGCCGGCGGCAACCAGTTCCACGGCAGCGCGTTCGAGTTCCATCGCAACGATGCGCTGGATGCCCACAACTACTTCGACGTGCGCACCGCGCCGGTGCCGCCGCTCAATCAGAACCAGTTCGGAGGATCGTTGGGGGGCCGCTGGTCCGCGATCGCGGCTTCTTCTTCGCCAGCTTCGAGGGGCTGCGAATGAACCGGTCGCTGACCAGGACATTCTCGGTGCCATCCGACGCCGTGCGTTCCGGCAACTTCGCCGGATTCGCGCCGATCTGCGACCCGCGTGGCTCCTGGGTGCACGCCGTTTGCGAACAACCAGATCCCGGCCGGGCGAATCGATCCGATTGCCGCCGCGTTCCTGAACAACGTGCCGCGGGCCACGTCCAGCGCGGAGGTACAGAACCTGACGTCGGTCGAGGAATCCACGCGAACAATCAACCAGATCAGCGGACGCGTGGACCATCGGCTGACCGACGCCGACCAGCTGTTCGTCCGGTTCAGCACGTTCGACGCCGACGAGCTGCAGCCCTTCGGCACGAGCGCCCAGCAGGAGGCGCTGGTGCCGGGCTTCGGCCGGACGCTGGGCACGACGACGCAGAACCTGACGGCCAGCCACACGCGCGTCTTCGGGCGGGCGCTTCTGAACGAGCTGCGCTTCGGCTACATGCACGTGGACGGCGGCCAGGAAAGCGTCAATGCCGGCGTGGACTTCGCCGGCCAGGTCGGCCTGGCCGGCGTGACCAGCGACCCGCGCGACGTGGGCTACCCGCAGATCACGACCCGCGGGCTCTACAGCACGATGGGCGATCCCGCCACGTTCGTCTCGCGGCGGAACCAGCACTTCGAGCTGTATGACAACGTCACGCTGGACCGCGGCCGGCACCGGGTGAAGTTCGGCGGCTACTATTTCCACCTGAAGCTGCGCCCCCAGCAGCCCGACAACGCGCGCGGTGCCTTCACCTATACCGGACAGTTCAGCGGCAACGCGTTCGCCGATTTCCTGCTCGGCTACCCGACCTCGGCCACGTCTGGCACGGGCCGCGGCGACGAGGATGGCCGCACCAACTGGATACACCTCTACGCCCAGGACGACTGGCTGGTGCGCGACAACCTGACGCTGAACCTGGGGCTGCGCTACGAATACAACCAGCACATGTACGACGTGCACAACCGCCTGTCGTCGATCGACCTGGATGCGCCCGGCGGCCGCTTCGTGGTGGCGAGCGACGAGAACGGGAACATCGACCCCAGCGCGCAGGAACTCATGCCACTGATACCGCTGCCCGTCGTGACGTCCGCCGAGGCCGGCTGGGGCCGCGGGCTGCTGGATCCGAGCGCCGTGCGACTGGCGCCGCGCACCGGCTTCGCCTGGACGTTCAACGACGCCAAGGCCGTCGATTCGCGGTGGCTACGGCATATTCCTGAACCAGTGGGCCTACAGCGTGCAGACAGCGTTCGCGCGCAACCTGCCGTTCTTCTCCACCAAGCAGGTGGACGTGCCGGTGGACGTGCGCGTGCCATCGCTGCGCACGGCCGACATCCTGACGAGCACCGCCACGGGCACGGTGGGCGCCAACATCATGGACTACGCCTACAACGTGGAATACAGCCAGACCTGGAGCGGCGGGCATCCAGTACGAGATCCTGCCGGCCACGGTCTTCGACGTGTCCTACATGGGGACGTGGACGCTCGGCGCCGACAACGCCACGGTCCGCAACGTGCCAGAGCCGGGTGCCGGACCGCTCCAGCCGCGGCGGCCGATTCCGCAGCTGAGCCGGATCAATGCGATCAGGTTCGACGGCAAGTCGATCTACCACGGGCTGACGATCCAGGCGGAGCGGCGGCTGCGCAACAACTTCGCCTACAGCGTCAGCTACACGCTGTCCACGTCGAAGGACGATGCCTCGAGTCCGGGCCCCACCGAGTCGGAAGCGAACGTGCCGCAGGACGTGCGGAACATCTTTGACGAAACCGGCGAATGGGCGCTCTCCAGCTTCAACCACACGCATCAACTGGTGGCGAGCGGCGCCTACGAGCTGCCGCCGGTCCGAAGCGCCGGGCCGCTGCTCGATCAGGTACTGAGCGGCTGGCGCGTCAACGCGGTGCTGACTGCGCAGTCGGGTGCGCCCTTCACGGTGAACCTGGGCGTGGACCAGGCCAACATCGGCACGGGCCCCGCCCAGCGCCCCAACCAGCTGCACGACCCGAACCTGCCGGGTGGCCAGCGCACCGCCGACCGGTGGTTCGACCCGTCGGCCTTCGCGCTGCCCGCCCCTTTCACCTTCGGCAGCGCGCTCCGCAACAGCGTGATCGGGCCCGGCTACGCGAGCCTGGACCTGGCTATGGCGAAAGGCTGGAGTCTGCAGCGCGGATCGCGACTGGAGTTCCGCTGGGAGATCTTCAACGCCCTCAATCGCGCCAACTTCGACATCCCGAACCGGATTTTCGGCACGCCCAACTTTGGCCGCGTGTTCAGCGCCAAGCTGCCGCGGGAGATGCAGCTTGGCGTGCGGCTGGCCTTCTGACACAAGGAAAGGAATCCGATGAAGCGCTCGACCGTGCCTCTCTTCCTCGCGCTGGTGTTGCTGGCGGCAAGCCACACGGGGACTGCCCAGCAGCCCTCCTGCGCACCGTCAGGCGGCCTGTCCTTCATCTGCGGCGTCCAGAACGGCGAGGACCTGGTGCCCGTGCCGAACTCGCCGTGGCTGGTCGCGAGCGGCATGGCGCCCGGCAGCGGGCTGCACCTCGTGGACACGCGCGCCAAGACAGTGCAGAAGGCGTTCGCTGCAGGCCAGGCCAGCGTCGCAGCACGACAAGACCCGGTTCGGCGTGTGCCCGGGTCCGCTCGATGCCGCGCAGGCGCTGCTGCACGGCCTGAGCCTGCGGCCCGCCGGGGCCGGCCGCTATACCGTTTACGCCACCAACCACGGCGGCCGCGAGTCGATCGAAGTCTTCGAGATCGACATGCGCGCACGGTCGGCGGTGCCGCCCGTCACCTGGGTGGGCTGCGTGCCCCTGCCCGATAAGCTGGCTGCCAACAGCGTCGCAGCCTTTACCGACGGCACGCTGGTCGCCACCGTCCTCATCCTGCCGGGCATGACGTTCGAGGATGCGTTCGCAGGCCGCAACACGGGCGTAGTGCTGATGTGGACGCCGGGGACGCCGGGCTTCCGCCGGCTGGCCGGCACGGAGATGTCGGCGAACAACGGCATCGAGACCTCGCCGGACGACCAGGAGTTCTATGTGGTGTCGACGACCACGAAACGGGTGGTGGCGTTCTCACGCGCCAACCCCGGCAAGCCGCTCCGCACGGCGCAGCTCAAGGAGTTCGGGCCCGACAACGTGCGGTGGACCAGCGACAACAAGCTGATCACCGCGGGGATGATTGACAACGAGCCGTCGTGCGGGGGTCCGCCGAAAACCGAGGCCGGCATCCGGTGCCCGCGCGGCTACGTCGCCGCGACGATCGATCCGAAGACGATGGCCGTCACCGAGATCGCGCGCGGCCCGGCGACGCCGTCGTTTACGGGCACCGCGATCGCAATGCGCGCCGGCGACGAGCTGTGGCTCGGCTCGTTCAACGCCGATCGGCTCGCATACAGGTCATTGAAACCGTAACGAGGCCTGGAGCCTGGAGCCTGGAGCCTGGGCCTTCTACCCGCATCCGACCTGGTTGGCGAAGAACCAGATCAAGATGAGGGGAATCGGAATGCCGACGAGCCACGCGCAGACCGTACTTCAAGATGCACCTCCGCGAGCCGGCCGGCTGAACCGTTGCCGTCGCCGCTCGCCGATCTCAATAGCACCGACCGTGCCAGATCACGCGGCGCGGGCGCTCAACCATTCGAGCAGGCGCTCGAGCGGCCAGCAGTTGATCACGCGATCGCTCGGCACGCCGGCCAGGCGCGCGTGGGCAACCGCGGTTTCGGCGTAGGACCACTCGCGCACGCCGTGGGCGTCGCTGTCGAGCGCGAACAGGCAGCCGGCTGCGACGGCTTGCTGCGCCAGCACGTAGTCGAGATCCTGTCGCGACGGATCGCCGTCGATCTCGACGGCCACGCCCCGGGCCGCGGCCTCCGCGAACACCAGCCCCCAGTCGGCGGTGATGCCCGGGCGCGTGCCGTACATGCGGCCGCGCGGATGGCCCAGGATGTGGACGCCGCGCGTGCGGAGCACCGTCAGCAAGCGCGCCGTCTGGTCGTCGGCCACCCGAAGCTTTGAATGCGGCGCCGCCAGCACGACGTCGAATTGGCGCAGCGCGTCCGGCTCGACATCCAGGTGCCCGTCGGCGCCGATGTTCGCCTCGACGCCTTTCAGCAGCCGGAAGCCCGCCGGTACCTGCGGACGCAGCGCGTCGATCGCCGCGATCTGCCGGGCAAATCGCTCCGGTGACAAGCCGTTGGCGATCGGCAGGCCGCCCGAATGGTCCGTCACCGCGGCGAACGCATAGCCCCGCGCCAGGCCGGTGCCAACGATGTCCTCCAGCGACTGGCTGCCGTCGCTCCACGTCGAATGCATCTGCAGATCGCCGCGATAGTCCAGCCACTGCGGGCCGTCCAGCGCGGGGTCGGCCAGCACCGTTCGGACGCGAGCGCGGCTCAGGAAGTGGGCGCGCCACTGCCGCCGGCGGACCACGTCCCCGGCTCGCGGGCTGAGCGCCACGGCGGTTTCAACCGTCGGTGAGCTGCCGGTGGCCAGCACTTCCAGGATCACGCGCGTGGAGGCCGGCCCGATGCGGGGGACACGCCGCAGGCTGCCGTCTGGGAGCCTCAAGGCCTCGACCGGCTCGTCCAGCCAGCGTATGGCGCTGCGCTGCCTGTTTGTAGCCGAACTGGCGCTGTTTTGAGTCCTGGATGAACGCAAGGTCGCTCAGCAGTCCGGCCACCACCATGTTGGTGTCGGCGCCGGCGCTGCCGTCGCCCTCACGCCGTGTTGCGCCGCGGCCCACCGGCCTGCCGCGCGACATTCTCCTTGAGGGTGATGTCCACGCGTTCGCTCTTGATGCCCAGCCGCAGTCGCCCGAACAGGCTCATGTAGTGGTTGGCCACCCAGACCAGCGAGAACCCGCTGACCACGTACCCGCGCCAGTCGTCGTAGACGAGCGTGAAGCGCGTCCCGAGCAGGATGGCGAGCGTCACCCAATGGCTGAAGCAGTACTCGCAGGTGAACAAGTAGAAGAGCTTGCGGACGGCGAGCGACCGGGCATGGTGGCCGCGCTCGGTGCAATAGTCGCGCAGTTCCTTGAACACGTCCTCGTGCGTGACCGTCCAGGCGATCGCCGCGACCGGCATCGCCAGCACGAAGAGGCGGATCAGATCGTCGGTCATCGCGCAACTCCTGTCGAGGTAGGGTCTCTGATCCCGATCCGAGTTGCACCTCGCGTGCCACGCGGCCGTATGGTAGCCTCCCGGCCACATCGCTCGATTCCACCGGGTTGAGGAGGTTCCGAATGCGCCGCATCCTGCACGTTGTGATCGCGCTCGCGGGGGTCCTGTCGCTGCCCAGTACGGTGTTCGCCCAGTCGACGATCGCGGGCGTGGTCCGCGACCCGTCCGCGGCGGTGCTTCCTGGAGTCACGGTCGAGGCTGCCAGCCCGGCGCTCATCGAGAAGAGCCGCACCGTCGTCAGCGACGGGACCGGACAGTACCGCATCACCGATCTGCCGCCCGGCAGCTACGTGCTGACGTTTTCGCTGCCCGGGTTCACGACCGTCAAGCGGGAGGGCCTCAACGTCTCGGGGTCCGGCGTGATCGTCGTGAACACCGAGCTGCGCGTCGGCGCCCTTGAAGAAACCGTGACGGTGACCGGCGAGGCGCCGATCGTCGACACGCAATCGGTGCGGCGCGAAGTGGTGCTGAACAACGAGACGTTGAACACGCTGCCGGCGACGCGAGGCTACGGCTCGGCGCTGGCCACGGTGCCGGCGCTGAATATCGGCGGCGTCGCCGGAGCGGGCGCCTCCACCGCGCCGATGACGCCGAGCATGATGTTCTTCACCGCTCATGGCGGCGCCAGCGGCGAGGGCCGGTTGATGACCAACGGCCTGGTGGTGGCGGCACCGTTCGGCGGCGGCGGCGTCTCCGACGTCACCTACGACATCGCCAACGCCGATGAGATGCAGGTGCTGATCTCCGGCGGCCTCGGCGAGGCCGAGACCGGCGGGCCCAGCATCAACATCGTGCCGAAGTCTGGCGGCAACCTGTTCCGCGGCTCCGCCTTCTACAGCACCTCGGGCGACTGGGCCACGTCGGACAACGTGGACGACGAACTGCGGGCGCTTGGCATCACCCAGCCGCCGACCCTGCGCACCAACTGGGATACGAGCGCCAGCCTCGGCGGGCCGATCAAGCGCGACCGGTTGTGGTTCTTCGCCAACGTGCGCGCCTGGGCCAACGCCTCGGTGGTGGACGGGATCTTCGCCAACCAGTTCGCGGGCGATGCGTCGCACTGGGACTACGCGGTCGATCGGTCGATCGAGGCTCGTCAGTCCGAGTCGCGGAAGATCGTCGCCGGCCGGCTGACGGCGCAGATGACGCCGCGGAACCGGGTAACGTTCTCGCACGACTACCAGCGCCGCTGCGGCGGGTCGTCCCTGAAAGCGGGCGGCGACGGTTGCCGTCAGTCCGACGCCGGCTGGATCGCGTCGGGCCGAACGTTCGGCGCCGACACCGTGTCGCCGGAGACGTTCCCCGGGTATCACGACTTCCCCTACAACACCACCCAGGCCACCTACTCATCGCCGATCAGCAACCGCACGCTGCTCGAGGCCGGGTACTCGCGCTTCGCCTACGGCTACGCGCGCTTCGGCATGGCCGCGCCCGACGGGTTGATGGACATCATCCCGGTGACCGAGCTGACCGGCATCTACGGGCGGCCCAACTTCTCGTATCGCGGCGTGTTCGATCCGCTGGACTTCGGCTTCAACGACAACGACGCGTTGCAGTCGGCGTGGCGCGCGCCGCTCTCCTACGTCACCGGCGCGCACAACCTCAAGGTCGGCTACTCGGGCTATTTCTCGGAGGTCCACAACGGGCGCGTGCCGAACCACACGCAGATGCGTTACACGTTCAACGCCAACGCCCCCGCCACGACGCCGTGCACCGTCGTCAACGGCAACCGCCTGTGCCCGACCAACGTCTCCTACTTCCTGTCCCCGCGCTGGGACCAGCACGATCGCACGCAGACGATCGGGCTTGTTCGCCCAGGACCAGTGGACGGTCGGTCGGATGACGCTGCAGGCCGCGGTGCGCTACGACCGCGCCTGGAGCTGGGCGCCGGCCGAGGGCAACGGCACCACGCAGACGTCGCGCTTCAACCCGCAGCCGATCAGCTTCGATCGCACCGTCAGCGTGCGCGGCTACAACGACATCACGCCGCGGCTCGGCTTCGCCTACGACGTGTTCGGCACCGGCAAGACGGCGCTCAAGGTCAACCTGGGCAAGTACGTCGAAGCGGCCACCTCCGACGTCATCTACAGCTCCAACAACCCGGCGGCGCGGATCATCACCCGCATCGGCTCCGGGCCGGCGCCGGCGCGCGGCTGGACCGACGGCAATCGCAATTTCGTCGTGGACTGCAATCTGCTGAGTCCGGCGGCGCAGGACAACCTGGCCACGGGCGGCGATCTGTGCGCGGCGGTGGGCGGCGTCGGCCTGAACTTCGGCAACGCCAACCCGAACACGACCACCATCAATCCGGACATCCTCGGCGGCTGGGGCGTGCGTCCCTACGACTGGCAGTTCGGCGCGTCCGTCCAGCACGAGATCGTGCCACGAATGTCGGTCGAGCTGGGCTACAACCGCCGCTGGTGGGGCAACTTCTTCGTCACCGACAACGTGCTGACGACGGCCGCGGACTACGACGTCTACTCGATCGTCATCCCCCAGCACGAGCACCTGCCGGACGGCGGCGAGTCGGCGCAGTTTGTCGCCATCACCCCGGCGGCCAACGCGCGGGGCGCGCAGAACTACATGACGAGCGAAAAGGACTACGGCGACGCCCGTACCGCCTACTGGCACGGCGTGGACTTCAATGCCACGGCCCGGCTGGCCAACGGGCTGACCGTGCAGGCCGGCACCAGCACCGGACGGGCGGTGCGCGACTTCTGCAACGCCACACAGGCACTGCCCGAGCTGCTTGGCACGGCGCGGGTGGACTCGTGCGACATCACCGAGAAGTGGGCGACGTCGTTCAGGGGCCTGGCGTCCTACACCGTGCCGAAGATCGGCGTGCTGGTCAGCGCCAGCATGCGATCGCTCGAGACCACTCCGGGCGGCGGCGTGGCCACCAACGGCCTGTCACTGGCGGCCAACTACGTCGTGCCCAACACCATCATCCAGCAGTCGCTCGGGCGGCTCCCGGCCAACGCGCTGGCCACCGGCACGACGACCGTGAACCTGCTGAACCCCGGAGAGCTGTACACGCTGCAGCGGATCAGCCTCGTCGACATACGGTTCGCGAAGATTCTCCGGTTGATGGAGCGGCGGATGGACATCGGCGTCGATCTCTACAACCTGTTCAACTCCAACGTCACCACCAGCTATCAGCAGACCTACGAGCAGCGGACCAACGGCGCCGCGTGGCTGACGCCGACGGCGATCGCCGCGCCGCGGCTGGCGCGGTTTCATGTGACGTTTAATTTCTAGGCTTCGGTCTTCGGGTCTTCGGTCTCCAGGTCCTGCTACGACTGCGCTGACACTGGACGGACACCAGTAGACGCGGCGCGCCTCCAGCCCGCGCGCCGCGGACATCACCGCCGTGCCGCAGCGGCGGCAGGGTTGGCCGGTGCGCTGATAGACCCAGAGCGCCTGACCGGGGGCGCGCCGCCCCGTCGTGTTTCTCATCGGGCCGGCGTCGGGCCGGGCGTTCCGCTGCAGCAGCTCGGCGGCGACGTCCAGCAGCCGCGTCAGGTCGGCTGCACTCAGCCGAGCCGCCGGCGTTTCCGGATGGAGGCCGGCCACGAACAAGGTCTCCGACCGCAGCACGTTGCCGATCCCGGCCACCACGCGCTGATCCAGCAGCACCTCACCGATCGCCCGGTCGCCGCTGGCGCTCGATCCGCGCGAGCGCGTCGGCCCGATCGAAGGACGGGTCGGCGAGGTCGGGCCCGAGCATCGGCCAGCGGCCGGTGGCGGTGCAGGTCGGCCTCGCGCACGAACTCGGCCACCGGCACGTCGAACGCCACCGCCACCCACGCGTCGGTGTCGATCCGGATGCGCGCGGCGCGAGCCGGGCGCTGCCACCGCTCGCCCGGACGGTAGAGATGCCACGACCCGCTCATGCGCATATGGGTGCGCAGCAGCAGTCCGCCGGAGAACGCCATCAGCAGGTGCTTGCCGAGCGATCGGCAGTGCTCGATCGTGCGCCCGGCGATCGGGGTGTCGTCGTCCACGCGCGCCAGCGGCGCCAGGCCGGTGGCGAACGCGGTGACGACCCGGCCGGCAAGCGCGCGGTGCAGGGCCGCCGCGGCGCGGGCGATGGTATCGCCTTCAGGCATAGGCTAGGAGCTCCCGGCTTCCGGCTCCCGGCTTCCGGCCAAACGCGGCACGCGCAGCTGCAAGCCGCCGCTGGTCACGGCAAACCCCGCCTCGACGAAGTAGCGTGCGAGCGGGCTCGCGGACGCGGGCTCGCCGTTCAGCTCCGCCACCAGCCACCCGCGGCGCTCGGCGGTGGGCAGATAGCGCCAGCCGGACCATCTCGCGCGCCAGCGCCAGGCAGCGCCGCGATCGATCGGGATCCTCGTCGGGCACCGCCACCAGCACCGAGCGATCACCGCGGCCGATCCATCCGGTCGCGTAGCCGTCCACCAGCACCACCCGCGCGCCCGCGACGCGGCTGGCCTTCAGCGAGCTGCCGCCCCAGGCGGGCCACTCGACCAGTGCCCCGTACGGATTCGCCGGATCCGTGGCCGCCATGGTGACGGCCACCGGCGGCGTCCGCGGGATCCCGCTCCGCGCGCAGCAGGTCGATGGCGCCCGGCTCCGCGAACTGCGCGCCGCCGAGACCGGCCACGAAATAGCCGCGGCGCACGCGGCCCGTATCCTCCAGCCGCCGCAGCACCGGATAGACGGTGCTGAAACCGCCCGGCACCGGCTCCACGCGCCGTGACATCGCGGGCCACCACGCCGTGGCGCGTCAGCAGCTGCTGCGTGATCGCCGCGGCCCACGCGGTCGAGCCAGCGCGCTCGGGGATGATCACGGCCGACCAGCGGCCCTCGGCCGACGCCGGCACCAGGCGGCGCGACCGGAACCGCTGCGCCCGCGCCTCGCGCCGAGACCGCTGGGGGCCGGCGGTGTAGGCGCGCAACGGGTGCAGCGTGTCGTTGGTCACGAGCCCCTTCCACACCAGGTTCCACAGCGCATCGACCGTCTCCTGCGGAAAACCGCCGCCCGAGGCGTCGTGCAGCGGACCGAAGAACGAGGCGCCGCTCTTGATCAGCCACGCCAGGATGCGCGCCTCGCGATCGAGCAGCCCGTCAGTCGTCGCCGGCGGCGCCAGCAGCCGCACGTGATCGGTGAGGTACAGCGCGATGCGGCCGTCGCGCTCACCCAGCGGCTCGACGCCCAGCCAGGTGACCTCACCCGCCGAGATCAAGCGTGTCGAGCAGCGCCGGCGTGTAGTCCTCGACCCGGGCGCCCAGCACCTCGCGCTCGAGCACCGACGCGACCAGCGGCGCGCCCTGCAGCCGCTCCACCACGTCGAGCAACGCGTCCAGCCCGGCGCGCGGCCGAACCAGCCCGTGCCACGACACCAGGAAGCGGCCGAGCACGTGCGGCTCGACCGGCTCGACTTCCTTGCGCAGCGCCGCCAGCGATCGGCTGCGCACCACCCGCAGCACGTCGGCGTCGCACCACTCGCGGCCCTGTCCACCGGGCCGGAACTCCCCTTCCACGACGCGGCCGGCCTGCGCCAGCTGCTGCAGCGTCGCCGCCACGACGGCCACGCCGAGTCCCAGCCGCGCCGCCACCTCGTCCACCGTAAAGGGCCCGTGCGTGCGCGCGTAGCGCCGCACCAGATCGACGACCGCGTCGGGCGCCGGCTCCAGCAACGACGCCGGAAGCCCGGCCGGCAGCGGCGTGCCGAGACCGTCGCGATACCGCGCGGCATCCTCGACCGCGATCAGCCGGGCCTCGCCCGCCACCTTCACCGGCAGCGCCCGCCGCCGCGCCACCAGCTCGTCGATGGCCGGGGCCGCGACCCCGGGCACCGAACGGGCCTCGATCTCGGGCACCGACAGAGTCGCCGAGCCGCAGCAGCAGGTCGTGCACCGCGTCGGTGGAGCGGGCGTGGTACTTGGCCGGCAGCTGCTGGGCGTCGCGTTCGAGCGCGGCCAGCGCCTCGGGATCGACCAGCGTGCGCAGCTCGCCTTCGCCGATCAGCTCGGCCAGCTGCGCCTGATCGACCGACAACGCGTGCGCCCGCCGCTCGGCCAGGGGCGCATCGCCGTCGTAGAGGTAGTTCGCGACGTAGCCGAAGAGCAGCGATGCCGCGAACGGCGACGACTTCTGCACGTCCACGGTGTGCACGCGGACGGTCCGGCTGCGCACCTTGGTCAGCAGCTCGACGAGCGCCGGCAGGTCGAAGACGTCGCGCAGGCACTCGCGGTAGGCCTCGAGGATCATCGGGAACGAGCCGAACCGCGCCGCCACCGCCAGCAGATCGGCGGCACGCTTGCGCTGCTGCCAGAGCGGCGCACGCGCGCCGGGACGGCGCTTGGGCAGGAGCAGCGCCCGGCCAGCGGCCTCGCGGAACCGCGCCGCGAACATCGCCGTGGAGCCCAGCTGGCGCACGACCAGCCGCTCCACGTCGTCGGGGTCCGGGACGAGCAGCGCCGGAATCCAGCGGCTTGTCGCCTTCCGGCACCCGCACCACGAAGCCGTCGTCGCTCCACATCACCTCGGCGTCCAGCCCGCGCTCGTCTCGCACCTGTGCGGTCACGGCCATGGCCCACGGGGCGTGCACGCGGCTGCCGAACGGCGTCAGCACCGACAGCCGCCAATCGCCGACGTCGTCGGTCGAGCGCTCGATCAGGATGGTCCGGTCGTCAGGCACGACGCCCGTCGCGCGCTGCTGGTCGTCGAGGTACTGCAACAGGTTCTCGGCCGCGAGAGAGTTGAGCCCGTGATCGCTGGTCAGGCGGACCACCGCTTCCGCAGGCGGCGCCTGCCGCAGCTCCCGGGTCAGCTTGCCGATGGCCTGTCCAAGCTCGATCGGGCGCCCGGGGCCCTCGCCCTTCCAGAACGGCATCTTGCCGGGCTCTCCGGGCGCAGGCGACACCAGCACGCGGTCGTGGGTGATCTGCTCGATGCGCCAGGTAGACGCGCCGAGCAGGAACGTCTCGCCGGCGCGCGCCTCGAACACCATCTCCTCGTCCAGCTCGCCGACGCGGGCGCCGTCGCGCGAGCCGTCGGCGAGGAACACGCCGTAGAGCCCGCGATCGGGAATCGTGCCGGCGTTGGTGATTGCCACGTGCTTGGCGCCCTGCCGTGCCGCCACCGTGCCGTTGACGCGGTCCCAGGTGACACGCGGGCGCAGCTCCGCGAACTCGTCGGAGGGATAGCGGCCCGACAGCATGTCGAGCACCCCTTCGAACACGCGCCGGCTCAGCTCCGCAAACGGCGCCGCGCCACGAACGGCACTGTAGAGATCGTCCACGGACCAGTGGTCCATCGCCGTCATCGCCACGATCTGCTGCGCCAGCACGTCGAGCGGGTTGCGCGGATAGCGCGACGGCTCGACCAGCCCCTTGGTCATCGCGCCGGTGACCGCCGCGCAGGCCAGCAGGTCGCCGCGGAACTTCGGGAAGATCACGCCCTGGCTGGTCTCGTCCACCCGGTGGCCCGACCGGCCGATCCGCTGCAGGCCGCTGGCGACCGACGGCGGCGCCTCGATCTGCACCACCAGATCGATCGCGCCCATGTCGATGCCAAGCTCCAGCGACGAGGTGGCCACCAGCGCGCGCAGCCGGCCGGCCTTCAGCAGGTCCTCGATCTCGGTGCGCTGCGCCCGCGCCAGCGAGCCGTGGTGGGCGCGCACCAGCGGCTCGCCCGCCAGCTCGTTGAGCGCCGCCGCCAGCCGCTCGGCCAGCCGCCGGCTGTTCACGAACAGCAGCGTCGAGCGATGCGCCCGCACCAGCTCCAGCAGCCGCGGGTGGATCGACGTCCAGATGGTGTGCACCGGCGCGCTCTGCGCCGCCGGCCCGCTCGGCTGCTCGACGGGCTGGCCCACCTTGGCCATGTCGGCGATCGGGACGTCGACGGTGATCTCGAGGCGCTTGGGCTCGCGCGCGTCGACCACCGTGACCTCGCGCGGCGTCCCGCCGGCGCCTTCCGCGAACTCCGCGTGGATGGCGGTGTCGGGTGCCTGCTCGCGGCCCCTCCCCGCGCCGCGGCGCGATCGCGGCGGCGTGGTGCCACCCAGGAAGCGCGCGATCTCGTCGAGGTTGCGCTGGGTCGCCGACAGGCCGATGCGCTGCAGCGGCTTGTCCGCGATGCGCTCCAGGCGCTCGAGCGACAGTGCCATGTGCGCGCCGCGCTTGGTGGAGACGAGCGCATGGATCTCGTCCACGATCACCGTGTCCACCGATCGCAGCCGGTCCCGCGCGTTCGAGGTCAGCAGCAGGAACAGCGACTCGGGCGTGGTGATGAGGATGTCGGCCGGATCGCGCTGGAAGCGCGAGCGCTCGTTGGCCGGCGTGTCGCCGGTGCGAATCGACATCGCCGGCACGTGGAACGGCACGCCCTGCGCCGTGGCCAGGTGGGCGATGCCCGCGAGCGGCGCGCGCAGGTTGCGCTCGACGTCCACGGCGAGCGCCTTGAGCGGCGACAGGTAGAGCACCCGGCACCGCGCGTCGCGCTCGGGCACTGGCGCGAACATCAGCCGATCGAGGCACGAGAGAAACGCGGCCAGCGTCTTGCCCGTACCGGTCGGCGCGAGGATCAGCGTGGATTCGCCCCGGGCGATCGCCGGCCAGCCCTGCCGCTGCGGCCGCGTCGGCCCCTCGAACGCGCTGCTGAACCAGGCGGCGACCGGCGGCTGAAACAGATTGAGGACGTTCGGCGGCCATGCAGGACGTCCCTTGATTCATATCGACGCAGGCGCGATAATGGGATTCGAGCCGCCTGAGCCATGTCGAAGAGAAGCGAGCCCGTGTCCGCCGAAGCCTGCGAGGCGATCGGCGCCACTGAACGGCGCCTGGAGACGTATCCCAATCGCGAGCTGGCGCTCGGCTCGATGCCGATCACGCGCATCCTGCCGGTGCGGGATCGCCGCCTGGTCGGCCCCTGGTGCTTCCTCGATCGGTTCGGGCCGCTGTCGTTCACGAACGAGAAGCCGATGGACGTCGCGCCGCACCCGCACATCGGGCTTCAGACCGTCACCTGGCTGCTCGCGGGCGAAGTGGTGCACGACGACAGCCTGGGCAGCGAGGCGGTGCTGCGCCCAAGCGGCGTCAACGTGATGACCTCGGGCGGCGGCATCGCGCACGCCGAGCAGACACCGCGCGACCACACCGGCCAGTTGAACGGCGTGCAGTTGTGGACGGCGCTGCCGGACCACACCAGGCACATGACTGCGGGGTTCGTCCACGTCCCCGAAGTGCCGGCAGCCGAGTCGCCTGGCGGCATCGCCCGCGTGTTTGCGGGTGCGCTGTTGGGCGCCGCATGCCCAGCGCCGTACTACTCGGAGATCCTCGGAGCCGATCTGCAGCTCCACGCGGGAGGCGGGATGGACATCCCGCTGAACCCGGCCTTCGAGCACGCGGTGCTGACGCTGGACGGCGACGCGTGCGTGGACGATCAGCCGCTCGAGGACCGGACGCTCTACTACCTCGGCACGACGCGCACCGAGGCGCGCGTCAGCAGCCGCCGCGGCGGCCGCCTGCTCCTCATCGGCGGGCCGCCGTTTCCCGAAACCATCCTGATGTGGTGGAACTTCGTCGCGCGCACGCCCGACGAGATCGCCGAGGCGCGCGCGGACTGGGAAGCGCGCCGCCGCTTCGGCGACGTGCCGGCCTACGACGGGCCTCGGCTGGCGCGCCCGAGCTGGTGCGCCTGGCCCGGCCCGAGCCGGTCAGTTAGAGCTCTCAGTTCACAGTCCTCGGAGCAGCCGGAACTGCAGCTGAAGCCTGGAGCCTGAAGCCTGATCTCTACTTCCAAGTCACTTCCATGCCGAAGAAGTGCGTGAACACTTCGCGGTTCGGCTTGTTCTTCGGGTTCTGCTGCGGGCTGCGAATGTAGAAGTCGATCTGCTGCGTCGCCGGGTTGACCTCGCCGCCCGGCAGCTTCTTCGCCGCCATCGGGTAGCTCACCTTCAGCGTCTTCCGGTCGCGGATGCCCTGCGTGACCATGAAGTGCATCTCGTAGTTGTCGTAGAGCGGCTTGCCGTTCAGCGTCGCGTGGCCGAAGCCCCAGCCCGCCAGGTAGACGAACGTCTTGGGCCAGTTGTTGTCGCCGCAGCCCGAGTCGGTGCCGTGCTCGTGCAATGCGGCGACGATGCCGCCGTTCTGGCAGGGGTTGAACTCGTTCCACTTGTCCACCGCCAGCACCAGGTCGCCCTCGGGGATCTTCAGCCGCGCTTCGAACTTCCCCGTGTTCGCGATCTCGTCCACGTCGATCTCGGCCGTGCCCGACGCAGGCCGCAGCGTTGCCGCGGCATTGTCCATGTGGTCCCAGCCCGGCGGGTCGTTCAGCGTCCCCACCATGTAGATGCGGTTGGCCGACAGCACGAACCGGCCGTCGTAGAGGTCGTGCTGCTCCGGCGCGAACGCCGTGATCGCCCCCGGCTGCTGTCGGGGATTCGGCGCCTGCTGCGCGGCGAGGGACACCGCCAGAGCAGAGAAGGCGAGCAAAATCGCGTTGCGCATGAGTCATTATAGAGAGCGCAACGACTCATCCATGCCCGGCCTGAGCCCGGAGCCTGGAGCCTGGGCCGAAGCCTGGAGCCCCTAGATCTCCGGCATCCTGAACCCCGACTTCTCCACCACGTAGTCGCGCGACTCGTAGGCGATCCGGCGCACGCGGTTGATGTCCACGTCCACCAGTTGACCGCGGCGCTTGCGCGCCTTGCCGGCAATGAACACCGAATCGACGTTCGACGAGTCCATCCCGCGGACCACGACGCCAATGGGGTCGTTGATCGGCAGCACGTTGATGCGGTCGGTGCGCAGCATGATGACGTCGGCCTCCTTGCCTGGCGTCAGCGTGCCAATCTTGCTGTCGAGCCCCATGGCGCGCGCGCCCTCGATGGTGGCGAACTCCATCACGTCGCGGCTGGTCAGCACTGCTGGCAGGTTGTCCTTGCCTGCGAGTCGCATCTCGTTGATCTGCGCCCGCTGCAGCGTCAGCACCGAGCGCATCTGCGCGAAGAGATCCGTGGACACGGTGGTCTCCACGTCCACGCTCAGGCTGGGCTTCATCCCCCGATCGATGCAGCGCTGCACCGGCGGCATGCCGTGTCCCATCTGCATCTCCACCGGCGCGGCAATCGACACGGTGCCGCCGGTGTCGGCGATCATCTGCAGCTCCTCGTCGTTGAGCGTGCAGCAGTGGATGTAGGTGGTGTCGGGGCCCATCAGGCCCGCGCGCCCGAACTCGGCCAGCTTGCCGTGTTGGCCCGCGGCGCCGACCCCGACGTGAACGCTGATGCGGATCCCCAGCTCGCGCGCCAGCTCCCAGTCGTGCTTCGACACGTCGAAGGTGGTGAACTCGGGCCCGCGCGGGGCCAGGGCGAGCGTGATCAGCTGATCGTCGGAGTTGAAGTACTGCTTCTGCACGCGCTTCACGTCGTGCGGGTGCTTCAGGCTGCTGTTGTGCCACCACGCGACCATGTCGAGGTTCGGCGTGCCGTAAGCGAACACCGACCGCAGGCCGGATTCCTGCAGCGCGGCGATGGCGGCGTCGGTGTGCTCGGGCGTGTTCTGGATGTGCGACCAGTCGAGCAGCGTCGTCACGCCGCAGTCGATGGCGCCCAGTGCACTGACCAGGTTGCCCGCGTAGGCGTCCTGCGGCCGATACACCGGCGCCAGCACGCCCAGGATGTCGCGGAAGTACTCGTCGAGCAGCGCATCAGGCGCGATGTTCTTGAGGATGCCCTCCCAGATGTGGCGGTGCGTGTCGATGAACCCCGGCATCACGATCGTGTTCGTGGCGTCGATCACCTCGGCGCCAGACACGCGCAGTTGCGGTCCGACCGCGGCGATCTTGTTGTCTTCGATCAGCACGTCCCCCTTGGGGTAATTGCCAATGTCGGGGTCGAGAGTCAGGACGCAGCCACCCTTGAGGAGAATTCGCTCGACCGACATGGATCCACCTAGCCCTGACGTTGGGCATCGCTCCCGCTCGGCGTCAGGTATCCGAGGCGGGCCATCTGGCCGGCCGTGATTCTAGTGGATGAGCCCGGCGGCCGCAGCCACACATCTGTCGTCGTGACGTGTACACTCTGCGTGCGGGTTCCAGTTCACTCGCAGGGGGGCGCCAGTTCGGGTGCAGTTCTTTTCGACCATCGTGGCCGTGTGGGTAGTCGTCTCGGTGGCGATTCTCCCGCGGCCCCTGCACGCACAAGATGCGGCTCCCCCTCCGCTCTCGCGCTCCACTCAGGACGCGGCCAACCTGGAATCTGAGCCTTCGACGTGGAGGGGGGCGTTTGAGGATTCGCTGCGGTTGGTGCTCATGGAACACGCCGTGCGGGTGGCGCTTCAGGAGAAAACGCGCCAGGAACTGGGCGGGAAATTCTTCGTGGACTACCGGCGATCGCTGAAGGTCCCGGACACCTGGGACGACGGCGATGGCACCCTGGTCAATTACGTCGGGCACCCCGTTCACGGCGCGGCGGTGGGGTTCATCTGGCTCGATCACGAGGACGGCGCCCACGACCCGCGGCTGGGATTCTCGAAGGCCTACTGGGCCAGTCGCGGGCGGGCCACGGCGTGGGCGGCGGCCTACAGCCTGCAGTTCGAGTTTGGCCCGCTGAGCGAAGCCTCGGTCGGCAACGTCGGCATGCACCCAGAGACGACCGGTTGGGTCGACCATGTCATGACGCCCGCGGGGGCCCTGGGCTTCATGGTGTTCGAGGACGTGGCCGATCGGTACTTCGTCACCCGAATCGAATCGTGGACGCGCAACCAGATGATCCGCGCCCTCGTACGGATGGCGCTCAACCCCAGCCGGACGATGTCGAATGGCGTACAGGGGCGCGCCCTGTGGTACCGACCCGCGCGGCCGCTGAACTACGTGCGATCGCCGATGACGGGGAGCCTCTCCGACGCGCAGGTGTTTGCCATCGAGCGGCCCGCACCCGCAGCTGTTCAAGCTGTATGTGATCCGCGCGATTCTCACCGGGCCAGGCTTCGTCGTCCTGATGCCGCTGCTCTATTTCCGCTACGAGACGATGCGCTTCCGCTTCGATGCCGAGGGCGTCCACATGCGCTGGGGCATCCTGTTCCGCCGGCAGATCAACCTGACCTACGCGCGGATTCAGGACATCCACCTGACCAGCGGCTTCATTCAACGCTGGCTGGGGCTGGCGGACATCCGCCTCCAGACCGCGTCGGGATCGTCGGGCGCGGAAATGACCATCGAGGGGCTGCTCGAATTCGAGGCGGTGCGCGACTTTCTCTACGGCCGGATGCGCGGGGCGCGAAAGCCGGCCGCCGCCGCGTCCAGCGGGGCGCCCGGTCCTGCCCACGAGACCGCGCAGACCGTTGCCCTGCTGCGCGAGGCAGTAGAGCGAGCTGCGGGCGGCGCGTGTGGCGCTGGAGCGGCGGGCCGCGGGAGGCTCCCGCGATGTATGAAGCCCTGAAAGCACGGCTGCTGTGGCTGCTGAAGGTGCCGCCCGAACCGCTGGATCCGATGGGCGACGTGCGCACCCTCAGGGTGTTTCGCGCCGCACCGGGCTACTGGCGCTACATGGCCGTGGGGTGGCTGCTCACGGAGGTCGTGATTCTGATCGGCATCCTCGCCGCCGACGTGCCGCTGGCCATTCTGGGTTCGACCTCGACGGTGGCCGGCATCCTGGTGGCCATCGCGATTGCCGGCACGCTGCTGCTGTTCGTGGTGCAGCTCGCGATCACCTACTTCTCGCTGCGCCTGAACTACGAGATGCGCTGGTACAAGGTCACCGACCGCAGCCTGCGCATCCGGACGGGAGTGTGGAACGTCAGCGAGATGACGATGACGTTCGACAACATCCAGAACATCACCGTCACCCAGGGCCCGCTCGAACGCCTGTTCGGCATCTCGGACGTCAGGGTCACGACCGCCGGAGGCGGCGAAGCCGCCGCGCAGAAGAAAGGCGGGCACGGGGTCGGCCAGAACCTGCACCTGGGCGTGTTCAGGGGCGTGGACAACCCCGACGAGATCCGCGACCTGATGCTGTCGCGCCTGCGGCGGCTGCGCGACACCGGACTGGGCGATCCGACCGACGATCACGGCCACGAGACCGACTGGCCGCCGCTCATCGCCGCCCTGCGAGACGAGGCGGCGGCGTTGAGACGAGTCGCGGAGGGGCTCTAGGCTTGGGCGGGGCAAGGGTGTCAGGCTCGGCCGGCCGGCAGCTGCGGCCCGGAAAGCCGTCTCCGACTCGCCTCCTGTCGCCCACCGCTACGCCGGCTTTCCTTGGGGTCCACGTCGGCCTGGCTGACGGCCGGCCGAGCCTGACACCCCCGCCCCACCCTGGTACGGAGCACGTCGCGCACGGTGCACCAACGAGTTGGTGGCAGGATTCTGCCACTCCCTCGCTCGCCCCGCTGACTTGGCCTGACAGTTTCTCTGTCTTATTGTCATAGCCACTCTGGCGCGGTCGACTGTTCGTCGTCCAGTCCATGAACTCACGCCAGAGTGTCGATATCGTTAATGGGCGGCTGGTCTCGAGAGTCGTGTCGCCCAGCATGTGCAGGCGCACGAGAGGCCGGACAGAACGAGGGCTCACAACGAGCATAAGCGGTGTTGCCGCTGAGCGGCATCGTCGTTAGCTGGTCGTAGCGAGCTGAACGAGCGGCGTTACGGAAATGGGTTGCGCCTGTGCGCACTAAGGGAGACGGACATGTCTGGCCATGCGATGACTCGACGCAGGTTCTTACAAGGCGCGACGACTCTCGGCGGAGCCGCTGGAACGCCGGCCTCGAACGAGAAGGCGCAGGTGGTTGGAACCGCTGCGACGGCGTCCAGCATCACGGCCTTATTCTCCGTAACCGTTAGGAAAGACAAGGCAAGAGAATTTCGCGCGTTGGCGCAGCGACTCACCCGCGTTAAGCGCAACGAGCACGATGGGTGCCTTGTCTACGTGTTTCTACAGCAGCAGGACAACGCAGAGATAACTGCCTTATTCCGAGCAGTGGCGCGATCAAAAGGCTTTGGACTCGCACATCGCGCACCTTCAATCACTGCTGGGTCCACCTGGCGCTGGAGGGAGAATGCCGTAAAGGCGTTCCTCGACACGTGCGAGAAGGCGCAGCGCTGTGCGGGTATCGGCCGCTCGCATGAACCTGTTGAGGAGCCGCTCACGCTTGGAATTCGCCATGGACACGCCGTCGCGCCGCCGCCCTTACCTTACTGCGCTGCGGGCCGTTCTACCATCCGGCACTGATAGCTTCCTGACTGCATGGGGTCGCCGGTGCCCCGATACTCGGCACGCTGAGGATACGGACAAACCAGCAATTGCCGATCCAACCTGCCGCCGGTCCGGTGATCGACTGCGAACTGGTCCGGTGCCTGACCAGTTTCGCGCCATCGCGTCAGGAGAGGCATCGGATCGAACGAATACCCATTGGCCGGTGGGTTGGCCCTGTCGTAGGGTCGGTTCCCGTTCGCCGGGTTGTGGCCCATTCCAGGAATCATGAACAAACGAACGGACTTGTCTGCGTCGCCGCCTGTGGTTTCAGCGACTCGTCTGTAGTACTCGATCGGGTACAGCGGCGAGAGGTTGTCGTTCCACCCGTTGTAAAAGAGCAGCTTGCCTCCGCGTCGAATGAAAGGCCGAAGATCCGGCTCGATGGCGTTCACAGCGGAAGCGTCCGCCCGGTCGACGAGCGCGACGTCGGCATCGTAGTTGATCCGTCGAGTGCTCCAGGCCAGGTTTGGATCTCGAAAGACCACGTACTTGAAGAAGTTCGCCGCGTAGTCAGCGGGCGGTAGCTCCGGGCTGGGATTGAGAAGAGCGCCGTTCCATTCGCCTCCAGGCAGCAGTGCCGGATAGAGCTGTTCTCCCGTACGCGAATGACGCACTGGAGCGTACTGTTGCTGCACGGCGCGCACTTGAGCAGGCTTCAGACAATCGGTTTGCTTGCTCTCGCTGCATGTCAACATCTGGGGATCGAAACGGCACTCGCGCGGGTCGTGGACGAGTGAGTCCTTCACGCCATCGATCATGTCGCATGCGGCCAAAACCCCGGCGTTCAAGACCTGCAGCGCGTGGGCGTCGAAGTAGCTGTCCGGCGTGTCGTGCGTCGCCTGCCATGCGGCCATCTGCGCGAAGATCAGACGCGTGACATTGTTCGACAGGCCGCCAGCGGCAATGCCGTCGTAGTCCCCGGGGTAGAGAGCGATGTTTTTGAGGCCCTGCCGCGTGTTGCCCCCGGTGAGATTCCAGTATGAGAACCGGGGGCCACTGCCATAGTAAGAAGAAATCAGCGTCTTGGCTGCGACGGTCGTCTCGTGCCAGGCCCGATAGTTCCAGTCCTTCAGCGATTCCGGGTTCACGAGGAAGTTGGCCCGCGCGGTTCCGTCGCCGCCGGCATCGGTTGTGGCTGTGGCATACCCGTCGCGTACAGCCGCCGCCAGGACCGCGGGATCCATCGTTCCACCGAAGAACGCGAATCCATCCGACCTGAACTTCCGATTCCACGTGCTCTCGGGTAACCATACCTGGAAGCGGATGCGTGATTCCCGGCTCGTCTCCACTTGGCCCATCACCTGACAGAACGCAGGCAAGTCCGAAAACGCCTCCTTCGGCAGTGCCCGGGCCCGCGTTTCTCCCGGCACCGCCTCGGTCGGCCACGTGGGCTCAAAGCGTCCGGCCGCTACCAGCCGCGCGGATGTGACGCGGCCGTTGTCCCACTTCATGGAAGATAGATCCGTGCACGCTCGTCGAGCCTGCGCGTGAACGGGCTCGACCGTGCGAACGGCCAAGACGCCGGCCACCAGGACAATGACAGCCAAAGTGAATTTCATCATCGGTTCGTGTCCGAGGCCGTTTCCTGGATGACAGGAAATATGAGCCGACATTTCCGATTTGACGACCCAATTGCGGCACATGCTACACGAGCCGCCCTGCACGTGAACCAGAATCTTCTCCGTTTTGGTCATGCCACGTCGGGACGCCTGTCGATGTGGCTCGCGGCCCGCGGAACGAACGCGACACCGGAGATTTCTTCGACACCTCCCGCCCTGCGCCCTTTCTTCACCCAGGCGGTGAAGAGGGGCGTGATTGGCGAGTCCGCCAGAACTGAAGACTGAAGACCGAAGACTGGAGACCGCTCTACTGTGCCGCCGCGAGCTCATCGTAGTACTGCGAGAAGCTTCCCGAACGACGCCGTCGTGCTGACGGAGTTGTCCCACCCCAGGTCGGCCAGCCGCAGCTGGGCGCGCACCTGGGCCAGCGTCTTGAGCTGATCCTTTGGCACCCCTTTCTTGATCAGCTCGCGCATGCGCTGGTTCATCGTCTCGAACCGGTTCCGATAGGCCTGCACCTCCGGCCTCGTCATCACCTTGCCGTGTCCGGGAATGGCGGTGTCGAAATCGAGCGCCAGCAGGTTGTCGATCGTCTTCACGAACGCAAGGGCACTGCCGCCGCCGGCGTAGTCGATGACCGGCATGCCGTCGATGACCAGGTCCCCCATGTGGATCGCGCGCAGGTCGGGGAAATGGATCACGGTGTCGCCGTTGGTGTGTCCCCGCCCGAGGTGGTGCATCCGTACCTCCACGCCGCCCAGGAAGACGCCGCCCTGGTCCTCGAACACGATGTTCGGCGCGCCGGGCTGCTTCAGCCGCAGGAAGTTCTCGCGGATGCGGCGGTGGGCGATGATGTCGATGCCCATCGCCGCCAGGTTCACGTTGCCGCTGACGTGGTCGCCGTGGTGGTGGCTGTTGAGCAGGTAGCGGATCGGCTGCGTGGTGACGCTGCGCAGGGCGGCGAGGACGTCGGTCAGGTTCTCCGGGTACTTGTCGTCCACGAGAATCACGCCTTCGGGCGTTACCCGTGCGGCCACGTCGCCCGGCTCGTGAATCAACCCGTCGTCGGCGCCGCCCGGCCGGCAGCCGCGCGTGCCACAGGGCACGAACGGGCCGCGAATCACGTACAGACCGTCCTTCACCCGCTCGACGCGCGTCGGCCCGGCGGCCAGCACCTCGACGTCCTGGCGGAGCGGCAAAGACGGGTTCTGCATCCGCGCGTGCGCGGTCAGCAGGGCGAACACCATCAAGAGGGCGGCAACGAGTGTCAGGCGCATAGGCGCCCCGATCTCTAGCGGAAGCTCGGAGCCGTGGAAGAAGCGGCTACGCGCGCGGTTCCGGCAGCGGATCCTCGGCCGGTCCTGAAATCACGCTGCCGTTGGTCTTGAAGCGTGACCCGTGGCACGGGCAGTCCCAGGTGCCCTCGGCGGCGTTCCAGCCGACCACGCAGCCCAGATGGGTGCAAATCGCCGATCGCACGGTGGTGGCGCCGGTGTCGTCGCGAAAGACGGCCAGCTTCTGGCCGTCGCGCTCGATGATCGCGCCCTGGCCGCGCTTGACGGCGCGCAAGGTCCGGCCCTCGGCGCCGGCGAACCGGTCGCGGATCAGGTAGTAGGGGTAGTCGGCGTTCTCCTTGAGGTAATCCCACAAGCCGCGGCCCAGCGCCGAGCGATCGGGTGCGAACAGCTCCCGCCACGGGTTGTCGCGGCCCAGGATCTCGTCGGTGACCATCATGCCCGCCAGCGTGCCGAAGGTCAGGCCATTGCCAGCGAATCCGGTGGCGACGTACTGATGATCCGCGACCCGGCCGATGTACGGCAGCCCGTCCGGTGTCTCGATCACCTGCCCCGACCAGCGATGCGTGACCTCCACCCTCGGGATGCGGGCGACGAGCGCTTCTTCGAGCCGCGCATAGCAGGCTTCAGTATCGGTCGCCTGACCGGTCTTGTGGTCTTCACCGCCGAAGATCACCAGGTCGTGGTCGCGCTGCGGATCCAGCCGGACGTAGTGGTAGGGATCGCAGGTGTCCCAGAACAACGCGTCGGGCACCAGGCCCTTGGCGATTCGGCCGGCAATGACGTAGCTCGTATAGAGCGCCAGCTTGGTCTGGAAGAGCGCGGCGCTGAACAGCCCCGAGACGCCCATCAGCGGGTTGTGCGTCGCCAGGACCACGTCGGCGCATTTCACGGTGTGGCCGTTGGCCGTGATCGACATCGGACTTCCTGCGAACTCGTCGGCGGAGGTGTGCTCGTAGATTCGAGCCCCGGACTCGGCGGCGGCCTTCGCCAGCCCCGCCAGGTACTGCCGTGGATGAAATCGCGCTTGACCGGGAAACCTGATCCCCGGCGTGCCGATGGCCGGCACCTCGGGCACGAACTCGGCATCGAACCCCAGGTCCGCCGCCAGCTCCGCTTCCTGCCGGAACTGCTGCGCCTGCTCGTCGATCGGCTGCCCATCGGTGCGCTCCGACGGTGCGTGCAGGTAGCCGTCGATCCAGTCGAAGCGGCAGTCGATGGCGTGTTGTCGCACGGCAGTGTCGATCTGCGCGACGGCGGCGAGGCCGGCGTCCCAGGCTGCCTGGGCGTGCGATCGACCGACGCGCTTGATCAAGTCCGGCAGTCGCATGTCCGTGACCATGGTCAAGTGCGCGCGTCGTGTGGCCGGTTTCGGCCTGGGCGCACCGCCCGCGCTCGAGCAGCGCCACGGATTTGCCGGCCGCCGCCAGGAGATACGCCGCGGTCAGGCCGGTGATGCCGCCGCCTACCACCGCGGTATCGACGCGGATGTCGTTGTCGAGCTTGGGGAACGCGGTCGGGCCGCCGGACTCGAGCCAATATGACGAGCTGGCGATCTTTGCTGCGTGTGCCATGTCTCGGGCGTTTGCAACTCGCGATCCTCGCCGGTCACGTGTTTCGTCGAAGCCCGGGTGTTTCAGCATCGCCCGTGCGACGCGGCTCTAGTTGGCGCAGGTCGTGCTTTCGAGAAAGAGGCAGGCCGTTCGGACCCCCGGGGGCGGCGTTGTACAGCTTGAGGACGACTGTGGGCACAGCCAGCCATAAGAACGGAACGCCGGTGAGCGCGAAATCGAAACCAGGCCCGCGAATCCCGAACGCTCGAGCGGAACGTCGCCGCCATCAAGGCCTGGGAGCAGGCGCTGCTCGAGGGACGCTCCAGAGCCGAGCAGCTCAGCGATTGGATCACGCGCGTCTTCTCGAGCGGCCCCGTGCTGGCGCTTCACGTCGCGTGGTTCGCGCTCTGGATCGCGCTCAACCTCGGCGTCGCCGATATGCGGCCGTTCGACCCGTTTCCGTTCCCGTTCCTGACGATGACGGTCTCGCTCGAGGCGATCTTCCTGACGCTGTTCGTTCTGGCCAGCCAGAACCGCCTCGGCCGGCAGGCCGACAAGCGGGCTCACCTCGATCTGCAGATCGATCTGCTGGCGGAGCGCGAGATGACCGCGGTGCTGCAGCTCCTGCAGGACATCGCCTCGCATCTCAAGGTGCCGGAGACCGTCACCCCGGAGGAAATTCGCGACCTGGTGATCGAAACCGACGTGCAGCGCCTCACCAGGCGGATGGACGAGTTCGACGAGGGCGAGGAGGCGGCGTCATGATCGTGCACCTGCCCTTCGAGTCGGTGCTGTTCGACATCGACGGCACGCTGATCGACAGCAACGCCGCCCACGCCACGTCGTGGATGCGGGCGCTGCGCGAGCACGGGATCACCGCCAGCATCATGACGGTGCGGCCGCTCATCGGCATGGGCGCGGACAAGCTGCTGCCGGCCATCGCCGGCCTCGAGGAAGGCTCGCCCGAAGGCCGCGCCATCGCCGCGCGGAAAAAGGAGCTGTTCACCCAGCAGCTGCCGTGGCTGCGGCCGACCCCGGGTGCCCGATCGCTGCTCGAGTATCTGCACGACCTGGGTCTGGACCTGGTGGTTGCGACGTCGGCCGACGACAAGGAGATGAACGCCCTGCTCGAGTGCGCTGGGGTGGCCGACCTGGTGCCGAAGCGGGTGTCAAAGGATGACGCGGCCGAGTCGAAGCCCGATCCGGACATCGTCTGCGCCGCGCTGGCCAAGACGCGAGGGGGCCCGGATTCGACGCTGATGGTCGGCGACACGCCCTACGACATCGAAGCCGCGAGCCGGGCCGGCATTCCCTCGGCGGCTTTGCGGTGCGGCGGATACTGGACCGACCACGACCTCCGCGGCGCGCTGTACATCTTCGACGATCCGAAGGATCTGCTCGAGCGGTGGCGGCGGTGGGCGGGCACGGCGCGGCTCTCCCGGCACGCGTGAGCCGCACGACTGGCGCCGCTCAGCCGATCTGGGCGGCCGACGACGAGGCGCCGGGCTGCGGCCGCACGAACGCCAGCGCCTCGAACAGCTCGACTTCGGCTACCGGCTTGACGAGATGCCGGTCGAACCCGGCCTCCTCGGTTCGCTGGCGGTCCTTCTCCTGTCCCCAACCCGTCAAGGCGATCAACGTGGCGTGCTTGCCCCACGGGCGCTTGCGGATCTCGCGCGCCGTCGCGTAGCCGTCCATCTTCGGCATGCCGAGATCCAGCAGCACGATCTGCGGCTTGAACTCGCCGGCGATCGCCAGCGCCTCGGCGCCGTTGTGTGCGGTGCGCACGTCGTGACCCGCCAGCTGCAGCCGCAGGGTCAGCGACTCCGCCGCGTCGTCGTTGTCGTCGGCCACCAGGATGCGCCGCGAGGGAATCTGCGGCAGGTCGGGCGTCGCCACCGGTTCGTGCACGTCGGTCGCCAGGTGCGCGGCCAGCACCGGCAGGCGCACCGTCAGCTCGGTGCCGCGCCCCGGCCCCTCGCTGTAGGCCGTGACCGTGCCGCCGTGCATCTCGGTCAGCCGGCGGATCAGGGCCAGCCCGATGCCGAGGCCGCCCTCCGACCGCTCCGCCCGGGTGTGGGCCTGGGTGAACAGCTCGAAGATGGTCGGCAGAATCTCCGGCGCGATGCCGATGCCGGTGTCGGAGACCTTGATCACCACGTGATTGGCGTCGCGAGTCACGGTGAGGCGGATCTTCCCGCGCGGCTCCATGAACTTGGCCGCGTTGTGCAGGATGTTGGCGATGACCTGCACCAGCCGCGTCCGGTCGCCGTCAACGGCCAGGGACTCGTCGGGCAGGCCGATGAACAGCTCGTGCTGCTTGGCGTCGATGGCCGGACGGGCGATCTCCACCGCCCTGGCGACGATCGCGCCGACCAGCAGTGGCTCTCGTTGCAGGGCGATGACGCCGCGCGTGATGCGGGACACGTCCAGCAGGTCGTTGATCAGATCCACCAGGTGCTCGACCTGGCGCTCGATGACGTCGCGGGCCCGCGCCCGCTGCGACTCGGCCAGCTCTCGCAGCCGCAGCAGCTGTACCGCCGTGCGGATCGGTGCCAGCGGATTGCGCAGCTCGTGTGCCAGCATGGCCAGGAACTCGTCCTTGCGCTGGTCCGCCTCCTTGAGCGCCGCGGTCGAAGCCTCGAGCGCGGCGGTGCGCTCGGCGACGCGCTCCTCCAGTTCCTCGTTCAGGCGCTCCAGCGCCCGCGTCTTCCGGTACAGTTCCGCGAACACGCTGACCTTGGCGCGGAGGATCTCCGGCACCACCGGCACCGGCACGTAGTCGACGCCGCCGCTCTCGTAACCGCGCAGCCGATCGAGTTCGGTCAGCATGATCGCCGACACGAAGATGATCGACGTCTTCTGGTAGCGCGGGTGCTGGCGGATCATCGCCGCCAGCTCGTAGCCGTCGAGATCCGGCATGCACACGTCCACCAGCACGACGGCGATCTCGTTCTTCAGCAGGCACTGCAGCGCCTCGGTGGCCGAGCTGGCCTTGATCAGGTTCTCGCCGAGCTGGCTGAGGATGGTCTCGTAGGTGAGCAGCTTCGGCGGCTGGTCGTCGACCAGCAGGATGTTGACCCGGTCGATGCGTGTCGTGGTGGTCGTCATCGGCCGTCACCTATGCAGCCACATACGCAGCGCCGAGAGCAGCTGCTCGGTGTTCACGGGCTTGGCCAGGTAGTCGGACGCGCCGGCCTCGAAACACTTCTCCCGGTCCCCTTTCATCGCCTTGGCGGTCAGGGCGATGATCGGCAGCCGCCGCAGCGCCGAGTTCTGCCGGATCTGCTGCATGGTCTGGTAGCCGTCCATCTCCGGCATCATGATGTCCATCAGCACGATCGACACCTCGGGCGTGGTCTCGAGCATTTTGGTGGCCTCGCTGCCGGTGCTCGCCGTCACCACCTTCATGCCGCGGCGCTCCAGCACGCTGCTGAGCGCGAAGATGTTGCGGACGTCGTCGTCGACGACCAGCACCGACTTGCCGACCAGGTCCTCGTCGGAGCGGTGCAGCCGCTCGAGCATCTGCTGCTTCTCGGGCGGGAGATCCGAGAACACGCGGTGCAGGAAGAGCGAGGTTTCGTCGAGCAGGCGCTCGGGCGATTCCACCCCCTTCACCACCACGCTTCGCGCCAGCGTGTGGAGCTGCGCATCCTCTTCGGGCGACAGCTCGCGGCCGGTGAACACCACCACCGGCACGTCGGCGAGCCCCTTGTCGCGGCTGATCCGCTCCAGCACCTCGAAGCCGGACATGTCGGGCAGCCGCAGGTCCAGCACCACGCAGTCGCAGGGCTGCTCCGCCAGCGCGGCCAGCGCCGCCTCGCCGGTGTCGGCGATCACGATGTCCAGGTCGTCGTGGTTCAGCAGCTCCTTGATGCTCAGCTGCTCGGCGGCGTTGTCCTCGACCACCAGCAGCCGCTTGCGGCGCGGCGACGCATACGCCTTGATGCGCGCGATCGCCTCGGTCAGCCCTTCCGTGGTCGTCGGCTTGTTGATGAACGAGAACGCGCCCCGCGCCAGCCCGTGCTGGCGATCCTCGTCCAGCGTGACGATCTGGACCGGGATGTGCCGCGTGTCGGGGTCCTGCTTCAGCTGGCTCAACACCGTCCAGCCGAGCATGTCCGGGAGGAAGACGTCGAGCGACACGGCCATCGGCCTGAACTGACGCGCCAGCGCCAGCGCCTCGGCGCCGCGCATCGCCACCAGCACCTTGAGGCCGCGGTCGTGGGCCAGATCCAGCAGGATCCGCGCGTAGTGCGGGTCGTCTTCGACGATCAGCAGCGTCGAGTCATCCGGCCCGATGTCGTCGCGGTCGTCGAGCACCACCTCGATCGGCCGTTCGGGCATGCGAGCCACCGGCAGCCGGAGCGTCGGGCCGATCGCCGGGATCGCGGTGCCGTCGCCCTCGATGCCGCGGTTCGACGACCGTCGGGCCGGCGTAGCGCAGCGGCAGATACAGCGTGAAGGTGCTGCCGACACCGGGCGCGCTGCGCAACTGGATCTCACCGCCGAGCAGGCTCGCCAGCTCCCGGCTGATCGCAAGCCCCAGGCCGGTGCCGCCGTACTTGCGGTTGGTGCTGGCGTCGGCCTGCTGGAACGCCTCGAAGATGATGCGCTGCTTCTCCATCGGGATGCCGATGCCCGTATCGGCGACCTCGAACGACACCACGCCGGCCGACTGGCTGAGCACCGGGTGGTTGGGCGTCCAGCCACCCGGCGCGGGCGACACCTTCAGCCGCACGCCGCCCTGCGACGTGAACTTGAAGGCGTTCGACAGCAGGTTCTTGAGCACCTGCTGCAGGCGCTTGGCGTCGGTGACGATGCTGCGCCCCAGCCGCCCGTCCACCTCCACGTCGAAGGAGAGGCCGCGGCTCTCGGTCTCGTGCTTGAACGTGCGGCCGACCATGTCGAGCAGGTTGGTGAAGAACACCTCGTCGGCGTCCACCGTGACCGTGCCCGACTCGATCTTCGACAGGTCCAGGATGTCCGTGATCAGGTTGAGCAGGTCGGTCCCGGCGCTGTGGATGGTGCGGGCGAACTCCACCTGCTTGTTCGACAGGTTGCGGTCGGGGTTGTCGGACAGCTGCTGGCCGAGGATGAGGATGCTGTTCAGCGGCGTGCGCAGCTCGTGCGACATGTTGGCCAGGAACTCGGACTTGTACTTCGAGGTCAGCGCCAGCTCGGCCGCCTTGTCCTCGAGCGCGCGCCGCGCCTGCTCGATCTCCTGGTTCTTGCGCTCGACCTCGGCGTTCTGTTCGGCCAGCTGCTGCGCCTTCTGCGCCAGCTGGTCGTTGGTCTGCTGCAGCTCCTTCTGCTGCGTCTGCAGCTCGCCGGCGAGCTGCTGCGACTGCTTCAGCAGGCCTTCGGTCTGCATCGTCGCCTCGATGCTGTTCAGCACGATGCCGATGCCGGCGGTCAGCTGCTCGAGGAAGGTGAGGTGGGTCGGCGAGAACTCGTTCAGCGACGCCAGCCCCAGCACCGCCTTCATCTGGCCCTCGAACGCCACCGGGAACACGACGACGTTGCGGGGCAGCGCGTGGAAGAACACCGAGCCCACGGCCACGGTGTCGGCCGGCACGTCCGAGATCAGGATGCGCCGCTTGTCGCGCGCGCATTGGCCGACGAACCCTTCGCCCAGTCGCAACTCCGGCGGATACGGCTTCTCGCGCGCGTCGGCGTAGCTGGCCAGGATCCGGAGGTGCGGCGTCATCTCCGTGTCCACCTGGTAGATCACGCCCTGGTGCGCGTTGATGAGCGGCACCAGCTCGGTCAGCAGCAACTGGCCGACGGTGGCCAGGTCGCGCTGGCCCTGCAGCATCCCGGTGAACCGCGCCAGGTTGGTCTTCAGCCAGTCCTGCTCGGTGTTGCGGTCGGTGGTCAACCGCAGGTTGTCGATCATCGTGTTGATGTTGTCCTTGAGCTCGGCCACCTCGCCGCGGGCGTTCACCTGAATCGATCGCGTCAGGTCGCCCTTGGTCACGGCGGTCGCCACCTCGGCGATGGCGCGCACCTGGTTGGTCAGGTTCGCCGCCAGCAGGTTGACGTTGCCGGTCAGGTCCTTCCACGTGCCGGCGGCGCCGGGCACGTTGGCCTGGCCGCCCAGGCGGCCTTCGACGCCGACCTCGCGGGCGACCGATGACACCTGGTCGGCAAACGTCGCCAGCGTCTGCGTCATGTTGTTGATGGTGTCGGCCAGCGCGGCCACCTCGCCCTTGGCCTTCACGGTGAGGTTCTGTTCCAGATCGCCGTTGGCGACGGCCGTCACCACCTTGACGATGCCGCGCACCTGCTCCGTGAGGTTCGAGGCCATCACGTTGACGTTGTCGGTCAGGTCCTTCCACGTGCCGGCGACGCCGGGCACCTGCGCCTGGCCGCCGAGCAGACCTTCGGTGCCGACCTCGCGTGCCACGCGCGTCACCTCGGCGGCGAACGCGTTGAGCTGGTCCACCATCGTGTTGATGGTGTTCTTCAGCTCGAGGATCTCGCCCTTCACGTCCACGGTGATCTTGCGCGACAGGTCGCCGCGGGCCACGGCGGTCGTCACCTCGGCGATGTTGCGCACCTGGGTGGTCAGGTTGGCCGCCAGCAGGTTGACGTTGTCGGTCAGGTCCTTCCAGGTGCCGGCCACGCCGGGCACCACCGCCTGACCGCCCAGCCGGCCGTCGGTGCCGACCTCGCGCGCCACGCGCGTCACCTCGGCGGCAAACGACCGCAGCTGCTCCACCATCGTGTTCAGCGTTTCCTTGAGCAGCAGGATCTCGCCGCGGACATCGACGGTGATCTTCTTGGACAGGTCGCCGCCGGCAATGGCGATCGCCACCTCGTTGATGTTCCTGACCTGGGCGGTGAGGTTGCTGGCCATGAAGTTGACGTTGTCGGTCAGGTCCTTCCAGGTACCCGCCACACCGGGCACCTGCGCCTGGCCGCCGAGCTTGCCCTCGGTGCCGACCTCGCGCGCCACGCGCGTCACCTCGGCGGCGAACGCGTTGAGCTGGTCCACCATCGTGTTGACGGTGTTCTTCAGCTCCAGCACCTCGCCCTTCACGTCCACGGCGATCTTGCGCGACAGGTCGCCGCGGGCGATGGCCGTGGCCACGTCGGCGATGTTGCGCACCTGCGCGGTCAGGTTGTTGGCCATCGAGTTGACGCTGTCGGTCAGGTCCTTCCAGGTGCCGGCCACGCCGCGCACGTTGGCCTGCCCGCCGAGCCGGCCTTCGGTGCCGACCTCGCGCGCCACGCGCGTCACCTCGCCGGCGAACGCGTTCAGCTGGTCCACCATCGTGTTGAAGGTGTCCTTGATCTGCAGGATCTCGCCGCTGACGTCGACGGTGATCTTCTGGGACAGGTCGCCGTTGGCGATCGCCGTCGCCACCTTCGACACGTCCCGCAGCTGCACCGTCAGGTTGCCGGCCATGGCGTTGACCGAGTCGGTCAGGTCCTTCCAGGTGCCGCCGACGCCGGGCACCTGCGCCTGACCGCCCAGCCGGCCGTCGGTGCCGACCTCGCGCGCCACGCGCGTCACCTCGGCGGCGAATGAATTCAGCTGGTCCACCATCGTGTTGATGGTGTTCTTGAGCTCGAGAATCTCGCCCTTGACGTCCACCGTGATCTTGCGCGACAGGTCGCCGCGGGCCACGGCCGTGGTCACCTCGGCGATGTTGCGCACCTGCGTCGTCAGGTTGGCGGCCAGCAGGTTGACGTTGTCGGTCAGGTCCTTCCAGGTGCCGGCGACGCCCGGCACTTGCGCCTGGCCGCCGAGCTTGCCTTCGGTGCCGACCTCGCGCGCCACGCGCGTCACCTCGCCGGCGAACGCGTTCAGCTGATCGACCATCGTGTTCAGCGTCTGCTTCAGCTGCAGGATCTCGCCGCTGACGTCCACCGTGATCTTCTTGGACAGGTCGCCGCCGGCGATGGCGGTCGCCACCTCGGCGATGTTCCTGACCTGCGCGGTCAGGTTGTTGGCCATCGAGTTGACCGAGTCGGTCAGGTCCTTCCAGGTGCCGGCCACGCCGAGCACGTTGGCCTGGCCGCCGAGCCGGCCTTCGGTGCCGACCTCGCGCGCCACGCGCGTCACTTCGCCGGCGAACGCGTTCAGCTGGTCCACCATCGTGTTGATGGTTTCCTTCAGCAGCAGGATCTCGCCGCTGACGTTGACCGTGATCTTCTTGGACAGGTCGCCGCCGGCGATGGCGGTCGCCACCTCGGCGATGTTCCTCACCTGCGCGGTGAGGTTGCTGGCCATGAAGTTGACGTTGTCGGTCAGGTCCTTCCAGGTGCCGGCCACGCCCGACACCTGCGCCTGGCCGCCCAGCTTGCCGTCGGTGCCGACCTCGCGCGCCACGCGCGTCACCTCCGACGCGAACGCGTTCAGCTGGTCCACCATCGTGTTGATGGTGTTCTTCAGCTCGAGAATCTCGCCGCGGACGTCCACCGTGATCTTGCGCGACAGGTCGCCGCGGGCCACGGCGGTGGTCACCTCGGCGATGTTGCGCACCTGATCGGTCAGGTTGCGCGCCATGGCGTTGACCGAGTCGGTCAGGTCCTTCCAGGTGCCGGCCACGCCGGGCACCACGGCCTGACCGCCGAGGCGGCCCTCGGTGCCAACCTCCTGCGCCACGCGCGTGACTTCCGAGGCGAACGACCGCAGCTGGTCCACCATCGTGTTGATGGCTTCCTTGAGCTGCAGGATCTCGCCGCGGACGTCCACCGTGATCTTGCGCGACAGGTCGCCGCTGGCCACCGCGATCGTGACCTCGGAGATGTTCCTCACCTGCGCGGTGAGGTTGTTGGCCATCGAGTTGACCGAGTCGGTCAGGTCTTTCCAGACGCCGCTGACGTCGCGGACCTGCGCCTGGCCGCCCAGCTTGCCGTCGGTGCCGACTTCGCGCGCCACGCGCGTCACCTCGGAGGTGAACACGCCCAGCTGCTCGATCATCGTGTTGACGATGGTGGCGGACCGGAGGAACTCGCCCTCGAGCGGGCGGCCCTCGACGTCGAGACGCACGGTCTGCAGCAGGTCGCCCTTGGCCACGGCGGCCAGGGCGCGGGTCACCTCGTGCGTCGGCCACAACAGGTCGTCGATCAGCGTGTTGACCGACGTCTCCATCGCGCCCCAGGCGCCCGTGGACCGCGGGAACTTGACCCGCTGCCGGGTCTTGCCTTGCTTGCCAACCGACTGTGCCCACGCGCTCGAGCTCGTCGGCCATCTTGGCGTTGGCGGCCACGATGTCGTTGAAGGTGTCGGCGATCTTGCCTTCGACGCCGGTCCAGTGGCCAGGAAGCCGCACCGAGAAGTCGCCGTCACGAACGGCCTGCAAGGCGCTCAGCAACTGCGTCACTTCGGACGGCGGGGCGGTGAGGCCGTTCGGGGGCTGGGACGCGAGGACGTCGGGGGGCGCGCCGTTGGCGGTGACCGGGGGTATGGCTCGATCGGTTCGTGGCATGCGGCTCGACTCCGGCGAAGAACAGAAAGCAGAGCGTGACCCAATGGCTGAGCCGGCTGCTCAGACCGGCGCCCGGACGGCTAGAGGCAAAACTCGTGCTCATCCATTGGCGGTCGCTGGCCTCCGCCTCGTCTCGCCAAGCCCGGAGGATCACGAATTGCACCTTTGGGGTTATTGCAGCGAATCCGGGCGGACGATGGAAATCTGCCCGGCCTGACGGGGCCTTCGCCGGCTATGTCCTGCACGCGCGGGCGTCCGCCGTAGTCGCGTAGCGCGTCAGGTGCTCCGGCGGGATGCCCAGTCTGGGCAGAGCGCTACTCACCCCTGTGGCTGGAGGACTGCCATGCCGACCGATAGCAGCATCATCGGACCGGACCCCGTCCACCGCACGGCCATCGGGCCGACGGTGCGGACCGAGGATTCCCCGCAGCCGCCCGACCCGTCGCTGGCGGACGCCCCCGGCAACCAGGCGAAGCCAATCGGCCCCCACGACCCGGCGTCGATGCATCGCCGCGAGGACGACGAGCAGGCGCGAGCGGCAAGTCCCGAATTTCACGACCCCCCGGGCAGCGGCCGGCACCGCCCATGACCGTCGATCCCACGCCGGCGCCGCCGGATCCGAAGCCCCACCCCCATCCGGTGCCAGCGCCGAGCCCTGCGCCGGAGCCGCTGCCGCCGCCGACCAACCCGATCCCGGCACCGCCGATGAAGACCGCAGGATTACCCGATGCGGCCGGCCAGGGCCTCCACCCGACGGCGCAGCGATAAGCGCGTTCCGCGTGGCCGTCGCGTCCGGGTCGTTGTTGAAATAGGCGTAGACGTCGCGCCCTGCGGCCCATTGGTCCGCCAGCCGCCGCGCCCAGCGGTTCAGCGCTGCTGCGCCGTAGCTGCCGGCGTAGTGGCCGGACGTGCCATGGAACCGCACGTAGACCAGGGGACCCACGTGCGGCTCGTCGATTTCCGACGCCCGCTTGTCGTGCAGACACAGCGTGACCTGATGTTCCCGCAACAGGGCGAAGGTGTCCGGCACATACCAGGACGGATCCCGAAACTCCAGCACGTGCTGCAGCCGCGCGCCTCGCCGGCGGCAGCGTCCCGGCAAGCGAGCCGGCAGGGCCTGCAGAAACCGTTCGAGGCGGGGCCGGTCGAACTTCTGGAAGCCGGGCAGCTGATACAGCACCGGGCCGAGGCGGGATCCGAGTGCGGCCGCGCGATCGAACAGGCGTTCGAGCGGCGCCTCCGGATCGCGCAGCCGTTTCAAGTGCGTGAGATACCGGCTGGCCTTGACCGCCATCACGAAGCCTGGCGGCGTCTGCTCCGCCCAGGCCGCAAACGTCTCGGCTTCAGGCAGACGATAGAAGGTCGAGTTCGCTTCGACCGTGTCGAAACGCCGCGCGTAGTGCGCCAGCCAGTGCGACGGCGAAAGGGCGTCGGGATAGAAGCACCCGCGCCACGCCTTGTAATTCCAGCCCGAGCAGCCGATGCGGAGCTCGGGTCCAGTTTCTCTGGTCCGGTCGATCATGTCGTGCGGTGTCCCTTCTTGTCCGGCGCCGTGCCGCCCGCATATCGAGCCGCACTCCGAAGGTCGTCGGTCAGCTGTCCGAACAGCTGCCGTGCCTGCCGCGGCGTCGTCGTGCGCCCGCAGCACCGCCGAGGGATGCCACGTCGCCACGATTGCGGCCGCCCCCGGGCGCGGGAACACGCGGCCGCGCGACTGCGTGATGCGAAAGGCCGAGCCCAGCAGCGCGCGCGCGGCCGTAGCCCCCAGGCAGACGATGACGTCTCGTGCGATGCCGGCGGCCTCGAGGGCCCGCGCCAGGACATCGCCCGCAGGCCCCACGAACGGCAGGCCCTGCCGATCCTCCTGATCGCCGGGCTGCTCGCCGATCAGCATGAGTGCGGCGGGCGCGGCGCCCTGGCCGAACACTGTTTGCGTTGCGTCTCGATAGAGAGGGCATCCGCGGCAGGACGACGGCGGCGCGCCGCATCGTGACGACGTTGCGGGAAACGGGCACGAAGGGCCGGGCGGTGGGCCACTCGGGATCCTGGTTCCTCATCCGGCAATACGAGGCAGCAAGGACAAGGCCGGGCTGCCGCGGCTGGCCACGATTCGCCGGTAAACCTGGACCGGTGTATGCAGTCTGAAAAGCGGAGGTTGCCGCAACCTGATGTCGGACAGAAAGAGCGTCAGCTCATGGCTGACCTTCGCCGGGTGGGTGCTGGTCGTCGCGGTCCTTTATTGGGGGCGCGCCGTCCTGATGCCGATCGCGCTGGCCGCCTTGCTGGCGTTCGTGCTGGCGAGGCCGGTTACCCGCTTGCAGCGATGGGTCGGCCGCACCATCGCCGTGCTGATCACCGTGGGACTGGTGTTCGCGCTGCTTGGCGGCGCGGTGTGGGCGCTGGGGTCGCAGCTCTCGCAACTGGTCGACGACCTGCCCCGGTATCGCACCAACATCCGCGAGAAGATCTTGGACGTCCGCGAGGTCGGCAACGGCTCGGTCGAGAAGCTGCAGCAAACGCTGGAGGGCATCCAGACCGAGATCGACCGGACCGGCCGGCCCTCGCGGCGCACGACCACCGCCGTCGTGCAACCCGACCGCTTCAGCCTGTGGGACTTCCCCACCTGGATCAGTCCGGCGCTTGGGGCCGCTGTCAACCGCGGGGCTGGTGGTGATCCTGGTCATCTTCATGCTGCTCGAGCGCGAACAACTGCGGGGCAAGCTGATCGAGTCGATCGGCTCCGGCCAGATGGCGCTCACCACCAAGGCGCTCGACGAGGCCGGTCAGCGCGTGAGCCGACAGCTGCTGATGCAGACGCTGGTCAACGCCATCTACGGCGTCATGGTCGCCGCGGCGCTGTACTTCATGGACGTGCCTTACCCGTTCCTGTTCGGCGCCACCGGCGCCGCGCTGCGCTACATCCCCTACGTCGGGCCGCTGCTGGGCGCGGGGCTGCCGGTCCTCGTCAGCCTGGCGGCGCTGCCCGGGTGGTCCGGCCCGCTGTGGGTCGCGGGACTCTTCGCCGCGATCGAGACCTTCACCAACATGGTGCTGGAAACAGTCCTCTACGCCGACGCCGCCGGCGTGTCGCAGGTGGCGCTGCTCATCGCGGTGGCGTTCTGGACCTGGCTCTGGGGGCCGATCGGGCTGCTGCTGGCCACGCCGCTCACCGTGTGCGTCGTGGTGGTGGGACGCCACATGCCGGGCCTCGACTTCCTGTCCACGCTGATGACGGACGCGCCGGCGCTGACGAGCGACATGGGGTTCTATCAACGGGTCCTGGCCCGCGATCAGAGCGAGGCGGCGGAGCTGATCGAGAAATGGGTCGCGGAGGAGCCGCCAGGTTCGGTGTACGACGGGCTGTTGTTGCCGGCGCTGAACTATCTCAAGCGCGACCGGCTGCAGGATCGATTGTCGGCCGAGGACGAGTCCGCGGTTCTCGAGACGACCCGCGAGCTGATGGCCGATGCCGCGGCGTCGATCCAGCCCGCGCCAGCCGAAGACGAAGACGACGAGCGTGATCGCCTGGTCGTGGCGGCCTATGCGGTGGGCGGCGCCGCTGATGAACTCGCCATCCGTATGCTGGAGCGCCTCCTCGAAGACGATCGCGTGGTCGTGGAGGTGGCGTCGCCGCACACGCTGGCGTCTGAGATGGCGGCCACGGTACGAAAGCAGCACCACCAGGTGGCCTGCGTCGTCGATCTCCCACCGAGCGGCCTGTCGAAGGCGCGCTACGTGATCCAGCGGTTGCGGGCGGCGGTCCCTGATCTGACCATCGTGGTGTGCCGCTGGTCGGCGGCAACGCTGGCCGACGACGATCCCGCTCCGCTGATGCAGGCCGGCGCCAACCACGTCAGCACGTCGCTGGCCGACACCCGCAACTACCTGCGCGGACTCGCGCCGGCATCGCTGGCGCGGGCCTGAAATCCGTCGACGCTGATGAGCTGACCCCTGGCCCTATCCCTGTCGGCTAGAATCGCCGTCCGGTGGGAACACACGACGACACGGAGGACCTCCACGCTCTGGTGGACCTGGCGGATGTGGGCATCGCCACGTTGGATGCCGCCACCGGGCAGTTCCTCAGCGTCAACGCCCGTTACTGCGGGATCACCGGCCTCAGCCAAGCCGAGTTGCTGAGCGGCCTGACGCTCGCGGACCTCGCCCACCCGGACGACGGCGCATTGGCGTCCAACGCCGTCATCAGCATGGCCGCCAGCGCCACTGATCCCCACGAGATCGAATTGCGGCAGGTCCGGCCGGATGGCGGGCTGGCATGGGTCCGCGTTCGCGGGCGCCGGCTGGCGGACTGCCGGCGGCCGGCCGCGGGTCGGGGTCGTGGTCCACGACCTCACGGCGCAGAAGCACATCGAGGATCTCCTCCGCCAGACGCGCACGCGGCAGGATGACGCCGAGGCGTCGCAGCGCGACAGCGAGGGCCATTACCGCGCATTGTTCGAAGCGATGGACGAAGGCTTCGGCGTCTTCGAAGTGATCTTCGACGACCAGCAGCGCGTGGCCGACATGCGGTGCATCGAGACCAACCCGTCGTACGAGCGGCAGGGCGGCCGCAGCCAGGCGTTGGGGCGAACGGTGCGGGAGCTCAGCCCCGACGTCGAATCGGTGTGGTTCGACACCTACGGCAAGGTGGCCTTGACCGGTGAGCCGATTCGCTTCACCCGGTGGTCGGCGCCCCGGAACATGTGGTTCGACGTCTACGCGTTCCGCATCGGTGAGCCCGAGCGCCGGCGCATCGGCGTGCTGTTCCAGAACGTCACCGAGCAGAAGCAGGCGGAAGCCGCGCTGCGCGAGAAGGACGCGCGGCAGGAGTTCCTGCTCGCGCTGAGCGATGCGCTGCGGCCGCTGACCGATCCGGTGGCGGTGCAGGCCGAGGCCAGCCGCGTGCTCGCCGAGCATCTTGGTCTCAGCCGGGCGCTCTACTGTGAAGTGGAGGCACGCACCGACGGCAATTACTACGTCGCTCGGCGCGATTATCACGCTCCCGGAGTGTCCAGTGTCGTCGGCAGCTATCGCGCCGCGGACTTCGGCGTCACGGTGATGGAAGACCTGAGCGCCGGCCGCACCGTGGCCGTTGCCGACATCGACGCCCACGAGGGGCTGACCGAAGCTGAGCGCAACGCGTTCAGGGCGACCGGGATTCAGGCGTTCGTCGCGTCGCCGCTGATCAAGAACGGCCGCCACGTCGCCCTGTTCGCCGTGCACCACGTCGCGCCGCGCGCCTGGCACCGTCCACGATCTGTCGCTTATCGAGGAAACCGCCGAACGCACCTGGTCGGCGGTGGAGCGCGCCAAAGCCGAGGATGCGTTCCGCGCCAGCGATGCGCGCCTGCAGCTGGCGCTCGAAGCGGCCGACATGGGCACCTTCGTCTGGGACGCGCAGCGGGACGAGACCGAGGCCGACGAACGCATGCTCAGCCTGTTTGGATTGCCGCCGGGGGGCACGCTGAACCTGGCGGTCGCGCTCGAGACGCTGATTCATCCCGACGACCGCGCGCCCTACGCACAGGCGGTGGCGGCCGCAATGGATCCAGCCGGGGACGGCACGCTGCGGCATGACATCCGCGTGCTGCACTCCGACGGCTCGCTGCACTGGGTCACGGTCACGGCGCAGATGGTGTTCGAGGGTGACCCACGGCACGCGGTGCGGCTGGTCGGCATGGCCGCCGACATCAGCGATCGCAAGTTCACCGAGGCGGCGCTGCGCCTCAGCGAAGAGCAGCTGCTCGAAAGCGACCGGCGGAAGGACGAGTTCCTGGCCGGTACTGGCGCACGAGCTGCGCAATCCGCTGGCGCCGATTCGCACCGGCCTCGAGCTGATTCGGCTCGGCAGCGACAGCCGCGACGCGGTGGAGCGGGTGCGACGCATGATGGAGCGGCAGATTGGGCACATGGTGCGCCTGGTGGACGACCTGCTGGACGTCTCGCGGATCACCTCTGGGAAGATTCAGCTGCAGCGCGGCGTGCGGCAGCTCGCCAGCCTCGTGCAGAACGCCCTGGAGGCGAACCGTGCGGCGCTGCAGGATGCCCGCCTCGAACTCAGCGTAGACGTGCCCGAGAGCCCGATCTGGCTGGACGTCGATCCGACGCGGTTCGTGCAGGTGCTCTCCAACATCCTCCACAACGCCGTCAAGTTCACCGACCCGGGGGGCCGCGTCGTCCTGGCCGCCGACGTGGCCCGCGATGCCGGCCGATCCACTGGCGAGCTGGTCCTGTCCGTCACCGACTCCGGCGTCGGCATTCCCTCCGACATGCTGCCTCGCGTGTTCGATCTGTTCGTGCAGGGCGATTCGTCGGCCGACCGCTCGCACAGCGGCCTCGGCATCGGACTGGCGCTGGCACGCCGGCTGATGGACCTGCACGGCGGCTCGATCCAGGCGAGCAGCGACGGTCCCGGACTGCGGGAGCACGTTCACCATCCGGCTGCCGGTCGCCCGCGATCCCTCGCTCGAGCACGACGGCCTCGGCGTCCGCGACAGCCGGGCCACGATTTCGAGCCGGGTGCTGGTGATCGACGACAACATGGACGCCGCGGACACCACGGCCATGCTGGTCGAGGCGCTCGGCGGGTCGGTGGCCATCGCTTACGATGGCGAAAACGGCATCATGCGGGCGACCGAGTTCAAGCCCCACGTGGTGCTGCTCGACCTGGGCATGCCCGGAATCGACGGCTACGAAACCTGCCGGCGCATTCGCCGCTCCCTGGGGGCGCAGGTTTTCATCGTGGCGCTCACCGGTTGGGGGCAGGAACAGGACAAAGATGAGGCGCTGCGTGCCGGCTTTGATGCGCATTTGACCAAGCCGGCCGATCCGGTCGCCCTGGAGCAGCTGCTGGAAGCGGCTGGCCCCCGGGCCACTACAAGGGAACGAAGCCCGGCCGTCGGCCGTCTCTAGCTGGACCGATGTTTGCGTGCGCTCCTAGGGAGCGTGCTCGAACATCGAGTTGAAGAGCGGAGGGAGGCCGGCGTCAAGTCCGCGACCGCGGCCGACTGGCTGGTGGGCGGCGGCGAGATGGGGGCTCTCATCCGCGCCTTCGACTGGGGCCGGACCCCACTCGGGCCGGTAGAGCACTGGCCGCAAAGCCTGCGCAGCGCGGTCAGCATCTGCCTGCCCTCCAAGGCCCAGATCATCCTGTGCTGGGGCCCGGACCTCATCGCCCTCTACAACGACGGCTACCGGCCGGTGTTTGGCGCCAAGCACCCGCACGTGCTCGGCTTGCCGGTGCGCGAGGCGTGGCGGGAGGTGTGGCCGCAGCTGAAGCCGCTGTTCGAGGGCGTGATGACGAGCGGCGAGGCGTTCTCAGCCAACGACCTGCCGTTCACCCTCGAGCGCCACGGCTACCCGGAAGAGGCGTTCTTCGACGTCTCCTACGATCCCGTGCGCGACGAATCGGGCCTGGTGGGCGGCATCTTCTGCATCGTCAACGAGACCACCGGCCGCGTGGTCGGCGAGCGCCGCCTGCGGACGCTGCGTGACCTCGGCACGCGCCTGGGCGACGCGAAGTCGGTCGGCGAGGTGTTCCAGCTTGCCTCAATGGTCCTGGCCGAGAACACGCACGACGTGCCGTTCGCCTTCTTCTACCGCGACGATCAGGGTTATCCCTTGGGCTGTCCGCCGGCCAGCGCCTGGCCCCTGGCGCGCGCGGCCGCATCCAGACAGCCGATGGTGATCGACCGGCTGCCTGCGACGCTGGCTGCCCTGCCCGGCGGCCCATGGCCCGAACCGGTCCAGTCGGCGGTCGTGCTGCCGATCGTCCACGCCGGCGCCGCGGCGCCGCACGCGTTCTTCGTTGCCGGCGTCAGCCCGCGGCAGCGGCTCGACCCCGACTACCTGACGTTCTTCAGCCTGGTGGCCGGCCAGGTGTCCACGGCGCTGGCCAACGTCCTGGCCTACGAGGAGGAGCGCGAACGCGCCGAAGCGCTGGCGGAGATCGACAAGGCGAAGACGGCGTTCTTCAGCAACGTGAGCCACGAGTTCCGGACGCCCTTGACGCTGATGCTCGGTCCGATCGACGAGCTGCTGCGCAGCCAGGACACGCTCACGCTCCGGCAGGTGGAGCAGCTGACGTTCGTGCGCCGCAACTCGCAGCGGCTGTTGAAGCTGGTCAACTCGCTGCTGGACTTCTCCCGGATCGAAGCCGGCAGGACGCAGGCCAGCTACCAGCCGGTCGATCTCGCGACGCTGACCGCGGATCTGGCCAGCAACTTCCGCTCGGCGTGCGAGCGCGCCGGGCTGGCGCTGCGCGTGGACTGCCCGCCGCTGCAGGACTGCGTCTACGTCGATCGCGACATGTACGAGAAGATCCTGCTCAACCTGCTGTCGAACGCCTTCAAGCACACGTTCGACGGCGAGATCGGCGTCACGCTGCGCGAGACGCACGACCGGGTGCAGCTGACCGTGCACGACACCGGCACCGGCATTCCGGCGCGCGATCTGCCCCACCTGTTCACAGCGCTTCTACCGCGTCGAGGGCGCGCGCGGCCGGTCGTTCGAGGGCACCGGCATCGGGCTCGCGCTCGTGCAGGAACTGGTGCAGCTGCACGGAGGAGCGATCGAAGCCTCGAGCGTCGAGCGTGAGGGCAGCCGGTTCACGGTCACGCTGCCCAAGGGCACTGCACACTTGCCGAGCGAGCAGCTGCGTGACGCGACCGGCGCAGAGGCATCCGCGGTCAGAGCCGACATCTACGTTGAAGAAGCACTGCGGTGGCTGCCCGACGTGACCGCGACGAGCGAGGTGGCCGACGCCGGCGACGCGGCCGGCGTCAGGAACGCGGGCCGGCGCGTGCTGGTCGTGGACGACAACGCCGACTTGCGCGACTACCTGCGGCACCTGCTCTCCAGCCGATTCGTGGTCGAGGTGGCCAGCAACGGCGAAGAGGCCCTGGCCGCCGCCAGGGCGCGCGCGCCCGATCTGGTCATCGCCGACGTGATGATGCCCAGACTGGACGGCTTCGGCCTCATCCGCGCGCTGCGCGGACACACCGCGCTGTCGGCCGTCCCCGTGATTCTGGTCTCGGCGCGAGCGGGTGAGGAGGCACGAATCGAGGGCCTGCAGGGCGGCGCCGACGACTACCTGGTGAAGCCGTTCAGCGCCCGCGAGCTGATAGCCCGCGTGGATGCGCTGCTGGAGATTGCACGCATCAGGCGCGAGGCGGATCGGCGCAAGGACGAGTTCCTGGCGATGCTGGCGCACGAGCTGCGCAACCCGCTGGCGCCGATTCGCACCGGCCTGGAGCTGATCCGGCTCGCCGGCGATACGCCCGCCGCGGTCGAGCAGGTGCGTACCGTGATGCAGCGCCAGGTGGCGCACATGGTGCGGCTCATCGACGATCTGCTGGACGTGTCCCGGATCACGGCCGGCAAGATCCAGCTGCAGCGGCAGCTGACGCCGCTGGCGGTGATGATCAACTCGGCGGTCGAGGCGCATCGCGACCGCGATCACCGCGGGACGGATCGAGTTGGACGTGCAGCTGCCGGACGCCCCGGTGTGGCTGGATGTCGACGCGACGCGCTTCGTGCAGGTGGTCTCGAACGTCGTCCACAACGCCGTGAAGTTCACCGGCAGCGGCGGCACCCTGGCGATTCGAGGCGAGCTCGAGCCGCGCACCCGCGGAGCGCAGGAACTGGTCCTGACCATCACCGACTCGGGAGTCGGGATCGCCCCGGAGATGCTGCCGCGGGTGTTCGACCTGTTCGTCCAGGGCGAGAAGGCCGCGGAGCGGCAGGCCGGGCTCGGCATCGGCCTCGCGCTGGCGCGCCGGCTGATCGAAATGCACGGCGGATCGATCGAGGCGCACAGCGACGGGCCCGGGCGCGGCAGCACGTTCCGGATCCGGATTCCGGTCTCGGCCGACTCGCCCGCGGCCGCCGCGTCGCACCCCGGTCCGCCGGCGCCGGCGATCACGCGGCGGGTGCTGGTGATCGACGACAACGATGACGCTCTGGAGCTGATGGCCCTCCACATCGCGGCCCTGGGCGGCGAGTCACACACCGCGCGCGACGGCCAGTCGGGCGTGGAGCAGGCGGTGAAAATGCGGCCGCACGTGGTCCTGATCGACATCGGCATGCCCGGCATCGACGGCTACGAGACCTGCCGGCGCATCCGCGCGCGAGCTGGGGCCCAGTGCGATGCTGGTGGCGGTGAGCGGCTGGGGCCAGCAGCAGGACAAGGCCCGCGCGATGGCCTCCGGCTTCGACGCGCACCTGACCAAGCCGGCCGACCCCGCCGTGCTGGCGAGCCTGCTCGCCTATGCCGAAGCCAAGGGCACGGCTAGAGTGTCACTTGAGCGGCCAGGAGACCTCGGTCTTCCAGTTCGGGGATCCGGGTGTTCGGTCGGTCGGTGATGTAGGACTCCAGGGGGCACGGCGGCGGAATGACCGTTCGACTCGATAGGCTTCGAGAGCGGCGTAGGCATGGCAGCGTTTGTACGGGCCGGCGTGAACCACGGGCGGCGGACCCGCTGGCAGGATGTCTTCGATCACGCCGTCGTCGACGGCGGCGGGGGGTTGGTGTCGCGCGCGCACCACGCGCATGCCGGCTCGATGGTCAGCAGCCCGGCACCCACTTCCACGTAGCGGGTGAATGGGTGCCTGACAGCGCGATGCCGTGCTGCTGCGCGTACTGGAAGATGTGCGGCAACACCTCGGTGATCGCCGCGCCGATGCTCTGAACGCTTCACACGCCGGCGCGCGACCAGTACCGGTTGGGCAGCCAGCTCCTTCTTCACGAATCTCGTAGCTCATGTGATTCCTTCGGGCGGTACGCCGGAGCGGACGTGATAGAGGCCGACGCAAGGGCCGACCTGCTGCACCAAGCAGGCGTGCGCGGCTGCCTCGGCGGATGTGACCGGCGTGGCGAAGCCCGCTGGCGGTAGGCACGCGGCGTGAGGCCGAACCGGCGCCGGAACGCCCGCGAGAAGGCTTCGATGACTGTTGAAGCCGCACGACAGCGCCACGTCGAGCACCGATTGCCGGTTAGTCAGCAGCAGCACGGCGGCGTAGGGCGAGCCGCAAGCGGAGCGTGTAGGCCTTGGGCGTTTCGCCAGCCACGGCCGACAGCAGGCGATGCAGGTGGAATGACGACAACCCGGCGTGGGCCGCCAGCACCGCCAACCGGAGGTCGGCGTCGGGGCGGGATGCCGCCAGGGCCAGAACTGGCTGTACCCGCGTGAACGGCGCGGGAACCATCGTCAACGTCGTCGCTCGACGCGATAGCCATGTGACTGGCGGGCAGTCTAATAGATGTGCGGCAAGGGAATCTTGACGTTTCTTGCGGCCGCAGTCCTGAAGAATCCCTGAACTTTTCGTCAGGCACGGGGGACGCGCGAGCACGCGTGCCACAATCCCCGCCGTGAACATCGACCCGTTCCTGATCTGGCTCGAGGCTACTCCGCTCAGTCAGTGGATCGTCGGGTCGCCCTCGATGTTCGTGTTCCCCGGTTTCCTGGTGCTCCACGCCATCGGCATGGGGCTGGCCGCCGGTCTCAGCGCGGCCCTGGACCTGCGCGTGCTCGGCGTGGCGGCCAGCATGCCGCTGGTCGAGTTCCGCCGCTTCCGGCCGGTACTGTGGCTCGGGTTCTGGGTGAACGCGGTGTCGGGTGTGCTGTTGCTGATCGGCTACCCGACGAAGGCCCTCACGAACCCGGTCTTCTATCTCAAGCTGCTGCTCATCGCGACCGGCATGGTGCTGATGGCGCGCATGCAGCGTGCGATCACCGACGAACGGGTGCTGGACGATCCTGAGGCGGCGAGCCGCCTTCGCCGACTGGCTGCGGTTTCTCTCCTCTGCTGGACGGGAGCGATCTTCGCCGGGCGTCTTCTCGCCTACACCCACAGCCGGCTGACCGCCACGGATTTCCAATGATCCACGATCTCCAGGTGTGGCTCGTGACGACCATCGGGCCCAACTCGCCGGTGTCCGGAATGATGCGCTCGGCGTGGGGATGGCCGATCGCCGAGAGTCTCCACTTTCTCGGCCTCACCATGCTGGTGGGCTGCATCGGCACCTTCGACTTGCGCCTGCTCGGCGTGGCCAGACGGGTCCCAATCGCCGTCGTGCACCGCTTCATTCCGTGGGGCATCGCCGGCTTCGTCATCAACGCCACGACCGGCGCGCTCTTCCTCCTGACCGAGCCGGACCAGTACATCTACAACGTCTCGTTCCACCTCAAGCTGATGTTCCTCACGATCGGCGGCACCAACGCGGCGCTGTTCTATCTGACTTCGTACCGTCAGGCGTTCGGCGACGCCGCCGTGCTGGACGCACCGCGGCACGCGAAGGTGATCGCCGCGGTGTCGTTGTGCGCGTGGACCGGAGTGATCGTCTGCGGGCGCCTGCTGACCTTCTACCGCCCGGCCCCGTGTCCCGAAGTCGTGACCAGTCTGCTCATGGCCTGTTTTCCGCCGTAGGGCCTCCCGGCTCCCGGCTTCCGGCTTCCGGCTCGGGGCCGCTCAGTTCACTGGCGGCCGTAGCGGAGGTACATCGTCGGCACCACGACCATGTTGAGCAGGGTCGAGGACATCAGCCCGCACAGGATGACGATGGCCATCGGCGTCTGAATCTCGCTGCCCGCCTTGCCGCCGCCGAGCGCCAGCGGCACCAGCGCCAGCCCCGCCGCCATCGCCGTCATCAGAATCGGGATCAGCCGCTCCCGGGCGCCGCGCTCGACGGCGTCGCGCAGGTCGGCCACCCCCTCGTGGCGCATCAGGTGCTGGATGTGCGACACCAGCATGATGCCGTTCCGGGTGGCGATGCCGAAGAGCGTGATGAAGCCGATGGTCGAGGCAATGCTGAGCGTGCCGCCGGCCAGGAACACGCCGGCGACGCCGCCGATCAGGGCCAGCGGCAGGTTGAGCATCACCAGCCAGGCGTCGCGTGAGCCGCCAAACGCCAGCACCAGCAGCATGAACAGGCCGACGACCACGCCGGCCCCCAGGATCAGCAGCCGCTGCGACGCGGCCTGTTCGCTTTCGAACTGCCCGCCGTATTCGACCCGATACCCCGCGGGCATCGGCACGTCGCGCGACACGGCGGCGCGCATCTCCGCCACCACGCCGCCCAGGTCGCGCCCGGCGACGTTGGCCGAGATCACGATCCGGCGCTGGACGTTCTCGCGCAGGACCATGTTGGGGCCCACCTCGCGGCGCACCTCGGCCACCAGCTTGATGGGTATGGTGCCGCCGCGGGGCGTGTCGATCGGCAGATCTCCCAGCCGGGCGAAGTCGGCCTGCGATCCGGGGTCGAACTTCACCACCAGATGGAAGCCGGTGGCGCCGTCGAAGATGTGGCCGACCGTCGCCCCGGCCAGCGCCGTCTCCACCGCGTCGCCGACATCGCCGGCGCGCAGGCCGTAGCGCGCGATCGCCGAGCGGTTGAGCACGAACCGGACGAACGGCACTTCGGTCTGCTGTTCGAGCGTGACGTCGACCGCGCCCGGGACACCGGCCATCACGGATCGCACGCGCTCGCCGAGCCGCCGCAGCGTCGGGAGATCGTCGCCGAAGATCTTCACCGCGATGCTGGCGCGCGTGCCCGACAGCATGTGGTCGATGCGGTGCGAGATCGGCTGGCCGATGGTGACGTTGGTGCCCGGCAGGGTCGAAAAGCCGCGCCGGAGCTCGGCCAGCAGCGCGGCGCGCGGACGGCCGGTCTCGCGCAAGCCGACGTCGATCTCCGCGGCCTCGACGCCCTGGACGTGCTCGTCGTACTCGGCGCGGCCGGTCCGCCGGGCCGTGGCGACCACCTCGGGCTGCGCCAGCAGGATCTGCTCGACGCGCCGGCCGATCTCGTCGGACTTCGACAGCGAGGTGCCCGGCAGCGTGTTGGCCTGCACGGTCAACGACCCCTCGTAGAACTCCGGGAGAAAGGCGGTGCCCATCCGGGTCATCCCGGCGCCGGCCGCCACCAGCAGCACGAGCGACACGGCCAGCACCAGGTACGGGTGATCCAGGGCACGCGGCAGGACACGCGCGAAGCCGCGCGTGAGCACGCTCGACAGCCAGCCGCCGTGGCCCCGCAGAATCGACCGCGCACCGGGCAGGAACGCGTAGCTCAGCGCCGGCGTGACCACGATCGCGACGACCAGCGATGCCGCCAGCGCCACGATGTAGGCAAACGCCAGCGGCCCCAGCAGCCGGCCCTCGACGCCCGACAAGCCGAAGATCGGCAGGAACACCAGGACGATGATCACGGTGGCAAAGACGATCGAGGTGCGGATCTCCAGGGTCGCGTCGCAGACGACGGCGGCCGCCGCGCGCTGCTCGTCGGCCGGCCTGGCGGCGTTCTCCCGCAGCCGCCTGACCACGTTCTCGACGTCGATGATCGCGTCGTCCACCAGCGCGCCGATGGCGATCGCCAGGCCGCCGAGCGTCATCGTGTTGATGGTGGCGCCGAAGGCGCGCAGCACCAGCACCGCGGCCGCCAGCGACAGCGGCATCGCCACGAGCGTGATCGCCGCGGCGCGGAAGTTGGCCAGGAAGAGCGAGCACCACCGCCACCACCAGCAGGCCGCCGTCGCGCAGCGCCGCCACGACGTTGCCGACGGCCACCTCGATGAAGTCGGCCTGGCGGAAGATGCGGCGATCGATGGTCACGCCCGCCGGCAGCTCGCGCTGCAGCGCGTCCAGCTCGCGATCCAGCCGCGCCGTCAGCTCGACGGTGTTCGCGCCGGGCTGCTTCTGCACGCCGACGATGATCGCGGGCTTGCCGTTGCGCGAGCCCTCGCCGCGCTTCAGCGCCGCGCCCTGCCGCACCTCGGCCAGATCGCGCACCAGCACCGCCCGCTCGCCGCGGAGGGCCACCACCGAGTCGCCGATCTCCTCCACCGACCGCGCCCGGCCGATGGTCTGGAGCACGTACTCCTGCGGCCCCTCCGCGTAGATGCCCGCCGACGTGTTCTGCGTCGAGCCGCGCACGGCATCCAGCAGCTCGGTCAGCGACACCTGGCTTTCGCGCAGCTGGTCGGGGTGGGCGATCACCTGATACTGCCGCTCGGCGCCGCCGATGGGCGTCACTTGCGAGACGCCGGAGACGGCCAGCAGCCGCCGCCGCACGACGGTGTCGGCCAGCGTCCGCAGCGCCAGCGGATCGTCGTGCTCCGAGGAGATGGCGAAGAACAGGATCTCGCCCATGATCGACGAGATCGGCGCCAGCACCGGCTGCTCCGCCTGCGGCGGCAGCGTGCCGGCCACGAGCGACAGCTTCTCCGCCACCACCTGCCGCGCCTGGAAGATGTCGGTGCCCCAGTCGAACTCCACCCACACCACGGCGATGCCCACGGCGGTGGCGGAGCGAACGCGGCGGACGTCCGACGCGCCGTTGATCGCGGTCTCGATCGGAAACGTGACCAGCGTTTCCAGCTCCTCGGGGGCCATGCCGCGGCCCTCGACGAGAATCGTCACCGTCGGCGCGGTGAGGTCGGGGAACACGTCCACCGGCATGCTGCGCGCGGTCCACGCGCCGGCGGCGGCCAGCAGCACCGACAGGGTCAGCACCAGGCGGTGGTGACCGATCGACCACTCAATCAGGCGTCTCATCGGCGCACCTCAATGCACGTGGCCTTCGGCCGGGAGTCCCGAAGCGGCCGAGGCCAGCTGGACGTCGTAGCTGCCGCGCGTCACCACGCGCTCGCCCACCGCGACGCCGCTTTTCACGCCGACCCGGTCGCCGTCGCGGGTGGCGATCTCGATGAATCGCCGCGCGAACTGCTCGCCGCCGGTCTGCACGAAGACGTAGGGACGGCCGGCCTCCATCAGGACGGCGGCCGACGGCACCGTGGGCATGCGCATGCGATCGCGCGTGAACAGCACGGCCGTCGCCACCTGGCCCACCAGCAGCCGCTCGCCCGGGTTCACGATCTCCATCTGCAGGGACAGCGCGCCCGTGCGCGCATCGAGGACGCCGGCATCGTGAACGTGGTCCGGCGTCAGCGGCAGCGGCTCCGGCACCCCGGGAATCTCGAGCACCAGCGCGGTGGCACGCCGGGCCGCCGGCGCGTCCACCGCGGGCACCTGCACTTCCAGTTCCACGCGATCGGTGCGGACGATGCGGAAGAGCGGCACGCCCTCGTCGTAGGCGGCGCCCAGCGTCGCCATCACGTCTGCCAGCCGCCCGGCGATTGGCGCGCGCAGCACGAAGGCGTTTCCGGCCGCGGCGCCGCCCCCCTGGAGCAGCGTCTCGTCCCGCTGCGCGAGCCGGGCCTGCGCGGCGCGCAGGCGGGCGTCGGCGACGGCGACGCCGCGGCGGGCTTCCTCGACACGGCGGGCGGCAACGGCCTTTTCAGCCAGCAACCGTTCCGCACGCGCCAGCTCTGCCTGCGCGCCTTCGACGGCGACGCTGGCTTCGGCGACCTCGGCCTCCAGCGTGGCCCGGTCGGCGCCCGCCGACAGCCGTGGCTCCAGGCGCGCCAGCACCTGCCCCGCCCGCACGCGATCGCCGATCGAGGGCAGGGTGTCGCCGCTGACTCGCCCGGCGGCCGGCGCCGACACGATCGCCTCGCCTCCGGGAAGCGGGTGCACCGTTGCAGGCGCGCGCACGGAGGCGCGCACGTCCGCCTGATCGACGACCGTCGTGGCGAACGGGTTGGTCCACTGCTGTTCCTTCAGGTAGCTGATGGCGGTGGGATCGTCTGCCGCCGCACCGGCCGCGGCCGCCCTGGCGGCGGCATCGTCGGCGAACACCGTGATGCGCCCCAGCTCGTGCCGGTCCGACACGTCCGGCCCCTCGAGCACCAGCGCCCATCGGTATTGCCCCGGTGCCGGCGGCGTGTCCTCGATGCGAAACGCGCCCGGGCGCGCGGGCGGCCGGCGGCCCGGCGATCGTCTTCCCGGCTCCACCACTTTCAGGACTGAACTCCAGGCTGGCCCGGCCGGCGCGCACCGGGGAGAAGTCGTCGAGCCGCGTCAGGTGCACGGCGAAGAGCGCCGTGCGTCCCGCCACGAGCAGCGGGTACTCCATGAACAGCTCGGTCTTCGACGTCCAGTGCGTGACGTCGGCGCCGGGCACCTCGGCGTCGGCCGCGGCCGGTGCTTGCGGAGCGCGCGATGCAGGCCGGCAGCGTGGCGGCGAGACACGCCAGCAGCAGCCCGCCGCGGACGAACGTGTGATGCGGTCCTCATAGCGGCAGCTCCCAGCCAGTGGCGAACTCCAGCTCGATCTCCGCGCGCCGCGCGGCCAGATCGAGCGCGGCCTGACGCAGGCGCGCCTCGGCGGTGACGCGGTAGGCGTCCAGCAGCTCCAGGATGCCGCCCTCGCCGGCGTCGTAGCTGACCTGGGCGATGCGTTCGATCTCGCCGCTGCTTTTCAGCACTTCGGCGCGATACCGATCGGCGGCGGCGCGCCGTTGGACGACGGTGGTGTGCAGGGCCGCGACATCGCTTCGCAGGACGACGCGCAACGCCTCCGCACGCGCCGCGGCCTGCGCCCCGCGTGCCGTTGCCAGGCTGACTTCGGGGGTGGCCCGATCGAAGAGCGGCAGCGTGGCGTGGAGCATCAGGACGCTGCCGATGTCGCCGCTGCCGACCGTGGAAGACTTGGTGCCCGCGACCACCTCGGGTTCGGGCACGCGCCGGCGTTCGGCGGCACGCACCGCCAGCCGCGCCGCGTCGGCGTCGTGTTTCAGCGCGATCAGCTCGCCGCGGCTCGCCTCCGCGCGCTCGAGGAGCGCGGCGAGCGGCGGCACCGGCGCGCGCGGTCCGGTCCCGCCTGCCGCGACGAGACCCGACGGATCCGCGCCGTCCAGAAACCCGGCCAGGACGGCTTGCGCGCGGGCACGATCGATCGAGGCCGTGACCTGATCCGCGGCGACGTTCAGGACCTCGCGCTCGGCGCGCAGCCGATCGTAGCCGGCGGCGTCGCCGGCAGCCTCGCGCCGGCCGAGCACGACCGCCAGCGCGTTCAACCGCTCGCGCACGGCCATCAGCTCGCCTTCCCGCACCTGCGCCCACTGCAGGTCGGCGAAGGCCAGCCGCAGGTCAGAGCGCAGGCGTCGCATGCCGTCGTCGGCACGTGCGGAACTGGCAGAGAGCTGCGCGGCGGCGGCCTGCATCTCGAGGTCGCGGCGGCCCCAGATCGGCAGCGGCTGCGAGACCATCGTCAGATACTCGGTGGCGCCGGCCACCGATTCGCGATCGATGGTCAGGCGAGGGTTCGGCCACCGCGAGGCGGCCGAGGACTCGGCGCGGGCGACGTCAACGCCGGCGCGGATGGCCCGCACGCGCGGGCTGTCGGGCGACAGCTTCGCGACGGCTTCGGCCTCGGTCAACGACATCGATTGCGCGCCGGCACCGGCGGGCACGCTGCCGCCAGCACGGCGCAGAGCACAGCTCCGCGCATAGCCACCTCGAGCAAGGAGATGACAAGACAGACGGCGACCGAGGCCGCCGGCTCAGGCTAGGCGAGCAGTTGAGGAGGTCCGCGGAGGCCAGGTGCACAGGCCCACGGCGGATCGTGGGCGCGAAGGTCGCGCGCCTGGCGGTGCCATTGCGTGAACCCCGGCGCGGTGACTTCCGGCTCGGCGACGACGAGACATGAGTCGTCGGGACCAACGCCGGATGCCTGGGCGGGAACGGTGAAGGCGCTACTCAGATAGGTGGGGTCGTCGTCGGGGTTCTCGACGTGGGTCTGCGCGCCGGCGGCGTGATGCGGTGCGAAATGCCGGTGCACGACCTCGGTGCGCACGTGGTCGTGGTCGGCCGCCAGGTGCACGTGTTCCGGCGGCAACGCGGCCAGGCCGAGGACGCCCAGCGCCGCCAGGCAAGCCGACAGACGGCGCGAAAGCCAGCCCGGCACGTCGCGCAGTATATCGGAGCGGCACACGCTGGCTCACTGAAGAAAACTTCAGGAAAACGTCAGTCGATTGCCCCTCCGGGGGTCGCTAGGATCCAAGGCAATGACCTTTCCCAAGCTCGTCGCAGCGGCGCTGGTTATCTCGTGCGCCACGGTTTGCACGGCCTACGCCCAGGGCGGCGCCACGGTGTCTGGACAAGTGGCTGACGAAACCGGCGGCGTGCTGCCGGGCGTCAGCGTGTCGCTGCAGCCGGCCGGCACGCAGACGCTGCTCGAAACCGTGACCGACGGCGAAGGGCGGTATCGGTTCGACAACGTGCCCGCCGGGCCCGCCGAGATCTCGTTCCGCCTGATCAACTTCAGCGCCGTCCGGCGCGACATCACCGTCGGGCACAGGGCCCGATGACGGCCAACGCGGTGATGCTCGTGTCGGCGAGCGCCGACATCACGATCACGGCGCCGCGGACGTTCCGCAACCTGGCCGAGGTCGAGAACCCGGCCGAGAACCTCGTCGGCGTCGCCTCGGCCGGCAGCGAAGGCGCCATCACCGCCGCGCAGCTGGCGGTGCGGCCGGTGAACCGCGCCACCGAGATCCTGGAGACCGTGCCGGGCCTGGTCGTCAGCCAGCACAGCGGCGAGGGCAAGGCCAACCAGTACTACCTGCGCGGCTTCAACCTGGATCACGGCTTCGACTTCGCGCAGACCATCGCCGGCATCCCGGTGAACATGCCGACGCACGCCCACGCGCAGGGCTACGCCGACGCCAACTTCCTGATTCCCGAGCTCGTCAGCGGCGTGCAGTTCCGCAAGGGCCCCTACTACGCCGAGAACGGGGACTTCTCGTCGGCCGGCTCGGCCAACATCAACTACTTCAACGTCCTCGACCGGCCGATGGTGACGCTGCGCGCCGGGTCGTTCAACTACCGGCGCTTGCTGGGCGCGGCCTCGCCGAAGGTGGGCGCGGGGAACCTGCTCGGCGGCGTTCGAGTACGAGAAGGACAACGGCCCGTGGGTCAGCCCGAACAACAAGGACAAGTACAACGGCGTGGTGCGCTACAGCCAGGGCGACTCGCGCGACGGCTTTTCGTTGACGTTCATGGGCTTCTCGAACCATTGGCACTCGACCGACCAGATTCCCCAGCGCGCGGTGGACGCCGGGACTGATCGACCGCTTCGGCTTCATCGAGGAGACCGACGGCGGCGAGACCTTCCGCTACAGCGGCGCCTTCGACTGGCAGCACTCCTCCACCAACGACTCCACTCGTGCCACCGCCTACGTGCAGCGCTACGGCGTGCAGCTGTTCCACAACTTCACCTACTTCATGAACGACCCCGAGAACGGCGACCAGTTCGAGCAGTTCGAACGCCGCTGGACCAGCGGCGGCAAGGTCACGCACCGCCACATGCAGCGCATCGGCGGCAAGCCGACCGAAAGTGCCTTCGGCGTGGACCTTCGCAACGACTCGGTGGGCGGCCCGCTGGGCCTGTACCACACGAAGGAGACCGTTCGCCTCTCGACCTCGCGCGCCGACGAGGCCGACCAGACGTCGGTGGGCATCTTCGGCGAGACCGAGATCGAGTGGAGCCGGGTCGTCCGGACCACGTTCGGCGTGCGCGGCAACGTCTACCGCTGGAACGTGGAGTCGGACAACCCGCTCAACTCCGGCAACGAGGCCTCCGCGATCGTCAACCCCAAGGTGTCGGCGGCGTTCGGGCCGTGGAAGAGCACGGAGCTGTACGCCAACTTCGGCACCGGGCTACCACTCCAACTCGGCGCTGGGCATCATGCTCAAGGTCGATCCGTTCACCGGTGAGCCTGCGGACGCGTCGCCCGCGTTCGCACAGGCGCGGGGCGCCGAGGTCGGCGTCAGGACGGTGGCCATCAAGGGACTGCAGACCACGGCGACGCTCTGGTATCTCGGCTTCGACTCCGAGCTGGTGTACGTGGGCGACTCCGGCAGCACCGAGGCGGGCCCGCGCCAGCCGGCGGAGCGGCGTCGAGATCACGAACTACATCTACCCGAACCGGTGGACGGCGATCGACCTGGACATGTCATTCTCCAAGGCGCGCTACATCGACGTCCCGGAGGGCGAGGACTTCATCCCCGGCGCGCTCAACCGCGTCATCTCGGCCGGCATCTCCGTCAACCCGCCAGCAGGCGTCGGCTCCGGAGCGTTCGGCAGCTTCCGGGTGCGCCACTTCGGGCCGCGCTCGCTGATCGAGGACGACAGCGTCAGGTCGAAGGCCACGACGATCCTCAACGGCGAGGCCGGCTACAAGTTCTCGGAGCGCATCCGCCTGGTGCTCGAGGGGTTCAACCTGCCGATGCCGAGGTGTCGGACATCGACTACTACTTCGCGTCGCGGCTCAAGGACGAGCCGGCGCCAGTGGAGGACATCCACTTCCACGCCGCGATCCCGCGCTCGTTCCGCCTGGCGCTGCAGGTGTCCTTCTAGTCGTTGGTCGTTAGTGTTTGTGTAATCTGGCCGTCGAGCCACTCCCCGTGGCCAGCTCAGACCCGGACGTAAGTGAAGCCCCGCTCCTGTGCGGCCCCGAGTGCCATCATGTGCGACGGGACGAGACGCACGCCGGGGTTCAGCCCGGCGATCAGGTTCGCGCGAACCTCGGCGAGTGGGCGGCCCGTGCTCTGCGCGATTTGCTGCGCCACGAAGTCCAGCCCGTACTGGCATTGCCAGAACACCGTGCCGCGCGCCTGCAGCGCTTTGACGCTGAACTCCCCTCCGTCGAGGAAGACATTCCGCACCGCCGGCTTCTTCGTCGTCGGGTCGACGATCTTGTAGCGCTCGCCGAGCCCGTATTCCTGCCAGATCTTGTCGGATGCGTTCAGGGGAAACGCCGGGGCCGAGATGCCGACAGCGGTGTTGACGTCAGGGAACTCGAGCCGGGTGACGTCGCGGACGCTGTTGAGAAAGTTGCGCGGAAACCGCAGCGGCGGAAGGGGGTCGGTCAGATCGAACCCGCCGTAGTCGTAGGCTTGCTTGTGCCGGCCTCGAAATCCGTCGAGCCACGCCAGGTCCGTGGGGCCTGTGGGCGCTTGCCCGGCGACTTCACTCTGTACCGCAGCGGCTCCGGCCAGAGAAGTGAAGACCGACATGAACATCCGGCGACTGTGGGTTAGGGACATCGTTTCACTCCTGACGATGAGCTACGAAGTAGAATCCTAGCATTTCGCGTCCACGCGCCGGACGTCCCATGAGCCTGATCCCTGGCACTCGCCGCGGCGTCTATGAGATCACCGCCCAGATCGGTCAGGGAGGGATGGGACGCGTCTACCGCGCGCGCGACACGAAGCTGGGGCGGAGTGTGGCGATCAAAGTGATCGCCGAGGCGCTGCCGCACCCCGATCTCGTGTCCCGCTTCGAGCGGGAGGCCCGGACGCTCGCGGCGCTCAACCACCCGAACATCGCCGCCATCTACGGGGTGGAGGACACCGACGGCGAGATGGCGCTGGTGATGGAGCTGGTCGAGGGTCCGACGCTGGCCGATCGCCTCCTCGAGGGACCGCTCCCGGTTGTCGAAGCCATTCCCGTTGCCAGGCAGATTGTCGAGGCGCTCGAGGCCGCTCACGAACAGGGCATCATCCACCGCGACCTGAAGCCCGCGAATGTGAAGGTACGTGCCGACGGCACCGTGAAGGTGCTCGACTTCGGGCTGGCCAAAGCGCTCGAGCCGGCGGGAGCGCCGATCGGTTCTTACACGTCGACCACGTTGGCCAGTCCCGCCGTGACGCAGGCGGGGGTGATTCTGGGAACGGCCGCCTACATGAGCCCCGAGCAGGTCAGGGGCAAGGAAGTAGACAAACGCAGCGACGTGTGGGGGTTCGGCTGCGTGCTCTACGAGATGCTGACAGGGCGGCGCGCATTCGAGGCCGCCGACGTCCAGGAGACGCTGGCCAGCGTGCTGCGAGCCGAGGTGGACTGGAGCCGCCTTCCGCCGGAACTCTCGCCGGCGATCCGCTCGTTTCTGATGCGCTGCCTGGTCAAGGACCCGAAGCACCGCCTGCACGACATCGCGGACATGCGATTGGCTCTGGATGGCGTGTTCGACATCGACGGGGCGCGAGCTGCTGTCCCATCGTCGCCGTCCGTGCGTCCGCTCTGGCGTCGAGTGCTGCCGATTGCGGCGGCCGTCGCCATCACGGCGGCCATCACCGGCCTCATGGTGTGGAGACCCACCCCGTCAACGGAAGTGCCGAACCTGTCGCGCCTGCAAATGGCGCTGCCGCCAGGCCAGCCCTTCTACTTCAATGGGCGCCATCTGATCGCGATCTCACCCAACGGCAAATACGTGGCCTACACGGCGGGTCTGGGACTGTGGCTCCACCCGATCGACCAGCTCGAGGCACGGCGGGTGCCCGGCGCCGAGCTCGAGGCACGGAGTCCCTTCTTCTCGAGCGACGGTGAATCGATCGGCTACTACGCGGCTGGTGAGCTGCGGCGGGTGTCGGTGACGGCGGGCGCACCGAAGGCGATCACCAAGGCGGTCAACCCCTGGGGCGCGAGCTGGGGCGACGACGACATGATCTACTACGGGCAGGGGCCGGGCGGTATCTGGCGCGTGCCGGCCGGTGGAGGCACGCCGCAACAGATCCTGACCGTCAAGAAGGGCGAGATGGCCCATGGCCCTCATCGCCTTCCGGGTGGCGAGTGGATGCTGTTCACCCTGCTGCCCGTGGGCGTTGGCTCGTGGAATCAGGCGCAGATCGTGGTGCAATCGCTCACAACCGGGGAACGCGTCGTGCTCGTTGATGGCGGGCGGGATGCGCGGTATCTGGCGACGGGGCACCTTGTCTACGCGTTGAACAGCGCCATTCTGGCCGCGCCGTTCGATCCCGGCACGAGGCGGATCACCGGTCCGGCCGTGCGGCTCGTCGACGAGGTTTTCGACGCCGGCACAGTGACCGGCGCGGTGCACTTCGACGTCTCGGCCAATGGTTCACTCGTGTATGCGACGCGGCCGGGGCCGGCACTGTTGACGTGGGTCGATCGAAATGGCCGGGAAGAGATGATTCCGGCCGAGCCCCGTCCGTACCGCCACCCTCGAGTCTCTCCGGACGGAAAGCGCATCGCGGTCGAAATCGACGATCCCGCCAACACCGATATCTGGATCGGGGATGCGAGGCGCGGCGCCTTCACCCGGCTGACGTCTGGCGAGCAGGTGGACAGCGATCCGATTTGGTCGCCCGACGGCTCGCGCATCGTGTATTCGTCCGTGCGTGGGACGGAGGGACTGTTCTGGCAGCCGGCTGACGGCAGCGGTCGGGCAGAGCATCTGGTTGACGGCTCGAGCGGGGTTCGCGCGACCACGTGGACACGCGATGGCCAGCTTGTCTACGAGGAACTGGCTGGCGCCGATATTCGCCTGCTCACACCTGGAAGCGGGTTACCGCCCCGTGTGATCCCACTGTTCGACGCACCCGAATTCTTCAACGAGGTTCTTCCTGCCCTGTCGCCGGACGGTCGCTGGCTGGCGTATCAGTCGACCGAATCTGCCGACGCGGAGGTGTACCTCCGGCCGTTCCCCGACGTGTCTTCACTCAGGCGCCAGGTCTCGGTCGGCGGTGGCTTTGCGCCGTTATGGTCGGCAGACGGCCAGGAGCTCTACTACCGTAGCGCGACAGACATGATGGCCGTGAAAGTACGAACGTCGCCAACCCTCGATCTCGGGAGACCGGAGGCGCTGTTCAGCCTGAGCGATTACGTCCTGCCGGGGACTCGCGGCATCAAATACGAGGTCGGGCCGGACGGCCGTTTCCTGATGCTCAAGGATAGTGGCGGCGGCCGCTCGCAGGATCGTGTCGTGCTGGTGCAGAACTGGACCGACGACGTGAGGCGGCTCGTGCCGTCCAACTGACCGCGGACGATCAGCCGGCAGGCGAACGCGGCCTTGATTAGTGACGCAACCCTTTGAACAGGACGATGTCGTTGGTGGTCACCGAGCGCGAGATGGCCAGGCGTTTGCCGTCGCGCGACCACGCGAAGTCGGTGATCGTGCGGCCGTCGGTGAACTTCGTGAACTGATAGGGTGTCGTCCCGTCGATCGGCAGGCCCCACAGGTTCGACAACGTCGTGTCGATATAGGCCACCGCCCGACCATCGGGCATCCACTTCAAGCCAACGGCCGCCAGGTTGGCCGGTGCCATCAGACTTCGACGGGCGGTACAGGCCGGGAAAGCGCATAGCACCACAGTCGGTCGATTTTGCGCATCGGGAGTGCCATACACGAGCAAGGTGCCGTCCGGTGACACATGCGGAGTGACGGCGAGCCCGTCGAACAATTGAGTCGGCACTCCTCCGTCGAGGGGCACCGTCGACACGCCTGGCAGGCCAGTCCGAAGAGAAACGAAGACAACCTGGCGGTCGTCGGGGGTCACGGTGACCCAGTTTCCCGTGCTCGCGATGTCGATCATGATCGGGCCGGACACGAGCTGAGTGGCGTGGCTGCCGTCGCGGTCCGCCTTCCACAAACCGGCATTGCTTCCGGTCTCCGTGGAGACGTAGACGATCGTGCGCCCATCAGACGTCGCACCGGGGCCGACGCCTTTCAACCCGATCTCTTCCGGTATTCCGCCGTCAGGCACAGCGCTGACGATCGATGGCTGGCCGGCGATAAAGCTCGTGTAGACGAGGCGGTCTGCCGCCCACGCGACGTCTCCCCTGCTTCCAAGCGCGGGCTGCACGGTCTCCGCGCCTTGCATCGCCAGACCATCGCCGACCCAGATGCCGACGCGCGTCACGCGTTGGGCGGTGACCAGACTGCCGCGATCGCCGGTGACGCTCACGCCCGCGTAGCTGTTCAGATCGTTCGTCAGCCGCGAGAGCTTCCCCTCAGGATATGACAGCCGCCACAACTGTAACGCCGCACTCTGCTCCGCTCGTCGACTGAGCACGAGCGACGCATCATCGAGCCACGCGAGGGTCGACACGCCATCGACCGGAAACGTCCGCTCCATGCCCGTCGCGACCTCAACGGTCACCAGATGCCCCGAAGTTAGATCGGCTCCTGTCAGCGCAATCGTGGTGCCACTCGGAGACCACGCTGGCTGCTGCATGGTGTTGATTGGAATCGCGCTGAAATAGGACGGTGGCCGTCGGACAGCCAGCACACGCTCGTCACTCCCATCCGGGTCGGCCGTGATGAGAGCCGTGGACCAACTGGCACCAACCGTGGCCGACCGCGAAAAGTCCCTGACGAAGGCCATGCGCCGACCGTCCGTGGACCACCCGACAAGACTGCCGATGTCGTCGACGATGCGCTTCGGCGTGCCACCCAGAAACGGGACGCGCCACAACTCGACGTTGAGCCTTCTCTGGCTGCGCACGAAATCCACGTAACCACCGTCCGGCGTCACGGTCGCGCCAAGCAACGCGACGCCTGGCTCCGCCGGCACGATCTGCACGTTGCTCGGCGTGGCCGTCTGTCGGATCCACAGGCTGTCATTGTTACCGTCGTGTTGGACGTAGGCGACGTACTTGCCGTCGGGCGACATGGCTGGGCGGTCGGCGTTGCCGCTCGTTGTCAGCTGCGTGACCTGCAGATCCAGGATGGACGGAGCTGTCGTGTCCACCGAGCCAGACGGCGAGCCTCGCATGAATGCGTAGATGCCGCCTGCGATTGCGAGAACCACAAACCCGGTGGCGACCCCGAGGCCAGTGCGGTGGCGCTTGATCACGCCCGCGACCACCTGGACGTCGGATGACGAGCCGGCGGAGACGGCCGGGGGTTGTCCCGGTACGGCGACACTCACCGTCGGTCGTGGTGTCTCGCCGGTGACGCCCATCGTCGCCGCCTGGCTGGAACCGAGGTCGCGCTTCAGGCGCTTGAGATCGGCCAGCAGTTCGCCCGCAGTCTGCGCTCGAACGTCTCGATCTTTTTCCAGCGCCTTCGTCACGATGCGGTCGAGCTCTGGCGGCAACTCTGGCTTCAGCCGCAGCGCCGGGGTTGGCGTCCTGCTGAGAATCTCGTGAGACACGACGCCCGGCGTCGTACCCGTGAACGGCAAGACGCCCGTGGCCATCTCGTAGAGGACCACGCCGAACGAGAACAAGTCACTGCGCGCGTCCAACGGCTCGCCGCGCGTCTGTTCCGGCGACATGTACGCCACCGTGCCAAGCGTCGTCCCGGGGCTCGTCAGGTGCGCCTCGCCGGCCATCGTCGGCAGCACCGAGGCATCGTGAGCCACCGCCGCCTCGATCTTGGCGAGGCCGAAGTCGAGGAGCTTGGCTGTCCCGCGTTGCGTCACGAAGATGTTGGCCGGCTTGACGTCGCGATGGACGATGCCGGCCCGGTGGGCCGCGGCGAGCGCGTCCGCGATGTCGGTGGCCACGGCGAGGAGGTCGTCGATCGGCAACGCGCCTGCGCTCAGCCGATCCTTGAGCGACTGGCCCTCGAGCCACTCCATGGCGATGAAAGGCGTCCCCGCGTGCTCGGCGATCTCGTGGATGGTGCAGATGTTCGGATGGTTGAGCGCCGAGGCCGCCCGTGCTTCGCGCCGGAACCGTTCGACCGTGGCAGGGTCGGCAGTGACCACCGAAGACAGGAACTTCAGCGCGACCTTGCGTCCAAGCGTCAGATCCTCAGCGAGATAGACGACGCCCATCCCGCCGCCACCGAGCAGCGACTCGATTCGGTAATGACTGACCGTGTCACCGTAATTCATGCGGGCTGGAAGTATATCCGTTGGGCTTCGGAGCTAGTCGGAGTCAGGTCTCCCCCTGCCACTTACTCGCGTGACGCGTGCGTCCGCAGCCACTGGTGCACCTGGAGATAGAACACCGGCAGCACGAACAGCGTGAACAGCGTGGACGTGGCCAGGCCGCCGATCATCACCGTGGCCAGCGGCCGCTCGATCTCGGTGCCGTTGAGCCGGAGCACGATAAACGGCAGCAGCCCCAGCGTGGCCGTGGCCGCCGTCAGCAGCTTCGGCCGCACCCGGCCGATGCTGGCCTCGCGCACCGCTTCGCCGATGCTACGGCCCTCTCGCTCCAGCCCTCGCGACTGCGTGACCAGCACCAGGCTGTTCTGCACTGCGATGCCGAAGAGACCGATCAGGCCGACGAGCGACGACACGTTCCAGGTGTCGCCGGCGGCCAGCAGCGCCAGGATGCCGCCGACGAATGCAATCGGCACGGTGACCAGAATCAGCGACGCCTCGACGGCGGAGCCCAGCGCGATGTTCAGCAGCACGAACACCCCGAACAGCGCGGCGCCAATCGCCATCAGGAGCGCGCGCGACGAACGCGCCTGCCCTTCGACGCGGCCGGCGAGATCGAAGAAGTAGCCGCTCGGCAGCTTCAGCTCGGCGGCCAGGCGCCGCCGCACTTCGGCGGCGGCGCTGCCCAGGTCCCGTCCCGTCACCGACGCTTCGACGGCGATGCGCCGGGTGCCCGCTTCCCGCCGGATCGAGGCCGGCCCAAACGTCTGCGAAATCTCCGCCAGCTGGCCGAGCGGGATCTTGGTGCCGTCGTGTCCGTCGATCAGCAGCGTGCGGATCGCGTCCAGGTTGTCGCGGCGATCGTCGCGCAGCCGCACCACCAGGTCGAAGCGCCGCTGCCCGTTCCACACCTGCGCGCCCTCCTGACCCACCAGGCCGACCTGCACGGCACGAATCACGTCACCGGGCGCCAGGCCGACGCGCGCCGTGGCCTGGCGGTTCACGACCACCTGGAGCTGCGGCAGGCCAGTCAGCGCCTCGGCTCGCAAGTCCGTCACGCCCTCGACTTTCGCCATGATGCGCTCGGCCTGCTCGGCCAGCCGCGCCAACTCGTCGAGGTCCGACCCGAATACGCGCACCGAGATGTCGGCGGGGGTGCCGCCCAGGCCCTCGTCGATGCGCATCCCCAGCGGCGTCGTGAACAGGACGGCGATGCCCGGCAAATGCTCCAGCCGCGCCCGCATGTCGTCTTCGATCGCCGCCAGATCCCGGGTCCGTTCGTCTTTCAGCGTCACCAGGATGTCCGACAGCGTGTGCGGCATCGGATCCTCGGTGCGTTCCGCCCGCCCGGTGCGGCGTACGACGTCGTCGATCTCGGGCACTTCGCGCAGGATGTCTTCGACGCGGTGATTCAGCCGATCGACCTCGTCGAGCGATGCCTCGCTGGGCAGGACCGTCTGCAGCAGGAATGCCCCTTCGTCGAGCTGGGGCATGAAATCGCGGCCGACCAGCATCGACAACGCGAGTGACGGCCCGGCGAGCAGCAGCGTCACGACGGCGACGACGCGCGGGTGGCGCAGGCACCAATCGAGCAGCGGCGCATAGCGTCGCTTGATCCACCGCAGCGGGGCCACGTCGTGATCGACCCCATCGCGCGCCGGCCGCAGCACCAGACCGGCCGAAATCGGCACCACCGTCATCGACAGCAGCAGCGCCGCGGCCATCGCCGCGATCACGGCGGCGGCCAGCGGCTCGTACATCCGCCCTTCGATGCCCGACATGCCAAAGAGCGGCAGGAACACCACGATGACGATCAGCGTCGCGAACGTGATTGGGCGCGCCACCTCCACTGCGGCCGTCGCCGCCCGAGTGCGCCGTTCCGCCGGTGTCGCGGCGCCCGCCAGGCGGTGCAGGATGTTCTCGACCATGATGATCGCGGCATCGACCAGCAGCCCGACCGCGATTGCGAGGCCGCCAAGCGTCATCGTGTTCAGCCCGACGTTCAACGGCCGCAGCAGCAACCCGGCCATCGCAATCGACAGCGGAATCGTCAGCGTGACGATCACCGCGGCGCGCACGTTCCCCAGCAGAAACAGGATCACCAGCACCACGAAGAGGCCGCCGAGCAGCACGGCCCGCCCGACGCCGCCGAGCGCCGACGTCACCAGCGCCGACTGGTCGTAGACGATCCGAAGCTGGACGCCGGTCGGCAGGCCGCGGCGAATGTCCTCCACGGCCTGGCGCACGCCCTCGGCCACCCGCACGGTATCGGCCCCGAATTGCTTGGTCACGCGGGCGCTGACCACTTCGCCGGCCAGGCGATGGGCGACACCACGGCGCACGGCAGCACCCTCGCGGACGTCGGCGACGTCGCCCAGCAGCACGGCCACATTGCCGCGCACGGTGACCACCGTGCCACGCAGGTCGTCGATGGTCTGGACGCGGCCCACGGCACGCACCGTCCACTCAATGGGGCCGTGCGCGATCACGCCGCCTGACGCGTTCAGGTTCGATTCGTCCACGGCGTGCAGCACCTCGTCGAGGCTGACGCGGCGAGCCGACATGCGCTCGGGGTCGAGCTGCACCTGGAACTGGCGCAGGTAGCCGCCGAGCCGTTCCACGGCCGCGACCCCCGGCACCGCCAGCAGCCGGTTCCGGACCTCGAACTCGGCCAGGTCGCGCAGCGTCATCAGGTCCGCGGCGCCGGCCTCGGCTTCGAGCGTGAACTCGAAGATTTCGTTCAGGCGCCCGGTCAGGCTGGAAATCAGCGGCAGCTCCGTGCCCGCGGGCAGCTGCCCCGCCGCCTGCGCCACGCGCTCGGCGACGAACTGGCGCGAACGGTAGTAATCCGCGTTGGGCTCGAACTCGACCGTCACCTGCGCAACGCCGAGCTGCGAGTTCGACCTGATCCGGCGCACCTCTGGCAGGCCGGCGAGCTCCACCTCGAGCGGGATGGCGATGGCCGTCTCCAGCTCCTCGGCGCCCATCGCCGGGTTCTGCGCGATCACGTTGAAGACCGGCGCCGACAGGTCGGGGAACACGTCCCGGCGGAGGTCCTGCAGCCACAAGCCGCCGATGACGGCCCCCGCCGCCACCAGCAGCGTGGTGATGAGCGGCGTGCGAAGCGAGGTGCGAATCGCGCGTTCGACCATGACGGCTTCAGTGGTCGGCGTGACCGGCGTCGGCGCTCTCGGCCTGCGACTTCAGCAGGAACGCGCCGTCGACGACGATGGTTTCACCGGCCGCGAGGCCCGACAGCACCTCGACCTCGCCGCCGAGGTCACGCCCGCGGCCGATCTTGCGCGTCTCGAAGACGCCGGCGTCGCGCGGAATGAAGACGCACCAGCTGTCTCCGACGCGCTGCACCGCGGCGACGGGGACGGCCAGGATCTGCGCGCCGCCGGCGCCGATCGGCATCGCGGCCGATGCCGCCATGCCCGGCCGCAGCAGCTCCCGGCGGTTGCGCAGCTCGATGCGGACGTCCACCGTCCGCGATTCGGTCGAGACCTGGCGGGCGACCATGGTGACATTGCCACCGAAGGCTTCGCCCGGCAGCGCCGAGAACGTCACCTGCGCCGGCGTGCCGCGCTGGATGCGAACGGCATCGCGCTCGAAGGCGTGCACCGTCAGCCACAAGCTCGAGAGATCGGCGATGCGCATGGCCGCCGTGCCGGGATCGAGCAGCTGGCCGCGTAGCGCGGTGCGCTCGATAATGGTGCCGGCGACAGGGGCGTGGACCTGAAACAGCGGCGACCCGATGGTGTCGGAGCCGTCTTCCGTCGGCGTCTCGAGCGCCATCGCCTGCAGCGCCGCCGCGGCGGCGCGCATCTCGGCCCTGGCGGCGGCGGCCGCACCCTCCGCTTCCTGTACCTCTCGCAGCGGCGTGATGCGCTCGGCGGCCAGTTCACGCTTGCGCTTCAGGCTGCTCTCCGCCAGCGTCAGCTTGGCGACGGCAGCCAGGTAGTCGGATCTGGCATGTCCGACTTCCTGGGACTGCAGCTCGAGCAGAGCCTGCCCTTCGTTGACGCGATCGCCAACGCCGGCCAGCAGCCGGACGACGCGCGCGGGCACGGGCGCCCCCACCTCGGCGTAAGCGCTCTCGTCGACGGCCAGCTCTCCCAGCAGCGTGATCTGGTCACCGCCCTGCCGGGACTCCACCTGCGCCGTCGTGATGCGGAGGTCACGCAACATGCCGGCGTCGATGCGAACCTCACCACCGTCGGCGTGACGAGCCGTCGTTGACGTGGCCGACGGTTTGCTCCGCCTCGGCCCGCGGCGCGGTGGGCTCGGAGCCGCGCCCGCAGGCGCCAACCGCTACGCAGGCAGCGACACTGAACAGTAACAAGGGCTCCAGGCTCCAGGCCACAGGCCCCAGGCGAATCGTGCTCATCGCAGGTACTCCCGCTGCAGCGTCCAGCTCCACCCGGGCCTGCGCGGCCTCGAAGAGCGAGGACAGGTATTGAAACCGTGTGTCCAGCAGTTCACGGCGAATCAGCAGCACGTCCGGCAGGCCGATCTGGCCGACGTCGAAGCTGCGCGTGGCCAGCGCGTCGCTGTCGTCGAGACCTGGCAGCGCCTCGGTCTCGAGCACGCGGGCTGCGGCGGCGCGCCTCTCGTAGACCGCCAGCGCGGCCTCCAGCTCGATGCGCACGCGGGCGCGGGCCGCGTCCAGCTCGGCGCGCAAGCGCGCGCCGCGCGCCGTTCCGGTGGCCGACAGCTCCTGTCCTTTCGCGAAGACGGGCAGCACGAACGTGACGCCGCCGAACAGGATGTTGTCGCCGCCCTCGCGCTGGTAGCGCAGGCCCGCACCGTAGTTCGGCCGCTGGAAGCTGTTCGCGACCGACAGGTCGGCGTCGGCCTCCCGCACCGCGGCTTCGAGCACGCGCAGTTCGGGCCGCTGCTCCACCGCTCGCGTCAGCGTGTCGGCGTCGGGCGCGGCCGGCAGGGCCAGGCTGCCTTCAACCGCTATTGACCCCTCGAGTCGGAGCAACGCGCGCAGGTGACCGAGTGCCGCGGCTTGTTCGGCTTCGCCGGCTGCGCTCTGGGCACGGGCTCGCGCCAGTGCCGACCGCGCCAGGTTCACGTCGAGCACCGCCAGGTCGCCGGCACGGAATCGGCGATCGGCGACGTCCAGGATCGAGTTGGCCAGGTCGGCCGACGCCGCGAGCAGCCGCGCGCGCTCGCCGGCGTACAGCGCCTGATAGAACAGCCGCGCTGCGTCGCGCAGCACGTCCCTGGCGGCTACTTCGACGGCGACGGCGCGCTGGTCCACGAGTGCGCCGGCAGCGGCGATGCGCGCATCCCGTCGCTCGCGCGGCTCGAACATCTGGTTGATGCCGAACTGCAGCTCGGTCGATCGGTTCCCGCCGCTCTCCCGGCTGCCGACGTTGAAATCGAGCTCGGGGTTCATCTGCAGGCGCTGCGACGCGCCGGTGACACGCCCTTGTGCTTCCGCGACCGCCAGCCGGGCAATGACGATCTGCGGCGCCTGCTCACGCGCGCGCGCGAGCACGTCGGCCAACCCCAATACCGTCTGGGCCCTGGCGGCCCCAGGCCACAGCAACGCGGCGCACGCCACGGCGAGCACGAACGGCGTGCAGGAAACACGCATGGTTCTTCCCTCACTTTGATCAGTGGTAAGTCGTGAGTGGTCTTTACGACCAACGACTAACGACGAACGACCAACTAGAGGAAGGCGGTCTTGGGGACGTGCAGGATGTCGTGCGGAATCGGCAGCGGCAGCGAGGCCGACGCCGGCCGCCACTCAGGGGCAGGCGTCACCAGGCCCGCCGCGCGAACGGGGAGGACCAGGTCGAACGCGCGGGCGCAGTGGCAGCGCACACACGTCGGCGGGCAGGTGCCATCGCTCGGAATCTCTGCAGACTCGGATGCAGAGCACGGCTCGGGCAGGGCGAGGTCCAGGACCCCGGCGGCGCTGAGAGACAGCAGCCCGACGAGCAGTGCGGAGAAGATACGGCTCACGGAACCCTTCCCCTTATACCATCGGAGCCGAGTTCCTGCTGGTCACGACGGCCGTTCACGTCGCGTCCCATCCGCGCTGGCGATGGTATTCGGCCACCAGCTCGTCGAGCCTGCCGCGCGCCAGAACCGCGCCGGCATCGCCGGGCAGCGCCGCATCCAGGAAACGATCGGGCAGGGTGTCCTCGGCGGGTGTCCATCCGGCCAGCACGTTGACCTGCCGCTTGGCGGCCACGATCCGCTGCGCGGTGGCGCGCAGCTCGTCGGCGGTCACGTCCCAGCCGGTCACCGCGCGCAGCATGCCGGCGGCCTCGGCGTAGAAGTCCGTGAACACGCCGCGTAGAAACTTGCACAGGATCAGCGAATCCATGATCGCGGCGCGGTCCTCGGTTTCAATCGCCAGGCGCACCGAGTCCAGCGTGGCGTGCCGGCGATCGACCTTGTCCGAGAAGTCCACTTCGTAGGCGCCGCTGCGGTTGTGATCGGCGCCGCGCGCGCCGACGGCGAAGCCGAGCGCCATCGTCTGCAGCGCCCGCGGCTCGTAGCCGGGGATCTCGAGGCCCTTCACCTGCGGCGCGAACGCGATGCTGCCGCCGCCGATCGCCTCAGCGGCGCGGCGGCTGCCCTCGGCCAGCAGCGCGCCGATGCCCTCGCGGCGGCCAATCAGGTCAATGACTTTCAACACCGCGTCGCCGCTGCCGAACGTCAGCCACGGCTCGTTCAGCAGGCCGCGCTCCACGCACTCCATCGCGAAGGCGATCGTGCCGCCGGTGCTGATGGTGTCGATGCCCAGCTCGTCGCAGCGCTGCGAGGCGCGCAGCACCGCCTCGCCGTCGGACACGCCGCACAGCGAGCCCAGCGCGAACAGGCTCTCGTACTCGAGCCGCACGCCCTGCTTGCCCAGCCCGTAGATGTGCTCGCAGCCGATGGTGCAGGCGACGCAGCTGGCACGCGTCCGGCCGTGCTCGGCGCTGAGCTGCTCGGGCGACAGCTGCTCGGCCCCTTCGAACGTGCCGCGCTGGAAGTTGCGCGTGGGCAGGGTGCCGAAGCGGTTGAAGGTGAGAAGGTTGGTCGCCGTGCCCAGCTCGCGGTACTTCGCCGTGGCCGGACCGAACGAACGCTTCGACAGGTCGCGGCTCAGCGCCACCAGGTCGGTGGTGTGCGCCCAGTCGGTGCGCTGGCTGCCGCGGACGGCCAGCGCCTTGATGTTCTTGCTGCCGAGCACGGCGCCGCTGCCGCCGCGGCCGGCGTGACGGCCGTCGTGCGAGATGGTGGCGTAGCGGACCGCGTGTTCGCCCGCCGGGCCGATCGAGGCGATGCGGTAGTCGGCGCCGAGACGCGCCCGCAAGGCTTCTTCGGCCGCCGCACAGGGCTCGCCGCGGACGTCGGCCGCGGATTCGAGCCGCACGTCGCCGTCGTCGATGACCAGCACGGACAGCGCCGACGCCCGGCCCACGAGCACGATGGCGTCGCAGCCGCAGCGCTTGCCGGCCAGCGCGAAGCCGCTGCTCGCCAGCGAATCGTTGAACCGCTCGGTGAGGGGGCTGCGGCTGACCACCGCGAACTTGGCAGACGTGGTCAGCGGACTGCCGACCAGCGGACTGAACGCGAAGATCAGCGGCGCGTCGGGCGACAGCGGATCGGCGGTCGCGCCGCCTTCGTCCAACAGCAGGCGCGCGCCGAGGCCGCTGCCGCCGAGGAACTGCCGCAGCACGTCATCGGCTATCGGCACACGCTCCGCGCGGCCGTCCGAGACGTCGATGCGCAGATAGCAGCCGTGGTAGCCAGGAGTCATGGCGTCGAATTCAGCAATTCAGCAATTCAGGCACATTCAGCGACTTCGTTCGGTCTGCTTCGACGCGCCTTGCTCGACCGCAGCGCCCGCCCTACCCGCCTACGTCGGCCGACAGCAGCAGCAGCCGATCGTTGCGCGCCAATTTCGTGTGCGGGTCGCAGACGAACTCGTCGCCGTTGAGGTTGGCCGCGATCGACGGGTGCAGGCCGTTGGCGGTCACGAGCTCGCCCAATGCTGGCACCCGCGCCACCAGCGAGCGCAGCAGCTCGCCAAGGGTGTCGGCCTCGATCTCCAGCTCGGAGATACCGGCACGTTCGCGGGGAATGCCCAGGAATTCGACGTACATGGCGTGGCCTCGGAGGCCGGCGGCAGTACCGAAATCATAGCATGCGCTGGGTATCGACAGTTGTCGAGCTCATGCGCTACTTCCCCACCATGTGCGGAAGGTCCCGTTCGTTCTCGCACACGTATTCGAGGAGCTCGGTGTCCGGCACCAGCTCGAACAGGACTTTCACACTCCACGGGCGCGTGTATGTCTTCGAGTCGTCGAAGGTGAACTCGATCTCGAGCCGGCCGAAATCGAGCCGGCGCATCCGTTCGGTGATCTTGAGCGCGTCCGAGTGCGGGTATCCGCTGTCGTCCAGCCACGTGCGATCGTTGATGCCGATCGTTTCGACGACGAAGGTATCGGCGTCCCAGCGCCCAACCGAGTAGCCGAGCCACGCCGGGTGAATCTCCGACGGGTTCCTGGCAAAGCCACTGAAGTTTCGGCCATCGGTGTGAATCTGGCGCCACGCGACGAAAATCTCGTAGAGCACCATCGTCAACTTCGGCGTCTGGACGATCTTGATCGGGTAGCCACGAATCGTCATGCCTTCCGGCACGCCCTTCGGCAGACACTTGCCCGACGGCCGCTCGAGGCCGTTGTTGGCGAGCCGCTCGCGATAGATGGCCGCCGCATGCGGTTGGAAGGGAACGCCTCCTGCGACGTCGGCGCCCAGGTCGCCGATGTAGCGGTTGCTCGCCGCGCGCCAGACGCCGGAGAGGTCGGGCTTGCCGTCCGCAGCGCGCGGCGGCGGGGCTTTCAGGTTCGTCGTGCCGTCCGGATTGCGCGGCTGATCCGGAAGCGCCAGCTTCAGCCATTGCGACTCGGCGCGAGTGGCCGCACCAAGCACGAGCAACGCGACTGCGAACGAACGAAGAACGCATGCGACCATGGCTCACCTCAACGGGGCGGGGGAGAAACAGCAGACCAGTCGACCGGCGACGGACCCTCAGGCGCGGATTATGCGCCGGGAATGGGTTGAAGGGAATCGCTCGACAGGACTGCACCTGTGACTGGGCTGGGGGACCGGCGGCGGTACGGGATAATAAACATGAGCCATTGACCACTACAGCCAAACCGGAACGCAAGCGCAAGCGCGTCAAGTCCACGCCAAAAGGCCGCCGGGTCGATCCGCAGGCGCGTGAAGACGTGCGCGTGCTGCTCGGCGACGAGCCCCGGCGACGGGACCTCCTGATCGAGCACCTGCACAAGATCCAGGATCGCTTCGGCCATCTCTCGGCTGCCCACCTGGTGGCGCTCGCCGACGAGATGAAGATGGCGATGACCGAGGTCTACGAGGTCGCGACCTTCTACCACCACTTCGACGTGGTCAAGGAAGGCGACACCGCGCCGCCCGCGATCACCGTGCGCGTCTGCGACTCGATTGCCTGCGACCTCGCCGGGTCGCACGACCTCTTGAAGGCGCTCCCCGGCGTGCTCGGCCAGGACGTCCGGGTGCTGCACGCGCCATGCGTCGGCCGCTGCGAGACGGCACCCGTCGCCGTCGTCGGCCAGAATCCCGTGCCTTTTGCGACGGCGCAGAAGGTGTCGGCGCTGGTGCAGGATCGCGCGGTCACGCACGCGACGTCGGATGTGGCGATTACGCCCGGGCACGTGGACTACGCCGCTTACCGCGCCGGCGGTGGCTATGCACTCGCGGCGGCGTGCGTCAGCGGCCAGCGCACCGCGGCCGATGTCATTTCGGTGATGGAAGACTCCGGTCTCCGCGGGCTTGGTGGCGCCGGCTTCCCCGCCGGCCGCAAGTGGAAGCTGGTGGCGGCCGAGCCGGCCCCGCGCCTGATGGCGATCAACATCGACGAAGGCGAGCCCGGCACGTTCAAGGACCGCTACTACCTGGAGCGCGACCCGCACCGGTTCCTCGAGGGCGCCATCATCGCCGCCTGGGCGGTCGGCATCGACGCTGTCTACGTCTACCTGCGCGACGAGTATCACGGCTGCCGCGCGATCCTCGAGCGCGAGATCGCGGCGCTGCAGGCCGACCCGCCGTGCAAGGTTCCGGAGTTCCACCTCCGCCGTGGTGCCGGCGCCTACATCTGCGGCGAAGAGTCCGCGATGATCGAGTCGATTGAGGGCAAGCGCGGCGAGCCGCGGCTGCGGCCGCCCTACGTCGCGCAGGTCGGCCTTTTCGGCCGCCCCACGCTCGAACACAACATGGAGACGCTGCACTGGGTGCGCGAAATCCTCGAGAGGGGGCCCGGCTGGTTCGCCGGCCACGGCCGCAACGGCCGCAAGGGGCTGCGTTCGTTCTCGGTCAGCGGCCGGGTCAGGACGCCGGGTGTCCACCTGGCCCCGGCGGGCATCACGCTGCAGGAATTGATCGATGAGTACTGCGGCGGCATGCTCGACGGCCACGCCCTCTACGGTTACCTGCCGGGCGGAGCGTCGGGAGGCATCCTGCCCGCGTCGCTGGCGAACGTGCCGCTGGACTTCGACACGCTGACGCCCTACGGCTGCTTCATCGGCTCGGCCGCCATTGTGGTGCTGTCCGACAAGGACACCGCCACCGCGGCGGCCCGCAACGTGATGAAGTTCTTCGCCGACGAGTCGTGCGGCCAATGCACGCCGTGCCGGGTCGGCACCGAGAAGGCGCTGACCCTCATGAACGGCCGCCGGTGGGACAAGCCGCTGCTGACAGAGCTGTCCCAGGCGATGATGGACGCGTCGATCTGTGGGCTGGGCCAGGCCGCGCCCAACCCGATGCTGTCGGTGTTCAAATATTTCCCCGCAGAAGTGGACTAGGCCCATGCATCAGAAGAACGCCGCTCTCGACGCGCCGCTCGTCGCCTTTACGCTCAACGGGCGCAAGGTGGTCGCGCCGGCGGATCAGACGCTGCTGCAAGCCGCGCAGCACCATGGCATCGAGGTGCCCAGGCTCTGCTACATGGAGGGCATGCGCGCGGACGGGAACTGCCGCACCTGCATGGTCGAGATCAAGGGCGAGCGGGTGCTGGCACCGTCCTGTTGCCGCTTCCCGAAAGACGGCATGGAGGTGACGACCGACAGCCCGCGCGCCGTCACCAGCCAGAAGATGTCGATCGAGCTGCTGCTGTCGGACATTCCCGAAACGTCCTACACGCTCGACTCCGAGCTCGACTTCTGGGCAAAGAAGCTGGACATCGGCAAGCCGCGCTTTGCCTCCCGTCACCAGCCGGCCGCGGACCTGTCGCATCCGGCGATGGCTGTCCACCTGGACGCCTGCATCCAGTGCAAGCGCTGCGTCCGAGCCTGCCGCGAGGAGCAGGTGAACGACGTCATCGGCTACGCCTTCCGCGGCGGCCACGCCAAGATCGTGTTCGACCTCGACGACCCGATGGGTAATTCCACCTGCGTCGCCTGCGGCGAGTGCGTCCAGGCCTGCCCCACCGGCGCGTTGATGCCGGCGCGCGACGCCGCGATGGTGGTGCCGGACAAGACGGTCGATTCGGTGTGCCCGTACTGCGGCGTCGGCTGCCAGCTGACCTACAACGTCAGGGACAACAAGATCCTGTACGTTCAGGGCCGCGACGGCCCCGCCAACTCCAGCCGCCTGTGCGTGAAGGGCCGCTACGGCTTCGACTACGTGCAGCACAAGCACCGGCTCACCAAGCCGCTCATCCGCAAGCCCGGCGTGCCCAAGCACAAGGACTTCGTGGTCGATCCGGAGAAGTGGCAGGAGGTGTTCCGCGAAGCCACCTGGGACGAAGCCATGGACCTCGCGGCGAACGGGACTGCTGAAGATCCGCGACACCTACGGCAAGCGCTCGCTCGCCGGCTTCGGGTCGGCCAAGTGCACCAACGAAGAGGCGTATCTTTTCCAGAAGCTCGTCCGCACCGGCTTCGGATCGAACAACGTGGACCACTGCACGCGGCTGTGCCATGCCTCGAGCGTGGCCGCGTTGATGGAGGGCATCAACTCCGGCGCGGTGTCCAACCAGGTCCGCGACGTGGCCAACGCCGAGGTGATCTTCCTGATCGGCGCCAACCCCACAGTCAACCACCCGGTGGCCGCCACCTTCATCAAAAATGCGGTGAAGGCCGGCGTGAAGCTGATCGTCGCCGACCCGCGCCGCGGCGAACTGGCCCGCCACGCCACCTACAACCTGCAGTTCAACCCCGACACCGACGTGGCGCTGTTGAACGCGATGCTGCACGTCATCGTCACCGAAGGGCTGGTCAACAAGGCGTTCGTCGAGGACCGCACCTCGGGGTATGCCGAGCTGGCCGAAAACGTGCAGAAGTTCTCGCCCGAAGTCGATGGCGCCGATCTGCGGTATCGATGCACAGACGATCCGCGAGGTCGCGCGGCTCTACGCCACGTCGAAGGGGTCGATCATCCTCTGGGGCATGGGGATCTCGCAGCACGTGCACGGCACCGACAACGCGCGGTGCCTGATCGCGCTGGCGCTCTCCACCGGCCAGATCGGCAAGCCCGGCTCGGGCCTGCACCCGCTGCGCGGCCAGAACAACGTCCAGGGCGCTTCCGATTCTGGGCTGATTCCGATTGCCTACCCGGACTATCAGCGCGTGAACGTGCCCGAAGCGAAGGAACGGTTCGAGGCGTTCTGGAAGACGGAGCTCGACCCGGATATCGGACTGACGGTCGTCGAAATCATCAACGCGGCCAAGAAGCGTCAGATCCGAGGGATGTACATCATGGGCGAGAACCCGGCGATGTCGGACCCCGACGTCGATCACGCCCGCGAAGCGATGGCGGCACTCGATCACCTCGTGGTTCAGGACATCTTCCTGACCGAGACGGCGTATCTCGCCGACGTCGTCCTTCCGGCCACGGCATGGCCCGAGAAGATCGGCACCGTCACCAACACTGATCGCATGGTGCAGCTCGGGCGAAAGGCGATCGAGCCGCCCGGCCAGGCGAGAGGCGACTTCGAGCTCGTCGTCGAGCTCGGCCAGCGGATGGGCCTCGACTGGCGCTACTCGCATCCCCGCGAGGTGTTCAACGAGATGCGCCAGTGCATGGACTCGATCGCCGGCATCACCTGGGAGCGGCTCGAGCGCGAGTCGTCCGTGACCTATCCGTGCGTAAAAGAGGGCGACCCGGGCGATCCCGTCATCTTCATTGACTCGTTCCCCACGTCCACGGGCCGCGCCAAGTTCGTGCCGGCCGATTTGATCTCGGCGGCCGAGCGGCCGGATGCGGAGTATCCGCTGGTGCTCATCACCGGCCGGCAGCTCGAGCACTGGCACACGGGCTCGATGACGCGGCGCGCGTCGAACCTCGACTACATCGAGCCAGAGCCCGTGGCATCGGTTCACCCGCTCGATCTGGACACATTGGGCATCGCTCCCGGCGGGACACTGACCATCGAGTCGCGGCGCGGCAGCATCTCGCTCTACGCGCGCGCCGACGACGGCATGCCGCGCGGCGCCGTGTTCGTGCCGTTCTGCTTCTACGAGGCGGCGGCGAACGTACTGACGAACCCGGCACTGGATCCGTTCGGCAAGATCCCTGAGTTCGAGTACTGCGCGATCAAGGTGACCGCCGGCGGCGACGTGCCCGAGCGCCTCAGCTTCGGCGGCGGACAGATCCTCGAGGGAACCCTTCCGGCGCACTGAAGCA
>CAVQMT010000003.1:0-104693 GCA_963713655.1 uncultured Acidobacteriota bacterium
CTGCTGATGGCCGCCGCCTCTGAATGCGCTCGTGATTCAGATCGCGGGCCTCGAAGCAGGCCGTCCGCCTACGAAGGTGCGAAGCGGTGCCCGAACGGCTCAGACGGTCAGGCCGTCAACGACGACGTCGTCGTCAACGACGACGGTTCCAGTCCGGCGTTGAAGCGGCAGGTCGGCAGACACTACACTTTCCGGGCCTGCCTGGATACGCGCCTGAAACACACGACGCGGGAGGGACGCATGAACGCGCGCGGACAGTTGGTGGCCTCGGTCGTGGCGTTGGGAATGTCCTTTGCCGTGACCACGATGACGATGGCGCAGGCCGGCCGCGCGGGTGGTCCCGCGCGCGCCGCTGCCGCTCCGGCCGCGCCGGCCGCGCCGGCCGCTCCTCAAGGCCAGGGCCAGGGCGGCGGCGGGCGCGGCAACTTCGTGCCCGAGCCCGTGCCGCCGGCACAGGCGTTCAAGACCTCCACCGAGCACTACGCCTTCCTGATGCGGCTGCACAAGGGCGGCACCCGCCACACCTACGCCACGGTGCCCAAGTGGGAGGGCCTGTGGTCGGCGGCGGGCAACACCTCGACGGCCATGTTCCTGAAGGGCACCGAGATCGTTCCAGGGATCCTGACGCCGGCCTACGAGGCCGCGTTCAAGATGCGCCGATCGCTCGGCGCCGAATACGACCGGCTGACGCGCTGCGAGCCCGCCGGCTATCCGCGCTGGCTGCTCGAGCCCTACGTGCGCGAGTTCGTCAACACGCCCACGCAGTCGTGGTGGCCCAACGACCTCGGCAACGACACCCGCCGCATCTACATCAACCAGGAGCACAAGAACATCGACGGCACGCACTCGGCCGAGGGCGACAGCGTCGGCTTCTGGGTTGACGACATGCTGATCGTCCACACCATCCACATCCACCCGGGCGACTACTTCCGCGGCCAGCCGCCGACCAGCAATCAGTTCGAGAGCGTCGAGGTGTGGCGCATGATTCCGATGGCGAACGGCGAGCCGCGCCTCACCGTCAACGTGACCTTCTACGATCCGGTGTCGCTGGTGCGGCCGATGACCGCCGTCTACACCTTCCGGCGCAACACCGAGCTGGAGGACGCCGGCTACCGCATGCGCCACTGGGAGTGCGAGAGCAACCAGAACACGTATCTGGTGATCGGAAAGGACGGGCGGCCCAGCACGCAGTTCCGCCTGCCGGGCGAAGCCGGTTTCCTGGACGTGCGCGGCGTGGACCCGAACCGCAATCCCGACCTGCCCAAGGATCTTCCCGGCCAGGCCAAGAACCCCATCTTCGAGGAAGCGCTGAAGTAGACGCGCAAAGGAGAGAGTGAGATGACCATGCATTCAATCCTCTGGCGCGCGGCGCTGATGCTGGTGGCGGTCACCACCACGCTCGACGCGCACCACAGCTTCAGCATGTTCGACAACACCAAGGAGGAAGTGGTGGTGGGCGACGTGGTGCGCTGGGCCTTCAACGCGCCGCACACGATCCTCTACCTGAAGGACGCCAAGGGTACCCAGTGGGGATTCGAAGGAGCGGCGCCGCCGGCGGTGGTCGGCCGCACGCCCCGCATCGACGGCTTCACGTTCAAGCCTGGCGACCGCGTCACGATGATCCATTGCCCGCTCGGCGACGGCCGGCCGGGCGGCGCGACCGGCCTGGTGATCACCAAGGACGGCACCTGGTACAACCCGGCCGACGGCGGCTGCCGGGCCAACGAGGAGAACTGGAAGAAGTGGCTGGCGGCCGGCTACACCTCGAAGGCGCAGGCCGAGGCCGCAACCAAGAAGTCATGACTGGAGACCCCCGCATGAGACACCTGTTCGCGGCCGCGGCGTTGTGCACGCTGGCGGCCAGCGCCTCCGCGCAAGGGCCGCGCTCGATCGGCGCCGGCATGCTGCACCTCAACGTGGCGAGCGTCGAACAATCGCTGGCGTTCTATCGCGACGTGCTGGGCCTCGAGATGCAGAACCCGCCGACCGCCCCACGCGCCGCCGCGGCGCTGGTGTCCGAGCCGGGCGCGCTGCTGAAGACCGTGGTGCTGCGTCAGCCGGGCGGGCCGTTCCAGATGGAGCTGGTGGAGTGGACCGGCACGCCGCTCCGCCCGCAGCAGCAGCGGATCCAGGATCCAGGCGCCGTCATGCTGGCGATGGACGTCCACAACCTGGACGCCATGCTCGGCGGGGCGAAGAAGCTCGGGCTGAGCGTGCTCACCGCCGGGGGAGCGCCCGTCGCCTTCGACGGACCGCGCGGCAAGACGCGAACGGTGATGATTCGCGACGCCGACGGCTTCGTGGTGGAGCTGGTGCAAGGCGGCATGCCGGCCGCCGCGCCCGGAACCGCGCCCGCCGGCATCAGCGAGGTGTCGATGTACATCTCGGTGGCCGACCTGGCGCAGACCGTCACCTTCTACACCAAGGTCTTCGGCTTCGACATGGCCGTGCCCGGCGAGGCGCGGCCGACGTCCGAGCGCATCCAGGCGTTTTTCGGCGACAAAGCCCTGGCGACCATGCGCACGGCTCGCGGCACGTTTCCCGGGCAGCACCATCACGCTGACCTTTCAGGAGTTCGGAGCGCCGGGCCGCAAGGCCGCGCGGCACCGGGTGCAGGATCCCGGCGGGCCGATCTTCCCGGTCACGGTCCAGGACTTTCCGGCCGTGGTCGAACAGGTCAGGGTCAACGGCGGCATCATCGGCGTTGGCGAAACATCGGCCTCACTCGCCGCCGACGCCCGCAGCACGTGGATCCGCGACCCCAATGGCGTGCTGATCCAGATTTCGATGCCGCGGCCCCGGAACTGAAAGGAAAGACAGCCATGCACACGATGCCGCGCCTGCTGTGCGCGGCGGCGCTCGCCGCTGCGGCCGCCGTCTCGGTCAGTGCCCAATGGGAGCCGTATCCCTGGAAGAACATGCCGCGGACGCCGGACGGCAAGGTGGACCTCAAGGCGCCGCCCCGGCGGACAGCGGACGGCAAGATCGATCTGTCCGGGCTTCTGGATGCCCACCGACCGCGTCAAGCACCTGCTGAACCTGGCGGCCGATCTGAAGCCGGGCGAGGTGCCGCTGCAGCCGTGGGCCCAGGCGCTCTATCAGGAGCGGATCGAGACCAACGGCAAGGACCATCCCGGCGTGCGCTGCTGGCCGTCCGGGATCCCCGAGAAGAACAACATTCCCGACGGGCTGAAGGTGGTGCAGACGCCGGACCTGATGATCTTCCTGCACGAGTCGCGCACGATCTACCGCCAGATCTTCACCGACGGCCGGCCGCTGCCCAAGGACGCCCAGCCGGCCTGGATGGGCTATTCCGTCGGGCGCTGGGAGGGCGACACGTTCGTCGTCGACACCATCGGCCAGAACGGCAAGACCTGGCTCGACATGCGCGGCCTGCCCGCCACCGAGGCGCTGCACGTCACCGAGCGCTTCACGCGGCCGACCATCGGGCGCATCTACATCGACGTCACCATCGACGATCCCAAGGCGTATACGCGGCCCTGGAACGTGCGCCTGTCGTGGGACCTCCAGCCCGACACCGATCTGATCGAGAGCATCTGCGAGGAGAACAACCGGGACCTGCCGCACATGGTCGGCAAGTAGGCCGCACCATGCGCCCTGATCATCGACGAGCAGAAGCAGACCGTCGGCACGTTTCCGCTCTTCGTGCACGACGGCACCGCGCGGGGCACCGGCCGATGCGCCGCCCGGCATGCTGCAGAACCTGGTGACGATGGAAACTTCTCGGTGCGCGGCGAGAATCCGCCACGTCGAGGCGTTCCCCTTCGTGACGCTGCCGTACGGGCTCGGCAACGGCTGGACGCCGGGGTCGGGTCGTTAGGCGCTGAGGGCCTGCGCTTCCGAGTCGCAGACCTTGACCACGCTTTGAAGCCGTGCGGTCGCCAGCAGCTCGAGCAGCCGCTTCGAGGGGTTCACGAGGGTGATGACCCGGCCCTGATGCCGCGCCGACAGCGACACGCCGACCAGCGCGCCCAGGCCGGCGCTGTCGACGTAGGTCACGTCGGTCATGTTCAGCATCACATGGGTGGCGCCCTGCAGCATCAGCGCCTTCACCTTGCCCTTGAGGGGTTCGTCCCCGTCACCCAGCACCAGGCGGCCGCTCAGTTCGAGCACCGTGGCCGCGCCCATCGTGCGTTCGCCGATTGTCATCCGCAGGCCCCCTCGGGACGGTCGAAAGTCCCCGCGCCCAACTCTACAATCTCCGTGCCGCGCCGCGACACGAGAATAGGCCTGAAAACCTGGATTCTGCTCGGAGAATCCAACATCGTTGTTGTCTGTCATTCTGAAAGACGACATTTGTGTTGAGCCGATTCCAGGCAAAGCCACAAAACCCACCTGAAAACGCGTCGACAGCGGGGTACGGAGATTGCTCCGCCCACGCGTTGAGGGTAGACGCCGAGTGGAAACTCCCGTTACGCATGAAATGCAGTTGCTGGTCGATCGCGTGCACGCCAAATATCAGCCGCTGGCCGATGGCGATGTCGCGACCTACATTCCTGAACTCAGCAAGGCAAACCCAGACGATTTCGGCGTTTGTCTGGTGACCAGCGACGGCCGGGTGTTTGCCGCCGGTGACTGCGATCGCCCGTTCACCATCCAGTCGATCTCCAAGCCGTTCACGTTCGGGATGGCGATCGACGAGCTGGGGCAGGAGCGGGTGCTGCAGCGCGTCGGCGTCGAGCCGAGCGGCGACGCCTTCAACTCGATCGAGCTGCAGCCGGGCAGCAACCGCCCGTTCAACCCGATGGTGAATGCGGGAGCGATCACGGTTACTGCGCTCCTGCAGGCGCAGCACGGCGCCGGCGCGCTGGCGCACCTGCTCGACCGCTTCAGCACGATCGCCGGGCGCCAGCTCGAGATCGATCAGGCGGTGTACGAGTCCGAGCGGCGCACCGGCCACCGCAACCGGGCGATCGCGCATCTGCTCCTGAACTTCGGCGTCGTCCACGAAGAGGCGGAGGCGGCCCTCGACCTCTACTTCCAGCAGTGCTCGATCCTGGTCACGTGCCGCGACCTGGCGATGATGGGCGCCACGCTCTCGAACATGGGCTGTCATCCGCTCACCGGCAAGCCCGCCTTGAGCATCGGCTCGGTGAAAGACGTGCTGTCGGTGATGTTCACGTGCGGGATGTACGACTACTCGGGCCAGTGGGTGCATCGCGTTGGCGTGCCGGCCAAGAGCGGCGTCGCCGGCGGCGTGGTGGCGGTCGTCAACCGCCAGCTGGGCATCGGCACCTACTCACCGCGGCTGGATCGGTTCGGCAACAGCACCAGGGGCATCGAGGCCTGCGCCGACCTGGCGTCGCAACTCGGCCTGCACGTGTTCGACTGCCTGAATGTCGGATCCGGGTTCCTGAACACGATGCTCTGACCGGCCGGCGGTACCGCGCTTGCTTCACTCAGCACGAGTGAAGCCGCTTTGCTCAATCTCAGCTATCTCGTCCATCTCAAGTATCTCTGCCTTTTGGCTGCGGTCGTGCTTGCGCTCGGCCGGCCCGCCCACGCGTTCTCCGTGCTGGCACACGAGAACACGGTGGATGCGTTGTGGACGAGCGACATCGTGCCGCTGCTGCGGCAGCGCTACCGCGGCATGACCGACGCGCAGCTGACTCAGGCACGCGCCTACGCCTATGGTGGTTCGCTGATACAGGATCTGGGCTATTACCCGTTCGGCAGTCACCTGTTCACCAACCTGACGCACTACGTGCGCTCGGGCGACTTCGTCGAATCGATGCTGCGCAACGCCGCCGACGTAAACGAATATGCGTTTGCGCTCGGCGCGCTGGCGCATTACGCGTCCGACAACACCGGGCATCCGCTGGCGGTCAATCGCAGCGTGCCGCTGATGTATCCGAAGGTGCGCGCCAAAACCGGACCGGTCGCGCTGTACGTCGAATCGCCGGCCCGGCATGTGATGGTCGAATTCGCCTTCGACGTCCTGCAGGTGGCCAGGGGCGGCTACGTGGCGCAGGCCTATCGCGACCGCATTGGCTTCGAGGTCTCGAAGGAACTGCTCGAGCGCGCGGTGCGCGACACCTACGCGCTGGACCTCGAGGACCTGTTGCTGAGCGTGGACCTGGCGATTGGCAGCTATCGCAAGGCCGTCAGCAGCACGATCCCGGAGATGACGCGCATCGCCTGGCGCGACAAGCGCGACGAAATCGAGCAGCGGACGCCAGGCGTCACCGAATCCGCGTTCGTCTACAGCTATACCCCTGCCGATTACGACCGGGAATTCGGCACGAAGTATCGCAAGCCCGGGTTCCTGGCGCGCACGCTCGCGTTCCTGTTGAAGGTGGTGCCGAAAATCGGCCCGTTCCGCCCGCTGGCGTTCGAGCCGCTGACACCGGAAGTCGAGCAGCTGTTCCTCGGCAGCGTGGAGGCCGCCCGTGCCCGCTATCGCACCGCGCTCCAGCAGCTGCGCCAGCGCACGCTGCAGCTGCCGAACACCGACTTCGACACGGGACAGGTCCCGGCGCGCGGCCGGAACCCGCTGGCGGATGAAACCTACGCCGACCTGCTGCACAAGCTCGCGGGCCGCCAGTTCGCGGACGTCTCCGCCGATTTGCGCCGGCATCTGAACGACTACTTTGCCGCCGCCGCCACGCGGACACAGGTGCCGCGCTCGGACGACGACCAGCGGATCCGTGGCGAGCTGACGGCTCTCAACCGCCGCTGAGCAGCTCGCGGACCTCGTCGTCGGTGGTCGGCGAGAAGTCCTCGTACCATTCGCCGACGGCTGAGAAGTCGGACGGCGTGCGAGGGCAGACGACTTCATCCGCCAGTCCGGCGAGATCGCGGCAGGTTTGCGGTGCGCCTACCGGGACGGCCACCACGACGCGCGCCGGTCCCTGGGCCCGCACCGCCTGAACCGCGGCCTTCATCGTCGAACCCGTGGCCAGCCCATCGTCCACCAGGACCACGACGCGGTCCCGGACGGCGGGCGCCGGCCGTCCCTCGCGATACCGCCGTTCCTGGCGCTCCAACTCGACCTGTTCCGCGCGCGCGGCGTCCCGCAGGTCCGCCTCGGTCAGCCCGTACCACGCCACCACGTCGGCGTTCACGACGCGGACGCCGCCCGAGGCAATCGCCCCCATCGCCAGCTCCCGGCGGCCCGGCACGCCGAGCTTTCTGACCAGGAACACGTCCAGCGGCGCGCCGAGCGCCTGCGCCACGTCGTAGCCGACCGGGACGCCGCCGCGCGGCAGCGCCAGGATCACGACGTCGGTGCGGCCCGCGAGATGCGCCAGGCGCGCTGCCAGCTCAGCTCCGGCATGCCGCCGATTCCTGTAGATGCCGGCGTCCACCGCCCCCGATCACATCACGAAGGCGGATGGCGCGCGCGACGGCCTGCGTCGCTGACCAGGCCCAGGGCGGCGCCCAGGCCCGTGGTCCGCACCAGCGTGCGCATCCGCGGCGTGGCGCCCATCAGCCGCAGGCGTCCGTGCCGGCGCCGCACCTCGACGGCGAGCATGACCAGCAGTCCCAGCCCGGCGGCATCGACCTGGGTCACGCCGCTCATGTCGAGTTCCAGCACTCGGCCGGCCGCAGCGTGGACGATCCGCTGCCAATTGCGCGCGCTGATGCACGGGTCGAGGATCAGGCGTCCCGTGATCCTGATCCGCAGCAGCGCGGCATACCGATGGCCCGTGACGGTGACCCTCATCGCCGTTGGTAGATGAAGGACACGAGGTCCTCGACGAAACGCTGCGGCTCTTCCCAGTGCACCGCGTGACCGGTGCCTTCGTAGACGAGCAGCCGCGACCCGCGGATCTCCGCCTGCAGGGTGTCTTGCTGCGCGCGCCGCGTGTAGGAATCCCGGTCGCCCCAGATGATCAGCGCCGGCATCGTCAGCGCGTTCAGGTCCTTGCAGAAGCACGGCGTCTCCAGGAAGCCCTTGAAGGCCTCTTTCCACACGTGCGCGGGCATCTTCTGGCTCTCCTGCACGAACGTCTCGAGCTGCCCGGCGGGCAGCTCGCGCGCCAGCGTGCTGACCTGGAACTCGCGCGCGAACGCCGGATCGATCGGATCAGTCAGCGTGGCGATGCCGCTGTCGTAGAACGCCTGCACTTCAGGGTTCTTCTCGATCGTCGCGAATGCGCCGACCAGCACCAGCCCCGCCACGCGGGACGGGTGGTCGATGGCCAGCCGCTGCGCGACGCTGGCGCCCATCGAGTGCCCGACCACGACCGCCGCCGGCAGCTCCATCGCGTTCATGAAGGCGTGGACGTCTTCGGCCATGTCGCGGTACGCGTAGCCGCTCGCCGGCCGGCCGGAGTCGCCGTGTCCGCGCGCCGTGATGGCGAGCGCGCGAATGGTCGGCGGCAGCAGCGGCAGCACGTGCTTGAACGACCGCCACGAGTCGCTGACGCCGTGCAGGAAGATCACGGGCACGCCCGTCTGGCTGCCGCGCTCCGCGTACTGCAGTGTGACGCCGGTCGGCAGTGCGATTGAATGAACCATGGTGGGCGCGACCTCCAGCCGCGTCGCCTCGTTGGCGTTCTCCAGTACCCGCGACGACGTCAGCGTGATGTCGGCCCGCGCCCAGGCCTTCTCGAACCGCGCCCGCGCGGCGGCGGCGGCGTCGGCCTTGCCTTGCGCCTGCAGGCTGAGCGACAGTCCGAACAGCGACCAGCCGTTCTCGCGCACGCGCGCCAGGTCCTCGCGATACACGGTTTCGGCCTCGCTGGCGCGGCCCGCCTGCGAGCAGCAGCGCGCCCAGCACCTGCCGTGTCGGCTGATGCCACACCGGCGGCTCGTTGTAGGGGATGGCGTCCTCGATCGCCACCGCTTCACGCAGCGCCGCCACGGCCTCGCCGTGCCGGCCGGTGCGGCCGGCGATCTCGCCCTTGACGATCCGGCTGGCCAGCTGGAGGTTGGTCAGGAGCGGCAGATCCTTGAGCGTGGTCTTGAACGCGCGATGGCCCATGACGGCGGTCAGCGCCTCCAGCTCGGCCTGCGCGCGCGACTCCTGCTTGCGCGCGACGAACGCCAGCGCCCGGCCGTAGTGCCAGATGCCGGTCGCGTACGGCTCCGTGGCCGGCGGCCTGGGCTCGGTCAGCATCTGCTGCCAGCGGCCGAACCGCACGTAGGCCAGCCACGGCGTGACGGGAAAGTCGGCCGTCCAGGCCACCGCGCCGGCATGGTGATGCGGCACCTTCTCGGCTACCTGGCGCGCCGCGTCGATGGCTACCGCGCTCCGGCCCTCCAGCGTCGCCGCCGCCCACAGGAAGTGCAGGTTGTGCGGGTAGTAGCTGACCGGATACAGGCCCTGCGCCTGGCACTGCGCCAGGTAGTCCTCGTCCGCGGCGATGGCGCGCACGTTGGCCTCGGCCGCGTCGGCGTAGCGCCCCACGCGCAGGTAGATGTGCGCCGGCATGTGGACCATGTGGCCGGCCGCCGGCATCAGGCTGCCCAGGCGATCGGCGCTGGCCTCCGCGCGCTCGGGCGTCGGCGACGCTTCGATCAGGTGGATGTAGTAGTGGTTCGCGCCGGCGTGCTCGGCGTTGCGCGCGATCACGCCTTCGAGCGTCGTCATCAGCGCCGCCGTCGCCGGCTTGGGCGCGCCGTCCTTCTGCCAGTAGTCCCACGGCATCGTGTTCATCACCGCGTCCGCGTAGAGGGTCTGCACGTTCGGCTCGAGCGGGTAGGCCGCCGCCACGCGCGACATGGCATCGGCGTACGCCTGATCGAGCGGCCGCCGCGGCGACGCCGCGTTCACCGAGAACCGCCGCGCCAGCGCGTCAATCAGCGTCGCGCTCCATGGCGCCGGCGCCGGCGCCCAGGCGTTTGGCCTCGAGGGAAGCCGCCCGCGCCAGGCGCGCGTTCTCGGTCGTCATCGGGGCGTTCAGGTTGGGGGCGAGCGTCATCGCTTCGCCCCAGTGCGCCATCGCCAGCGTCGGGTCCAGCCGGGCCGCCTGTTGAAAGGCGCGGCGCGACTCCTGGTGGTTGAAGGCGTAGAGCAGCCGGAGCCCCTGGTCGAAGAACACCTGGGCCTTCGGCACCTGAGTGGTGACCTGCAGGTGATCGGTGCCCAGGCCCGAGAGCTCGGGCGCGATTGATGCGGCGGGTTCCGCGGCCAGGCGGTCGCCCAGCTCCGGCAGTGCCATCAACGCGACGCCCACCGTCACAACGGTCTTGCGAACGAACATGAGCCCTCTCCTCCTGTCGTGGACTGGCGCGGGACAACCCCGCGACGTCAGCCGTCGAGATAGCGAGAGGCTTGCCAGGACAGCCGCTCCTGGTGCTGTTTTCTAACCTATTGAACAGAAATGGTTTATGGATTGAGACGGCAAGCCGGTCGGCTCGAGTGCTGAAATGGACGTGCTGATATGTCAGCAGGTGCTGAAATGTCAGCAGCCAGTGGCCGTGCCGGCAGCGCTAGGCGTTCGTGACGTTGATTCCGAGCTTTCGCATCCGCGACCAGAGCGTGGAGCGATTGACGCCCAGCAGCTGTGCCGCGCCCAGGGGACCCGCCAGCACGCCGCCGGACTGCTCCAGCGCTTTCAGGATGTGCCGCCGCTCCGCCTCCTCGAGGGTGCAGACCTCCTCGGCCGCCGGCGTGGCCGAGGTCCACGCCAGGTGCGTGGGCAGCAGCACAGACCCCTGGCACAGGATGACCGCCCGCTCGAGGATGTTCGCCAGCTCGCGGACGTTCCCCGGCCACCCGTAGCTGGTCAGCCGCTCGAGCGCGCGCGGATCGATCTGCTCCACGCGCCGGCCCAGGCGGCCGGAGAACTCGCGGATGAAGTGCTGCGCCAGCAGCGGGATGTCCTCGCGGCGCTCGCGCAGCGGCGGCACCTCGATGGGGAAGATGTTCAGCCGGAAGAACAGGTCGGCGCGGAACGTCCCGCGGCGTACGTCGTCCGCCAGGTTGCGGTTGGTGGCCGCAATCACCCGCGCGTTCACGCGCACGGTCTGGGTGCCGCCCACGCGCTCGAACTCCTGCTCCTGGAGCACGCGCAGCAGCTTCACCTGCGACTCGAGCGGCAGGTCGCCCACCTCGTCGAGCAGGATGGTGCCGTTGTGGGCCAGCTCGAAGCGGCCCTTCTTCTGCTGCACCGCCCCGGTGAACGCGCCGCGTTCGTGGCCGAACAGCTCGCTCTCGATCAGCGTCGCCGGCAGCGCGCCGCAGTTCACCTTCACCATCACGCTCGGCCGCCGGCGGCTGACGCGGTGAATCGCGCGCGCGATCAGCTCCTTCCCGGTTCCGGTCTCGCCGAGCACCAGGACCGACGAATCGGTGTCGGCCACGAGCGCAATCGCCCGGAACACCTGCTGCATCGCCGCGGATCGGCCCAGGATCTCGCCGAAGTGCAGGTCCGCGTCGAAGGCCTCCTGCAGGTAGACGTTCTGGCTTTCCAGCTCGGCGGCTCGCTTGCGGTCGGTGATGTCGCGGGCGATGAAGACGACGTGCGGCGAGCTCCCCGGCTCGGATCGCAGCAGCGACGTGCGGCCCTCGAACCACAGGGGACCCGACTGGACCTCGAGCGCGTACTCGACGGTCTGATTCCTGCCGGTGTCCACCGTCTTCCGGACCGTGTCGAGCAGCAGGTCCGCGACCGGCCGGGGCAGCACCTCGCCGAAGGTGCGGCCCAGCATGTCATGGGCGTCGCGAAACAGCAGGCGTGGGTTCTCGGTGACGATCTCCACGTAGCGGCCGTCCCGGTCGATCACGAACAGCAGGTCGGGCAGGGCGTTGACGATGGCGCGCACGCGGTTCTCGCTGCGCCGGAGATCGGCGGTCCGTGCGGCAACTTCGGTTTCGAGCGCGGCGGCGTGCTGGGCCACGGCCTGCTGCAGGCGCACCTGTTCGGTGACGTCGCGCTGGATGCCGAAGTGGCCGATGATGCGCCGGTCCTCGTCGTACAGGCAGATGTAGTCGCCCTCGATGTCGATCGGGGTGCCATCCACGCGGCGCTCGTGCGTATTCACGTGGAGGTGGCCGTGATCGAACATCTGGCGCCACGCCTCCCGGCCGCGCACCAGGTCGTGGGCGAAGAAGTCGGACGGCCGGTGACCCAGGAAGTCCTCGCGGGACGCCCCGTACTGGTTCAGCATCGCGTCGTTGACCAGCACGACCCGCTGGTGTTCGAACGCGTAGTCGAGCAGCTGCTCCTTGTCCGCCTGGTCGTTCCACTCGATCGGCTCGTCGAGCATCATGAAGAAGAAGCCGTCGAGGGACTGGGTGAACAGAAGCTCCAGCAGGTGGTCGCCGCTCATGCTGAGCGGATCTTATCCGGCCGAGCGCTCTCCGCTCAGCCGGCGCGACCGAGGAGCCCCACCAGAATCGGCTGCCCGGTGGGTTGGGGCAGCCCACCTTCAGGTTCCTCCGTCAGCGCGATCCCGGTCGGCACCACGCCGGCTTGCGGCACCGCATAGACGCCCGTCGATCGGCCCGCGGCGTCGGGTGTCAGCAGCCCGGCGCTGACCGGCATTCCGGCCGTGAGCAGCCACACCTGATAGGTGCGGCCCGGCTGCAGCGGCGGCAGGTTCTCGAGCGACACCGCCAGCCCGCGGGCGCGGCTCCAGTCCGCACGGCCGGAGGCGCCAGGTGCCGGCGCCTGCCCCGCCAGCGCGACCCGCGTCGAGTCCGGCGCGGTCAGGACGTCGAGGTGCGATTGCGTCACCTGCAGCGTCCGCTGCGTGGCGTCGGCGCGAGCCAGCGTGTCGGCGGCCGCGCGCTGCGCCGCAGTCAGCTGATCCTCCAGCACGACGATGCGCTCCTGCAGCGAGTAGGCGTAGCCGCCCAGACCGACGCTGAGCGCGAGCGACGCCGCCAGCGGCAGCCATTGCGCCGGGCCCGCGGCGGCGCGCGGTTCTGCCTTCGGCCGCACGCTGGCCATCACGCGATCCCGGAGGGCCGCCGGGGGATCGATCTGCGGCACGGCACTCGCCAACGCTTCGTCCACTCCCTCGAGCGACGCCACCTCGGCCTGGCACTCCGCGCAGCCGCGGAGGTGCGACTCGAAGGCACGCCGCTCCTCGGCGGTCATCGCGTCGATGACGTAGAGGGCGGCCGACTCCAGCCACGCGTCGTGGTTCTGCACCTCGGTGCTCATGAAGCGTCCCGTCCCGCCCGCGCGTCGTCCAATGCGGCTTTCAGCCGCAGCAACCCCTGCCGGATGCGTGTCTTCACCGTGCCGATCGGCTGGTTCAGGTGCTCCGCCACCTGGCTGTAGGTCAGACCCTCGAAGAACGCCAGTTCCAGCGCGGTGCGCTGGGGATCGGACAGCGATCGCAGCGCTTCGCGCACTCGCCGCGCGTACTCGCCCGCCATCGACCTGCGCGTCCGGCCCCTCGCCCGGATCGCGGGTCTCGAACGTGCTGGTGGCCCCTTCGGGCCGCAGCTTGCGGCTGCGCAGCCGGTCGATGGCCCGGCTGCGCGCCTGCATCAGCAGCCAGGCCGCCACCGTCCCGCGCGACGCGTCGTACCGGCCGGCCTGCGTCCAGGCCTGCGTGAACACCTCCTGCACTATGTCCTCGGCGTCGGGCTGGCTGCGCAGAATCCGCACGGCCAGCGAGTAGATGGCGCGGGCATGCCGGTCGTACAGCTCACGCAGGGCCTCGCCGTCGCCCCGCGCCATCCGCTCGAGGATCTGCTGTTCCTGCGGGGGCTCGACCGGCCGGAGCCCCCGCACTGCCACCATCATCGCCAGCCACATAAGTGCTTACGTGTGTCCGGGCGCCGGAGGATGGTACCCGGCAGGCTAGCGGGTGCCTCCCATGGTTGCGTAGACCTGCGCGATGTGGGCCTCGCGGATGGTGTCCCAGCGCTCGAACCCCTTGTAGGCGTCCAGCGTGAGGGTCTTCTGGATCTCGGCCAGGCTCTTCCCCGCGGCCACGCCGGCGGCCACGCCCTTGCCGATGTCCTCGAGATAGCGCAGCGACTGCAGCGCGTCCTGTTTGGTGCCGGACATCGCATGGCCGGTGGCGGCAATCGTGAAGTCCAGCGCCGTAATGGTGCGGAGCGCGTCGATCCACGAGCCGATGGTCGGCGCCAGGCCGCCCGGCAGCCGCTTGATCTGCATCACGTCGGCGCTGAACACCGTGCGCTCGTCGGGAAAATAGAGCGCGGCGCCGTCGGGCGTGTGCGCGATGCCCAGGTAGTGCATCTCGACGCGCTTGCCGCCGAGCGTCACCGTATGGAGGTCGGTAAAGGTGATCGACGGCAGGTAGACATCGTTCAGCGGACCCCGGACCAGCTCGGCGCCGGTCAGCAAGCCGTCGTGGTTGGCGTCGATGTCGCCAAACTGGTCGGCGGTGGCGCCGGTCGCCTCGCCGCGATCCACCATCCCGTTCTTGTTGGCGTCGAGCTTGGCTTCGGCGGCGGGCAGTGGCGGGTTGCCCGGAGGAAGGGCCGCCTCGGCCAGCATGTTCCGGTGACCCACGAACTGCGCCGTGTCCGCGAACACGACGCCGCCCGAGGCGTGGTCCCAGTCGTGGTGCGTGTAGAGCACGTACCGGACCGGCACCTTGTGGCGGGTCGCGATCTCGGCCTTCAGCCAGCGGGCGAAGTCGCGGTTGATCGGGTCGCTCATGATGACGCCCTCGGGCGTCACCAGGTAGACGGTGTAGTGGTTGTTGTTCTGGGCCCGGTAGAGCTGCCCAGTCAGGTTGACGATGCTGCGCTGGGGCGGTTGCTGGGCGAGCGCGGCCAGCGGCAGCACCGCGATGAGCGTGGTGAGCAGAAGGTGCGAATCATGTGCCGGATTCTACTGCTCACAGCCGGAAGCCGGAAGCCGGAAGCCTAGAGCCCTCCACCGACAGTCCGTCTCTTGACGAGGAGGCGGATCCACAGCAGGCCGGCCAGCACGAATGGCAGGGCATAGACGGCCAGCATGATGGGCGGCGGGCGGAGGTCGTAGGTGGCGTCCACTTCCGCGGTCACGCTTGCCGGGCCGGCCGGCCCGTCGATGGTGACCTCCACGGCGAAGCGACCCTCGTGATCCATCACGACGGCGGCGAACTGGTTCGAGACGTCGCCCCGCACCGGCTCGGTGCGCGCAGACAGCATCGGCGACGTGCGCACCACCGGGCGCACGCCCAGCGTGGCGCGCGTTGCTCCCGGCAGCGCCGCGTCCGAGACGGCCAGCTGCAGCTGCACCCAGAATTGGCCCCCGGCCGAGCCGTCGTCGGTGGCATCCGGGTCGGTCCAGACCGACACCAGATAGGCGCCGGCGCGCTGGTCCGACACGATCGGAAAGGGCGGGCCGTCGTGCGCGCGCACAACGGCGTCGCCCGCGGCGAGCAGCGCGACGACCAGCAGGGTCGCGCGAGAGGGACTCATCCGAGTCGCCCCACGCCGCGCATCTCCATCGGCTGCGCGAAGATCCACAGCGCCGCTACCGCGAGCACCGCCACCAGCGCCGCCCACGGCACCGGCACGCGCGCCGCGCGCGCGTCGGGATCGCGGTAGGCCAGCGCCTGCAGCAATCCGATCGATCCGCACGCGCCCACGATCACCAGCCCGAACTGGATGGGCAGCACGCCGCCGGGCTGCAGGCCCACCCACGTCCAGGCGGGCTCGCCCAGTGCGGGCCACCCGAAGGCGTCGATCGCGGCCGCCTGCGTCACCGGCACGACGGTCAGGGCGCCCGTCAGCAGGTGGAACGCGTAGTGCGCCGCCCACACAGCGAAGCCGAGGGGAAGCAGCGTCACCGCGTGGTGGCCCGTGGTCGTTCGAACGAGCGCCGCCGGCAGCAGCAGAACGCCGACGGCGAACAGCACGGCCAGGGCCGGCGCTTCCGATGCGACGCCGAGCGTGCTTGCGATCCGCTGCTCGAGCGCGCTCGCCGGCGCCGTCATGGCAAACGCCGAGACCAGCGCGGCGGCGACGAACACCACCGCAAGCAGCGCCACATCCGGGCGGCGCGCCAGCGTGCCGATGCCCGAGCGGCGGCCCGGCTCGAGCAGCTCCGCGCCGGGCGCACGCACCGCCAGCGCGATGTTGTCGTGGGGGCAGGCGCGCACGCAGTCGAAGCACAGCGTGCAATCCAGGTTGCCGACCTTGGCCGGCAGGAACAGGCCCAGCTCGCAGCCGCGTTGCCGGATCACGGACGGGTTCGCTGTGTCCCGTCGCCCCTTGATGCAGTCCGCCGTCCGGCACGTCCGGCACGTGTCGCGGCTGACGACGCGCAGCTCGACCGGCGACACCGTGGACGCCACGAAGTTGAATTGCCCGATCGGACACAGGTGCTTGCAGAACACCGCGCCGGCAAACAGCATGTCCACCGCCATCGCCGCGATGAAGTAGCCGAGGATGATCCACGCCGTGGCCGCCGGGAGCGACCACACGTCGAAGAGCTCGTAGGCATACAGCACCGCCACCAGCAGCAGGATGCCGAGCCACTTGCCGCGCAGCGCGCGCGGCCAGCGCAGCCTGGCGTGGAAGAGGCGCCGGCCGGCATCGCGCGCGAGCACCATCGGACACGCGCCGCAGAACACGTTGCCCGCGATCAGCAGCCCGAGGATGAGCAGCCCCCGCCAGTGAATCGAGGTGGTGACGGTGGCCAGATTGCGCGGGCCCACTTGTGGGCCGAGCAGGCCGTGCGCCACGACGACCGCTGCGAGCGCGAGCATGAGGAGCTGAAGGGTCGGTCGCAGCCGCCGCCAGCGCAGGATGCTGCCGATGACGGGCAGGCGCAGCAGGTCCACGGCTGCTACTCCGTGGGCCGGACGCCGACCACGTCCAACTGCCTGGTCAGCCGGCGGCCGTCCGGGAGATCGCCGGTCAGCACCAGCACCCAGTCGCCGGCCATCGAGAACCGCAGCTGCGCCTCGTACTCGCCGGGGCCGCGTTCCGCCACGCTGGTCGTCACCGGTGTCATGCCGGGATGGGACATGTGTCCTTCGAGCCGCAAGCCTGGCGCCGGCGACCGGGGCGTTCGTCGACGATGTCGCGGAGCGTGATGCGGGTCACGGTGGTGCGGCCCGCGGCCGGCGGGGCGGGATCGAGTGTCCACGCCGCCGCGATGTTGTCCGTACTGTTCCTGGTGCCGCCCCCGCAGGCGGCGCACGCGGCCAGCAGCGCCGCGGCCGCTAGCCGGGCGAGCTTAGGAGGTCGCGTGCGACAGCCCCCGGTGCCACGCGCAGGTGCAGTTCATCTTCTTCGACGGCGGCGGGAACATGTGGAAGTACATCGCCACGATCATCGGGATGAACACGATGGTGTTGTAGAAGAGGTGCAGCTCGACCCGCGGCACCCACAGCTGGACGAGGCTGGTCGGCACCGGCCGTCCGAACAGGTTCTGCCCCAGCAGGTACTGGCCCTGCAGCAGGAAGTGCTCGACGTGGTGGAAGAACTGGATACCGAGGGCGATGGTCCACCACCGCCGGTCCTCGACGCCGGTGAAGCCGGGACGCAGCAGGAACAGGCCCGTCAGCATCACCAGGGCATACCCGTAGTGCAGCATCTCGGACGTGACCAGGTAGGGGAAGAAGTAGCCCAGGGCGCCACGCGCCTCTGGGACCGGCCATCCCATCGCGTAGATCTGGAAGGCCTGCAGCAGGTGCTCGGCCCAGTGCGCCAGGACGATGACCATGAAGCCCTGGAGGGCCCGCTCGTGCCAGGTGCTGTTGATGCGATCGAGAAACGTCGTCTGCATGGGTATCGGCCTGCTCCGAACCCCGGTACTGTAGGGACGCCCCCGCTGGCCCGCAATAGTGTGGAGGCACTAGATGCCGTAGTGCTCCGGCCGGGTGGTGGCGCGCCGTGCATCCGCCGGGCAGAACCCCGAAGAATCCCCGAAAAATCGCCTCAGGAGCGGGGCGTCGCGCGTCGATTGCTGTTGGTACAACCTCAGCTCTGCCTTAGAATTCGCCTGGCATTTGCCCCAACACGATTAGCGAGGTGCCCCATGGACCGTGCCCGCCGCGCTCTCATCGTTGGCCTGTACGTCTTCGGCTTCGTTGTCCTCCTCGCCGGCCAGGAGCCGCCGCTGCCGCCGCGGCCGGCGCCGACACCGGTCAGTCTCTCGCTCGAGGAGACTGAGGCGTTCCTCCTCAAAGCCAAGATCGTCGGCAAGAAAGGCATCAGCAAAGGGGTGACCGACCCCATTCAAGCCACGCTGTCGGACGGTCGGCTCACGCACGACGCCCAAATCCAGACCGTCGACATCTACAGGACGACGTTCGAAGCTGGTAAGGCGTCGGAGGTGAACTTCAAGGACACCTATCGATTCAACATCGGCGGCTACCGTCTGGCACGCCTGCTCGGCTTGAACAACGTGCCGATGTCGGTGGAGCGAGTGGTCGAAGGGAAGCCGGCCGCGATGACCTGGTGGATCGACGACGTGATGTTCGACGAAAGCGGCCGGCTGAAAGAGAAGAACATTCTCGGGCCGGATCCGGAGCGGACGTCGAAGCAGATGCACGTCATGCGCGTCTTTGACGAGCTGATTCAGAACCGCGATCGCAACCGGGGGAACATTGTGTGGACCAAGGATTGGACGCTGTGGATGATCGACCACACCCGTGCTTTCCGAGGCGGGAAGAATCTGCTCAATCCGGATCAGTTGACCAGGTGCGAGCGCTCCCTGCTTGCGGCGATGAGGGCATTGACGCTCGAGCGCCTCGAGGAGGTGATGGGGAAGATCATGCAGGGCGACGAGATCAAGGCGGTGCTGGCGCGGCGCGACCTCCTGGTCAAACACTTCGAGGATCGCATCGCCGCGAGAGGCGAGGCCGCCGTCCTCTTCAGCATGTGAACGGTTTCCCCCGACACTCGGCACCGGGTCCCAGGACTGCGCACCCATGATTGAACGGTTTCTGCGCAGGCTTCTCCCCCTGCGCAGCGGAGAGTGGTCGATCGCGCTGCTGATGTTCGCCTACTCGTTCCTGGCGATGTCGGCGTGGAACATCGTGCGGCCCGTGACCCGATCGAAGTTCATCGACGCACTGGGCGCCGACAATCTGCCCTACGTGCAATTGGCCGCCGGCGTCCTGATCGGCGTGCTGATGCACTTCTACACCGGCGCGATCAGCCGGCTCCCGCGCCGTCTCGTGATCCCCGTCACGCAGTCCGGGATCATCGCCTTGCTGGTGGCGTTCTCGTTCCTCCTGCGAACCGGCGCGCCGTGGGTCACGGTGGCCTTCTATTTCGTCGGTTTGATCCTCGGGCTCCTGCTCATCAGCCAGTTCTGGACGCTCGCCAACGATCTCTACGACGCTCGCCAGGCGAAGCGCCTCTTCGGGCCCATCGGCGCTGGTTCGAGCCTCGGCGGCGCCCTCGGTGCCCAGATCACGGCCACCGCCGTCCAGCGGGTGGGGTCCGACAACCTCCTGCTCGTCGCGGCGGCCATTCTGGCGATCTGCATCGTCATCGTCCACGCCATCAATAAGCGCCACGCCCTCGGCGCTACCGCGGACTTCGTTTTCGAGGAGCGCGGCGTTGGTGGCGGCGAGGCGATTGCGTTGCTGCGCCAGTCGCGGCACCTCAGGATCATCGCGCTCGTCGTCGGCTTCGCTGCTGCCGGGGCCTGGATCGTCGAGCAGCAGCTGAACATGGCCGCCGAAGCCACCCGCGGTGGTCAGGGCGGTGACGCGATCGCGGCGTTCCTGGCGCAGGTCAACGCGCTGATGTCCCTCGCGGGATTCGTCGTTCAAGTGGCGCTGACGAGCCGGATCCACCGATCGATGGGGCTGGCGTTCGCGCTGCTGCTGCTGCCGGTCAGCTTCGCTGCCACCGCGATCGTCATTCTCGTCACCGGCGCGCCCTGGGCGCCAGCCGTCGCGCGCGGCCTCGACACCACCCTGCGATACACCGTCGACAAGACGACGCGCGAGCTGCTGTTCCTGCCGCTTCCGGCCGATCTGAAGTATCGCGCCAAGCCGTTCATCGACGTGACCATGGATCGAGTCGCCCGGGCGCTGGCGGCGCTTCTGGTGCTCGTGCTGATCAAGCCGTGGGGGCTCGGCCTCGACTGGCGAGGCTTGAGCTACGCCAGCATCACGATGACCGGAATCTGGATCGGGATGGCCCTGATCGCGCGTCGGGACTACCTGGCGTCGTTTCGTGCCAGCATCGGCGAGCGGACGATCGCGCCCGAGAGGATCCGGACCAACGTGGGCGATGCCGCGACGATCGAGGCCCTGGTCGAAGACCTGTCGAATCCGGAGGAAGAGGCCGTCCTCTACGCCATCGACATGCTGCAAGCCCTCGACCGGCCGCACCTGATCACGCCGCTGCTCCTGCATCACGAGTCGCCCCGCGTGAAGGCGCGCACGCTCGAGGCCATGGCCACGACCCGCTCCCGGCTCGCCGTCCGCTGGACCGGTGCTATCGAGCGCCTGATGCAGGACGACGACGTCGACGTGCGGGCCGGGGCCTTGCGCGCCCTGGCGGCGCTGTCGGAGGAGGATCCGTCGGAGCTGATGCGGCGGCATCTGTCGGATCCCGAGCCACGGATCGCCGTCGCGGCGGCGACCGCGCTGGCCCGCTCAGAGGCGGAGCATGACATAGCGCTGGCCGAGGACACCTTGAGGCGGCTCGTCGCCGATGTTCGTGAGGCGGGCGTACGCGGCCGGAAAGAGGTGGCGGCGGCGCTCAGCCACCTGGCCGCACCGCAGTTTCGCCCGCTGCTCGTGCCCTTGCTCTACGACGCCGACCTCGAGGTCGTGCGCGAGGCGATTCGCAGCGCACGCGCCATGGGGGCCTCGGACGGGTTGTTCCTGCCGGGTCTCATCTCACTGCTCGGCCATCGTCTGCTCAAGGCCGAGGCGCGGGACGCGCTGGTCGGCTATGGCGAGGTCGTGGTCCCGGCACTGGAGCACGCGGCGCACGATCAACGCGAGCACATCTGGATCCGCCGCCACATTCCCAGCACGCTGGCCCTGATACCGACGCAGGCGTCCATGGACGCGCTCGTCGCGTGCCTGGACGATCCGGACGGGTTCCTTCGCTACAAGGCGATTGCGGCCATCGAACGGCACCGGCGCGAACATCCCGGCCTGCGGTTTCCGAGCGCCATCATCGAGAACCTGGTCGTGCGGGAGACGTCGCAGTACTACAACTGCCTGACGCTGCGGCACAATCTGTCGCGGCACGCCGCCGGCCCCGGATCGCTCCCCGATCCGGGCGCTCGACGACAAACTGGCGCGCACGCTCGATCGGATCTTCCGCCTGGTGGGCCTGCTCTACAACATGGACGACGTCGCCGCCGCGCGCTACTCCATCGAGCAGGGAGAGGGGCGCCGCCGGGCCGCGGCCGTCGAGTACCTCGACAACTTGCTCAAGAGGAATCGTCCGCAAACGTGTGCTGCCGATTCTCGAGGATACGCCGATCGCCGAGAAGGTGCGCTACGCGAACCTGATCTTGAAAAGCCGTCCACGCGACGTCGAGGACACGCTGGCGCAGCTGGTTCATGACGACGATCCCGTGCTTGCCGCCTCCGCCATCCATTTCATCGCCCGCTGCGGCCTGTGGAGCCTGGCCGACGATCTCGAGTTCGTGCGTGCGCATCGCTCGCACGACGATCGAGCAGTCGTCGAAGCGGCATCGTGGGCGCTGGCCTTGCGAGACCAGGCCGTTCCGGGGCGGAGCGACGTATCCGAGTCGCTTCCAGCCGTGGAAGTGGTCGAGCGGATCAGTCGCATCCCGATGTTCGAGTTCGTGTCGGTGGACGAGCTGTTTCGAATCGCGAGCCTGGGCCGGGAAAGCCGTCATCTCGAGGGCCAGGAACTGCAAGGGGTCGGCGCGCCGATCGAGTACGTCGAGTGCCTGATTCAGGGAGCGGTGCGAGCGACCGACTTGGAGGGGCAGTGGAGCGACCATCGGGCGCCGTCGGTGTTCGGCCTGCAAGAGGTGCTGCAGGGCGCGCCGATCAGCAGCGCGGTGCTGGCATCCGAGTCCGTGGTCAGCTTTCGGATTCGGGCTGCCGATTTCATGACGATGATCTCGGACAATCAGTGGCTGACGCAGGGCTTGTTCCGGACGTTGTTGGCCGAGCACAATGGCGGCACGTCGCCGATGCAGTACACTCCGCGGCGCGCCAACGGCGGATCGACCGACGCGGCGAATCGGCCGCTGCAGCCCGTGGACCAGGCGTTCCTCTTGCGCCAGCACCCGCTGCTCGGCCATGCAACCGCCAGCCAACTTCTGGCGCTGGTTGGCGCGGCACGCGAAGTGCCGCTCGTGCAGGGGCAGGTCCTCTTCGAGGCCGACACCGCAGCCGCGCTGTACCTCGTGCTCGACGGCGCCTTGCTGTTGAAGGCGGCGGACGGGACGGCGGTGCCGGTGTTGAGCGGCTCCACCGTCGGCGTAGCCGAAACGCTTGCCGGACATCCCGCGGGCTGGCAGGCCACCGTAACCGAGAACGGACGAGCGCTGCGACTCGGACAGGACGAGCTTCTGGCCGTGCTGACCGATCACGTGGATCTGATGCAGGGTCTCTTCAGCGGAGCGTTAGCCGTTCGTACCTGCTGCCGCCGCGCCGGCCACGGTCGCGTGAAGGTCCGATACACATCCGCGCCGTGATCGACCCGTCACGGTTCATGAAGCTGAGCGCGCAGTTGAGTTCTGAGGGCACGCAGGGCAACAGGCTCCGGGCGACAGGCCTCGACTGAGGGGCCCCGAAACTCCGGGGCCCAACTCGTTCTTCACCTGGTCCAGGCTGGGCGCACGACCACAAGGGCGCATTCATGCGCCGCCGGTAATTGGCGCCGACGATCCTCTACAATGGCGGCCACCGAGGAGGAATCGATGAATCGTGCGCTCGTCGTCTCGTGCATCCTCGTTCTGTCGCAGGCGTCGGGGCGGGCGGCCGATCCGCCGTTGCTGGCGCAGCAACCAGCGCTTAGCGCGACGCAGATTGTCTTCGTCTTCGCCGGCGATCTCTGGAGCGTTCCGAGGAGCGGCGGCGACGCTAGTCGTTTGACCACGGGGGTCGGGGTCGAATCGAGCCCGTCCTTCTCCCCCGATGGCCAGTCCATCGCTTTCACCGGCCAGTACGACGGAAACACGGACGTGTTCGTGGTGCCGGCCGAGGGTGGCACGCCACGACGTCTCACTTGGCATCCCGATCCCGACATCGCGCTCGGCTGGAGCCCCGACGGCCGCAAGGTGCTGTTCAGCTCCTCGCGGAACAGCTACTCGCGCATCCGCGAGTTGTTCTTTGCCTCGCTCGAGGGCGGCCTCGAAGAGCGGCTGCCGCTGCCGACTGCGCACGAAGGCAGCCTCTCGGCCGATGCCCAGCGGATCGCGTATGTGCCGCTGCCGCGCGCCTTCGGCGTGTGGAAGCGCTATCGCGGGGGTCAGACCACGCCGATCTGGATTGCCACGCTGTCGAACAGCCGGATCGAGAGCGTGCCGCGCCAGAACTCGAACGACTTCTCGCCGATGTGGGTTGGCAACACCGTCTACTTCCTCAGCGATCGCACCGGAAAGGTCTCGCTGTTCGCTTACGACACGCAGTCGAAGAGAGTCACGCAAGCCGCTTCCAACACGGGGATGGACTTCAAGTCGGCCTCGGCGGGGCCCGGCGCCATCGTGGTGGAGCAGATGGGGCGCATTCTTCTGTACGACCTGAAGTCGAGAGCGCTGTCACCGGTGGCCATCAAGCTCGCGGGCGACATGGCGGAGCTGCGCCCGCGTTTCGTCAACGTCGCTCGCCGTCTCACCAACGCGCACATCTCGCCGACTGGCGCGCGAGCCCTGTTCGAAGCTCGCGGCGACATTCTCACTGTGCCAGCCGAGAAGGGCGACGCGAGAAACCTCACCGCAACGCCGGGGGTCATGGAACGCGATCCGGCGTGGTCGCCCGACGGAAAGTGGATTGCCTACTTCTCCGAGGAGAGCGGCGAATACGAGCTGCACGTCCGCGACTCGCTGGGCGTGGAGCCGGCGCGAAAGATCCGGCTCGATGACAAGCCAACCTTCTACACGACGCCCCGGTGGTCACCCGACAGCAAGAAGATCGCCTACGTCGATGCGCACCTCACGACCTGGTACGTCGACATCGAGCAGAAGAAGCCGGTGCGTGTCGACAAGGATCGCTACTGGCAGGCGGCTGGCAGTCGAGCGCCGGCGTGGTCCCCCGACAGCAAGTGGCTGGCGTACGCGAAGCGGCTCGAGAACTACCTCGGTGCGGTCTTCCTCCACTCGCTCCAGGACGGGAAGAGCACGCAGCTCACCGACGGCCTCAGCGATGCACGCAATCCAGTGTTCGACGCAGGCGGCAAGTACCTGTACTTCACGGCGAGCACGGATTCCGGGCCCTCGCTCGAAGCCGACATCATCAGCGCGAACCGGCCGCTGTCGCGGAGCGTGTACCTCGTGGTCCTCTCCGAACACCGATCCATCTCCTTTCGCGCCCGAGAGCGACGAGGAGAGGACGCCCGATTCGCCTCGCCCCGAAGGCGCGAAGCCGGAACCGCCGGCGGCGGGTCCGGCGCGACCGGCCGAGCCGAAAGTCGTCGACGTCAGAATCGACTGGAACAAGATCAACCAGCGCATTCTCGCCATGCCGATGCCCGCCCGTCGCTACGTGCAGTTGCAGGCGGGTCGCGCCGGCACGCTCTTCGCCATCGAAGCGCCCGCTCCCGCGTTGGCGCCGGCCGCGCCGGGTGCGCCGCCTCCTGGGCAGACCGTGCATCGCTACGATCTCGGACAGCGCCGCGCGGACGTCGTGGCCGCGGGCGTTCGCGCATTCGAGATCTCGTCGAACGGCGAGAAGATGCTCGCGGCGCGCGCCGATCGCTGGAGCATTCAGACGCTGCGGCCGATGACGCCCGCCCCGGCTGGCGGCGATCAGCCCCCGGCGGGCGGGCCCGCGCCGCCGGCCGCGGCAGCGCCGGCAGGCCCCGGCACGCTCAACACCGAGAGCCTGGAAGTCCGGTCCGACCCGCGCGCGGAGTGGAAGCAGATGTATCACGACGCCTGGCGGATACAGCGCGAGTTCTTCTACGACCCCGGCCTCCACGGGCTCGATCTCGCCGCCGCGACCAAGCAGTACGAGCCGTATCTCGAATCGGTGATGTCGCGCCGCGATCTGAGTTACGTCTTCAGCGACATGATGGGCGAGATCACCGTCAGCCATCTCGGCGTCGGAGGCGGCGATATCCCCGAGACGCGGAACGTCGCCACGGGCCTGCTGGGCTGCGACTATCGCGTGGAGAACGGGCGGTATCGCTTCGGCAGAATCTACGATGGCGAGAACTGGAATCCCGACCTTCGGGCACCGCTCACCCAGCCCGGCGTGAACGTCGTGGAGGGCGACTATCTGATCGCCGTCAACGGCCGCGAGCTGCGCGCGACGGACAACGTCTATAGCTTCTTCGAAGCAACATCGGGCAAGCAGGTGCGGTTACGCGTGGCCAGTACTCCCGATGGAACCGCGGCTCGCGACGTCACCGTCGTCCCGGTGGCCAGCGAAGCTCGCCTGCGCAACCTCGCCTGGATCGAGGACAACCGGCGCAAGGTCGACAAGATGACCGGCGGGCGCGTCGCCTACGTCTACATGCCCGACACGTCGTTCGGTGGGCTGACGAACTTCACGCGCTACTTCTACGCGCAGGTGGGGAAGGAGGCGGTCATCATCGACGAGCGATTCAACGGTGGCGGCGCGCTCGCGACCGACATCATCGAGCTGCTCAACCGCAAGATGCTGAGCCTGGTGGCGACACGCGACGGCGAGGTCGAAGTGCAACCACAGGGGGCAATCTTCGGACCGAAGGTCATGATCATCAACGAGCTGGCCGGTTCAGGCGGCGACGCGATGCCGAACTACTTCCGTCGCGCTGGCGTGGGCAAGCTGATCGGCAAGCGCACATGGGGAGGGCTGGTCGGCCGGGCCGGCGCTCCGGCGCTGATGGACGGCGGCTTCGTCACCGCGCCGAGTTCCGCCGTATGGGCTCCGAGTGGCACCTGGGACGCGGAGAATGTCGGGATCGAACCGGACATCGAGGTGGAACAGGATCCGGAGCTCGTACGCAAGGGCGCCGACCCGCAGCTCGACAAAGCGATCGAGGTTGTCATGGCGGAGCTCGTGAAGAACCCGTTGCCGAAGCCGAAACGGCCGGCGTATCCGAACCATCGTCCCGGACGCCCGACCTCGTAGCCTCGGCTTCGGGTGCTATAGTCCTGGCGATCGAGGAGGCCGCCGATGGACCAGACGAGACGCAACCTTCTGAAAGCGGGCACCGCGGCGACGGCGATGGCTGCGGCATCGCGTGTGCTGGCGCAGCAGACCGGCTCCAAAGGGGCCTTCTACGAAAAGGGCCCCGTTCGCATCCACTACGAGGAAGAAGGCAAGGGCTTCCCGCTGCTGCTCATCGCCGGCGGAGGATTGAGCAACTCGACCATCGCTGGCCTGAAGCGCGGCGACCCCTTCAACCCGATCGACGAGTTCAAGAACGAGTTCCGCTGTGTGTCGATGGACCTGCGCAACGCGGTCGCCGGCAGCTCGACTGGCCCGCTCGAAATCGACCGGCCCTGGGATGCCTATACCGACGACCACCTCGGTCTGATGGATCACCTGCGCATCGACAAGTTCATGGTGCTGGGTTTCTGCATCGGCGGTCCGTTCATCTGGAACCTGCTGGAACGCGCCCCCAATCGTGTCGTCGCGGCAGTGCTGGCGCAACCCAGCGGGTCACGTCCGGAGATGCGCGATCTCTTCTACGACAACAACATCAAGGGGTGGGGTCCCGAGCTGGTCAAGCGGCGACCCGAGATCACGATGGACACGGTGGACAAGTTCCTGACCAAGATGTACCGCACCAAGCCGGACTTCGTTTTCACCGTGACGCGCGACTTCGTGCGCTCGTGCCAGACACCCGTCCTGATCCTGCCGGATGACGTACCGGCGCATCCCCACGCCGTGGCGATGGAAGCCGCGATGCTCGCGCCCAAGGCCGAGGTGAGCATGTACCCGTGGAAGGAGCCCAAGGAGCGGATTCCGTTGGCCGTACGCCAGATCCGGTCGTTCCTTCGGGCGCATCGGCCGGCGGCGACGTAGAGAGCAGTCAGTCGTCCGTCTTCAGTCTTCGGTCGCCGTCCAGCCCGGAGACCCGGGGGCCGGCTAGCTACGATACACGCCGTAACCAATCAGGCCAGCAAGCGCCAGCAGGACGGCGCCAGCCGCCTGGAATTCCCAGGACCGTCCATCAGAGACTCGCCCCATCATCCGCACTCCCTGCTTCGGCAGGCAGAAGCGAAGCAGGCTCTTGATGAGGAAGCACCAGCCCAGGACCGTCAGCACGGCCGGTATCCCAGACCAAACGTTATGGAACGCGATGATGCCTGCAGCCAGCGGCAGATGCAGAAACCCGTCCACGAAAGCGCCGGCTTCGCCCTTGCCCCTCAGGAGGATGAAGTAATCGACCCAGGCCTTCGGCTGCACGATGTGCGAGAGGCCTATCACGCCGAATAGAATGACGGCGAAGACTTCAACCGACCTCTCCATGAGTTGTCTCCGATGGTTCGCGAAGGGATATCTCGGTGCGATCAGGTCTTGTGAGGACTATAGACCGAAGACTGAAGACAGTGCTGGTCTCCTCGCTGGTGGAGGGCGGCAGCCACCTCCGTGTTGCGCTGGCCTTCATCATCACTTCCACCGCACCGGAACTGAGCCACCGCGCTACGGTCGCGCTTGCGGCTCTCTCGAGGGCTATGCCATGGTGGCTGGCTGTGAAGAGCACCAGCTCGGAGGTCGACCTTGGCCTCCTCCAACGGATCGCTATCCGCGACGAGACGGCGCTGGCAGAGTTCTACGACCGGCACAGCCGCGTCGCCTACAGCGTCATCATGCGCATTCTGGGCAGCGCGGCCGACGCGGAAGACGTGCTGCAGGACACTTTCATGCGCGTCTGGTCGCGCGCCGAAACCTACGACGCGCTGCTGGGATCGCCGGCGGCGTGGCTGATCCGCATCGCGAGAAATCGCGCGATCGACCGGCTGCGCGCGCACCGGGTCCGTGCCCGCGTCACGGTCGAACCCACAATCCACGGCGGCGACAACACGGCTCGCTCGTTCGAGCCCATCACAGCCGATACCCCCGAGACCGTGCTGGAGGTGCGCACCAACGCAGGCGTAGTGCGGACCGCGCTGGCCGCGCTGGCACCAGCGCAGCGGGCGCTCATCGAGGCGGCGTTCTTCGAGGGCTACACTCACAGCGAGCTCGCCACCCGGTTTGGCGTGCCGCTGGGCACGGTGAAAACGCGCATCCGCACCGGCTTGGCCACGATGCGCGACCGGTTGGAGCAGGCGGTATGATCTCCGACGAGCTCGAGGATCTCGTCCTGGCCGATTCGGTCGGCGCGCTCGATCCCGACGAGCGGGCGGACCTCCAGGCTCGCCTCGCGGCGCTGACGGCGGACCAGCGATCGGAGGTGGCCCGCCTGTACGACGCTGCGGCAGCGGTGGCACTGAGTGCTCCGTCGCTCGAACCGCCCGCGCACGTGCGCGAGCGCGTCCTCGCCGCGGCGCGACAGCCCACGCGCTACACGGAGTGGGCAGCCGATGCCAGGTGGACCGACACGGGACTGGCCGGAATCAGCGCCCGGATCCTGGCCATAGACCGGACGCGATTGCTCGTCACCCTGCTGATTCGCGCGGAGCCGGGCGCAGTTTACCCGCCGCACAAGCACCACGGTGCCGAGGAGTGCCTGGTGCTCAGCGGCTCGGTGGTGCTCGACGGCCGTGTGCTGCGCGCCGGGGATTTCCATCACGCCGACGCGGATACCGATCACGGCGAGATCACCACCGACCGAGGGCGCCGAGGTGCTCATCGTTGGCGCTCTGGAGGACTACCTGCCGCCGGCCGCCGCTGGCTGAAGAGACCGTGCCTGGAGCCTGGAGCCGGGGGCCTAGAAACGAACGAGGCGGTTCACCTTCACGATCAACGCGCGGGCCTGCAGCTCGGGGAAGCTGACCGCGTCCGGTGTCGCGCTGCTCGTTGTAGACCACGAACAGCTCGCTGCCGGGCCGATACTCCCAGCGGAACCGCACGTTCGCCGACACCGAGCTGGTGCGCGTTGTTGTATTGCACCAGCGCGCTGGTGAACATCAGCGGCGTCACCGTGTAGGTCACGCGCGTGCCAACGAGATGCGTGGTCGAAGCTCCGACCGGCAGGTCGAGCCAGTTCCCCTGGTAGGTCGGTTCGAGCGCCAGCTGCGCCGTCGGGTTGATGCGGCCCTGGGTCACGTTGAGGGTGGTCTTGCTGCCGCCGTAGAGCGTGCCGTGCTCCAGGAACGCCGTTCCTGATATGGGCCGCTGCCGGCCGAAGTTCATGCCAACCCAGCCGGTGGCGTAGTCGTAGCCGCCAGCCGGTACAGTCAGCCCGACGATGCGCAGCGGCACCGGCAGGTACTCGTAGGTGCTGGAGCCGCCGACGTGGAATGCATCGCTGTTCTGGAATTCGAAGCTCGATCTCCGAGGTGACCTGGCGGGTGTCGACGCGGCCCGCCCAGTTCTCGATGTAGGTGCCGCGCGGAGTGCCAGTTGTAGCGCCGCACGCGGCCGCCAAGCGGCCGTGGGCTGAAGCGGAACCGCGCCAGCGACTTGCGGATGTCGTCGCGCCGCACGAAGCCGACTTCGGGCAGGAAGTTGTCGCCCACCGCCAGATGCTCCAGCTCGACGCCGTAGCGGTCGCCGGCGTAGTCCATCTGGGCCCGGTAGCTGGTGTCCTCGGTGGTCACGCCGGGCGTGCTGCGTCCGCGCCCAATAGGTGTTGAAGGTCAGGTTGTTGAAGAACGCAAACGTGCCGTCAGCGCCATAGACCTGGTTGCTGGCCTCGGCCGTCGGTGTCTGCGACCGGCTGGTGGCGATGACGCCGATGCTGCTGCGGCGCCAGGATGTCGCGCCGGAACCGCGCCACCGAGAAGTTGGTCCGCCCCACACCAAGCACGCTCGGTCGTCGTTCGATGTGATGTTCAGCAGGCCCATGCTGTAGCGGCCCTCCCGTCCGGTCACCCGCCCGCCGGCCTCGATCGGGATCGCGAACCCCTGATCGAACCCGATGCGCCGGCTGTAGAACAGGACCGGCACGTCGCTGGCCGCAGTTGGAGGCCACGCCGCCGAAGCCGAAGAGGCCCTGGTTCTCCAGGAAGAACTCGCGCTTTTCCGGGAAGAACAGGCTGAACCGCGTGAGGTTGATCTGCTGCTCGTCGGCCTCCACCTGGGCGAAGTCGGTGTTGTAGGTGAAGTCGGCCGACATGTTCTGGGTCAGGCCATAGCGCACGTCCACGCCGACGTCGGCCGAGGGGTCGTTGCGCACCCGCGGCACGGAGGTCAGGTCGCTCTGCACGCTCGACACCGCGTACGGCTTCACCTCGAGGTTGCGCGAGCCCTGCGGCACCTCGAGGCCGACCATCGTCGCCGCCAGCGAGGCGCGGAAGAGTCCGGCCAGACCGGCGGCCCGAGGGATCCCGCGTGAGAAACGAGGTCTCGTTCTTGGTCTTGTTGATCCGGCGCGCGTTGAAGCCCCAGATCTGCGCCCGTCCTGGCCGGTAGCGCAGGGACTTGAACGGCACGGCCGTCTCGACGGTCCAGCCGCCCTCGAACCGCCCGACCTTGAACTCCCAGATCGGGTTCCAGTCGCCGTTGGCGGTGCGCTCGTTGGAGATCTGGCCGTCCCACCGTCCGCCGATGGCGTTGATCGCCAGCTCGATGCCGTTGCGGCGGTCGTAGAACGGGTCGATCAGGAACGCCACGTGGTCGTTCTGGAAGATGTTGTTGCTGTCGCGGCGCATCTCGTTGGCGACGAGCTGATCGGGCCGGCTCTCCCAGGCCCGGAACACCACGTACAGCGCCCGATCGTCGAACAGCAGCCAAACCTCGGTCTTTTCGGTGGCGGGAACCCCCTCTATCGGATCCTGCTGGATGAAATCGCTGATCGGGGGCAGGCTGCTGTAAATGGCCTCGTCCAGCCGGCCATCGATGCGTATCGGCGCCGTAATGCGGGTGGCTCGCACCGTGGCCCGGCCCTCGTCGTCGCGGGTGATGACCGAACCAGGACCGCGGGGCCGCGGGACCGGCGAAGGCGAACGGCGCATCCGGATCCGAGCCCGATTCGTCCTGGCCGCTGGCATCGGCCGAGGCGGCAAGCGCGATGAGACAAGCGCCGGCGACATGTCGACTCCACCCGTGGATAGGCACTCGAACGATCATACCGGCTGACTCGACCGCCGTGGCCGGGGCGCGACAACCTGCGACGTTTGGGCGCTATGGCATGATGAGCGTTCGTGTTTTCCGGCCCGCTCCTCTCCGTGTTCCTGATCGTGGCGGTGGACGTCCTGGGTCTCACCATCATGATCCCGCTGCTGCCGTTCTACGCGGAGCGCATGGGCGCCAGCCCGTTCCAGGTCGGCTGGCTGATCGGCATCTACGCGGCCTGCCAGCTGGTGTCGGGCCCGATCCTCGGGCGACTGTCCGACACGATGGGCCGCAAGCCGCTGCTCATCGCCAGCCAGATCGGCACCTTCATCGGCTTCATCGTCACCGCCTTCGCTCCCAACCTGTGGGTGCTGTTCCTGGCGCGCGCCATCGACGGCGCGACGGCGGGCAACCTGTCGCTGGCGCAGGCCTACATCGCCGACGTCACGCGCCCTGAGGAGCGCGCCAAGTCGTTCGGCATCATCGGCATCGCGTTCGGGCTCGGATTCCTGATCGGCCCGGCGGTCTCGGGACTGCTGGCCGGCTACGACTACCGGCTGCCGATCTTCGCGGCCGCGGCGCTGTCGGCGACCAGCGTCGTGACCACGTGGCTGCTGCTGCCGGCGGTGACGCCGGGCGGCGCCGGGTGGCCCCGCGCCGGGCCGGCGGCTGTCGGTCTTCGACTGGCGCGCCTACGCCGCCTATTTCGCGCAGCCCAGACTGTCGTCCAGGCTGTGGCAGTTCGCGCTCTTCGCGCTCGGCTTCGCCATGTTCGTGTCGGGGATGCCGCTCGTCCTCGAGCGCCGGCTGACGTGGGCGGGCCAGCCGTTCGGACCCGAGCAGGTCGGCTACGCCTGGGCGCTGGCCGGCATCTTCGGCGTCGTGTGGCAGGGGCCGGCGCTCGGCCGGCTGGTGCGGCGCTTCGGTGAGTCGCGGCTCAACCTGGCCGGGTTCGTCGGCTACGCCGGCGGCTACGCGCTGATGGCCTTCGTCGTGTCGATTCCGATGCTCGTGCTGGCCACCGCGGTGCTGTCGATGGGGTCTCTGGTGCGTCCCGCGCTCACGAGCCTGATCACGCACGCGGCGCCGCGAGAGGAGCAGGGCGCGGTCCTGGGCCTGATGCAGTCGCTGAACTCGTGCGCGTCGATCGTCGGGCCGGTGTTCGCCGGGTTCCTGATCCAGCAGGGCCTGCTGACCGTGTGGGGCCTGGTGGCCGCCGCCACCGCGCTGGCTGGGCTGGCTCTCGCGGCGTCATCACAATCCTAGCGGGTCACCCCGTGTTACCCTTCGCACCGCCGGGCGCCCGAGTCGCCGCCCGGGCAGAGCGGAGGGTTCGATGCTGCGATGGATCCTGGCGGCAGCGTTCGTCTCGGCGATCGTCGCGCGCCCGTTGGCTCATCACTCCTTCGGCGTGGCCTTCGACGCCAGCAAGCCCGTGACCTTGTCCGGCGTGGTCACCAAGATCGACTGGCGTAATCCGCACAGCCACGTCTACGTCGACGTCAAGGGTGCCGACGGCAAGGTCGTGAACTGGACGTTCGAGGGCTACCCGCCGAACGTGCTGTCGCGCACCGGGTGGAAGCGCGACGAGACGATCAAGATCGGCGACACCATCACGGCGTTCGGCTGGCTGGCGCGCGACGGCACGCCGTTCGCCCACCTGCGCGAGGTGACGCTGGCCAACGGCCAGCGGCTGTTCTTCGGCCCGCCGGCGGGCACCGGCGAGGGCGCGCCGCTGCAGGCCGAGCCGGCCGCGGCACCACGGCCATGAGGCCCCGCATGCGAATACCAGCGACGCTGATCCTGGGCCTGCTGTCGGGCGCGGTGCTGGCCGCCCAGGCGACCGCGATTCGACCCGCGCCCCGCACCACCGACGGCCATCCCGATCTCACGGGCGTGTATCAAGCCAGCACGCGCCGCGGCGGGTGGGATGCCGAGGCGCCCGGCGATGCGCCTGGGGTGGCGGCGGCGCGGCGGGCGCCTGACGTGCAGGCGGCGGGCCGCCCCGAGCCGATCCCGTACCGGCCAGAAGCGCGTGCGCGCGCCGAGGAGCTGCTCGCCCGGCGCAGCGTGGACGACCCGACGACGCTGTGCCTGCCGCAAGCGCCGCCGCGCATGACCGGCGTGGGGCTGTTTCCAGTGCAGTTCGTCCAGACACCGACGCAGCTCATCGCCCTGTACGAGTACTTCTGGGTGTTCCGCGTGATTCCGCTCGATCGCCGGGAGCACCCCGACGACGTCGAGCCCTCGCACATGGGCGACTCGATCGGGCGCTGGGACGGCGACACGCTGGTGGTGGACGTGACCAGCTTCAAGCCCGGCGGATGGCTGGCGGCGGGCTTCGTGCACAGCGACGCCTTGCACCTGGTCGAGCGCTATCGCCGCGTCGATCGCGATCGGCTGGACTACGAGGTGACCATCGAGGACCCGAGCGTGCTCACCAAGCCGTACACACAGCGGGTGACGCTGATGCTGCGGGAGGACACGCGCCTGCGAGAGTACTCCTGCGCGGAGAACAACCTCGATCCCAAGGTCTACGAGAAGCTGATGGCGAATCCGACGCTGTTCCTGCGGCCAGGCGCGCGCTAGGACAGCAGCCGGCCCAGGACCTCGCGCAGGATCGAACCGCCAGAGCCGTCCGCGTTGACGGTTCTCCAGGCCACGAAGCCGTCGGGCCGCACCAGGACGGCGCCGCTGTCCGAGATCCCAAGCGCTTCGGTGAGGCTGCCCTCCGCCTCGATGACGTCGTCGCCGATGCGGTAGGCGGTGATCGCCGGCGCGGCGATCGCCCTGGCGGCGTCGCACCACGCGGCGCCCTCGGCGCCGGCCAGCAGCAGGAACGACGCCCGTCAGGTCGAGCGTCGAGACGCGCTGCCCGCGCCGTGCGACCCAGGCGTGGGGCAGGCGCGTGCCTGGCGCGGCGCGTGAGGTGCGCGGGTCGGTGTGGCCGGCCGGGCCTCCCGGTTCGGCGGCGACGGCCGTGGACGCGTAGACGTAGCCAATCTCGATGTCGAAGTCGGGCGCGATTGGCTCGATGGGCGGGTCCACTTGCAGCCACGGCGCGCTGCGGGTGACATAGCGGGTGAACGCCTGTTCGGCCGTGAACCTCGACGCCGGCCGTCGTTCTGCTTCGTACGAGTGCAGCAGGCCGTCGCCTGCCTGGCCGTTCAGCGCGAGCGCCAGCTTCCAGGCCAGGTTGTGCGCGTCGTGGATGCCGGTGTTGCCGCCGAAGCCGCCGTTGGGCGGCATCACATGCGCGGCGTCGCCGGCCAGGAACACGCGGCCGTCGCGGAACCGGTCGGCCACCTCCGCCGTGGCCCGCCACCTGGAGACGCTGTCGATGCGCACCTCGAGGTCGGGCACGCCGACGCCGGTGCGCACGTGCCCGATCAGGGTGGCCTCGCTGATGTCGGCGGCGGCATTGGCGGCGGCCACCGGATCCGCCGCGGGGTCGCCAACCGTGTTGATGACCAGGAAACCCGAGGTCTGCGCGCGGTTCATCCGGAAGAACCCGCTGATGGCCGGGTTCTTCACGTAGACGATGCTGATCGGCAGGTCGGCCAGCCAGCGCGACAGGTCGGCCGTGAAATAGATCGTGATCGAGTTGGAGAACACGGGCCGGCCGGAGCGTCCGATCCCCAGCAGCTCGCGCACGCGCGAGTGCGCCCCGTCGGCGCCGACGAGATATCGGCCGCGCAGCGTGCGCTCGGCGCCGGTCTCGACGTGACGCACGGTCATCGAGACGCCGTCTGCGTCCTGCGACACGCCCGCCACTTCGTGCTGCGCGCAGCAACTCGGCCCCTACCTGCTGCGCGCGCTGGTAGAGGATCGGCTCGAGGTTCGGCTGGTTCAGGAACAATCGCCGGCACGGGCTGACGGTGTCCACCCCCGCGTTCAGGTCGCCGATGATGTCGGCGAGCTTGCGGCCCGACACGGTGTCCATCAGCACGATGCTGCCGTCAGGCACGAAGTCCTGGCGCGAGCCTTCGATGACTTGCGTCTCGATGCCCGCGGAGCGGAACAGCTCCAGCGTCCGCATGTGGAAGAACGCGGCGCGGGGGAAGTGGGAGACGGCGCCCAGCCGCTCGACCAGCAGCGAGCGTACGCCGTGCTGCCCCAGGAACATCGCCGCCGACAGGCCCACCAGGCCTCCGCCGGCGATCAGGACGGGCGCGTCGTCTCGGCTGTGGTCGGCCATGCGCGCGGCATTATACGGCGGCGATTGACATGGCTCGAAGAGCGCGATTCAATCTGGCTCGCCGAGGGATATCCATGACACACGTGAAACGGTTCGTTGTCGTCGTCACCGCCGTGCTGGCCGTGGGCGCTGTTCTGCCGGCTCAGGCGCGCGCGCAGGCGTTTACCGAGGCTTCCAGGGGGCTCGTGAACTACCGGCTGTCCGAGTACGTGCCGCGCGCGGCCTGCGACGCGTTCGCCTCGTCGGTGAAGGTGGCCGACGTCGTGTCGCTCCAGGCGCGCGAGGTCCCCGCGGCCGAGGGCGCCCCGTCGCACTGCCGGGTCAGCGGCGTGATTGCGCCGGAGGTGGCGTTCGAGGTCAACCTGCCCGCGCGGTGGAACGGACGCTTCTACATGATCGGCAACGGCGGCCATGCCGGGGAGGGATTCGACGACGCGGGCCGCACCGGCCAGCGCGCCGTGGCCCTGCAGCACGGGTTCGCCTTCGCCATGACGAATACCGGCCACGATGCGCGCAAGGAACCCGGCGCGAGCTTCGTGATGAGCAACCCGCAAAAGGCCATCGACTACGCCTACCGTGCGGTGCATGTGACGACGGTGGCCGCCAAGGACATCGCCAAGGCCTACTACGCGCGGCCGGTGGATCGGTCCTACTGGAACTCGTGCTCGAACGGCGGACGGCAGGGCCTGATCGAAGCCCAGCGCTTCCCCGACGACTTCGACGGCATCGTTGCCAACGCGCCGTGGGTGGCGCAGACCAATTTCACGATCGGCGCCATGTGGAACCAGCGGGCGTTGACCGAGACCCCCCTGTCGCCCGAGAAGATGGCGCTCGTCGCCAGCCGCGTGATGGCCACCTGCGATGCCGGGGACGGGCTGGCCGACGGCCTGATCGACGACCCGCGCGCCTGCAAGTTCGACCCCGTGCGCGACGTGCCCGCGTGCGCCGCCGGCACCGACGGCGCGGACTGCCTGACGGCGGCGCAGGCCAGCGTGCTGAAGAAAGTCTACGAGGGCCCGACCCGCAACGGCGCGCCGTTCTTCCCTGGCTTCATGCTCGGCAGCGAGGCCGTGGTGCCCGGACCGGGTGGCGTGGCCGCCAGCGGGTGGATGAATCTGATCGTGCCCCGGCAGGCCGACGTCAAGCCGGCGGATTTCAACCTGGCCGAGAACACGATGCGGTATCTGGTGTTCGATCCGCCGCAACCCGACTACGACTTTCGGACCTTCGACTTCGACAAGGACCCGCCGCTGCTGGACCGCTGGGGCAAGCTGGCCAACGCCGACAATCCGGATCTCAGCGCATTCCGCAAGCGCGGCGGCAAACTGCTGATGACCTACGGCTGGGCGGATACCATCCTGCAGCCGATGATGGGGGTCAACTACTACGAGCGCGCGCTGGCGGCGAACGGTCCGGACACGACCAACTTCTTCCGCCTGTTCATGCTTCCGGGGATGGCGCATTGCGGCGGCGGCATCGGGCCCGATCGGCACGATCCGATGACCGCCATCATCGACTGGGTGGAGCGCGGCAAGGCGCCGGACACGCTGCTGGCCAGCAAGGTCACCGGCGGCCAGGTGGTGCGCACGCGTCCCGCTGTGCGTCTACCCGCAGGTGGCGCGCCACACGGGCACGGGCAGCATCGAGGACGCCGCGAACTTCCGCTGCGTGGCCCCGCCGCCGCGGCAGCAGTAGCCACCGCCGTCGAGGACCTGGCGGAAGGGGCGTGTTCGCGATCCTGGCCGCTGTCGGCGTCGCCGTGCTGGCGCATCTGGCGCCGTTTCCGTTCCTGCTCGATGTGACCGAGCACACGGTCTGGCGCATGCCTCGGGGCGACGTCCCGACGGTGTATCTGACGTTCGACGACGGCCCCAACCCGGCGGCGACGCCGCTGATCCTGGACGCCCTGGCGCGCCACAACGTCCGGGCGACGTTCTTCGTGATCGACAAGCATCTGACGCCTGATACGGCGCCCATCGTCCGCCGCGCCGCGGCGGAGGGACACCGCATCGCGCTGCACTGGCATTCGCGCGAGCTGATGTTCAAGAGCCCGGTCTACGTCGCGTCGGTGCTGCAGGAAGCCGCCGCGCGCATGGAGCTGCTGACCGGCGTGGTGCCGTGCCGGGCGTTCCGGCCGCACGCCGGGCATCGCAGCGTGCCGATGCTGATGGGCGCGGCGAAGGCCGGCTACACCGTGGTCGGCTGGGGCTGGATGCTGTGGGACTTCAACTGGTTCAGCGCCCGCGATGCCGACGACATCGCGCCGCGCCTCGTGCGCCACGCTTCACCCGGCGACATCGTCGTCGTCCACGACGGCCACCACGAGGATCCGCGCGCCGATCGTCGCTACGCCGTGGACGTGGTCGATCGGGTGATTCCGGAATTGCGCGCCAAGGGATTCGAGTTCGGCACCATCTGCGGGTGACCGACCGCCTGAGCGGCGTCAGTTGTTCTGTGCCGGCAGGCCGTGCTTGGTCAGGAACTCGCGAATCGTCGCGAAGATCCGGGTCCGCTCCTCGGGCGTGAAGTTGCCGTGCCGGCCTTCGGGGATCGTCAGCAACTGGTTGGCGACGCCGGCCTTGGTCAACGCGTCGTGCAGGCGCACGGCGTGCTGGTAGGGCACGAGCTGATCCTTGTCACCGTGGATCGTGAGGATCGGCGGGAGGCCGGCGCGCACGTGCGTGAGCGGCGAGACCCGCTTGGCAATCTCCATACGATCCGGCAGGCTGCCCAGCCAGGTCACCGCGAGGTTGGCCGCGTGTGGGCCTTCGATCACATCGCCGACGTCGGTGATGCCGAACCAGTTGATGGCTGCCGCCACACGCGGCACCGGCGTCGCGCCGGCGCACTGGCGCGCCAGGCCGCTGCTTTCGGGAATCATCGCGCTCGTGAGCGTCAGGTGGCCGCCCGCCGACTCGCCGGTCACGACCAGGCGGTTGACGTCGATGTTGTAGGTCTTGGCCTGCGCCGCCAGGAAGCGCAGCGCGCAGAGCCCGTCTTCGACTGCCGCCGGCGCCGGCGCTACGCGCGCCAGCCGGTATTCGACGTTGACGACGTTCCACCCCATCTCCATCCACGGGATGAGCGACATCAGCGACCCTTCCTTGGCGCCGGCCGCCCAGAAGCCGCCGTGGAAGTAGACCACGGTGGGCTGCGGTGTCGTGGCGCCGCGACGGGAGTAGATGTCGAGCTTCGATTCGTAGCCGTTCGCCGTCAGGTAGGTCAGGTTGGCGGCCGTCTGGTAGTTGTTGGCCGCGTGCGCCGCCCACTCGGCGGACGGGGACAGCTGCGCAGACAGCGGCAGCGACAGCAAGGCAGCGGCGGCCAGTGCGAAGCCAAGCGGCGAGAGACGTGTCATGGCCGGCAGCATACTGTACGTGACCACGAGTGGCTGGCGCTGGTCGTATGCGACTTCGCCGTGGCGGACGCTAGCCGTTGTCCGCTGGGGCAACATACAGCACGTCGATGGCGTGTACGAGGTTGAACGGCGCGCCGTCCCAGGTCGGCAGCGATCGCGGACTGATGGTGATGCCGTTGGCCGCCAGCCGTTCCATCGTCGGTGCGAGCGGGTTGGCGAGGTCGAAGCGCGGCTGCGGCGGCACGACGCTGAACCCGGTGGCCGCTGGGATGGAAGAAGGCGACCGTCGAATCCGGCTGTCGTTGCAAAGTGAAGCCGCCCTCGTGGACGAGCCGATGATGGCGCCGGCATAGCAACACGAGGTTGGCGAGGCTGGTTGTCCCGCCCTCGACCCAGTGTTCGATATGGTGGGCGTCACAGCGCCGGGCGGAGCACCCCGGAAATCGGCAGCGCGTGTCGCGGGCGCTGAGGGCGCGACGAATCGCGGGCGGAATCGTCCGCGTCTTGCGGCCGACATCCAGGACGTGCCCGTCTGAGTCATGGTGCATGTGGACGAGGCCAGCATCGCAGGCGAGTCGTCGCGACGTTTCCGCGGAAACGTGAACGGCAGCGTCGTCCACCTCCAACGCCCCGTCGAACGGGACCTCGGCGTCCATCGGCGGTGGCCGTGGCCTCGACGTGCAGGACCACCTGGTAGCGGTCCCCTGCGGTTCCGGCGTCGAGGTCGGCGGCGAGAGCTACTTCGGCCAACCGGCCCAAGCGCATCCGCTCGCCGCTGTCCCCATGAGACGTCCTCAACCAGCCGGCCAGGCTGGGGCGCGCCCTTGGCCTCTTTGAAGAGCTGATCGGCTGCGGCTTCCAGAGCCCGGTGCAGCACCGCGCCGAGCTCCGGCGTCAGCCGGCCGCGCAGCACCATCATGCCGTCGTCGTCGATCCAGGTGGTCAGATGGCGTGACAGATGGCGGGCGTCAGCCTGCTGCGCCGCGATGACGCGATCCGTGCGCCGCCAGGCGCGGACGATCCGCTCGACGTGCGACGCCGTGCCCAGCAGCGCGACGTCCAGGAGCCGCTGCTCGGTTTCCGGCGTCGCGACCCGCGTGATGGCGCGGACCTTGGCGTAGGAGACCGACCCGCACCGCAGGGCGGCACTGATTCGCGGCAAGCCTGGCAGCGCTCTCGCCACGCGCACTTTCTCGCGCGCGGCGCCCATGTCGATGCCCGTTCGCCAGCTCGAGCCAGTGGGCGCACGACAGGAAGCCGTTATTCCAGCCAGCTTCGGCGTCGAACTCGCGCAGCATGACGAGCAGCTCGTAGGTGGCGGCGTGGATGCGCGCCGGCCAGCTCGGCGATGCGCTCGCCGAGCGCATCGATCGGCATCGGGTTGTCGCGGGTGGCGTTGAGCGGCGTGGGCGGAACGGTAGGCGTCATGCCGCATCGTAACGCCGTGGTTTCTGAGTGCCCTGGAAGCTTGTAGGGTAACGATCCCAGCGCCTTGGTCGCACGATGTCTCGGTGCTCATCGATCGTGCTTCACACGCACGAAGTGCTCGTCGCGCGGCCACTCCACACGCGCTCTGTGCTCTTATGGCGAAGCGCTCCTCGGATCGTGTCAAGCAGGATTTTCGGTGCTTCGAAGAATCAGTGCCGAAATGCGCACGCGTCTCACTCGCGCTCGGCCTGGTACTCAGCCGAGAGTTACTTCGCCGGCACGAGGCGTTTCAGTTGATCGAACCAGTTGATCACGACGCGGATTTCCCGTGAATCAGCGGTCCCTGGGCCGTCTTCCGAGCCCGACACCAGCCCGATGAACCGGCCGTCCGGCAGCATGTCGAACGCTCGCGTCAACCCGGACGCTCTGCCCAAGGTAACAGTGGCAGGGATCGTCTGCGGAGTTCCGAAGATCGCTCCTCTTTTGGTGTTCACGTCGACGATGGCCAGTCGCCCGGACGCCGCCGACGGAACGTAGATCAGCTCGCGTCCGTCCGAGTCCCAGAGTTGTTGGAAGTCGATGTTCACCTTCGGGGCCTGATACTGTGCGCCGGTCGCGGGGAACGGCTCCACGTACACCGCCGCTGCCTGTCCGCGGCGATCCAGCGGCCGTTTCACGTGCGCGGGTACGCAATCCACTGGCCATCTGGCGAGAATACAGAGCCGAGCGGCTCGACGGACTGCACGTTGCGAAACGGCGCCGGCTTCCTGTCGTCCACGGACAGCGTCCAGAGGAAGAACCGGAACGCCCTGTCCACCGAGAACGAGATGTGCCTCCCGTCCGGCGACCAGGACTCCGGCACGTGCCCCTCGCCTTTTTCGGGCTTGGTCAGTCGTTCGACCCGACCCGTGCCGTCGGTACGCTGCATGAAGATGGCCAGGTCGCCCTCCCGGTCCGACTGGAACGCCACCCGCTGGCCGTCCGGTGCCAGGATGGGATAGCGGTTTCTGCCCGTGAACGTGAGCCTCGTCGGTGCGCTGGTTCCCGTCAGCTCGTGAACCCACACCACCGCATCCTTGCCGTCATCGCTGTCGAGGACGACGCGCTTACCGTCGCGTGAGGCCCGGACATGCTCGTACGGCCTGCTTGGAAGGGTAAGTCTTGTGACAATGCCCGTACGGTCCGCCACCGCGACCGCGCGTTCCCTGGTGCCGGGAGCGGTCGGCCCCGGCACATATAACAGCGTGCCGTTGCCCGAGGTGTGCAGTTGCGTGGCTCCTGTAACGACTGCACGCCTGACGCCTTCGACGACGCCGACGGGTCCCCCGGTCACCTCCTGCCTGCCGAGATCGAACGGGCTGGCGTACACGACGCCACCCACGGCATGGACCAAGTGGCCCGTGTCGAGATAGCGGCCGTCGCTGCCGCCCTCGACCAGTGTCTTTCGCGTCCCGGTCGTCAGCGACTGGACGACGATGGAGGCCTTGTCCCAACGCTCCGCTGTATCATCGTTCGCCCTGCCCAGCGAAAAGAGCACCGAGTCGCCACCAGGCAGGATCTGCGGACCATAAGGACGTTCGTTCTCCTCGACCTTGACGAGTTGTTCGGGCAGGCCTCCGGTGGCCGGGCAACGGTAGATGCCACTGTCCTGGCCGAACACTATACCGCTCGAGTCCCACGTCATGCCCTCCACGTTCTCGGCCGGGCAGATCGTCACCGGCGTGCCGCCGCGCACTGGAATGGTTTTCAATGCGCCGCTGGACGAGAGGGCCAGCGACTCGCCGTCGGGCGAAAATACCGGGTCTGGTGATCCCGCCCTCGAGGTCCGTGCCGAGGATCGGCAACGGCTCGAGATCCGCCAACGAGCGAAGGTAGAGCCGCTGACCCAGAGCGTTCGGGAGCCCGAGCCAGAGGCGTCAGCGACGGTGACTACGTACACGCTCGAGTTCCATCGGGGAAATGCGACCATTTGCCGCCCGGTGGCCGAAAACCGCTGGCCTTGCTGCAGCGTGAAGGCAAACGCCACCGGCGCCGAAGGCGACTCCGCCTGTCGCCACATACCAACGCCTATCGCGATCGCGGGCACCAGGGCGACCAGAATGCCCAAGGCAGCAGGCAGGACCCGGCGCCACAGCAGGGTGCCGCGGGCCGCGGCCACCGCGGCGTCGATCCGGCGCTGGGCTACATCGGCAGGAACGTCCTGGACCGCGGCAGTCTGGCTGACTGGACTCCGCGGGTCTGCCATCACGACCGCGCTTCGGCGATGACGAAGCGGGCGATCGAGATGCTGGCGACACGCGCTTTCGGCTCCTTGACCAGGCAGCGCTGAATCAACGTTCGAATCGGGGCGGAACGTCCGCAGGCAGCGCTGCCCAGTCCGGCTCGCTCTTGAGCACCGAGGCCAGCGTGTCGCTCATGTCCTCGCCGTCGAAGGCGCGCTTGCCCGTCAGCGTCTCGTAGAGGACGCAGCCAAACCCCCACACATCGCTGCGCTCGTCGGCCTCGCGTCCCTTCGCCTGCTCCGGGCTCATGTACGCGGCGGTACCGAGGAGCACGCCTATGCCAGTCATGGCTGGTGTCGTGATCGTGGCGAGCTGCCGTGGCACCGGCGACCGAACTGACCAGGAGCGGAGGCGTGTGCGACCTTTGCCAGGCCGAAATCCAGCACCTTCACCGTGCCGTCCGGCGTTACCTTGATGTTCGCAGGCTTCAGATCACGATGGACGAGGCCCTGCCCGTGAGCCGCGTCGAGCGCGTCGGCGATCTGGCGGGCAATCGCCATTCCTTCTTCGACCGGCAGGCCGCCGCTGGCGATTCGCTCGGCAAGTGTCGGGCCTTCCACCAGTTCCAGCACGAGCGCGCTGATCTCGCCCGCACGCTCGAAGCCGTAGATCTGCGCAATGTGAGGAGGGTTCAGCGCGGCCAGCGCCCGCGCCTCGCGCTCGAAGGCCCGACGGTAAGGCGGCTGGCATGCCGGCAGGGTCAGTGCGTGCCCGATAGCCTCCGCGGTCGGCAACGGCCCTCTCACCGTGCGGTGCGACAGGTGCTGCCACTGGCCGTTGCGCTTCGCGTAGACGCGCTCGAACCACACGTGCATGTGGTTGACGCCGGTGGTGTCGGGCGTCTGGCCCGCCGTACGCGGCAGATAGAAATACCGGCCGATGGTCAGGGCCACGTCGCCGTGCAGCTCGACCTGCACCGAGTCGAGATCCCGGTACCAGTACGGCGCGGGCTGGCGCTTCACCCACTCGATCCAGGTCGCCTTGGTGTCCACCTTGAGGGGCTTGCCGCCGCTGGTCCAGCCGTCCCCGTGCGTGAAGATGAACGTCGGCGCCAGCACGCGCTCCAGGAACGCCGTGTCCTGGCGCACGACGGCGGCCTCCATGGCTTTCTCCAGCGCCAGCACGTCGGCGATCGCCTTCTGGTCGGCCGCGCTGGGGGCCGGCACGCCGGGCGGCACCAGGCTGGCCGGGACGTTGGAGTTGGGGCGCCACGACACAGGTCGCGACTGCGCTTCGAACGTCAGCTGCTGCGAGAAGAACGGCAGCACCTTCTCCTCGAGCCGCTGCGGAATCCGATTGCCGTGGTCGCCGTCGTAGGTCTCGAACGTGTGCGGCAGGCCGTAACGCGTCAGCGCCTCGACGAATACCTTGTTGCTCGTGATCAGGTTGTCGCTCAAGCCGATGTCGAGCGCAATCGCCTTGTACTTCTTCAGGTTCGCGACGTACTGGTCCAGCATGGCGACGGGCGAATTGGCCGCCCACTTCACGGCCACGGCGGGCTGCACCTCGCCGCCCTTGGTGGGCAGGTCGAGATAGAGCGGCGGGTTCGCCGGGTTGGGCGCCCAGGCCGCGGCGCGTGCCAGCGTGCCCTGCGCGGCGGCGGTTGCCCTTCGCCTCCTCGATGCTCTTGACGGCCTCGGCCGGCGATGGCGCGCCGTCCCGCGGCGGCCGCACCGTGCCCTCGTTGAGGCAGCACGAGCTCAGCGCGTAGATGGCGCTGAAGACATCCGGCCGCTTCATCGCGATCCGCAGCGTGCCGTAGCCGCCCATCGAATGGCCGGCCAGGCCGCGGCTCGCGCGCGTGGCGAGCGTCCGGTAGTGGCTGTCCATATAGCCCACCAGGTCGTCGGCGATGTAGCCCTCCCAGTCGCCGGCGGTGACCGAGTTCGAGTACATGCAGCCGCCATAGGCGTTCATGCAGTTCGGCATCACCAGGATCATTTCCTTGGCCGACCCGGCGCCGAACACCCGCTCGGCGATGACGTGCAGCTGGCGGCCGGTCGGGCCGAAGTAGCCGAGATCCGAGTTGGTGTAGCCGTGGAGCAGGTAGACCACCGGGTAGCGCCGGTTGCGCTCGCTGGCATAGCTGGGCGGCAGGTAGATCGAGACCTCGGGGGCCGCAGTCTCCTTCATCAGGTTGCCCTCGAGCGACTTGCCGTGCACCGCGATCCGCTCCAGCGTGCCCTTGAGCGTCACCGGCGCCGCCGGGGCGGAGGGCTCGCCATTGGCGCGGCCGGCTTGGGCGGAGGCCGGCCCCTGGCCGACGGCGATCAGGGCGACCAGTGCGAGCGACGCGTTCGAGAGCGGACGGTTCATGGCGGCTCCTCGGCTGTCGGGTGACAGCGCAGATGCAGTCTACCGCCAGACCGCGATCGCGGAGGCTCCCCGGCTACGGGGCCGATCGGGCGGCCGCACGGGCCACGAGCACGAACGATCCAGCCGCCGTCTCGCGGTAATAGCGGCCGAATCGGCGGGGTTCCGCGGCGTCGTACCGCTCGAGGCTGCGAGCCCAGCGATAGGCAATGGACTGATACAGCAGCTCGACCTCGACCCTGAACGCCTGCCCGCCGGGCGCCGCGATCTCGTAGCGCACGCGATCCCCGTCGCCGGTGAAATTCGCGTCGTCGAGCGCGGCCCCGAACACGGCGATCTCCGCGTCGGCGGTGCGCTTGTCGAATCCGCGGGGCAGCAGCCGGTTGTCCTTCAGGTACTGCGTGGCGGTCAGCAGCCCGGTGGTCGGCGCACCGGCGCGATCGCCGAGGACGGGCTCGTAGATCTGCACCTGGTCGGCGCTGGTCACGACGTCGTAGTGCGGTTCGAACGAACCGCTGTCGGCGTCGCCGTCGTTGCCGTCGATGCGCCCCGTCGCTGCGGGGCGCGCCCGATTCGAACACCCGCTCGCCGCGTTCGGTCGTCACGCTCACGTGCAGCCACGTACGCCGCGACGGATACCCGGTCGGGAACTTGTGGCCGGTCAGGTTGCGGACGGCGACCTCGAAGACCAGGCGGCCGTCGGCGACGCGCGGCGCGGAAAGCTCGAGCTCGGCCGTCTCGTGCTGCAGTTGCCGCACCGTGGCGCCGGCGGTGGCTTCGAGCTCCTGCGGCTGCGCGCTCACCCCAAGTTCGCCGCGGTAGCGGTTCAGGATCCGGAGCATGTGGGCGTTGCCGCCGACGAAGCTGTGGCGCGCCAGCGTGTCACGCTCGTCGCCGAGCACCGACGACAGCCGCACCGGGCCGGTGACTCGCGGCATGTGGCACGACTGGCAGCTGCGCTGCTCCCCGGGGAAGGCGCTGTGCCGCCATTCCTGGTAGTTCATCTGCTCGGGCAGCGTGCCCACCACCTCGCCGTTCGGCCCGAGCGCCGTGGTGATGAGCGTATGGCACGAGGCGCACAGCTCGGACTGACGGATGTGCGGCGCCTGCTCCTGCTCGTAGCCCGTGACCGATCGCATGATCGTCCTGCGGCCGGCGTCGATCTCGTACGGTCCGTAGATCCGGCGAACACCCGCGGGCGATGGTGGGGTGACGCAGAAAATGGCCGTTGAAGCGCGCGCGCGTGCCCAATCCCTCCGGCGCGATCTGGTGGCACACCGTGCACGAGACGCCGTCGGCCGCCAGACGGGCCTGCGGCTCGCCGCCGGCCGCGGCGACCGGCAGGTGCGCGAACACGGCCCCTTTCGCCGACGCCGCCCGGGCAGTCTGCGTCGAGATCGGCATATGACAGCCGCCGCACTCGTCCTGGATGTCGTCGGCGTGCGACGGGTGGTCGATGGTTTCCCGGCGCACCGCCGCCTGCCAGTACGGATCCCGCGCCGAGTTGGCCATCATCGTGGCGCGCCAGGCGGTGCCGATGGACACGTCCTCCCCGGCCGGCGACACCAGGTTGTTGTGGCACGCCTGACAGTCCTCGGAGTGCGTCAGCAGCGGAGCGCCGGGACGCACCGTCGCCGCCGCGGGCCTGGGCGGCCTGGGCCTGCGCGCCAAGCACGGCCCACGACACCACGAGCGCCCAGGTGACGCCCGCCAGCCAGACGGCGCCGCCGCGCACGCGCCTAGCGCCAGAACTGAAGGAATCCACCATCGAACCAGTCCCAGAGCAGATAGGTGACGAGCTGCGGCTTGCGCGTGTCGCGCTGGGTCAGCGGCACCCTGACGCCGGCGTTGAACAGCACGTGCTGGAGCTTGCTGAGCGATACCTGGAACTGCGGCGCGACATCCCACTCGGTGGCGCCGCCGGCGGGCCAGGCCACCAGCACCTCCGCCATCGGCGTCCAGGCGCGGCCGAACCCCGCGTCCTGCGCCCAGGTGTAGCCCAACGCCGTCCGCAGGAACGCCTCGTTGGTGCCCTTCTCCTGGCTGGAGGCGATTTCGTAGCCGGCCTGCATCTGCACGAACCCGTTGGCGCCGATCATCTGACCGGCCAGCAGCAGGGGCTCGTAGACCGTGTAGCCGTTGCCGAGGCCCAGCGTCTCCTTGCCAGTGGGCAGCATCACGGCTCCACCAATCGCCACGATGGTGCCGCGCTCGTGGTCGGCGTGTACGGTCTGGCGGACGGTCACCTCGATATCGCCCAGTCCCCGGTTCCACGGCCCGTCCGGAGCCGTTTGCTGGGCGCCGACCGGCACCGCCACCTCGTAGGTGCCGCGGGCCCCGAACCGTCGCTCGTAGATGACGGTTTCCTTGATGGCGGCTGCGCCGCCCAGCGGGGCCCCGGTCAGGAACAGCGTCTCGTTCTCGGGAAACGCCTTCTCCGTGAAGAGCGCGCGCGGCAGGTTCAGATCGCCGCGGGGCCAGCGCCGTTCGCGGCAGAAGGTCCAGACGTATCTGACGACGCGATCGATCTGGTCCGCGGACAGGGCGTCGCCGAACGCCGGCATGTGCCGATCGAGACCGCGCACCGGTCCGCCCCGGTGGACGACGGCGATCCAGTCGCTCGACGGCTCGACCGTGTTGGTCGGGCAGTCGGTGAAGTCGGGGAAGCCGTGGCCGTTGGGCAGCGGCAGATCGAAGCCGACCACGCTGGACGGCGCGCCCCTGCCGTCGGCGCCGTGGCAGGTGGCGCAGGCCGCTCGAAAGATGACTTCGCCTGGCGCGTCCGGCGGAAGCGGTGATGATGCCTGCGAAGTTCCCTGGTGGACTCTGCGCGTGCACGCACACCGCCAGCAGCACGCTCGTGAAGGCCGTGACGGCACCCGGTGATCGCGAACCGCACCACGGCACCTTACTGCACGCGGCGATCGCGAGCGAAGCTTGAGAGCGAGTCTCAGAATCAGTCTTGAAGAGGCTAGAACCCGCTAGCGTCGAGCGTAGCGAGTCGCGGCGTGAACTCTGAACTCTGAACTCTGAACTCCGACCTATCCGTGCCTTCCGGCTTCCGGCTCCGGCTAGAACTGATACTGCATCCCCACCTGCATGACGCGGTTGCCGGTGCGCGCCACGATCGAGCCGAAGTCGGGCAGGGTCGGGTTGATCACGGCGTTGTCGAGGCGCGTGCGGTTGAAGACGTTGAACGCCTCGAGCCGGAAGTCCAGTCGCTGGCCGGTGCCGGTCACGGGGAAGCTCTTTCGCAGCGAGAGGTTGACGTCCCAGAAGCCCGGCTGACGCAGGGAGTTGCGCTCGTGCGTCGTGGCGAACGTGCCGGCGGCCGGCTGGCGAAACGCGTTGCGATCGAACCAGATGGCGCGCGACGTGTGTCGGATCCCAGTCGGTGCGGACGGCGGACGGATCGCCGATCTGGTCCCAGAACTGCATGCCGCTGCCTGGACCCACGCCGGCGTAGTCGTTGGCCGCGCGCACGGTGAAGGGCGCGCCCGACTGCGCCTGGAAGATGCCGGAGATGTCCCAGTTGCCGAACACCCAGCGCACCGGCGCCACCTGCTCGTCCAGCGTCGCGAACCGGTACCGCATCTGCGATACCAGCACGTGCGGCCGGTCCAGGTCCGAGATGCCGTAGAAGTGGCCGTCGTCGTAGGTGTCGGGCAGGATGTCGCCGCGGCCGCTGGCGTCGTCCTTGTTGCGCGAGAAGGTGTAGGCCACGCTGAAGCCGACGCCGCTCACCGAACGGCGCTCGACCTGCGTCTGCAGGCTGTTGTAGCGCGACGTGCCCGTGGTCTCGTACTGCGTGATGCTGCCGAAGCCCAGATACGGGCGCAGCGCGTTGGCGTTCACGCCGGGATTGGCCTGGATGGTGCCGGTGTGCAGCTGGTTCACGTTGCGGGCGCGCTCGAGGTTCGAGGCCGACCGGCCCACGTAGGACAGCGTGCCCCGCAGCTGCCACGGCAGCTCGCGGTCCACGGTGGCGTTCCACGCCCACGACGTCGGGTTGGTGAACTCGGGGGACTGCATCGCCATCACCAGCGGGAAGTTGCGCGTCACGGCGCCGCCGGGCTGGTCCACCACCCCGTTGATCACCGTCTGCATCTCCGACAACGGCGGGTTGAAGCCGTAGGCCGCGGTGGTGTTGATCTGCACGCGGTTGAGGAACCGGCCGACGCCGGCGCGGAACGTGGTGCGATCGTCGATGGCGTAGGCCATGCCCAGCCGCGGCTGGAACCCGTCCTTCGGCGTTTCAGAGAAACCGTTCGGCACGCCGTGATACAGCCGCTGCAGGTCGGCCAGCTGCGGGAAGTCTGCGATCGCCTCTTCGGTCGGCGCGTCGCCCGGCAGCGTGATGCCGTTGAAGCGATCGCCGCTCACGACGAAGCCCGCGGCCCGGTCGATCACCGCCGCTTTGCTTGGGTCGTAGAACGCCGGGTCGAACGACGCCATGGCGCGGTTGGTCGTGCCCCACGGCTGCCACAGCGAGTAGCGCAGCCCCAGCTCGATGGTGAGATCGCGCCCCGGCCTCCAGCTGTCCTGCGCGTAGACGTCATAGGCCATCGCCAGCCACTTCGTGTTCGGCTTGCTGCCGAACTCGGTGTAGTCGTCGAAGAGGCCCAGCATGGCATTGGCCGGCGAATAGCCGGTGCCGTTCGGCCGCGTGTCGAAGAAGCGGAACGAGCCGTTCTGGTTGGTGGTGGCGGGCGCCTGCGCGAAGCTGAGCTGGATGCGATCGTTCATTCCCGACCGCTCGACGCTGACGCCGGCCTTGAACGTGTGGTCGCCGGTGATCTTCGTGACGTTGTCGGCCCACAGGAACACGAAGTCGTTCCACGAGCCCGGATACGCCGCGTTGTTGATGGCGGTGAAGCCCTGTAGCGAGATGTTCGCAATCTTCTCCGGGTCGAGCTTGGTGCCGGGGAAGAGGTACGGGTAGTTGATGCCGACCTGGCTGTTGGTGGGATATTGCAGCGCGTCGGTGCCGCCCGGGCAGTAGTCGCAGTTGCGCTGCCCGAAGTATTTCGACGGGCTGGTCGATCCCCACGAGAACGAGAACTCGTTGATGAGCGAATTCGAAATCGTGCTGGTGAACGTGGCCGCCATGGTGCGGCCGGGGTAGTCCCAGATGGTGGAGTACACCGTCAGCGGCTCGGGATCGTTCCACACGTTGGGTGCCCAGGTGTGCCGGACGGCCAGTCGATGCTCGGTCGTGGGCACCCAATCGATCTTGATGCTGTCCTTGCGCTGGTTGTTGAACACCGACGGGTTGCCGATCCAGTTGTTGGCGCCCTGCTGGAAGCCCGGAGTCGGCAGCGGGAACGCATTCATCAGCGCCCGGCCCTGGGGGCTGATGCGGTTCTGCGGTATCACGTTGCCGGGGAAGGGCAGGCCGGTCAGCGGATCGCGGATCACGCGGCCGGGCAGCAGCGAGCTGAAGTCGCCGTTGCGCATCGCCTGCGTGGGCACGATGCCGGTCTGTTCCTCCACCGTGCGGTCGCGCTGCCACTCCTGGCCCCAGAAGAAGAACAGCGACTGCTTGTCCTCGTTGAACACGCCCGGGATGTAGATCGGCCCGCCCAGCGTGAAGCCGTAGGCGTTGTACTTGTGCGGCGAGATCTCCAGCCCGGCGCGCTTGCGCGTCCAGGTGTTCGCGTCGAGCGCGTCGTTCTGGTGCGACCAGAACATGTTGCCGCGGAAGCGCTGGGTGCCGCTCTTGGTGACCAGGCGCAGTTGGCCCGCCGAGGATCGGCCGTGCTCGGCCTGGTAGTTCGTGGTCAGCACCTGCACCTCGGCCACGGTGTCGAAGTTCTGCGCGCCCATCATGAAGCCGCCGGCCGCCCGCACGCGAATCGAGGGTGCGCCGTCGATGGTGGTCATGAACTCGTCGGCACGGCCGCCGTTGATCGAGGTGACGCCGGTGGCAAATGTGCCGGTCTGGGTCGGCACCGCGCCGCCCATGTTGTTGCCGATGACGCCCGGCGCCAGCTGCGCCACCTGCGCGGCGCGGCGTCCGCTGAGCGGCGTTTCCGCAATCTGCTCGGCGCGGACGGTGCGCCCGATCACGGAGGTGTCCACGAGCGTCGTGGCCGCCTCCACCTGCACGACCTCGCTGAGCGCGCCGACTTCCAGCGCCACGTCCACGCGGATGTTCACGCCGGCGTTCACGCGGACGTCGGACTTGGTGATGGACTTGAAGCCCGACAGTGAGGCGGTGATGCGGTAATCGCCCACCGGCACGCCCGGGAAGTTGTAAAGGCCCGCCTCGTTCGTGACGGCCCGGCGTTCGCCGGCCGTGCCGACGTTGACGAGCACGACGTCCACGCCCGGCAGCACGCCGCCGGACGAGTCCTGCACGACGCCGGACACTTGCGCCGAATCGAACTGTGCGGATGCGGTTGCCGCACAGAAAAGCACCAGACACGAAGCCGCCAGCGTGCGCCAATTCATAGGGCCTCCAATCGCGGACCCTTCTTAACAACTGGCGTCGGCGCCGTCAAGGTGAATGACTTACCCGCTTGTGCCGATCTGGACGGGATGTGATACAACGCGACATGGCTGAGTTGGAAATCCCCAAGCTTCCGGCCTTAGCCGATACTCCTGTCCTCGAATCGGTCGAAGACAAGGATCCGGAAGTCGATTACGTCAAGAAGCAGTTCAACCTGCTCCTCTATCGTCTGCGACATGTGCAAGGCTCTGTCGCGGCACGGCTCCGTGGCCGCTTCGCGTTGACGCTGATGTCGGAGCCATGGACGGTGGAAACGCCGCATGGGCCGCTGTCCTTCGTCGCGTTGGGCAAGGGACCCGCGGGGCGTGCACGGTCGCTCTTCACCAAGCAGCCGTCCACGATCGCGTGGATCGACAGCTTCCGCCCGAACAGTGTCTTCTGGGACATCGGCGCCAACGTCGGCGTCTACACGCTGTATGCGGCCAGGCGCGGCGACACATCGGTGGTCGCCTTCGAGCCGGCGGCGGTGAACTACTTCGTGCTGTCGGCGAACTGCGAGGTCAATGCCTTCGACGACCGCGTGACGTGCCTGCTGATGGGCCTCGGCCAGGGCACGTCCATCACGAAGCTGGAAGTGTCGCAGTTCGAGCCGGGCCACTCGTTCAGCTTCAAGGGCAAGCGTGGCCAGCAGTTCTCAGGCCGGCAGAGCGCGCTGGTGCTGTCGATGGATCGGCTGGTGGACGAGTTCGGGCTCGCGTGCCCGAACTACATCAAGATCGACGTCCCCGGCCTGACCGACGACATCGTGGCCGGCGGCCTGCAGATGCTGCGCAATCCGGCCGTCCGCGAGTTGCACATCGAGTGCGGCCTGGAGAGCAAGGGCGGGCGCCGGATCGGGGAGATGCTCCACTCACTGGGGTTCGCGACTGACCGGCCCAGTCACAGAGGGCGGCGGCCAAGACCTCACCTTCGTTCGTTCTTCAACTCGTAGGCTGGCGGCGCTGCGCTCCAGGTGCAGCAGCCGGCGCTTGCGCCACAATCCGCCGCCGTAGCCTCCCAGCTCGCCGCTCTTGTTCACCACGCGGTGGCACGGGATGACGATCGCGATCCGGTTCATGCCGTTGGCACGGCCCACGGCCCGGACCGCCGCCGGACTGCCGACAATCTGGGCCACGTCGGCGTAGGAGCGGGTCTCACCGTATGGGATGTCGCACAACGCCTGCCAGCAGCGCATCTCGAACGGCGTCCCCGGCGCCTCGAGCGGCACGCTGAACTGCGTCAGGGTGCCGGCGAAATAGCGGGCCAGCTCCTCCCGCAGCGTCTGCAGGTGCGGGTGGTCGGCCGGCACCAGCGCGGCCTTCAGGCGCTTGCGCAGCGTGGTCAGCTGGGCCTCGATCATCCGGCGATCGGTGAACTCGAGCAGGCACAGGCCGGCGTCGCTGGCGCCCGCGATCATCGGCCCGAGTGGCGTCTCGATCCACGCCAGGCACACCTGGCGTCCCTCGGCGGCGCGCCCCGGGGTCACGCCGAACACCTTCTGGAAGGCCTCGCGGAAGCCGCTGTGTGAGTCGTAGCCGGTCTCGAACACAGCGTCGTCGATGGCTTCGCCGTCGCGGATGCGTTCGAACGCGCGTGACAGCCGCCGAGCCCGGCAGTACGCCTGGAAGGTGAGGCCGTAGCGGGTCTCGAAATACCGCCGGACGCGCGCGGGCTCTACGCCGAGCTGGCGGAGATCACGCTCGCGGATGCGCTCGTCGGGCTGGCGCTCGATCCGCTCCATCAGCGGTGCCACCCACGGCGGCGCCTGGCTGTCCTCGAGCGGCCGGCAGCGGAGGCACGGGCGGTAGCCGGCGAACACCGCGTCCTTGGCGATGCCGAAGAACTCCACGTTCTCGGGCTTCGGCTTGCGGGCCGAGCACGAGGGCCGGCAGAAGATGCCGGTGGTGCGGACGCCCAGGTAGAAGACGCCGTCGTAGGAGGCGTCGGAGCGCTGGTAGGCGCGTTCCATCTCCTCGCGCGCGGGCATCGGCCAGAGCGGGAGTTCTGAAGAGTCGGTGGAAACCGCGGATGACATGGTGGTTGGCAGCATCATGTGCGGATCATCGCCCCGGCGCAAGATCGCGCGCGACCGGAAAAACGACATCGAATTCCTGTCCAGTCCAGAAGGCGCCGGCTCGAGCACGTATAATCAATGTCGGCCGATGCCTTCGATGCCGCTCTGGAGCCAGTCGCGTCAGGCGCGTGGTCCTTGGCGGGTGTGTTCGCCGCTGTCCTGGCCGTGTCGATGGCGGCGCAGCAGCCGACCCGCGTCGATCCCGAGGCCGCCGGCCTCTCGCGCGAGCGTCTTCGCGAGGCGACTGAACTGCTAACCGATACATCGCCGAACGGCGGATCGCCGGGGCAGTGGCGGCCGTGGCGAGACGCGGGCACATCGGCTACCTGGAAGCCGTGGGGGTTCAGGAGATCGCGGCGCGGACGCCGATGACGGCGCGTTCGCTGTTTCGCATCTACTCGATGACCAGGCCGGTCACCGCCGTGGCGGTGATGATGCTGCACGAGGAGGGCCGCTTCGATCTCGACGATCCTGTTGCCCGATTCATCCCAGAGTTCGGGAAGGTCGCCGTCCTCGGTGCGCCGGGCGCGCCAACGCGTGCACCCGCGCGACCGATCACGGTTCGAGACCTCCTCCTGCACACGTCAGGTCTCCAGCCGCGGACGTCCGAGATTTACCGCCGCGAGCAGGTGCGCTCGCGTTCCATCACCATGGCGCAGTTCATCGCCAACCTGGTGCGTGTGCCGTTGATGGAGGACCCGGGAACCCGTTACCGCTACAGCGAAGGTACGTCCGTGCTCGGGCGGCTGGTCGAGATCTGGTCGGGCAGGCCGTTCGAGGTGTTCCTCGAGGAGCGCATCTTCAAGCCGCTTCGCATGCCCGACACGATGTTCTGGGCCGGCACGCCGGAGCAGCGGGCCCGGCTGACCACGGTCTACAACCCCACGCCCGAGGGCGGCCTCACGCCGGTTGAGACCGAGACGTTGCCATTCACCGAACGTCCCGCGCTCATCGAAGGGGCCGTCGGGCTCCTGTCCACCGTGCCCGACTATCTGCGCTTCAGCCAGATGCTGCTCAACAAGGGCGAACTGGATGGCGTCCGCCTGCTGCGCGCGGCAACGGTGGAGACGATGACGAAGAACGGCCTGTCCGAAGCCGTGCAGCAGACGAAGGGTGGAGCGATGGGTTGGGGCCTGGCGAACGTCGAAGTCGTCGAGTACGGGCGAATACGGCTGGGACGGCACGGCCGGCACGATCTTCTGGGTCGATCCGGCCACGGAGCTGTCGATCGTCCTGATGACCGCGAGCCAGCCGTCGAATCCCGGTCAGATACGAGAGCGATTCAAGGCCATCGTGCAGCAGGCCATAATCACGCCATGAGTTCCCGCACTCTGCTCGCCGCCATGTGCGCCGGCATCCTGGTGGCCGGCGGAGTGGCGCGCATGCCGTCGGCGCAACAGCCAGCGGCCGCTGGCGCACCCGCGCAGAACGTGCCGACGTTCAGGGCGGACTCCACGTGGCCCTCGTTGCCCAGCAACTGGGTGCTCGGCGAGGTCAGCTCCATCGCGGTTGACTCGCGCGACCACATCTGGGTCCTGCACCGGCCGCGGTCGATTCCCGCACAGCAGCGGGCGTCGGCTGCGCCGCCGGTGCTGGAGTTCGACGCGGCGGGCACCTTGTTGGGGAGCTGGGGCGGGCCGAATGAAGCCTTCGACTGGCCCGAGCGGGAACACGGCATCTTCGTGGATTCGCGCGGCTTCGTGTGGATCAGCGGCAACGGCGGGTGGCCGAAGCCGACCGGCCCCGGCAGCGGCGACGACATGATCCTGAAGTTCACGGCGGCCGGAACGTTCGTGATGCAGATCGGCCACCGCGGGCAGAGCAAGGGCAACACCGACACGGTGAACGTGCGGCAGCCGGCCGACGTGTTCGTTCACGCGCCCACCAACGAGCTGTTCGTGGCCGACGGCTACGGCAATCAGCGCGTGGCCGTTTTCGATGCCGGCAGCGGGAAGTTCAAGCGGGCGTGGGGCGCGTATGGCAAGACGCCGCCGACGGAAGTGGCCGGCAATCCGCCGACGCCGGCTCAGGACCAGGTGGCGGCAGAGACCAAAGAGCAGTTCGGGCTCGTCCACGCCGTGAAGGTTTCGAGCGACGGCGTGGTCTACGTGGCCGACCGCACGCACAACCGCATCCAGACCTTCACCACGCAGGGCAAGTTCATCCGCCAGGTGCGCATCACGCCCGACGGCGCCACCACGCCGGTGCCGGCTGGGTTTCGCGTTCTCGCCAGACAAGCCGCAGCGCTACCTGTACGTGGTGGACTCGGGGCCGATGCGCATCGTCATCTTCGACCGCGCCACGCTGACGCAGGTGGGGTCGGTGGGCAGCCGCGGGCCGCGCCCGGGCGAGTTCGACATCGTGCACCACATGGCCACCGACTCGAAGGGCAACCTCTACGCCGCCGAGATCGTGACCAACCGCCGCGCCCAGCGGCTGCTGCTGCAAACCGCGCGCTGAACGCCGCCGCAGCATGGCAAGAACCGCAGCGCGCTTCCGGCGCGCCAGCGGCCAGCGGGCCAAATCCGGCCTGGATCACGGCGAACATCCGTGGCACGCGCATTGGTTCCTTGGTGCCCATCGGCGGCACGCCCGAGCCAATGACGGCTCGGTGCACGTCCCGCGTCGCCGCCCGCCAACGAGGTGTCGTATGAAGAATGTGGCTCCCCAAGTGATTTCGGCGCCGGCCCGCCGTGCCGTGGCCGGTGTGGCTGTCGCGGCGCTGCCGGTTGTCGCCAACATGTCGGCGACGAGCGGCTTGCACTACGCCGCCGTGTGGTCGGCCTACGTCCCCGGCTGGACGTCGAACCTGGTCGTCGACGCAGCGCTGTGGGCAACGTGCCTCTTCTCGCCGCTCAACAGCGTCGTCTGCGGCGCCCTGGCGCTGGTGTAGGGCCGTCCGCGCCCGCGTCATCGACAAGGGCAGCAATGCTGGGCCTGGCCTACCAGCCGATCGTCTTCTTTCATGCCCGGCTGACTACGCCGCCATCCTGGTGGTTCGCCTTGGGCGGGCCACTGGGATGTGCCGCCCTGGCGGTCGTGAGCCATGCCATCCTCGCCGAGAAGATCGCCGGGCCGATCGTGGCCACCGCCGCCGGCTCGCGTTCACTGCTGACGTCGCTGCAGTACATGGGCGTCATCAACGTGGCGTTTGTCTACGTGGTTGTGTGGTTGACGGCGTCGGCGTTCATGATCTCGTGCGACGTGCTGCTCCGCGGTGCTGACGGCGGGCTGCGGATTCTCGAGGGCAACGCGGTGGCGTTCTATTCGCAGCTGCCGTGGCTGGTGGTCCTCATCGCGTTGGCGGCCGCATTCGAACCGCCGGCGGCGTGGATGCTCGACGGCCCCATCGCGTCAGCGGCCGATTTGGAACGGTTCAAGCGGCTGCTGCAGCAGGATCCGTTTCTCGCCACCGTGCGCGGCCTGAACGAGTGCTTTGCGGTGTGGCTGTATGTGCTGTTCGGGATGAGCTACCACGCCGCCACCGGTTGCTCCCTGCCAGGCGCGCTCCTGCTCGCGCTCACCACCTACGTCATGTTCCACTTGCTGAGCCTTCTGTTATGAAGGGTCCCGTCCTGCGTCACATCGTTGGCGCCAATGCCCTCCTGGTGGCATGTGCCGTGACCTGCGGCGCCGTCTTTGCCGCCAGTGACGGACGCCGAGTCGTGTTGCCATCGCCGCGACCCGGTGCGCTCGCGGACATTCCGGAGAGCACGGTGCAGATCATCCGGCAGAACGGTCGCGTGTGGCTGTTCATCTGCGCGAGCGTGGGATCGTTTGGTGCCGCCGGTGCCGGGGTGCTGGCCGCCAACGCCTTTCGCTTCGGCATGGACGTGGCGACGGTGGGGCTCAGCGCTCCCGTCGAGCTGACGTTCCTTGCCGCCCACGGCGTGCTGGAGTTCGCGGCGTTCACGCTGGCCGCCGCCGCGGTTCAGTACCTCGGCTGGATGCTGCTGCGGTTGCTGGCGCTCAACCAGAGCTCGGGCCGGCTCGCGATCGGGCTTTCGGCGCTGGCGGGCTCGGCGGGGCTGGTGGTGTTGGCGGCGTGGATCGAGGCGCTGTCGCAGGCTGCCCGCACCGCGGGAGCCGTCTGACCATGGCCGCAGGACTCGCGGTCGATTCGCTGGTGCGCCGTCGCGGCGGCTTCGCGCTCGGGCCGGTGTCGCTTCGCCTCGAGCCGGGCAGATCGCTGGGCCTGCTGGGCGCGAATGGCGCCGGCAAGACGACCCTGCTGGCGGGGATTGCAGGGCAGGGCCGCTTGAACGACGGCACCGCCACCTGGAATGCGCGCCCGATCGTCCGGGGCGATTGGCGGCTGCGGGAACAGATCGCCTTCGTGCGCGACGTGCCGGCGCTGTACGGCGAGCTGACCGTCCGCCAGACGCTGTCGTTCGCGCGGAGCGTCTACCGGACCTGGCAGCCCGCCCGGGCGGCAGCGATGCTGGAGCTGCTGCGGCTCGAAGGCGCGCAGCGCGTAAGCACGCTGTCGCGCGGCATGCGAGCCAAGCTGGCGCTCCTGCTCGCCGTCTCGCACGGCGTCGAGCTGCTGCTCCTGGACGAGGTCACGGCGGGTGTGGACGCTGACACGCGGGCAGAGATCCAGCGGCTGATTCGAACGCTGGGCCGCGAACGGCGCGTCGGCGCCATCCTCTCGTCGCACATCTTCGAGGATGTCGAGCACGCCTGCGACGACGTGTTGATCCTGCGCGCGGGACAGGTCGTCTTTCACGGGCCACTCGCCGGTGAACGGCTGCCCTCGTTGCGCGATCTGTACTTCTCCTACGGGGGCCAGTGACGTGCGACAAGTGATCGCGCTGGTGACGAAGGACTGCCTGCTGCACGGGCGCAGCGTGGCGCTCTTCTGCGTCGGGTTCCTCGCGCTCGCGCACGCGTTGCTGTGGGTGTTGCCGCCGCTTCCACAGCCAGGCGTCGCGCTGCCGCCGGCTCTGACGGTGCCGGCCGTGCTCTCGTTCGTGGTGACGTGCGTGACCTGGCTGGTGGAGCGCGAACGATCGCGCGAAACCTTCGCGCTGCTGCGGGCGCTGCCACTGTCGGACCTCCACATCGTGGGGTCGAAATACCTGGCCTACGTCCTGATGCAGCTCGCCGGCCTGGCGTTTGTGCTGGTCACCACGCCGGTCGGCAAATATCTGTCGCCCATCCAGGTGGCGACGACGTTCATGGGAATCCTGGCGTTCGCCAGCCTGTGCCTGGCCGCCCAATTGTCATTCAGCCACCGCAAGGCGGCCGTTGCGCCGGTGATCCTGCTGGTGGTCGTAGCCGCGGGCGCTACGCGGCTGGGACAATCGCACGCCATCGTCACGCGAGCTGGCGCGCCGTTGGCGCGACCCGTGGCTCCACGTGTCAGTGTGGGCCATCTGTCTTGCGGTGATGTTGGTGTGTCTCGCCGCCACCTACCTGCGGTTCCGCTCGCAGGACACCCAGGATCTGATCGGATAGCCGCGGTGAGCGCCGCCGGAAAGGCCGCGATCGCGCTGGCCGCCGTCACGCTTGCGACGACGGCGACCTGGGGCCAGGTGGCCTGGGCCCGTCGATCGCTGCCGCGTGTCTGGACCGAGCGGGTGGAGCGTCGCGAGGTGGCGGCGACAATCACGACGCCAGGCCGCCTGCTGCCGGCGCACACGCGCACGCTGCGCGCTCAGGTCAGCGGCCGTGTTCGCGGCGTCCTGGTCCGCGCCGGCCAGCGGGTTCGCACCGGCGAGCCGCTGCTGGTGGTGGATTCGACGCTGCTGCGCACGGAACTGAACCAGGCGCGCGCGGCCGAGGCCGTCGCGCAGGGCCAAGTCGCCGCCGATACAGCCGCCTACGAGATCGCCGAAACACGCGCTGCGGAGGCGGCGCGGGCGGCCGGCCGTCAGGAGCGGCTCTTTGCGCTCGGCCTGACGCCGCGAGCCGCCTTGACCTCGGCGCACCACGACCACCGAGTGGCCATGCTGTCTGCAATCCTCCAACGCCAGCGTGTAGACGAGGCCGCGGCTCGTGCCGGCGCGGCGATGACTCAGAGCGTCGCCGCGGCCACGCGCACTCACGAACCTCACCGATCGCTCACCCACGGACGGCATCATCGCCAACGTGCTGGTTCACGAAGGGCAGTGGGTGCACGCCGGCGGGCCGCACGTCATCCCGACGCCGCTCGTCACCATCGCCGGGGCCACCATGGCCGTGGAGGCGTCGTTCGACCAGGCTGCGGCGATGAAGGTGCCGGTGGGCTGGCCGGCGGGGGTGGTCATGGACGCCGAGCCGATGCGGCGGTGGCCAGCGCGTGTGTCCGCCGTCCGCTCGGGGGCCGATCGCGACGCCACCCTTCGTCTGGAGTTGTTGGAGTGGCCGGCCAGCGCCCGGGTGGGGATGAACTGCACGGTGCATCTCACAATGGCTTCTCGAGCAAAGGCGATTGCCGTGCCCAATTACGCGCTGCTGAGCCTGCGCGGCACGCCGAGCGTCTGGATCATCACGCGCGGCGCAATCGCGGTGCGTCCGGTCACGCTCGGCATTCGCGGCGACCGCTACTCCGAGGTGCTGGAGGGTGTGTCAGCTGGTCAGAGAGTGGTCACCGGGCCCCACGCGGTGCTGCGGACGGTGCGAGCCGGAGATGCCGTGAGATCCTCAGCCTTCGTCCGCAGCCTCGTTGGAGGCTGGGACGAAGGTTCGGATTGAACGGGGCTGGGTTGGAGTCCCGCTACACTCCCGATAGGCTGGGGCAAGTTCCGTTCCCGCGCGGAAACGCGCGCGATTCGGCGTGAACAGCGCGGTCGCGTGACAGGTTTGGAGCGGCGCTGACGAATGCCGTCGGCTGACCGCGAGGGACCGAGCGGATGACACCCGACCCCAAACGAGCGGAATTACGAATTTGACAGCGGCGGCTGCGTGGTCTTAGATCGCGGGCCGAAGGAGTCACCAATGGCCGTGAGCCGAATGACGATGACCGACGAGCAGCGCAAGTCCGTGGCGCTCGAGTACCTGAAGGCGTTCGACAACAAGGGCGTGACCTCGAACGGCGGCAGCATCATGGACCTGTTCGCCGACGACGCGCAGGTGTTCTTCCCCAAGTGGGGCCTGGCCACCGGCAAGGCGCAGATCGGCCAGCTGTTCACCGATTTCGGCGCGCTGCTGCGGCACATCCTCCACGACTACGCCGCGTTCAACTTCATCATGACCGGCACCGACACGTTCGCGTGCGAGGGCACCAGCTGGGGCACGCACCAGGACGGCTCGTGGCGCGCGGGCGTGACGCACGCCGGCCGCTGGTGCGACGTGTTCGAGGTGCGCGACTTCCTGATCCAGCGCTGCTTCATCTACCTCGATCCCGACTACGCCGGCCTGGACACGGCCCGCTACCCGTGGCTGTCGGCCGGCGGCCGTGATGCCGCAAAGCCCATGGGCTGAGACGGCGCTGCAGCGCTGTGCACGGCCAACGACAAACGACTAACGACCAACTGCGCGGTGAACCCGTGCTATAAAAAGGGGTTCACCTCGCAGAGACACTCGATGGTTGTGCAGAAATTCGGCGGGACGTCGGTCGCCGACCCGGAAGCCATCCGACGCCTGATCGAGATCGTGCGTACGGCGCGCGCCCGCGACGGCGGCGGGCCGGCGGTGGTGGTGTCGGCCATGAGCGGCGTCACCGACGGCCTGCTGCGCCTGGCAGCCGACGCCGCGGCCGGCCGCGCGGCCGACGCGCACGCGGGCGTGGCGAAGATCCACGAGCGCCACATCGGCGGCGGCCGCGGACCTGGCGCCTGGCAACGCCGACCTGGTGACGCACCTCACCGAGATCTGCCAGCAGCTCGATGCGATCGTGACCACGCTCGGCACGCTGCGCGAGACCACGCCGCGCATGTCGGACGTCGTCGCGGCCACCGGCGAGCTGCTCAGCTCGCGGCTGGTCGCGGCCGCCCTGACCCATGCCGGGCTGCAGGGCAAATGGGTGGATGCCCGGCGCGCCGTGATCACGACCGACGATCACATGCGGGCGACGCCGCTGACCAACGAAACGAACGCGGCGCTGCGGGCCACGGTGGGGGCGGCGATCGAGGTCGGGCGCGTGCCGGTGATCGGCGGCTTCGTCGGCGCCACCGCCGACGGCCACACGACGACGCTGGGCCGCGGCGGGTCGGACTATTCCGCCGCGCTCGTCGGCGCCGGCATCGGCGCCCGCGAGATTCAAATCTGGACCGACGTGGACGGCATGCTGTCGGCCGACCCGCGGGTCGTGTCCACCCCGCGGCTGGTGCCGCGCCTGTCGTTCGCCGAGGCCGCCGAGCTGGCCTACTTCGGCGCCAAGGTCCTGCACCCGTCCACGATTCTTCCCGCCGTCGAGCACGACATCCCGGTGCGCATCCTCAACTCCCGCCGGCCCGAGGGCGCGGGCAGCGTCATCACCGGCACGCCGGCCCCGGACGGCACGCCGGTCACGGCTTTCGCGTGCAAGCGCGACGTGACCGTGATCGACATCACCTCCAGCCGCATGTTGATGGCCTACGGCTTCCTGCGGCAGGTGTTCGAGGTCTTCGAGCGATATCGCACGGCCGTGGACGTGGTGACGACGAGCGAGGTCAGCGTGTCGGTGACGGTGGACGACCGCCGCCACCTCGACGCCATCGTCAGCGCGCTCAAGGCCTTCGGCGAGGTGTCGGTCGAGTCGGAGATGGCGCTCGTGTGCGCGGTCGGCGATCGGCTGCGCGGCGAGCCCGAGATCGCGGCGCGGGTGGTGACCGTGCTCGAGGAGGTGCCGCTGCGGATGATCTCGCAGGCCGCGGCGCGGCGGAACATCACCGTGATCATGCGCCAGGCCGATCTCGCCCACGCCATGCAGCGCCTGCACGGGGAGTTCTTCGGATGAGGCTCCTGATCGTCGGCTACGGCAAGATGGGCCGGCTGGTGGACCAGCTGGCCCAGGACCAGGGTATCCAGGTCGTCGGCCGTGTGGACGAAGGGCGTGACGAGTGGGCTCCGGCCGACGTGGCCATCGACTTCACCACCGCCGACGCATTGACGCGCAACTTCCCCCGCTATCTCGAGCAGCGGCTGCCGGTGGTGATCGGCACCACCGGCTGGTCGGCGCAGGCCGCGCGCTTCCGCCAGGCAGCGGAGGGGGCCGGGCTGGGGGTGGTGGCGTCGGCCAACTTCTCGATCGGCGTCAACATCTTCCAGCTGGTGGTGAACGAAGCCGCGCGGCTGATGCACCAGCAGCCCGAGTACGGCGCCTGGATTCACGAGAGCCATCACAGCACCAAGCGGGATGCCCCCTCGGGCACGGCGATCCTGCTGCGCGACTCGATGATCGGCGCCGGCTACGGCCGAGCCATCGACATGTCGTCCACGCGGGCCGGCGCGATTCCCGGCATCCACACGGTTGGATTCGACGGTCCCTCGGATACGATTGAGTTGACGCACGCCGCGCGCGACCGCCGGGGATTCGCCAGCGGCGCGCTGGTGGCGGCGCGATGGATCCAGGGACGCCGCGGCTGGTTCACCATGACCGACGTCCTCCAGTCGTCGTAATCGTTTCGCTCGCGGACAGGAGCACCGACCATGCGCATTCCGTTTTCCGGCGTCGGCACGGCCCTCATCACGCCCTTCAAGAAGGACGGGTCCGTTGACGAGGCCGCGGTCAAGCGCCTGGCGCGGCGGCAGATCGACGCCGGCGTCCACTTCCTGTCGCCGTGCGGAACGACGGGCGAGGCGCCGACGCTGAGCCACAAGGAAAAGGTTCGCGTCGTGGAGCTGGTGGTCGAGGAGACCAACGGCGCGGTGCCGGTGCTGGCCGGGGCGGGCGGCTACGCCACCCGCGAGACCATCGAGCTGGCGCGCGACATGGCCAAGGCCGGCGCCGACGGCCTGCTGTCGGTCACGCCCTACTACAACAAGCCGACGCCGGAAGGCCTGTATCAGCACTTCAAGGCCATCGCGCAGAGCACGCCGCTGCCGATCGTGCTCTACAACGTGCCGTCGCGGACGGCGATCAACATGGACGTCGCCACCACGGCGCGGCTTTCGGAGATACCGAACATCGTCGGCGTCAAAGCGCCGGGCGACCTCGTCCACATGTCCGAGCTGGTCTCGGCGACCCGCGAGGGCTTCCTGGTGTTGAGCGGCGACGATCCCGTGGCCGTGGCGGCCATGGCGGTCGGCGGGGCCGGCGTCGTCTCGGTGGCCTCGAACGAGGCGCCCGCCGAGATGGTCCAGATCGTCGAGATGTGCGAGAAGGGCGACTACGCCGGCGCGCGCAAGCTGCACCACTGGCTGCTGCCGCTCATTCAGGTGAACTTCGTCGAGTCCAACCCCATCCCGTGCAAGGCGGCGATGGCGGCGATGGGCCTCATCGACGAGGTCTACCGCCTGCCGCTCGTGTCCCCGAGCCCAGCGGCGCGCGAAAAGGTGATGGCCGTGCTGCAGCAGCTGCGCCTTCTGGGCGCGGCCGCGCGCGCCTCATGATCGAGCTGCAGCAGCAGATCACCGCGCTCGCCGAACAGGGTGCCGACGCACCGAAGGAGCAGGCTCGAGAGACCTTCGCGCGCCTGCGCGCGGAGCTGGCGGCGGGGCGCGTCCGCGCCGCCGAGCCCGACCCGTCCTCGCCCACCGGCTGGCGCGTCAACGTCTGGGTGAAGCAGGGCATCCTGGTCGGCTTCTGCTTCGGCGACGTGGTGGACATGGGGATCGGCAAGGGCCGCTGGCCCTTCTTCGACAAGGACACGCTGCCGCTGAAGGATCTCTCGGCGGCCGACGGCGTGCGCCTGGTGCCGGGCGGCTCGTCGATCCGCGACGGCGCCTACCTCGGCAAGGGCGTCATCTGCATGCCGCCGATGTACATCAACATCGGCGCCTACGTCGGCGACAGCACGCTGGTGGACTCGCACGCGCTGGTGGGCTCGTGCGCGCAGATCGGCCAGCGCGTGCACCTGAGCGCGGCGGCGCAGATTGGCGGGATGATCGAGCCGGTGGGGGCGTTGCCGGTCATCGTCGAAGACGACGTGCTGGTGGGCGGCAACTGCGGCGTCTACGAGGGCGCGATCATCAAGCGGCGCGCGGTGCTGGCCTCGGGGACGATCATCACCGGCTCGACGCCGGTCTACGACCTGCCGAACGAGCGCATCATCAAGCCCGAGCCGGGCCAGCCGCTGGTCGTGCCCGAAGGCGCGGTGGTGGTGCCGGGCGCGCGCGCCGGTGACCGTTGGAGCCGGGAAAGAGTGGGGGCTGTCGCTGGCCACGCCGGTCATCGTCAAGTATCGCGACGAGAAGACCGACGCCCGTACCGAGCTCGAGCGATGGATCAGGTAAAGGTCGACTCGACACCGGATGTCGACCTCGTCGACGTCGTTGCGCTGACGCGCGCGCTGGCCGATCTCGACTCCACCACCGGCCGCGAGGAGGCCGCGGGCACGCTGCTGAGCCGGCTGCTGGAAGCGCGCGGCTACCGCGTGACGCGCCAGCCGGTCAGCGACGGCCGCTTCAACGTGTTCGCCGCGCTGGGCGACCAGCCGCGCGTGGTGCTGTCCACGCACTACGACTGCGTGCCGCCGTTCTACGAGAGCCGCGTCGAGGGCGGCGTGCTGATCGGCCGCGGCGTGTGCGACGCCAAGGGCATCCTGGCGGCGCAGGTGGCGGCCGCGGAGCGGCTGCGCCAGCGCGGGGAAACGCGCGTCGCGCTGCTGTTCGTGGTCGGCGAAGAGCGCGGCAGCGACGGCGCCCGCGTCGCCAACGACAACGCGCCGCCGGGCGTCCGCTACCTGGTGAACGGCGAGCCCACCGACAACCGGCTCGGCATCGCGACGCGCGGCATCCTGCGCGTGAAGCTGGTGGCGTCGGGCCGCGCCGCGCACTCGTCGTTTCCGGAGCTGGGGGAGTCGGCGATCGACAAGCTGCTGGACGCGCTGATGGTGGTGCGCGGCGTGGAGCTGCCCGAGGACGTCGAGCTGGGCCGCACGCACTACACGGTGGGGCTCATCGACGGCGGCGTGGCGCCCAACGTGGTGTCGCCGCATGCGCGAGGCCGAGCTGATGTTCCGGATCGTCGGCGACGCCGCGCCGGTGCGCCAGGCGCTGAACGTGGTGGAGGGCCTGGTCACGATCGAGCACGTGCTCGACGTCCCCGCTATGCGGATGCACCGGGTGTCGGGGTTCGAGACCGCTGTCTTTCCCTACACGACCGATGTGCCGTTGCTGAACAACTGGGGGCTGCCGCTGCTCATCGGCCCCGGATCCATCCACGTCGCGCACACCGACCACGAGCACGTGTCGATCGACGAGCTGCGGCACGCCGTGGACATCTACGAGGCCCTGGTCGTCCGGCTGCTCTCCTCGGAGGGCTAGAAAAACTTGAATCGAGCTCTGCAGAAACTAGATGATCCTCGAGCAGTTCTATCTCAAGATGCCTGGCGCCACGCCTCGTACCTCGTCGGCGACGAGACGACGGGCGTGGCCGCCGTGGTCGATCCGCAGCGGGACGTCGATCAGTACCTCGAGTTCGCCGCGAAGAACGGCCTGCGAATCGGGCACGTGCTGCTGACGCACCTGCACGCCGATTTCGTGGCCGGGCACCTGGAACTGCGCGATCGGGTGGGCGCGACGATCTATCTCGGTGCGAAGGCGTCGGCCGAGTACGCCTTCACCCCGCTTGGCGACGGCGACGAAGTGCGGCTGGGGGCGATCAGCCTGCGCGCCCTCGAGACGCCCGGGCACACGCCGGAGTCGATCTCGCTGCTGGTGTTCGATGCGGCGGTCAGTGCCGACGCGCCCGTGGCCGTCCTGACCGGCGACACCTTGTTCGTCGGCGACGTCGGCCGCCCCGACCTGCGCGCCTCGCTCGGATGGTCGGCCGCCGACCTGGGCAACCTGCTGTTCGACTCGCTGCACGGGAAGCTCTTGAAGCTGCCGGACGCCAGCCTGGTCTACCCGGCGCACGGCGCGGGGTCGCTGTGCGGCCGGGCGCATCAGCCAGGAGACGGTGTCCACCATCGGCGAGCAGCGGCGCGTGAACTACGCGCTGCGCCCGATGAGCAAGGCCGAGTTCGTGGCGCTGGTCACGGCCGACCAGCCCGAGGCGCCGCCGTATTTCACCTACGACGCCGTGCTGAACAGCAAGGAGCGGCCGACGCTCGACGAGACGCTGGCGCGCGAGGTCCAGCCGATTCCGCCCGCCGGCGTGCTGGCCCTGCAGGAGGCCGGCGCGCAGGTCCTCGACACGCGCGACGCCGGCGAGTTTGCCTCCGCGCACCTGAAGGGCAGCATCAACGTGGGCCTGGGCGGCCAGTACGCAACCTGGGCCGGCACCGTGCTGCGGCACGAGCAAGCCGATCGTGATCGTGGCCGCGCCCGGCTTCGAGCACGAGTCGGCGGTGCGCCTGGGCCGCATCGGCTTCGACAACGTGGTGGGCTACCTGCAGGGCGGGCTCGCCAGCCTGGCCGATCGGCCGGAGCTCGTCGGGCGGACGGATCGCCTCAGCCCGGCGGTTGCGGCCGAGCGCAGCGGCGCCGCCACCGTGGTGGACGTGCGGACCCCGCACGAGCGCGAAGAGGGCGTCATTGCCGGCAGCATCTTCGTCCCGCTCACCCAGCTCGAGCACAGGCTTGGGGAGATCCCGCGCGGCCGGCCGCTGATCGTGCACTGCGCCGCCGGCTACCGATCGTCGATCGCGGCCAGCGTGCTCAAGCGCGAAGGGTTCGACGATGTGTCCGAGATCGCAGGTGGCATGACCGCGTGGCAGGCGGCCGGGCTGCCCGTGGCCGGGTCGTGAGATACTCCCCGGTTGGAAAGACGCGGACCACTCATTCAAGGAGCAGTCATGACTCGTAAGCTGTCTTTGTCGGTTGTTGCAGTTGCACTCACCGTCGCGTGCACCCGCGCGACGCCCGAGCAGCAGATCGTCAACGATGCCGCGGCCGCCATGGGCGGCGCCGAGCGCGTGTCGGCCGTGAAGACCCTGGTGCTGGAAGGCACCGGCACGCAGTACAACCTCGGCCAGGACCTCGTGCCCGGCGCGTCGGGGCAGACCTTCACGGTCAGCGCGTTCAAGCGCACGGTGGACGTGCCTGGCGGCCGCGCCCGCACCGAGCTGACGCGAACGCCGAACTTCACGTTCTTCCAGGGCCCGGCCGCCCAGAAGCAGGTGGCCGGCATCGACGGCGCCGTGGCCTATAACGTGGCGCCCAACGGCACCGCCACCCGCGCGCCCGAGCCCGTGGCCGCCGACCGGCGCGCCGAGCTGCTGCACCACCCGGTGACGGCGGTGCGGGCCGCGCTCGACCCGATGGCAAAGCTGTCCAACCCGCGCACCGAAGGCGGCCAGTCGATGGTGGACGTGGCCACCGCCGGCGGGCAGCAGTTCACGCTGGCGATCGACGCCACCACCAAGCTGCCGAGCAAGGTGACGACGCGGGCCTACAACGTGAACCTCGGCGACGTCGTGATCGGCACCGCCTTCGCCGACTACAAGGCGGTGGGCGGGCTGCAGCTGCCGGCGAAGCTGACGACGGCGACCGACGACTTCACCACCCAGGATGTGACGCTGTCGAAGCAGGAAGTCGATGCCGCAGCCGATCGACATGGCCGCCCCGGCCGCCGCGGCGCAGGCGCCCACCGGGCCGCCGCCGGCGCCGATGGTCGCGGTGGAGCCGCTCGGCGAGGGCATCTGGTGGCTGGCCGGGGGCTCGCACCACAGCGTGCTGGTGGAGTTTGCCGATCATCTGACGCTGATCGAGGCGCCGCTCAACGAGGCGCGCGCGCTGGCCGTGATTGCGAAGGCCCGCCAGCTGGTGCCCGGCAAGCCGCTGACCCAGGTCGTGACCACCCACCACCACTTCGACCATTCGGGCGGTGTGCGTGCAGCGATCTCCGAGGGGCTGACGGTGATCACGCACCAGGGCAACGTCGCGTTCTTCCAGGAGATGGCCAAGCGGGCGCACACCATCCAGCCGGATGCCTTGTCGAAGTCGGGCAAGACCGCGACCGTGCAGGGCGTCGACGGGCAGCTGTCCCTGTCGGACCCGACGATGACCATGAACCTGATCGGCGTCTCGGGCCCCCATTCGCAGACGATGCTGGTGGCGCACTTTCCCGAAGCAAAAGCTGCTCGTGGAAGTGGACGTCTACACGCCCGGCGGCGCCGTGCAGATGTTCGCCGGCCAGTTCCTCGAGGAGCTGAAGAAGCACAACCTGGCCGTCGATCACGTGGTGCCGCTGCACGGCACGATCGCGCCCTACGCGCAGTTCGTGAAGGAGGCGTCGGCGCCGGTGCCGGTGTCGTAAGGTCGGCTCCAGGCTCCAGGCTCCAGGCTCCAGGCTCCAGATGGGGGAGTTTCAGGTCACACCGGGCTGGCTGCCGTTCCACCCCAACCCGTCCGTTCCCGCGTTCACGGTGCCCAAGGGCGCCGTGGACGCGCACTGTCACGTGTTCGGGCCGGGCGCGCAGTTCCCCTACGCGCCCGAGCGCAAGTACACCCCCTGCGATGCGGGGAAGGAGCTGCTGTTCGCGCTCCGCGACCGGCTGGGGTTCGACAAGAACGTCATCGTCCAGGCCACCTGCCACGGCACCGACAACCGCGCGCTGATTGACGCCTTGCAGGCGTCGAGCGGCCGCGCCCGCGGCATCGCCACGGTCGATCGCCGCGTGACCGACGCCGAGCTGCGCGCGATGCACCAGGCCGGCGTCCGGGGCACGCGCTTCAACTTCGTGAAGCGGCTGGTGGACTTCACGCCGCGCGAGGTGCTGGCCGAAATTGCCGGCCGCATCGCGCCGCTCGGCTGGCACGTGGTGGTCTATTTCGAGGCCGCGGACCTGCCCGAGCTGTGGGACTTCTTCACCTCGCTCCCGACCACCGTCGTGGTCGATCACATGGGCCGGCCCGACGTCAGCCAGCCGGTGGACGGCCCTGAGTTCGAGCTGTTCGTGCAGCTGATGCGCGAGCACGAGAACGTCTGGTCCAAGGTCAGCTGCCCGGAGCGGCTGTCGGTCACCGGGCCGCCGGCGCTGAACGGCGAGCGGCACCCGTATCGCGACGTGGTGCCATTCGCCAGGCGCCTGGTGGAGATCTTCCCGGACCGCGTGCTGTGGGGCACGGACTGGCCGCACCCCAACCTCAAGAACCACATGCCCGACGACGGGCTGCTGGTGGACTACATTCCCGACATTGCCGTGTCGCCGGATCTCCGGCAGCGGCTGCTGGTGGACAACCCGACGCGCCTCTACTGGGGCTGAGTAGCCCGTAGCCCGTAGTCCGTGAGCCTGACGTAGCAGGACGTCTCTGGTGCCACCTGCTACGAAATGTCCACCTCGACGCCGCCGACGGCGCTCGCCAGGGCGTTGTAGACGGCGGCCATGATCAGCGTTCCCACGAAGCCGATGCAGCCGTACATGATCGGCAGCATCACGATCGACCCGACGCCGAAGAGGACGCCCATAGGCCCGGCCGCTTCCTCGTTGGCGGCAAAGGCGCCGACCATCGCCGCCAGCGAGATAAAGATGCCCGCGATGAGACCGATGACGGCGTAGAGGGCGGCGGCGATCTTCGCGCACGAGAGGGGTCCCACGCGTTTGATGGTCATTGGCGCTCCTGTGCAAGGATTGGCAACGAATCAGGCCTGGACGGAAAACGCGCACAGGGTAGCACTGTCAGGCGGCGTATACTTTCGGCCAGAGCCGGGTCGAGGAGTGTCATGAAGGTGCGGAATCTGCTCGTTTTCGGAATGTTTGCGGCCAATGCTGCTGGCCGGCGCGACGGCGTTCGCCCAGTCGCCGCTGAGCGGCAACTGGCTGCCGATGCGTTCGCACGAGGACGACATGGATCGCGGCCCGGGCCCGGACCTGGGCGACTACACCGGCCTGCCGATCAACGACGCCGCGCGGTTGTTCGCCGAGAGCTGGGACGCCTCGCGGCTTGACGCTGCAGGAGCACCAGTGCCGCGTCCACGTGGCGCCCTACATCTACCACGGCCCACTGAACCTGCGAATCTGGGAGGAGAAGGATCCCAAGACGCAGCAGGTGGTGGCGATCAAGAACTACGTCAGCACCTACGAGCAGACGCGCACCATCTGGATGGACGGGCGGCCGCATCCGTCGGCCTACGCGCCGCACACGTTCATGGGTTTCTCCACCGGCAAGTGGGACGGTCAGGTGCTGACCGTCGTGACCACGCACCTGAAGCAGGGCTGGCTGCGCCGCAACGGCGTGCCCGAAAGCGATCAGACGACGCTGTTCGAGCGGTTCTCGCGCCACGCCAACTACCTGACGCACACCGTGATCATCACCGACCCGGTGTATCTGGCCGAGCCGATGATACGCACCACCGACTTCCAGCTGTCGGAGCGCGACGTCGCCAACTGGCTGTGGCCGTGCGAGTACGTGGAGGAGATCTCCGGCCGCGCCAAGGGCGAGGTGCCGCATTACCTGCCGGGCGCGAACCCGTTCCTCGAGGACTACGCGAAGAAGACCGGCACGCCGATGGCCGCCATGCACGGCGGCGCCGAGACGATCTATCCGGAATACCAGGCGAAGTTGAAGCAGCCCGGCCTGGGCGCCAGCAACACCGCCGCGGCTCGCACCAGCCAGGCCCGAAACCCCGATCGCGGCACCATCGAGCTGCTGCCGGTGCAGGGCAACGTGTATCTGCTGGCCGGGGCCGGCGGCAATTCGGTGCTCCAGGTCGGCGAGTCCGGCGCGATCCTGGTGGACACCAAGTCCGGCCCGCTGACCGAGCAGGTGCTGGCCGAGATTCGCAAGCTGGTGCCGGCAGGGAAGACGCTGCGGATCATCATGAACACCAGCGCCGACGCCGATCACGTCGGCGGCAATCAGAAGATTGCCGAGACGCTCGGCTCGTCGGCCGCCTGGACGATCATCAACACGCCGGGCGGATCCAACGCCGCCGTGAAGATCGTGTCGCACGACAACGTGCTGCCGCGCGTGAGCGACCTGAAGAACACCGCGTGGCCCACCGAGACGTTCATCGAGGCCGACAAGGAGTTTTTCTTCAACGGTGAGCCGGTGTCGATGCGGCACGTGCCGGCGGCGCACACCGACGGCGACAGCATCGTCGTCTTCCGCAAGTCGGACGTGGTGGCCACCGGCGACATCTTCCGCACCGACAGCTACCCGGTGATCGACCTGGCACGCGGCGGCAGCGTGCAGGGCGTGCTCAACGGCCTGAACCTGGTGCTCGACATCGCGATTCCCGAGCACCACGAGGAGGGCGGGACGATGATCGTGCCCGGCCACGGGCGGATCGCCGACGAGTTCGACCTGGTCGAGTACCGCGACATGGTGACCATCGTCCGGGACCGCGTCCAGGCCCTGATCAAGAAGGGGATGACGCTCGAGCAGGTGAAGGCCGAGCGGCCGACGCGCGACTACGACTCCCGTTACGGCGCCGCCAGCGGCGCCTGGACCACGGACCAGTTCATCGAGGCCGTGTTCAAGAGCCTGAGCGCGCCCAAAGCCACCTCGACGCAGTAGCGGTCTGGCCATGCGTGGGCGCGCGGAGGGCAGCGAGTATGAGGCGCATCGACATCGCAATTGACGAGAAGCTGCTGGCAGATGCCCGCAGGCTCAGCGGCGAGCCGACATACTCCCGAACCATCGAACGCGCACTGCATGAGATGGTTCAGCGTTGGAAGGCGCGGGCCATCGACCAACTGGCGGGTTCCGGGCTTTGGTCAGGGAACCTGCCCGCCATGCGTGCTGATGCAGTATCGGCTAACGAGAGAGCGGAGCCAGCTTCGGCGAAGGGGTCGAGCGACTCCAGAACGCCGAAGGTGAGCTTGGTTTCGGACGAAGGGCGAAGGACACTTCGAGTTTGCCGGTCCGACGGGGCCGGCAGAAGGGTGCGCCGCACCGCGGCCCGGACCCTGGTCAACTTCAGCCTGCGAACCGCGTCAGGGCCGGAAGGCAGCAGCGCTAAGTAGACCCTGGGGTGTGGCAAGGTGCGCCGGGTCGCGGTGGGGCGCATCCACCACGTGCCGTCAACAGCCGCGCTAGCGGTCCAGACTATCGCACATCGATGTCCTATCAGGTCTTGGCGCGCAAGTGGCGTCCCCAGCGGTTCGACGACGTCGTCGGGCAGCAGGCGGTCACGCGCACGCTGCGCAACGCCATCAGCAGCGGCCGCATTGCCCAGGCGTTCGTCTTCGCCGGCTCGCGCGGCTGCGGCAAGACCACCACCGCCCGCATCCTGGCCCGCGCCCTCAACTGCGAGAAGGGCCCGACGCCCGACCCGTGCGGCACGTGCGACGCGTGCGTCGAGATCGCGCAGGGGCGCGACATGGACGTGATCGAGATCGACGCGGCCAGCCACACCGGCATCGACAACATCCGCGAGGTGGTGATCGCCGGGTTGTCCATCGCCCCGGCGCGCGACCGCTACAAGGTGTTCATCATCGACGAGGTGCACCAGCTGTCCACGCCGTCCTTCAACGCGCTGTTGAAGTCGATCGAGGAGCCGCCGCCGCACGTCGTGTTCATGATGGCCACGACCGAGCTGCACAAGATTCCCGACACCATCCTGTCGCGCTCGCAGGTGTTCGAGTTCAAGTCGATTCCCGCCAAGGCGATCGTGGCGCAGCTGCGGCGCATCGCCGACGCCGAAAAGCTGGAGGTGCCGGATGCGGCGCTGGCGCTCGTCGCGCGCGCGGCCGAGGGCAGCATGCGCGACGCGCAGAGCGCGCTCGACCAGGTGATGGCGTTTGCCGGCACCACCATCACCGCGGAGGACGTGTCCACGGTGCTCGGGCTCGTCGGCCGCGACCTGCTGTTCGACCTGATCGAGGCGGTGGCCGACGAGGACGGCCCGCGGGCGTTCGCGCTGGCCGACCGGGCGGTGGAGTCGGGCCACGACCTCAAGCTGGTGATCCGGGACCTGGCGCGCGTGGTCCGCGACATCATGATCCTGTCGGTGGACCCGGCGCGCGCCGGCGACGGGGAGCTGGCCGAAGGCGAGCTGGAGCGGCTCAAGCAGCTGTCGGGCCGGTTCTCGCGCGAAGACCTGCTGCGCGCCTTCGACGTGCTGGCCAAGGCCGAGCAGGATCTGCGGGCGGCGGCACATCCGCGCTATCACTTCGAGATGGCGCTGCTGCGCTGGATGCACGTGCGCAAGCTGGTGCCGCTGGCCGAGGTGCTGGAGCAGTTCGGCAGCGGCAGCGGCGTGCCGCGTCCAGCCGCGCCGCGTCGCGCCCAGGCCCGCGAGCCCGGCACGCCCGGCGGCCGCAGCTGGCGCTGCCAAGGCCGCACCGCGCCCGGCGGCGCCGGTCGAGCGCGACGCCGCCTGCGGCCGCCGCGCGCAGGGCCCAGCGGGGCAGCGGGCAGCCTGAAGGACGCGCTGCTGGCCGAGATCCGCGCGGCCAAGTCGTTCTTCTACAACACCGTGGTGGCGCAGGCGCAGTCGATCGACGTCTCCGGCGATCGGGTGGTGTTCACGTTCCTGCCGACGCACCGCACGCTGCGCGAGCAGTTCGAGCAGACGCGCCCGTGGATCGAAGCCGCGGCCGAGCGCATCGCCGGCCGCAAGGTGTCGGTGGTGTCGCAGCAGGCCGACGCCGGCGCCGCCGCGCCGCGCCGGCGCCCGCGCCGCCAGCACGCCGGCCCCGGGTCAGTCGCCCAACGGCAAGAAGGATCTGAAGGCCGAGGCGATGGCGTCGCCGGCGGTGCAGGCCGTGCTGGAGGTGTTCCCGGCGGAAATCAAGGACGTGGAGGAGCTGTAAGTGAACCCGTTGGATTTGATGCGGCAGGCCAAGGATCTGCAGGAGCGGATGCAGCAGCAGATGGCCGCCACGCGCGTGCAGGCCACGGCGGGCGGCGGCATGGTGACCGTGGTGGTCAACGGCGCCAAGCAGCTCGAGTCGATCGCCATCGATCCGTCGGTCGTGTCCAAGGACGACGTCGAGATGCTGCAGGATATGATCGTGGCGGCCGTGAACGACGCGCATCGCAAGGTGGACGAGCAGCTGGGGCGGTCGATCTCCGGCATGATGGGCGGCTTGAAGATTCCGGGTCTGGGCTAGCGTCGGGCGCCGCACCATCACACCTTCGATGCTGCCAGAGCCACTGAGCCGTCTCGTCGAGCAACTGCAGCGGCTGCCGGGCATCGGCGCCAAGAGCGCGCAGCGCCTGGCGTTTCACATCCTCCGCAACCCGCGGGAGAGACGCCGACCAGTTGTGCGACGCCATCCGCGACGTCAAGGAGCGCGTCACCTACTGCTCGGTGTGCAACAACATCACCGACACCGACCCCTGCGTCTATCTGCAACGGCACGCGCGACGCGCGCGTGATCTGCGTGGTCGAGGAGCCGCAGAACGTGACGGTGGTGGAAAAGACGCGCGAGTTTCGCGGCCAGTATCACGTGCTGATGGGTGCGCTGTCGCCGCTCCAGGGCGTCGGCCCGGACGACCTCAAGATCAAGGGCCTGCTGGATCGCGTCGGCGTGCGGCGGCGTGGACGAAGTGATCCTCGCCACCAATCCGACGGTCGAAGGCGAAGCGACGGCGCTCTATCTCGCGCGGCTGCTCAAGCCGCTCGGCGTGCGCGTGACGCGCATCGCGATGGGCATTCCCGTGGGATCCGATCTCGAATACGCTGACGAGGTGACGATGACGCGTGCCATGGAAGGGAGGCGCGAGTTCTGATGCTGCCGGCGACCTATCAGCTTCCCGCGGCGTTCGTGCTGTTGATGTGCGGCATCGTCGCCTGCTTCTTCGGCTACCGGCTGTTCCGCACGGTGCTGGCCGTGTTCGGCTTCATCCTGGGCGCGCTGGCCGCCAGCTCGGTGTGGGGCGTCAGCGACACGTGGCCGATGCTGGCCGCGGCGCTGGTCGGGGGCGTGATCGGCGCGGGCGTGATGTTCGCCGCCTACTTCGTCGGCGTGGCGCTGGTCGGCGCGGCGCTGGGTGCCGTGGTGGCGAGCCTGGTGTTCAAGATGACCGGCCGCGATCCGCACGTGCTGGCCGTCGTGTTCTGCTCGATCGTGGGCGCCGTGGGCTCCACCTATCTCCAGCGGTATTTCCTGATCGTCGGCACCGGCTTCGGCGGGGCATGGACGCTCATCGTCGGCGCCATGGCCGCGGTGGGGAACCGGGCCGGGCTGGCCGCGGCCGGGGCCGCCGGCAGCGTGTGGGTGCCGTATCCGCTGGATCCGGCGCCGGGCCAATCGTGGGTGCCGATTGCGTGGGGCCTGCTGGGGATGCTGGGCACCACCGTGCAGCTGGGCTGGACCGGCGGCGAGAAGGGCCGCGTGGTGCGGCGGCCGAAGAAGGCTTAAGGTTGTCCTAAGAAAGCTTCAGGATCGACGCGAGGACAACGTCGGGTAAGATTGGAATCAATATGACGAAACGGGCTGTTTTCGCGGTGGTCGCGGCTGGCTGTGTACGCGTCGGCGCTCGTGGCCGTGAGCGCGCAGGCGGCCAAGTCGGTGAACGAAGGCGTCTACTCCGAGGCGCAGGCCAAGCGCGGCGAGGCCATCTACAAGGAGCAGTGCGCCGCGTGCCACGGCGACAACCTCGAAGGCAGCGGCCCGATGCCGCCGCTGGCCGGCAAGGACTTCCTGGCCAACTGGCAGGGCAAGCCGGTGGCCGACGTGTTCGAGAAGACCGACACGCTCGATGCCCGCAACTGCACCCGGGTCGCTCTCGCCCGAGCAGACCGCAGACGTGATCGCGTATCTTCTGAGCGTCGGCAAGTATCCGGCCGGCGCCGCCGACCTGCCCGCGAAGGCCGAAGCGCTGAAGACGATCACGCTCGACGCGCCCAAGTAACGGGCGAATCTGCTACGATTCCAAGGTTGTCCTGGCTGACGGCGTCCCACGCCGCCAGCCACTCACCGTACGTTCCTCGGTAGCTCAACGGCAGAGCATCCGGCTGTTAACCGGAGGGTTGCTGGTTCGAATCGAATCCAGCCCGAGGAGCCAATTGATTCAATGAGATAGCGCGATCGCTCTGGTGAACAATTCTGCTGCTGAGCATCCGGCTTCAAGCGACACCTCTTCTCGATCGCGACTTCGACCTCGTCTCTGACGAAGGTCGTCTTCGTGTAGGTGTCATTGCCAATCAGCAAGATGAACGTATCGACGCGGCGGATCTTCGCCCGGCAGACAGACTTGATGTAATAGGGGTCCTTGGACTTGATGGACTCGTCCAGCTGAAAATCAGCGAAGTTGAATCAATTGGGCACGCGGTAGGCGATCAGTTCGCCCGGATAGCCGCTGCCGCCCACCGCGATCACGAGGTACTGGCGGCCGTCCAGCTGGTACGTCATCGGCGAGCCCGTCTGCGGCGCCGGCAGCTGCAGCGCCGCGACCTCGCGTCCCGTCCGCTTGTCGTACGCGCGCAGCATCGAGCCGCGCTTGCCGTCGGGCGTCGGGCCGTAGCCCGGCTCCGACACGATCAGCAGCGTCTTCGTCGCGAGCGCGCCGGGTGGCTGGCCCGCGCGGCCCGTCCGGCCCATCTTCGCTCCGGCAAGCGCGGGATGGTTCCTGATCGCGTCCGGCGTCTCGCCGTTCGGGATCTCCCAGATCTTCTCGCCCCTGGTGAGATCGAACGCGGCGATCGTCCCGTACGGCGGCTTGAGCAACGGCAGGCCCCGAACACTCACGTCGCGTATGCCCCCGAACAGGCCCCGATCCGGACCGAGGCAGATGCCGTGTGGCATCGGGGAGCCTTCCGCGTACCGGCAAATCGTCATGCTGTTCACGCCGACGCTCGCGGTGACGTACACGATGTGCGACTCGGGATCGTACGAGCCGCCCGGCCAGTTGCTCCCGCCCATCACCATTAGCGTGCTGAGCGGCCCGTTCGGGTCGAACGGCACGGCCGGCGTGTAGATCGGTCCGATCCGGTGCTTCGCGACGATCGCCTCGGCCTCGGCCCGCAACTGAGGGGTGAAGTCGATCAGGTCGTCGATCGCGACGCCTTGGTGACCGTACCGCAGGGGCGGAATCGGCTGCGTCGGCGAGTACCACTCGCCCGGCACGTTGCCTTGCGGCACGGCCACCTCCGGAATCGGCCAGATCGGCTCGCCCGTCTCGCGGTTCAGCACGAACAACAGGCCCTGCTTGGTGGCCTGCGCGAGTGCCTTCACGGTCTTCCCGTCCTTGACCGCGTCGACGAGGATCGGAGCGGTCGGAATGTCGTAGTCCCAGAGCGGGTGATGTGACGTCTGGAAGTGCCAGCGCCGCTGGCCGGTCTTCAGATCCACAGCGACGATGCTCTCGCCGTAGAGGTTCGCGCCCGGGCGCAGGCCACCGTACATGTCGCCGTAGGGCGATTCCACGGGCAGGTACACGAGCCCGAGCTGCGGGTCCGCGGAGATGGTGCCCCAGACGCCCGCGTTGCCGGCGCCGCCGCCCTCCAGGGCGGAACCGTCGAGCCACGTCTCGAAGCCGGGCTCGCCGCGCCGCGGGATCGTGTGAAACGTCCAGAGAAGCCTCCCGGTCGCCACGTCGAACGCGCGGATGTAGCCGATCACGTTGTTCGGCTGGCCTGCGGGCGCGAACGGCGTGTGCGCCGCGCCGACGATCACGACGTCGCCGACCACGGTCGGCGGCGAGTTCGTGCCGATCTGGTTCACGTCCCAGCCGCGGCCCTGATCGAGGGTGTCGCGCAGGTCGACGATGCCACTCTTGCCGAAGCCGGGGACCGGCCGGCCTGTCGCCGCGTCGACTGCGACCAGCTGATAGCCCGGCGTCACGAACAGCACCCGCTTGTCGCGCCCCTTCTGCCAGAAGGCGAGGCCGCGGCCCGAGAGCTTGCGCGGCGCATCGAGACCGCGCTGCCCTTCGTTCAGGCTGTAGACCCAGAGCTGTTCGCCGGTCGCGGCGTCCAGTGCGGTAACCGCGCGGCGCGTGCCGCCCGTCGTGTACATCACGCCGTCGACGACGAGCGGGGTGCTCTGAAACGTGTACTCGCGCGTTGGGCCCAGGTTCGCGACGCTGAAGCGCCATGCGACCTCGAGCTTGCCGAAGTTGCTCGCGTCGATCTGAGCGAGCGCCGCGTAACGCGTGGAGCCCAGATCGCCACCGTAGGTCGGCCACTGGCCGCTCGCCGCACCTTGTGCCGCCGCGCCGGGCGCGAACGCGAGCGCGAAGCCCGCGACCGCCGTCGTTACCGCAGCCCCGCGGGCCCATGATCTGCGTACGCTCATCGCGATCTCCCTCATTGAGCCGAGAACCTGTTCCGCGACGGCTCGAACCCCCGAGCGGGGCCCAATCCTACCCCATGAGCGGCACGTGAGAGTCGACCTGTTGCGACCGTGCTACACTCCGCCGCCATGCGACGGTCCACGCTGTTCGTGTACACCGCCGCGCTGCTCGCCGGGAGCAGCCTGATTGCCCACCTGCGCGCGCAGGGCAAGCCGAATCCGGTCGTGAACCGGCCCGCGGCGATCCAGCAGCTCAAGCCCGACCTCTACATGGTCGCTGGAACTGGCGGGAACGTGGCCGCCTACGTCACGAGCGAAGGGGTGATCCTCGTCGACGACATGTACGAGCGCAACTACGCCGAGATCGTCCAGCAGGTGCGCACCGTCACGCAGCAGCCGATTCGCTATGTGCTCAACACCCACCACCACAGCGACCACGCGGGCGGAAACGTCGGCGCCGTCGCCGACAGGATTACCGTCGTCGCCCACGACAACGTGCGCAGCAACATGATCCGCATCAAGCAGCCCGGCGTGCCGTCGATCACCTACTCGCAAGACACGAAGGTGCACCTCGGGGGCAAGGAAGTGCGGGCAGCCTTCTACGGGCGCGGCCACACCAACGGCGACTCCGTCATCCTCTTCCCTGCGGAACGCGTCATCCACACCGGCGATCTGTTCCTCAAGCGCGTCGCACCAGAATTCACTCCGTACTTCGATTTCGGCGCCGGCGGCAGCATGCTCGAATGGGTCACCGTCATGGATCGCATGCTGGCGCTCGACTTCGACACGGCGATTCCCGGTCACGGTCCCGTCTCGACGCGCGCCGATGTCGAGAAATGGCGCGCCGATCTCGTCGCGCTGCGCGATCGGCTGCGGACGATGCTGAAGCAGGGTGCCAGCAAGGCGGACCTGGAGAAGGTGTTGATCGCCGACTACCGCTGGCCGGCCGGCGGCCTGGCGCTCGGCCAGCTCGACGCGTTGGTTGCGGAAATCCGGCAGTGACACCGAGGTTCCTGGACGCTTCGAGTCAGGCCGCCGTGGTGGACTACTACCACTGCGACGGCTGCGAGGAGGCCAACATGATTCGACGGACCGTGCGCAGTGTGTGCGCTCTCGCTGGTGCGTGGTTGCTGTGTCTGTCCATGTCGCCGACGGCAGCCGCCCAAACGGTCGGACGCGCGGCGGAGGTGCCGACGCTGACCGAGGGCCCGACCGTCGATCGCGACGGCAACCTGTATTTCACCGAGCTCAGGTTTCAGCGCATCTTCAAGGTGGACACGAAGGGCGAGCTGTCCGTCTTCCGCGAGAGCAGCCACGGGGCCAACGGTCTGCTGGTCGATCCACAGGGGCGTCTCGTCGCGTGCGAGGGCGCGCTCGGCGGCGAGCCGCCGCGTATCACGCGCACCGACCTGCGAACGGGCGCGATCGAGATACTTGCCGACAGCTACGAGGGCGTGCCGTTCAAGGGCACCAACGACGTCACCATCGACAACAAGGGTCGGCTCTACTTCACCGACCCGGCAGGAGCGGCGCTCTATCGCATCGACGGGCCTGGCCAGATTGCGCGCGTCCTCGCGGCGCCCGACATCCGGCGCCCGAACGGCCTGCAGATCTCGCCGGACGACAAGACGCTCTACGTCATCGAGTCCGGCAACCCGCCGTCCGAACCGCGCATGATCCGTGCGTTCGATCTGCGGCCCGACGGGACGGCGAGCCGCGGGCGCACGCTCTTCGATTTCGCTGGCCGTGGCGGGGACGGCGCCAGCGTCGACATCCAGGGAAACCTCTACATCGCGGCAGGACTCAACCGCCAGCCGCCGCCCGGTGCGTTGGCTGGCGCTCGCGCCTGGCCTGCCGAGGCGCGTAAGACCAGTACTGGCGTCTACGTGGTGTCGCCGGCGGGTAAGCTCCTCAGGTTCATTCCGATCCCGGAAGACATCATCAGCAACACGGCCTTCGGGGGCCCGGACATGAAAACGCTCTACGTCACGTCCGGGAAGACCGTCTTCACGGTGCGTACCGAGATCGCCGGCCTGCCTCGTTGAAACGACGGCCTCGACCTGACGATACGGGACGACGCCTACTTCTTCAGTCGCAGGATCTTCCCGCCCGCGCCGTCCGTCAGCACATAGAGCGCGCCGTCGGGACCCTGGCTGACAGCGCGAATGCGCGCGTTCTGATCGGCCAGCAGCCGTTCCTCGGCCACCACACGGTTGCCGTTCAGCACGAGGCGCACCAGATACTTCGACACCAAACCGGCCACGAACAGGTTGCCGTCCCACGCCGGAAACATCTTGCCGGTGTAGAAACCCATGCCGGCGGGCGCGATGTCGGGCGTCCAGAAATAGACCGGCTGCTCCATGCCCGCCTGCGTCGTCTTGTCGCCGTTGATGGGCTTGCCGTCGTAGTCACGCCCGTAGCCGATGACCGGGAACCCGTAGTTCTTTCCCTTCTCGACCTCGTTGATCTCGTCGCCACCGCGCGGACCGTGCTCGCTCAGCCAGAGCCTGCCGGTCTTCGGATGGATGGCCATGCCCTGATGATCGCGGAAGCCCAGTGCGTAGATCTCCGGACGCGCGCCGGCCTTCCCAACGAACGGGTTGTCCTTCGGGACCGAGCCGTCGGTATTGATGCGCAGCACTTTCCCCATCAGGCTGTCGAGCTGCTGCGGCTGCATCCACTCTTCCGACTTGAGGCCGAACCCGGCCACCCCCGTGGACGTCACCAGCAGCGTGCCGTCAGGAGCTTGAATCACCCGGCCACCCGTGCCCTCCGCATCGAGCAGATCCTTCACGCCCTCGAGGCCCTTGTCGTCGGCAGAGATCCTCGCGCTGGCCACGTGCACGTGCGTGGGCGAGGCCTGCGTGGCCGGGTCCACACCATCGGGCAACACGGCATAGGCGAGATACACCGTGCGGTTGCTGGCGAAGTTCCTGTCGGGTTGGACGTCGTACAACCTCCGGCCACGCAGGTACATGTTCGACGGCATCCCCGCAAGCGGCTCCGAGAGCCCGCCGTCCTTGCCGACAAGCCTGATGCGCCCGTCCTGCTCGGCCACGATGATGCGCCCGTCGGGAAGGAAGCGGAAGTGTGCGCCGGTGAAACCACTGGCCACCGTTTCGACGGTGAACGTCTCGGTTCTGGCTGGCACCGAAGCGCGCGTCTGGCCGAGCCACTGCGGAACGGGTTGATAGCCGTCTGGCGCCGCGCTCTCCCCCGGCGGCAGGCCGGGCGGCGCTGCCGGCGGACGTGGCACCACTCGGGTCTGCGCGGTGAACACGACGGAACCAAGCGCAACACACGCCACGGCCGCGATCACGGTTCTGCGAATCATCGATCCCTCCAGGGTTCCGGCGTCAGCCGGACGGCCAGCCTATGACGGCGGCCATGGGTAACGGATCATTCTGACGACATAGGTAACACTCGCGCGCCGAAGGGATTCTCGATCCGGTCGCTGACCTGGCGGACGCCTACTCGCTGGCAAGCAAACACCTGACTGATATTGACTTTGCGCCGATCGAGCAGAGGCGGCCGCAGTGGGTCACCACGAGCGTCCAGTCGTGGAAGGGATAGCGACGTCAGCGAGCCTGAGATAGGGCCGCTGGGCGGGCTGTAGAACTCGCCCGGCAACAGATACCGGCTGGCGAAATCCGTTTACGTGCACAAGGAGGTCGTCAGCGAACACGCTTGCGTCGCATCGTCATTCCTTGTAGTAACCAACCCCGCAGTTCTGCCCTGAGACTTTCGTGTAGAACGTGTGTTTCTCAAGTGGCTTGTCCGAGCCGGGGCGAGTCCAAAAATAAGTCACCTCGGCGACCTTTCCTTCAGTGGCGGTCCGCATTATCTCTTTCCCCAGCGGAAAGCCCTTCTTGCCGACGATGTCCTGGAGGGTCTCACCCTTCAAGTTGGGATGCGCCGTGAGGATCCCGTCTGATGCGTTGGCGCAGAACACATAGAGATCGCGGTCCTTGAAGCCGCCTTCGCCCTTGTTGAACATCTCCAGGGCCTTCTCTTTGTTCTCTTTCAACGCGGCAACTGCTCTGTTCAACATCGCCCTGGCATCCTTTTCGGAGCCAAACTGCGCCTGCGCTGCCGGGCCGGAAGCCATTGCGAAGAGAACCAAAATTGCTGCCAGCCTGGTGGCGGATGCCAGAGTGCGTACCATGACCGTCTCCTTGCGCCGCCAATCGAATTGCTGTCGCCGGCTGGGGAGCCAATTCCTGGCACGCGGCGTGCTCAAATGGTCGCACACTCCACCCGCCTCACGGATGAGCCAGTTGCGGGAATCGTCCGGCCGCTAAACTGACTCACGCCGGTTTCAGGGCCCACAAGTCGAGCCGGGACGGCTGACCATTTCTCAAGCGGCACCGACGAATGCCCGATATGCCAGACCTTACTCTCACGAATCCATTTCAGGCCAACCGGGAGATGCGCCACCGTGCGTTCGCGCCGATCGCCGGCGGTTGGTTCACGATGGGCACCGAGCTTGGCCACGAAGACGAGCGGCCGCCGCATCGCGTCTTTGTCGATCCGTTCGAGTTGGGCATCTATCCAGTCACTCGCACTGACTATGAGCGGTTTGTGGACGACACATCGCACGAAACGCCGTGCGACTGGTTGCACCAGCCGTTTACACGAGCCGACCTTCCTGTCGTTGGCGTGAGTTGGCAGGATGCGGTCGCGTATTGTGCGTGGCGCTCCAGCCAAGACGCGCGCGCGGTCCGCTTGCCGACCGAAGCCGAGTGGGAATGTGCCGCGCGCGGCCGGCAGCAGGCGCTCTACCCATGGGGTGAAGGCGTGCCCGGATGGATTCCAGCTGGCGGCCGCGGCCCATTGTCAGCGCCTTGGCCGGTCACGCTTGGCGAACCGAACGATTTCGGCTTGTTCGGCATCGCCACGAACGTGCACGAGTGGTGCGCCGACTGGCACGACGCCGACTACTACAGCCGATCGCCGGAGCGACACGTCGCGGGACCGACCAGGGCCGGCGGCGTGCCGCACGCGGCGGCGCCTGGCGTCACGCGCAGACGTTCTGCCGTATCACACTACGCAGCAAGCTCGACCCGTCCTTCCGCTACAACGACTTCGGATTCCGCCTGGCGCGAGCCTCTGAAGGGCTGGCTGACACTCGCGTGGTGACTCCCTAGCGCCGAGTCGGTTCGCGCGAGGTCAGAAGAAGACGCTGCTCAGCGTGGAGTCTGCGGGGGACGCTGGACGGGCAGAAGAAGGGACTCGATCACTCAACTTGAATCGCTGGTCGCCATCGCTCTCGGCGGGCAGCGTCGCCGTTCCCGAGTCCGTACACAAACCAACGGCTGCGGTCAGGGCGTCTTGCGAACAGATTGGCGACGGCTCGGCCTGGCGCACATCCAATCCCACGTTGGCCTGCTCATCCGTGGTGGCCTCGCATATCGGAACACGCCTTGCAGCGGACTACTCACGGCGGAAATGCAAGTCAGGCTGGCGGATTAATACAGGGCAGTCATATAGAGGTTCATGTGGACATCAACAAGCAGAGCGACGATACGGTCGGTGAAGAAGTCTCGGCCGTGGGGCAGCGTATCAAGGGCGCGGCGAAAGACCTCGCGGGCAACATCACGAACGACCGCGAACTTGAGCGTGAAGGTGAGCGCGACAACGCGATTGGACGCTCGCGCCAGGCCAACAACAATGTCATGGACGAAACGGACGGCGTCCGCGGCACAACAGTTGGTCAGGGCAACTCTCGGGAGCGTTATGTGACCGCGTTGTATCCGACGCCCGAAGCGGCCACTCGAGCTTATAGTGGCTTGACGACGGACCATGGCTACAAGGCTGACGACATCAACGTGATGATGTCCGAGGACACGCGGAAGCGGCACTTCGGTGACGCCAAGCCAGGCACTGAACTCTCCGGCGGTACCAAAGCTGCCGAGGGTATGGGAAAGGGCGGGGCGATCGGCGGCGGTATCGGTGCGGCCCTCGGTGCGTTGTTTGCCATCGGCACTTCGATCGTGATCCCCGGCCTCGGTCTGGTTGTCGCCGGGCCGCTGGCCGCCGCATTGGCGGGTCTGGGCGCGGGCGGCGCGACTGGGGGTCTGATTGGCGCGCTGATCGGCGCTGGTATTCCTGAGGATCGCGCCCGCGAGTACGAGCAGGGTATCAACGCCGGTGGGATTCTCATTGGCACTCGCCCGCGCGACGACAAACATGCCGCCGACCTCGAGCGGGACTTCGGCAGCTACGGCGGACGAGACGTGCTTCGGTAAACGGTCGCGTCCGGCGTTGGGCGCTTTTCAGCAGAGCACGGCCGACGGGCCGTGCTCTCTTGTTCGTGCCAAGCCCAGGTCCCCTCCACAAACGTCACTGACGAACGCGTCCGGCCCCGATTCCTGATGTTCTCCGTCTGGTTCGTCGTTACGGGCACCTTGCTCATCGGCATGGCGCTCGCCGGGAGCGTTCTCAAACGGCTGCCGTTGACGGCGGCGATGTTCTACCTCACGGCAGGCGCGCTGCTCGGCCCGTGGGGCGCCGGTCTTCTGCAGATGGACGCGCTGGATAGCGCATCCAGTCTCGAACGGCTCACCGAGATTGCGGTCATCATCTCGCTGTTCACAGCCGGGTTGAAGTTGCGGCTGCCGATCTCCGATCGGCGCTGGCGTGCCGCAGTGCTCCTCGCAGCGATCGCGATGGTGCTCACCATCGCCGGTGTCGCCGCGCTGGCCGTTGCTGCGCTGGACATGCCGCTGGGTGCGGCCGTGCTGCTTGGCGCGGTGCTCGCGCCCACCGATCCGGTCCTTGCGTCGGATGTGCAGGTCGAGCACGAGCACGATGCCGAACCGGTCCGTTTCAGTCTCACTGGAGAAGCCGGTTTGAATGACGGCACCGCGTTCCCATTCGTCCTGCTGGGGCTCGGCCTCATGGGCACGCACGAGCTCGGAGCGTACGGCTGGCGGTGGCTGACGATTGACGTCGCCTGGGCCGTGGTTGCCGGCCTTGGCGTTGGCACACTCTGCGGTGCTGGGATCGGCAAGCTCGTCCTCTACTTGCGTCGCGTGCATCGTGAGGCGGTTGGCTTGGACGAGTTCCTCGCGCTGGGACTGATCGCGCTGTCCTACGGAATCGCGCTGCTCGTGCACGGCTACGGCTTCCTGGCGGTGTTCGCCGCGGGGCTATCCGTGCGCCGCATCGAGCGTGAGCATAGTGATGCCGCGCCGCCGGTGGACGTCGCGGGCGCTGGCCGCAGTACCGACGAGCAGGCGACGGATCCGGGCACCGCGCCCGCGTACATGGCGCGTGCCGTCCTCAGTTTCAACGAGCAACTGGAACGGCTGGGTGAATTGGCGGTGGTCCTCGTCGTCGGCGCCATGCTGGCGGAAATCCAGCGGCTCGGGCCGGGCGTCGTGCTCGCTGCCGGTCTGTTTGTTGTCATTCGGCCACTGGCGACGATGCTCACGTTGGTGCGCACGCCGCTATCAAGAGCGCAGCGTGCGTTTATCGCGTGGTTCGGTGTGCGGGGAGTGGGCTCGGTGTATTACCTGGCCTACGCGTTGTCGCAGGGCGTGCCCGCAGAGGCAGCTCAGACGCTTGCTGATATCACTCTGGTTGTCGTCGCGACCTCAATCGTCGTGCACGGCGTCTCCGTGACCCCGTTGATGCGCCGATATTCAGCCCGGACCGGAGCGCGGGATTGATTACTATCCGTGACGATGCATGACCAATTGATCGGAGGACGTTGGCGAGCGTCTCGACCCATTCAGTCGGCCCGACGCGTAGCAGCCGCAGACAGACGAGCGGTGTCGAAGCCGTTGGCACGAGCGGCGGCAAGCGCTTCGGTGCGCGCGTTGGCTGGCAGCTCGCGCTTGCGAGACAGGATCCACAGATAGTTGCGATCGGGTGAACCCACGACCGCCCAGGAGTAATCGACGGCCAGGCCCAGGATCCAGTAGTCGCCCCAGACGAACGGCAGGAACGACAGCGCGGCTGGAGCGAAGCGCACCTTCAGCTTGGCGGACGTGCCTGTGTCCACGACGCGCGCCACGCCCCGTGCGTCGATCGTGCCCTCGGCAGTGCGACACTGGTTCAGGACGTCCAGCTGTCCATCGGTCCGGATGACGTAGCGCGCACGCACGTCGCTGACGCAGCGGCGCTGAAAGCGGTTCGGAAACCGCGCCACTTCGTACCAGTCGCCGGCATAGCGCTCGAGATCGACAGTCTCGACCGCGCGGACCGGCGACGGTTCCTGCGACCACGCCGGCGGGGCATTCAGGCACATCCCCAGGGCCAGAATGGCGAGACACGCAAGACGACGCCCGCCGCTGGGCATGTCGTCTGCGACACGACTTTGCGAAAAGTTGTGCCTGCACCGTCCGATGCCGCTGCCCGAAGGCACGCGCCAACAGTCGCCTGAGCAGGCCGTCGAACAATCGGTGCGCCAGCACGCCTCCGCGCATGACGTACTCGATGCGATCCTCGTACAGGGTCTGGCTGGTACCGATGGGCTCCATCCGATGCGTGTGCCGCCAGGTCCGGAACGGTCCGCGCACCTGCTCGTCCGAGAACTGCCTGCCGCGGACGTAGCCGAAGTGGCGGGCTTCCCAGCGGAAACGGAACGGGCCGATTCCGATAGCCAGCGTCACGCGCCCGCCGTCGCGGATGCCGCCTTCACGGTGCTGAACGCGAACCCACTTGCCCGGCGGCATGAGGTGCGCCAGGGCTTCCGGCCGCTCGTGCCAGCGGAACACCGCCCCGGCCGGTGCAGACACCACCGATCGATGAACGAACACTCCGGACGCGTGGCGCTGGTCGCCATGCTCGGCGAGCTGCGCGAGACGCCGTAACAGGCCGCGAAAAATCACTGCGTGGAACGGCAGTACGGCATACCAGTAGGCACGCCCGAGCACGCCTCTAGGGTCGAATCTCGCAGTCTGTCGAATCAGCGAGCGGCGCCCTCCGTCGAGAGGCATCACCTCGAATTCGAGCCACCCGCGCCCTGGCAGCTTCATGCCGGCGAGCAGACGCATCCGGCCGTCGGGCTCGTAGGCATCCACCGTCCAGCCGTCGATCACGTCTCCCACTGCGCAGTGGTGTGGATCCTGTCGCAAGCCGTCCATGCCGATCCCGCCCATCCACCGATCGATCCGGCCCCGCGTCTTCCACAGCAGATTGCCGTAGTACCAACCGGCACGTCCGCCGATCTGGCGGATCGGAGCGAAAGCGCGAGCCGGCGGCACGTTGACCACGCAGGTCCGCGTATCGACTTTCCAGTGGACGCCGGCGGCTTCATCGATGGCGGTGCTGAGTGCCGCGTCGAGCGGCATCGGCTCGATCGCGAACGCGTCACGCGCAGCGTAGGAGCGCACCACCGATCTGTTCCTGAGCCCTTCCACCAGCGCGCGGCCGACCCTGGCCTGCGCCGGCGTGACCAGCGCCAGCCACATTCCCGAAAGGCGCGGCGTCAGAATGGGCACCGGCAAGAGCAGTCGGCGCAAGCCACGCAGCCGTGCATAGCGCCGCATGATGTCGCCGTACGACACCACCTCGGGACCGCCGATCTCGAAGGTCTGCCCGCCGGTGACCGTGACATCGAGCGCCGCGTGCAGATACGCGACGACGTCGCTGATCGCGATGGGTTGCGCCTGCGTCTCGACCCATCGTGGACAGATCATGACCGGCAACCGCTCGACCAGCGCCCGCACGATCTCGAACGACAAGCTGCCGGCGCCAATCACGATCGACGCCCGGAATTCGATCACCGGCACGCCACTCGCGCGGAGGGCGTCTCCAGTCTCGGCTCGGCTCCGTAGATGTTTCGACAAGGACCCCACGTCGTCTGAGAGGCCGCCAAGGTAGATAATCCGCTGCACTCCGGCGCGTGCGGCGGCACGGCCGAAGTTGCTGGCAGCGCGGCGGTCCAACTCGGCGAAGTGCGGCCCCGCGCCCATCGAGTGCACCAGGTAGTAGGCGACGCGCACGCCGGAGAAGGCGCCCTCGAGTGACGCCTCGTCGAGACAGTCGCCCGGCACCACCGTCGTCGTCGGCCGGGTGGTTACTACCTCACCGGGCCGGCGGGCGAGGCACCGCACCGCCTGGCCGCCGTCTTCGATCGCTCGAAGAAGGCGGCCGCCGACGTAGCCGGTGGCACCGGTGAGGAGGATCTCCACTAGACGCCCTTGGGCAGCATCACCGCGTCGATCACGTGAATGACGCCGTTGCTCGCCGCGATGTCGGCCTTGGTGACCTGCGCCGCATCGACGTGCACGGTGCTGCCGTGCGCCTTTACGGCGATGGTGTCCCCGCTCAGCGCTTTGGCGGTCTGCACCTTGACGACGTCAGCCGCCATGACCTTTCCGGACACTACGTGATACGTCAGGACCCGCCGCAGCTTCGCCTTGTTTTCCGGCTTCAACAGATTCTCGACGGTGCCCGGCGGCAACTTCGCGAACGCCTCGTCCGTAGGAGCAAAAACCGTGAACGGCCCCGGGCCCTCCAGCGTCGTCACCAGATCCGCGGCTTCAAGGGCCTTGGCGAGCGTGGTGAAAGAGCCTGCTGACACGGCGGTCGCGATGATCGTGCGGGACTGCGCGCGCAGCGGCATGTGGCTCGGGACTGCCAGCGTCAGCGCCGTTGCGGCCAGGGTTGTCGAAACGAATGACTTGAACATGTGTCCTCCTTGATGGGGAAAGCGTCAGCGGGTGTGCGGGGCGACCGGCTGCAACCAGCGGGTCTGGACGCGCTTCCAGAACAGCCCCTGATACACACCAGCCAATCCCACCAGACCGTAGACAGCGGCGCTCAGCGCCGAGGTTTCGCCGAACTGCATGCCGAACAAAGCGGCCACCAGGTCGAAACGTGCGATTGCCACCAAGCCCCAGTTGAGCGCGCCGATGATCACCAGTGTTGCGGCGACGATGTCGAGCTGTTTCATGACGTCCTCCTGCCTTTGAATGTAGTGCAAATGAATTTGCTTTAAAGTAACAATCAACACTCAGCCGCAATCTCGTGTGAGCGCGAGGACAAACCAGGGCCGGAATGTGACCGTGGAGAAAAGGGAAGTAGTGATGCTGTCGAAGACGTTGCAGGATGGGCTGGCCGACTATGCAATCGGGGCGCGAATCAGAGCGATACGCCTGAGGAAGAAGATCGGCCTGGTCGAGCTCGGGAAGCACACGGGCCTGTCGCCTGCGCTGCTGTCAAAGATCGAGCGCGGCCGCATGTTTCCGACGCTGCCCACGCTGCTACGCGTCGCCCTCGTGTTCGGCGTGGGACTCGAGTTCTTCTTCAGCGGTGCGCGCGACAAGCCGCTGCTGGCCGTGGTGCGCAAGGCCGATCGGACCCGGTTGCCCGAACGTCCGGGTGGGGGAGACGTGGCCTACCAGTTCGAGTCGCTCGACTATCCAGCGACCGAACGGCGTTTCAACTGCTATTACGCGGAGTTCTTTCCGGTGGCCGTCGACCGGCTGCGGCCCCACGACCATCCAGGTTTCGAGTTCATCTACGCGGTGCACGGCACGCTGAGCGTGCATGTCGGCGGCGACGCGCACGTGCTGAAAACAGGCGATTCGATGTACTTCGACTCGAGCGTGCCACACGCCTATCGCCGGAGCGGCGGCCGGTCGTGCAGCGCCCTCGTGGTCACCGCGCGTTGAGCGGCCGCCCGCACCGCTCTAATGAGTGACGGGCTACGGGCCCCAGCTCCAGCGCCCTGACGCCTTTCGCGGGACGATCGCCGAACGATAGCTGTTCTGTGCGTTGCCAAGCGCTGAGATCCCGGCTTTGGCTTTCGAGTAGAATCCGCCCATGCAAGGCCGGGAAGCGGCGACCAGCCAGGATCGCCTTCCTCGTTTCTTCCTGTTTTCCCCCTTCACCGTCGACACGGTGAATCGAACCCTCTGCCGGAGCGGCCGCGCCGTTCCCCTTGGTTCCAGAGCCTTTGACACTCTCGTCACGCTGATTCGGCATCGTGACCGGGTTGTCGAGAAGGACGACTTCCTTCGCGAGGCCTGGCGCGGGGCCGTCGTAGAGGAGAGCAACCTGACCAAGCAGATCTCGTTGCTCCGGAAGGTGCTCGAGGACACGCCCAGCTCGCATCGATATATCGTCACCGTTCCAGGCACCGGCTACCGGTTCGTCGCGCACGTCGATGAGCGGGAGGCGACCGACGAGCCCGTTCCCGTGGACGTGGGATCGTTCAACCAGCGGTCGCGCCTGCTCGCCATCCGCTATGCGCTGTTCGCCACCGTTAGCGCCATCGTGCTCGGTGCGATCGTCGGCAAGATGACGATGGGTACCACGCTCCCGGGGGCGAGTGCGTCGCCGAGCCTGTGGCAGTTGACCTTCGACAAGGGCATGCAGGCGGATCCCGCGTGGTCGCCGGACGGGCTGCGGATCGCGTACAGCTCGGATCGATTCGGGTACGCCGATATCTGGCTCCAGCCCGTCGATGGTGGACAGGCGGTGCAACTGACGCAGTCGTCGTCGCCAGACGTGGAGCCGGACTGGTCGCCTGACGGGACGCGGCTGGCGTTCGCCACGCTTGGCGTCGGCGGCGGCATTCGTGTGATGTCGAGCGCGGGTGGGCCTGGCCACGAGATTGCGCCGTTCGGGAACTCCCCGAGGTGGTCGCCCGACGGATCATCGATTCTGTTCACGCGCTCCGACTGGGGTCCCGCCCGGCTGTACGTCTCGACGCTCGATGGCGCTCCACCTCGACCCGTGCTGGAAGAGTTTCTGGCCCCGTTTGTCTCGATTCGATTTGCGTGGCATCCCGACTCGCGGCATGTCTCGGTGTGGGGCGTGCGTAGGGACACCGGGCTCGAGTTCTGGACGATTGCGCTCGATGGGACTGATGTCACTCGGTCGGCCATCGCCCCAGGTGTGCTGGCGGAGCTCGAACGCAGCGCGTTGAGCTTCAGGGAGGTCGACGGTACCCCGAACGCCTTCACCTGGTCGCCTCGAGGCGATGCCCTGGTGTTCGAAGGGATGTCGCGCGGCGTGCACAACCTCTGGAAAGTCGGCGTGGATCCCCAGACGCTCGCCTGGACCCGGGGACCCGAGCGGTTGACCACGTCATCCGATCGCAACGCGAGGCCCCGATTCTCACGGGACGGAACGCGTCTCGCCTTTGTCTCGCGACGCGAACGTGTGCGCCTGTGGTCGTTTCCGTTCGACCCGCGCATGGGGCGTCTGCTCGGCGCGGGAGAGCCGCTGACGCCGGAGACCTTTGACGCGTTGTCGCCGGATGTGTCGCCGGATGGCTTGCGTCTCGTGTACACGGCTCAGCAGGGCGATGTCGGGGCGGTGCGGGTGCGCGACATGGAGACGGGCGCCGACACGGAGCTCGTGAAGGGCGACCAGCGGGGCAGGTCGGTGCTGCGCTGGGCAGCCGACAGCCGCGAAGTGTTCTACGCGCGGGATGTCCTATCGCGGCACGAGGTGGTGTCCGCCGATCTGCTCGGCGGGAACGAACACGTCGTCCAGTCCATGGCCGAAACGCTGGACTATGTGTGGGACTGGGCCTTGGATGGCCGCTGGCTGCTGGGGGGATGGCGCAGCCCGGCGGGTCTCTCCGAGCTGCGACTCGTGCGCGCCGACCCGTCGCACCCGGGGAATCGTGTCCGCACGCTGGCCACCACCCGGGAGGGGTACCTCCGCCTCGCGCGGCTCTCGCCCAATCAGCGATGGGTGGCGTTTGTCGTGGCCAGGGCGGGATCCTCGGCTGTTCACATGGTCGACGTCGAGAGCGGCGCGTCGCACGCGATCACCGATGGCAGTTCCTTCGACGATCACCCGCGCTGGTCTCCCGATGGCGGCATCCTCTACTTTCTGTCGAATCGCACCGGGTTCTTCAACCTGTGGGGCCGCCGCCTGCATCCTTCGACCGTGCAGCCGGTGGGAGAGCCATTCCAGGTGACGACGTTTGCCCGCTCCTCGCAGGTGATTCCTTCACGCCTCAGACAGCTCGGCGTCTCGGCCGGCGGCGATCGGCTCGTCGTGCCCCTCAGCGAAGTGTCGTCGAGCATATGGGTGCTCGACCGCTTCGACCATCGCTGACGCCGGCGTTTCCCTCCAGTTTCCCTCTCTCCGTCCTCCTGACAGGACTCCATCCGTCTTGGCGTTTCAGAAATATTCCGTCCGCCGTTCCGAAGTATTCGGAACATTTCAGCGCATTGCAAGGACGGGCGGCCGTACTCTCCGTAGAGTCCCCGCAGCGCGTCGCGGCATCTCGCCCGTTATCCCGGCCACGGCTGACGCGCATTCAGTATTCGCGGAGGGGGCCCGATGGGCATTCGCTCTTACCTGATTGTGGCGTTGCTCGTGGCGGCTGGGGTTCCGGCCGTGGCGCATCACTCGTTTGCGGCATTCGACCAGAGTCGAGAGGTCACGATGAAGGGACAGGTCAGCCAGTTTCAGTGGACCAACCCGCATTCGTGGCTGGTCGTGAAGGTGAAGGGCGCAAGCGGCCAGGACGAGGAATGGTCCTTCGAGATGCTCAGTCCCAATGTGCTCCGGCGCATGGGCTGGAAGCGGGAGACGGTGAAGGTCGGGGACCAGGTCACGGTGACGGCCAACCCTGCCAAGGACGGCACGCATTTCGGGCTGATGCTCGCGGTTCTGGATGCTGAGGGCCGTCCGATCGGAGGGAAGGTCGCGAACTGAGGGCCCCGGTTCGGGGGGCTCCGGGTCGCGTTGTATCTGGTGGCTTATCCGGAAGGAGCGACGCATGAGCACGCGCCAGATGGTTTCGTTCGTTCTCGTCCTCTCCTGCCTGTTCTGCCCGGCCGTGGCCGGCGCGCAGACCAACACCGTCACGCTCGCAGGCGTGGCGACCGATGACACCGGCGGCGCGTTGCCGGGGGTGACGGTGACCGCGACGAACACTGCGACAGGGCTGGTGCGAACCGCGATCACCGACAGCGCCGGGCGCTATACCGTGTTGGGTCTGCCGCCAGCCCTCTACGACGTGCGGGCCGAACTCCAGGGCTTCGCTCCTGTGGTGCAACGCGCGCAGCAGTTGCAGGTTGGTCAGACCGTCACGCTCGACTTCAAGCTGAAGCTCGGCGCGCTCAGCGAAACGGTCGAAGTCACCGCGGAAGTCTCGGTCGTCCAGACGGAATCGAACGTCCTGACCCGGGTCGTGCGCACCGAGGAAGTGGACCGGCTCCCGAGCCTCACGCGCGATTTCACCCAGTTGGCAAACCTGACTCCGGGGGTCACGGTATCGGCCAACAACGTCACGATTGGCAACGGACCAGCGAACAGCACGGGATTTCAGGTGGACGGCACCTCGATGCAGGCACCGACGATGGGAGGCACCGCCATTCAGCTCGTTCAAGACTGGATTCAGGAGTTCAGCGTCCTGAGCAGCCAGTTTCCCGTGGAATTCGGCGCCGCACAGAGTGGCGTAGTCAACGCCGTAACGCGTTCGGGCTCCAACCGAACGCAAGGCCGCGCGTTCGGCTACTTCCAGGACGAGGCGTTGAACGCGACGCTGTGGCGCGCCACGACCAAGAACCCGTTCGGACAGCAGCGTAGCGGAGCGCAGGTGGGTGGTCCGATCCTCAGGGACCGACTGCTGTATTTCGTCGGCTACGAGCGCAACCATTCGCTGACCAACATTCCCGTCTCGATTTCACCGATCTTCGTCGGTAACGTGCCCGACGTGACGCTCAACGCAGCCGGCACGCAGGCCGTTGGCACGGTCGAGCAGGACACCACCGTCCACTCGATTATTGCAAAGGTGGATTACCGGCCGGGGTCGGCCCACACGGTGACGCCGCGGGTCATCGTCCGCAAGTTCAATCAGTCCGCCAACGGCTCGGCGACGGCGACGAACGTGCCGTTGACCGCCTCCCGCGGCCCGCAATATCAACTGAACGATTCGTCGCAGGTGGCGTGGACGTGGGTGATGTCATCCTCCTCACTTCTCGACACCCGGGTGGAGTTCCGGCGGAATCACCTTCAAAACGGGTGTTTTGCCGCTCCTTCGCTTTTTGGATGGCCCACCTCGCTGACAGCGATCAACGTTCCGACGTTCGTGTACCCGTCGGGTGGGCCCACCATCGGCTGCAATGGCCGGTGGGGCGACGCCTTCGAGGAGGGGTGGTTCGTGAACGAAGCGTTCACGACCAATCGCGGGCCACACACGCTGAAATTCGGAGGTGTGTTCGTGCGTCCGGTCAATCACGTGGTCGAGACGCAGAATCAGAGCGGGCGATACACGATGCCGAGCGTGGAGCTGTTCAGCGAAGCCAACCCGTTGACGTATCCCCTCGCCTACGCGCTCAGCTTCGAGCCAGGTGAGCATCCTGGCTGGGCACTGGGCGGCAGTCAGTTCGGGCTGTTCGCGCAAGATACCTGGCGCCTGGGGCAGGAGTTGACGCTGTCACTCGGCATTCGCTACGACGCCGAGGCGAAGGTGTCGACCATCAATGAAGACGTCGACTCGATGAAACCGCCCTACAACACCCACTTGAATCACGTCAATCCGAACCTGGGCAACGTGGCGCCGCGCGCTCGGATTCACGTGGGCGCCTGGAGGTACCAGGCGGGTGGCGATTCGCGGCGGCTTCGGGATGTTCTACGACACGGCCAAGAACGCCACGTTCGCGGGGTGGGCCGGGCAGGTGGGCAATCCGCTCTTCCCGGGAGGCGCGCTCATGAACATCGCCTCGAACAACGCGACGCTGAATCCCTACTGTCTCGGCAACACCCGGTGCGTCGGCGGGGTGCCGGCGGATCTCCAGAATGCCCTGCGACAGGTGATGGCGTTCGCGATTATCAACAACACCGTGCCAAACCTGGCGGCCACCTCTGTCACCGTGAACGGGGTGACAACCGCGTTGCCAGGCGTGGCGGTCAGTCCCATCCCCTTGAGCGTCGGGCACATCGAGGAGAACCTCAAGACGCCGTTCACACGTCAGGAGACGATCGGCGCACAGTTCGATCTCGGCAAGGGTTTTTCCGCGTCAGCCGACCTGAAGTTCATCCAGGGGCGGGACCAGTACATTCTTCGGAACGTCAACCTGACGACCGAAGGCCGGATCATCGATCCGGTGTTTCAGTCGCTGAACAAGCTGGGCAATGGTGGTGTGCTGGACGTCAAGCAGCTGTTGGTGGAGGTCGGCTACCGATCGGCGAGGCGAACAAGATGCAGGTCGCCTATGCGCTCGGCTCGGCAAGCAACAATTCGATCGGCAACCTCGCTAATGGCATAGGCCAAATCCCCGCCACCAACCCGTTCGACTACTCCGTGGACCAGGGGCCCGCCTCCAGCGATCAACTGCACATTCTCAACGTCAGCGGCAACCTCTCGCTGCCGTGGGGGATAAGCCTCGCGCCGCTCTTCCGAGCGACGAGCGGTATCAGAGTGAATCCGGTCACGAACGGACGTCCGTCTCCGGCGCAGGGCTGTCAGGTGTATTACAGCCAATGCTACCCATTCAACCTCACGGACGGCCAAGTGGTCGGCCGCAATTCCTTTATCGGGGAGCCGAACTGGACGGTCAGTGCGCGTCTCTCGAAGGAGGTGCGGATCGGTACGCGGAGTCTCACCGGAATGATCGAGGCGTTCAATCTGACCAACCGGGTCAACTACACCGGCTACAACGGCAACATCGGCGGAACGACGGGGCTGGTCACGGATTTGAGCGGCATCGTGCCGAACGCGGCCGACCTGATGCGCCAGGTCCAGATCGGGTTCCGATTCGACTTCTAGATGGAGTAGTTCACTATGCGATTCCACACCGCGCTCACAATCGCCCTCCTGCTTGGCGTTCAGTTGCACGCCCATCATTCGGGCATCATGTTCGACCCGATGAAGCAAGTCACTCTCAAGGGCACGATCAAGGAGTTCATCTTCACGAACCCGCACGTGACCATTCTGATCACCGTGACCGACGACAAGGGGCAGGCGGTGGACTGGAGCATCGAAGCCGCCTCCACGCAGGCGCTGGTGAGGTCTGGATGGAGAAAGTCGAGCCTCAAGTTCGGAGACACTGTCACGATCGTCGGACGGCCGCTCAAGGATGGCCGTCCTGGCGCCCAACTGGTGCAGGTGACGCTTGCCGACGGGACCGAGCTGGGGCGAAGTGGCCCGAACTTCTGAGGTCCGGAGCACACAGGGGGTTGAGATGACACGACCGACTCACGAACCACGCCGTCCGCGCCGCGCGGTGACGGCAGCCACAGCCTTGACTCTGACGCTGGCCACGTTGGCCATCTACGCCCAGGGCACCCCGGCCCCGCAGGGCCGGCCCGCCGCCGCACAGCCGGCGAACCCGCTCGACAAGCCCGGCGCGCTGGCCAAGGAGAATCTGGCCAAGTCCCAGACCCAAGCCTCCGTTTGACCTCACGGGCAACTGGATGTTCAGCCCCGCGCAGAACAAGGACAACGGCGGCTTCGGCTACCTGCCGCTGCCGAAGCTGAAGCCGGCCGCCCAGGCCAGTTATGACGCGGCGCGGAATGCGCAGGCTCAGGGATTGGCCTACAAGAACGATGAGGGCGCCTGCTGGCCAGCCGGCATGCCGCAAATGATGACCCGCGTCTGGCCGAACCAGACCATCCAGTTGCCGACGATGATTCGTCATGATCCAGATGCTCAAGGGCGAGATCCGCTGGATCTATCTCGATGGACGGCCGCACGAGGATCCCGAGATCAAGGCCGCCAGCTATGCCGGCGATTCCATCGGCCGCTGGGAGGGAGACACGCTGGTCGTCGAAACCACGAACTTCGAACCCAAGCATCACTGGATCATGAGCGGCATTCCTGTCGGCCCCAAGCTCACGATTGTCGAGCGCATCCGCCTGATCGATGACGGCAAGACGATGGAGGACACCTTCATCATGACCGACCCGGACAACTGGGAAGGCGAATGGAGGAACACCAAGCGGTGGTTCCGTTACGACAATTCAGATATCGAGGAAGCCTACTGCCTGCCGGACCTGAATGACCGTCTGCCGGCAACGGCCGCGCCCTCGAACATCCGGTAGGGCTCATGATGAAGGCGAACATGCCCCTGTTGTGCGCGCTCGGCGCGCTCGTGAGCGTGGCGGTCCCCGTGCTGTCGCAGACCGCGCAGCCCTCGACACAGGCTCCGGCGCCGCAGCGCCCTGCCCCTGAGCCGGCACGCCTGCCCGACGGCAAGCCGAACTGGACCGGGTTCTGGGACCTGCCAAACGGGTTTCTCGAGACGTACCGGGGGCCGGCGGGTGTGAGCGGCCCGAACCGCGGCGGAGGCGGGCGCGCACAGAACGTGCCTCAGACGCAGCGTCCGGCAAACATTCCCGAAATGAAGTCGCCCTACAAGGAGCGCTATGAAGCGCTCCTGAAACAGGCCGCGGCTGGGACGCTGCCGGATCCGGGGGCGCTGTGTCTCCCGCAGGGCATGCCCGGAATGATGGGGGCGATCTACGGGCTGGAGATCCTGCAGACGCCGAAGATCATCGCCATCAGCAGCGAATTCAAGTCGGGGACGCGGCGCATCTGGATGGACGAAAAAACGCACCCGCCAGCCGACGAGCTGGACGAGACCTTCGTGGGCCACTCGATTGGCCGATGGGAGGGCGACGTGCTCGTAGTCGATACCGTAGGGATCCGTGCTGACGTGGCGTTCGGCGGCCGGCCGCCGTTACCGCACAGCAGCAAGATGCGGCTCACCGAACGTTTTCGCCAGACCGCCCCGGGGATGCTGGCCTATGAGATCACCTACGACGACCCCGAAGCCTACGTCGCCTCGTGGACCGACAAGCGTACCTATCGGTACCGCGCGGATCTCAAGCTCCAGGAGTTCGTCTGTGAGGAGAACAACCGTAATGTCGATCCCACCAGCGGCGTGACAAGGTTCAAGTAGGCGCAGTCTTCCTATCGCCCTCGGTGTGTTTTCTTGCTCGGTTCGTCGAGTGATGTCGTGCCTTGCTCCTGGCTGTCGACGACGACGAAGTCAGCCACCTGCCATGTGAATGGCGGCTGTTTCCTTCGATCGCCTGAGCGGCGCTCGACGCCCGCCGCCTCATCCGACACGCGTCGCTCCTCGGCGCGTCGATCCCAGGTGACCTCTACGGGCAGGTCTGCGGTCTTGCGGGTCAGGGCATCGAACCGGCGAAGAGCCCCGCGCCTGACAACAATCCCTATGGGCTTCTTGCTCGCCATGCAGAATCTTTTATCGGTCGCTGAGACTCGGTACGCAGGTCCTGCAAACAGACTGTCCCGAAAGCAAGGGTTTCGGTCAACTTTCGCCGGTGGAGATGTCGTCAGGGCAGGGCTCTACTCAGATCCTCCGCTCAGGGACCTGCTCGACGTCGATGCTCGACACCTCGGCGCCCCGTGCCCCCGCCGTGTAAACTGCCACGACGTCGAGACTGTGGGTGCTTTCGATCACGAGGAACCCCTCAAACCCATGGATCAGACGCAGCCCGTAGTTGTCGACGTTGCCGCAGTCGACTCTGGTCGCCGCATCGGACTCCAGCTTCCCGTTGATGAACTTGCTGATCTCGCCACTGGCGACTGCGAGCTTCGTGCGCAGCTCCACGGTCCGTCGCTGAGGGTTGTGGATGTTGACTGCCGTCTGGTACGAACCAGGCAGCAGCGCCGAGGTGGTCTGCGAGGTGCCGGGGATGTTCGCTGTGCAGAGGAACTTCGCTGCGTACTGAAATCTGTAACGAGCAGCAGTTTGAACACGCGTCTTCTTCTTGGCCATCGTCGACTTCCTTTCCGTGACGAAACGACCCTGGGCCAGACGGCGAACTGCGCGGTGATGCGAGCCAGCCATCCAGTCTAAAACGGAATTGTGCCGCAGCAGCGGTTCTCCTGCCACGAAAACATTGTTGTACGTCAAGCCGAACTCGATCCTTCGATGCGCCATGGCCAAGAGAGCGAGGAGCAGCAAGCGCCCCTCCGGCACTAATTCCTTTCAGGCCAATAGGGAGATCCGCAACGCGCCCGCGTCGACGCACTCGAACGAGATGATCTCCGGCGTCCCGCGATTCGACAACGGATTTGAGCCACATCCACAGACCCAAATATTCCTTGTTCGGCCTGCCTTGCGTAGAGTGCAGACCAAAGAGTCCGGAGCCTGAGGCCGCGTCAGCAACGGGTGACCTCGCCGCGGGTCCCATCGACCGTCACCTCTTCACCATCCACCAGGCTGGACGTGGCATTTGCCGTCGCAACGACGGCCGGAAGTGCGAACTCGCGGGCGACAATCGCCGTATGCGACAACACGCTGCCGGTGTCGGCGACGATCGCACCCGCCCGTCGAAACACCATCGTCCAGGCGGCCGACGTCGTCGGACACACCAGCACCTCGCCCGCTCGCAGCGTGTGCAGCTGGTCGGCTGTCGTGATCACTCTGACCCGCCCTCGGTAGACGCCGGACGACACGCCAATGCCCACGATCGCTTTCCCGTTCGCCTTGGGCGGCGCGGTGAGCTCATGCTCCATCATCCACAGGAGGGCGCGGTTGATCCGACGCGCCGGCGCGGGGAGCCCACGCAGGTCAGGCGCCTTTCCCGGCTCGGGGCCGTACGTCATCGGTCCAGGGTTCGCTCGCACCCAGGCGTGCTCGGCCTTGCGGCGGGACACGATGCGACGGACGTCGAGGCGGGTTCGAAGTGCCTCGCGTAACTCGTCTGCGGTGAGCATCACCGCCTCCTCAGCACGCCCCAGGAGCCCCAGGCTGACCAGTCTCCGCCCCGCTTCGAGGGCGACGCGCCGAAGGAGGCCCGTCGGAAGCTGATCGGTGAGGAGCACGTTGTCCTCGCGCAGCGGATACACGCGTTCGGCGTACGCGAGCGCCGCATCGAACCGTTGCCGGGCGGATCCAGTCAGCTGCGTTCGCGCCTCCTCCACGAGTGCCACTCTGGCCGCCGACAGGTCGCGCGGCCCGTCGTCGCTCAGGAGATCGGCCATCAGATCCGCCACCAGATGCGGTTGATCCGCCACGGTCGGACAGCCCGCCTCCGGACCAATGGGACGCAGCCCCCAGAACTGGAGGTACTGACGGAGTTCCTTCGCCACTGGAGGATCGATGTCGTCCAGTCGCTTCAGGATGTCCGGCGTTCTGGCCTCCAGCAGCTCTCGTGTCGCGATCCGCTGGCCTGCGCGACGCGCGAGCGCAGCGAGTTCGTCAGTCGACGCCGTCGAGGCGTTCGACAGCCCCTGCAGCAGCCCGATTGTCTTCTGCAGGTCCCAACCGAGCAGCTCTTCGCACGCGACCGCCAGCTCGTACAGGCCCACTGTGTGAGGTATGAACAGCGTGAAGTGCAGCTGCAGACACCGGGCATAGAAGGCTTTCAGGTCCTCGAGGTGCAGGAACAGCGCCGCGTCGTCCAGGGCGACGAGATCCAATGCGGCGTGCTGTTCGATCTCGCGCCGCAGACGAGGCCGGTGGTTGGAGGCCCATTCGGCCGGCACCGACTCGAGCTTTCCCGCACCAACCGCCAGGGCGGCCGCCCGCAGCTTGCGGCGCATCGACGGGACGATGCGAACCAGGAGACCGAGCAGCCACCAGGGTGGCGGGTTCTTTCCCCCGTCATCAGGTTCGACGTGGAGGTAGGGTTCGTGGCCAATCACCCTGAATTGCATGCTGTCGGGCAGCAGCCCCCACGTCGCGATGGCATCGTCGAAGAACTGGTCCGCACTGTGCAGCATGGCACTGGCTGCGAAGGGGGACAGCGGCTCGGCGAAGTGGGCGGCATCCTTCTGCCACGAGCCTTTCGGGACTTCGATGTCGGGGGCGATCGGCAGCGCCGTAATGGGCCGCGACTGCAGCAGCCACAGCCGATCGCCCGCGACCGCCCACTCGATGTCCTGTGGCGCGAGTCGAGCCGCTTCGGCTTTCCGCGCGAGCGCGGCCACGCGCCGCGCGAGCTCTGGCCCAATGGCCTTCTGTGGCTGCGCGATGACCGTCGCGTGCTCGTGGGTGACGAGCCATTCGTCAGCATCGATGGCGCCGCTCACGAGCTTGTCTCCGAGACCCCGCGTGGCACTCACGCGCACCTCGTCACGGTTGCCGGTGAGCGGATTGGCAGAGAACGCGACGCCGGCCACCTCGGCCTCGACCATCTGCTGCACCAGAACCGCCATCGGGCGAACGCATGGCCGTAGCTTTCGATGCGCCCGTCATGTGCCGACTTCACGCAGGCCGCTGCGGCGTCCAGCACGGCCTCGGCACCCCGCACGTTGAGCAGCGTGTCGTACTGGCCGGCGAACGACGCGTCGGGCAGATCCTCCGCCAGGCCGGATGATCGGACGGCGACCGGCCCATCACCGAGTCGAGCGAGCGCAGCAGCGATATCGTCACGGGACGCCTGGACGCCGGCTGGAATCACGAAGCCGTCGGGCACATCGAACCCGAGATTGCGCAACAGAGCGAGCGTCGCCGCCTTGTGCCCGCAGGTACCGGCGTCAGTGGCGGCATCGAGTGCGAGAAGACTGGACATTGTCGGGACCCTAGTTTCGGCGACGGCGTGTCGCATTGGCGCCTCCCTGTGAAGGAGAAGACGACGGCTTGGCGGTGCGCTTGGTGGTCGCTTGGCGATGGCGGCATCGAGCAGCGTACGGGTGGCCCAGGCGCTGGCTGCGGCCGCCTCGTCGGTGGACAGTCCGCACTGCTCGGTCAGCAGATGCCAGCCCATCGTCGAGACGAACATCCGAATGACCGCGGTCACCTGCCGCGGCGTGAGCGGTATTCGTCCGGACTGCTCGCGGGCAATGAGCTTCTCGGCCATCAGCGAGCGCTTGCGCCAGGCGCTCATCGGCCGGCGGTTCCCGATCATCAGCATCACGTAGGCGCGGGCGTGGCGGTCGCGCAGCGCCAGCGTCCGATACAGGTCCTCCACGAGCAGCGGGAGCGAGGCCAGCGACCAGGTGGGCTCGGGCGCTCCGCTGCTCGCCACCAACAACTCGTCGACGTAGTCCGAGAACGCGTCGCAGAGAGCCTCGCGCGTCGGAAAGTGGTTGTAGATGGTGCGGTGAGTCACCCCTGCCCGGTCAGCCACCGCCTGCACCGAAAAGCCGATCCCGTCTGTCTCCATGATCACGTCGACCATGGCCTCGAGGATTGCGCGTCGGGTCCGTTGACGAGTGCCGCCGGAGGTTCAGATTTCATAAGTTATGAATTAAGTGCATAGACTATGCACGAGACCCTGCGCCTGTCAACCGCGGATGCGATAGCCTGCTGGGCGTTGGTCTTTGGCACGCGGAGGGCTGAACCGGTAGACTCCGCGAGCCTCTTGCCACGCAGCACACGCCCGCCGGCCTCCCCGCTTGAACGGGAAAAGGCAGTCCATCACGCCCTCGATTGTCTCTACGCAATCGCGAGACGCGAGTCTGTGTTCCGCCTCTACGATGGCCACCTGCTGCTGGCACTTGCGCTGGCCGCGAGCACATCCCGTAGCCGCGGGCTCAGACGCAAGGCGACCGCAATGGGGCGCGAGCGTGCACGCCGCTGGATGACGCGGTGGCCGCTCATTCGCTCCCGGCTGGACGCCGATTCCGTGATGCAGCAGGTGATCGCGAGCGACGGGGTCAGCAGGCTCGGGCTCACGGCGCGGCGCATCCAGCGAGACCTGCACGCAGTCATCGCCCGTATTCCCACCAGTACCCTTCTCTATTTCGACCCCGCGCGCGAGGACGTCCCTATGGACGTGCCGGCGGAGTGCGCCTGTGGCACGTTCGCGCCGCGCGGTCGACGAACCTGCGCCACGTGCGGACGGCGCCTGAAGCTGTTGGATCCGTACGAGGTCTGGTACTACGCGCTGACGAGCGCGTACTTTTGTGAGCGACAGGGCATGCCGTTGCAAGTACGGCCCGCCGACCTTCTCAGAAAGGTGTCCGACCTCCGCCCGTATCCTGCCGCCGGCACGCGCCGTCACTATCAGGCGGTGTACGCTGTGACCCACATCGTGTACGTGCTCAACGATTACGGCGAGGCGCGGCTCTCGCCTCGAGTCCTTCGGCGCGAGCGGGCCTTTCTCGCGGCCAGTCTTCGTCCCGCTCTGGACCGCAGGGAACCTGACACGGTGGCCGAAATCGTCGAGAGCCTTCTGGCATTGGGAGTATCAGACACGAATCCACTGGTGGAGGCCGGCAGAACGTTCCTGCTTGCCACTCAGCGTCCAGACGGGGGCTGGGGCGACGAGGCCGACGAATACGGACGCTTTCACACCCTCTGGGCGGCCATCGACGCGCTGAAGGACCATGCGTGGAAGCGCCGAAAGATCGGCCTCGTACCAACGACCGGTGGTCGACGTTCTCACTCGTGAGTTGCAGGGTTGCCAGGGTCCCCGATGCTCGATACCACTCTCGTTCTGTTACTTCAGGAGCTGGCATCGCCTGCGTTGACCGAGATCATGCGGGCGGTGTCGTTCTGGGGCTACGTGCCAAGCTGTCTGGCTGTCGCCATCGTGTGCGGGTTTGGCTGGCGGCTCAGACTCGGCGTGACCCTGATCCTGGCGATTGTCTTCGCCGATGCGATGACGATCGTGGCAAAAGGCGCATTCGCATCGCCTCGTCCGCATGACGTCGATGCTCGTGTCCGAACGTTCGCCGCCTTCGAGTTTGGGCTGCCGCCGCTGGCCAGGGGCACGTCCGTGCCGGCGGACGACTTCGGGTTTCCCTCCGGACACGTGGCAACGACCGCGGCATGGGCCCTGGGTCTCGCCTGGTCTCGTCGGAAACCGTGGCAGCTCGGCGCGGCAGCGACATGGGTCGCGCTGATGGCCCTCTCACGCATGTACCTGGGACGCCATTTCCCCGCGGACGTGATCGGCGGCCTCGTCGTCGGTGTCGCGGGGCTGACTATCGCACGTCTGGAGCTTCCTTCGGCTGCCGCGGGCATCAGCACACTCACGGCCGGCGCCAGAACGGCACTGGGCGTGTCGCTCCTCGTCGTGGTCGCGCTCGCCGCGCTGTTCGGTGCCGGACTCAGCGCTCATGATGCCGGCCGCTTCTGTGGCCTCGTGGGCGCGGCCCTCCTGCTCATGCGCACGCGGGCGCTCGACGATTCCGTCGCGCTATCGACGCGGATGGCCCGCATAGCGGTGGCGCTTGTTCTTCTTGGTGTGGCGGTGTGGTCGAGCACGTGGACGATCACGACAGGCCCAGGCTTTGCCGGCATGAGCACGATGGTCATCAGCGCGGCGTTGCACGCCAGCGTGCTGCTCGTGCCAACGCTGGCGATCGGTGGCCACCGATCCTGACGCGTGTCGCGTCACCCCCGATGGACCGTTGGTGCACGGTTCAGGCTCAGCGATACCAACAGATGAGCTGTGTGACGCTCCTGACGCGCACCCCTGACGTAGGGCGGAGTTCAGGCACC
>CAVQMT010000004.1:0-62896 GCA_963713655.1 uncultured Acidobacteriota bacterium
TGAAGCCTGGAGCCCGGAGCCCGCCGCCTACCAGGTAAACTCCGCGCTGAAGCGCGCGAGCCGGCCCGTCAGCACCGAGTTGGCCTGCAACCAGGGCCCGTTCGGGACGAACGTCTGGTTGTAGGTCAGCACCGCGCTGGCGTTCATCACGTTGTAGAGATTGACCGAGAGGGTCGAGCGGGTCGAGCCGAACCGCAGGATCTTGGCCACCCGGAGGTCGAACTGGTTGACGCGATCGCCGTAGAGCGACCCGGGCTCGATCAGGTTGATCGACACGTTGGGCACGTTCCCGGACGGCGGCCGGCCGAGGGTTTGCGCGATCGTCGCGGCCGGCACGTTGTAGTTGGCCGCCAGCAGCACGCCCGGCTTGCTTTGGAACACGGCGCTGACCTGGGTTTCGATCTTCGGGATCAGGTAGGAGCCGAGGCCCCGGAGCTGCGTCAGCCAGCCGTACGCCACGTGGCAGTAGGGACTCGTGGTGCTGACGGTGGAGCCCACCAGCCCGGCGCCGATGCCGACATTCAGCTCAGGGAGATTGGCCCGGACGGCGCAGTTGTCAGCGACGTTCTGCCCGGTGCTGGTGCCGCCCTGGAACGTGATGCCGTTGCCAGTTCGCAGGTTCAACGTGACGTCGAAGCCGTTGAAGTACTGATACCACTCGCCGTACTTCTCGCCGAGCGTTGCCAGGTTGTCGACCTGTCCGGCTTTCGCCGGCACGACGTCATAGAGGCCGGAGATCGTGTAGCCGCCGCCGCCCGGCAGGCGCGGATCCTGCGGCGCGGTGATGCTGTACGGCGTCAGGTCGCTGTTCTGCAGCGCCAGGTTGTCGTTGAGGGTGAAGCCGTCGAACCACCGCCGGTAGTACCCGACCTCGATCGACATCCGGGCCATGAGCTGCTGCTGCACGGAGAGGCCGAAGCTCCAGTCCGACGCCCGGACACCCCACCCGTTGAGCAGGTCCGGATCGTAGTTGCCGGTCAGGACCGGCTGGCCGAACCGGGTATTCGACAGCTGTCCGCAGAAATCGGTCCCGCCGCCGCCGTTGACCGCCGCGGGATTGCCGTGCGCCAGCGGATTGCTGAAGTCGCAGTCGGGCGACCAAGTCGGCGTCGGCGTCGATCCAGGTCCGGGAGACGCCCTGCACGCCGAAGGGGCCGGTCGAGGTCGGCACGCGCAGCGTGGGATTCGAGTTGGCATACGTCAACTGCACGCCCACACCTTCGAGGTATTTGCCGAAGTTCATCTTGACGGCCGTCTTGCCGGTGCCGAAGACGTCCCACGCCACGCCCATCCGCGGCGTGATGTCCTTGTAGCTGTCCACGCCCTTGGTCTCCGGGAAGTCGTAGGCGACCGGCAGGAACCGGGTCGGCCCGATCTTCTGCGCCGGGAACCAGCTGCGCGCGACGTCGAATCGCAGCGCGCCCTGCAGCGTCAGCCGGCGCATCGTCCACTGCTCCTGGGCGAAGATCGCGTCCCAGCCGGCACGTGCGTCGTTGATCCACGGCGAAATGGTCTGGGTGAGCTGGTTGGGGATGCCGTTGTTGAACCGGTAGTACATGTTCTGGTTGTTCGAATACCAGGTGCGGTCGTCGGTCATCAGCGTGCCCTGGTAGCCGACTTTGAGGCTGTGGGTGCCGGTGACGTAGGCCGCCGATCCCTTCCAGGTGTAGGAGCCGGTGCGGTTGTCGCCCCAATCCTGCGAGCGGTAGACCAGGTTGGCGCGGCCGCCGTTGTTGGCGCAGCCCGCCGCGCACTGCTCGGTGATGCGGATCAGATCGCGCGTGGGGTTCGGATCCCGCTCGAAGTTGCCCCAGCCGTAATAGGTGCCGCCGAAGCCGGCATCGAGCAGCAGGCGGTTGGTCAAGGGCGACGTCCACGTGACCTGCGGCACGCGCAGCGGCAGCGTCTGCCCGGGCCCGATCGCCTCGGGCGAGGCGACGGGCGGCGTGGTGATGCCGATGGTCGCGCCCTCGCACTTCCGGCACACCCACTGCTCGTCCCAGTAGCCGCCGATCTTGTTGCGGGGCGTGGCCTGCCAGGTCAACCGACCGCTGATGTTCTCCCAGGTGCGATCGGAGAAGCCGGGGTCGCTGACGCCCGGGCCCCCTCGATACAGCCACTGCGAGGCATCGCCGGCGTTCAGGTTGAAGAACATGTTGGCGTTCACGCGCGTGCTGCCCTGGGTTCGCCCGGTCGCGAAATACCACAGCTTGTCCTTCAGGATCGGCCCGCCAACGGCGCCGTTGATGTCGTAGATCTTCGTCAGCGGCGTCGGCGCCCCCACGCCGGTGCCGGCCGTGTTGTCGGCCTGCAGGGGCTCGCCGCTGCCGCTGTAGAACGCGGACCCGTGCAGCGTGTTGCCGCCCGTCTTGGGCACGATGTTCATGACCAGACCGGCGGTCTCGGACTCACCCAGCCCACCCGACGTCGTGAACGAGATCTCCTCGGAGTTGCCGACGTCCACCGAAAAGCCGGGCGGCTGATTGCCGCCGGGGGGATTGCCGATGTTGAGCCCGTCTATCGTCATGCGGCCTTCGTTGTTGCGGCCGCCATGAATGGGAAACTGGGTGGTCGCCGTGCCGGTGGCGACGTCGTTGGTGTTGGTCACCACACCGGGCACCACGACCACGAGCGCGTTGTAGCTGCGCACGGTCGGAATCGCCTTCAGGACGTCGTTGTTCAGCACCGTCTGCCGCCGGGCGCTCTGGACGTCCACGATCGGGCTTTCGCCCGTGACCGTGACCGTTTCCTCGAGGGCGCCGACGCGCATCTCGGCGTTGATGGTGGCCGTGAACGACCCCGTCAGCTCCACGCCTTCGCGCTCGAAGGTGCTGAACCCGGTCAGCGAGAAGCTGACCTTGTAGACGCCGGGCCTCAGGTCTTCGACGCGGTATTGTCCGTTGCTGTCGCTGATGGTCGTCCGGACCTTCTCGATGAGCGCCGGGCTGCTGGCCTCGACGGTGACACCGGGAAGAATGGCCCCGGACGTGTCTCTCACGAAACCTGCGATCACTGCCTGTGCATAGACCCCGGTTGGGATGAGGATGATTGACGCGAGGAGTGCCAGCGTCTGTACGCCTGAGCGCATAGTCCACCTCTCATTTGGATGTGTTCGGCCAGAGCCGAGTCCCCCGGAACCGTTTTTCAGCTACCTAGATTGGCTGCCCCTCCGCCACGTCCAGGAATACGCGCCCCGCATGAATCCGCCGCACCCTTGACGGCTGGCACACCCTACTCCCATGGGTCGCACGAATCAAGGGGCATCGGCAGCCGCCGGATCCGTGCGCGCCGGCGCCGACGACGACAGGATCTCGGTCAGCCGCTCCATGCTCGCCGGCTTGGTCACGTGATGATCGAAGCCGGCGTCCGCGACTGCTTGCTTGGCCTGCTGCTGCCCCCAGCCCGTCAGCGCCACCAGCGTCATCGCCTCGCCGGGGTGCCGGCGCCTCGCCTCGCGCGCGACCTCGAACCCGTCCATCCCCGGCATGCCGAGATCCACGAACACGATCGACGGCTTGTGCTCGGCGATCTGCGCCAGCGCATCGCGGCCGGTATACGCCACGTGTACCTCCGCTTCCAGCATCGACAGCAGCGTGGCCAGGCTGTCGGCGGCGTCGTGGTTGTCGTCCACGACCACGATCCGGTGGGCGGACAGATCGACTGCGAGCGGCGCCTCGGGCTTGGGCACGGCCGGCTGCACCGGCATCAGCGGCAAATTCACCGTGAAGGTTGCACCCGTGCCCACGCCCTCGCTGGCGGCTGCCACCTGGCCGCCGTGCGCCTCGACCAGCGTCCGCACCAGGGTCAGGCCGATGCCCAATCCGGTCTGGAACTGGCCGTCGGGCAGCAGCGGGCCCTGCGTGAACAAGTCGAAGATGCGCGGCAGCATCTTCGGCGGGATGCCCATGCCGGTGTCCGTCACCGTGACGACAGCCTGGGCCCCCTCGCGCGCGGCGTCGATCGCGATCGATCCGTCCTCGGGCGTGTACTTGGCCGCATTGCGCAGCAGGTTGGTGAACACCTGCACCAGCCGCACCGGGTCGCCGTACATCGGCAGCGGCTCCGCCGTGATGTCCACGGTCACTTTCTGCTGGCCGGCCCGGAACGTCGGCGCGCAGGCCTCGATCGCGGTGCGCAGGATGGGCGCCAGATCCGACGTTTCGCGTCGTAGTTCGATCTTGCCGAGCGTGATCCGCGACACCTCCAGCAGGTCCTCCACCAGCCGGATCATGTGCTGGACCTGCCGATCCATGACCTCACGGGCACGGGCGGCTCGTCCATCGACGGCTCCCGAGAGGCGAAGCACCTCGAGCCCCGCGGCAATCGGCGCCAGCGGATTCCGCAGTTCGTGGGCCAGGGCGGCCAGGAACTCGTTCTTGCGCCGGTCGTCCTCTTCGAGTTCTTCCACCGCCATATGGCGGTCGGTGATGTCCACCAGGAAGATCACGGCTTCGTTCTCGTTCAGCCGGGTGCCGGTGACAAGCGCCCACCACGGGGCGCCACCGGGGCGCCGGCACTCGAGCTCGTACGGCACCAGGCGGCCGCTGCGGCGCAGTTCGTCGAGCGCGCTGACGAAGTCGGCCCGCTTCTCGGGCGCCGCCAGGTCTTCCCAGCGTAGGTTGCCAGCCGCCAGGTCCTCCCTGGACAGAGCGCTGAGTCGAAAGAACGCTTCGTTCGTCCTGGTGACGAGGCCGCCGGTGCCGATGAACAACACGCCGACCGTGTCCACTTCCAGCGCCCGTCTCAGCCGTCGCTCCGACTCGGCCAGCTGCACCGCAGCCAGCTTGCGCTCCGTGACGTCCACGAAGGTCAGCACCACGCCGTCGATCCTGTCGTCCGACGTGCGGTAGGGCGCCATGCGCATCAGCTGCCAGCGGCCGTCGCGCGTGAACACTTCGCGCTCCACTCGCTCCAGCCGGTCGAGCACGCGCTCCACGTCCTTGGACAGGTCCGGCACTCCAGATGGCTGCTGATGTCCTGCAGGGGCCGGCCCCGATCGCTGGGGATCAGCCGGAAGATGTCCCGTGCCCGCGGTGTGAACAGCTTGATCCGTCCGGACCGGTCCAGGAACACGGTGCCGAACTCGGTCGAGTTGATCAGGTTCTGGATGTCGTTGGCGGCCTGGGCCTGCTCATCGATCTTGAGCTTCAGCTCCTGGTTGACGGTTCGCAGCTCCTCGTTCAGCGACTGCAGTTCTTCCTTGCTCGTCTCCAGCTCTTCGGTCGCCGACCGCAGTTCCTCGTTGATGGCCTGCAACTCCTCGTTGGAGGCCTTCAGTTCTTCCGCCTGCGTTTCGTACTGTTCGATGGTGTTGCGCAGTTGACTCTTGACCCGTACCAGCTCGTCCTCGAGATGCTGGGCTGACTCGCTGGTCGAGACCACCATCGTCGGCGAGCCGTCTGGCCGGCGCCTCCCCGGCTTCTTCGAACAACACCAGGAAGAAACCGCGCGCCGGGTCGTCGTCTCGCAGCACCGGCCGGACGGTCAGGTTGACCGTCATCACGCGGCCGTCGTCGGATCGGACGTGCAGGCCGGAGATCTGCACGTTGGTCCGGTGCTGGGCGGCCTGGTGCAGCGCTGTGCGCAGCTCGATCCGCAGCTCGGGCCGCACCACCTTGATCAGGTTGTGGGACGGCTCGCCACCGGGGAACTCCAGCATCCGCGACGCCCGCTCAGACACGTGCACGATCTCGTATTCGTCGTTGACGACGATCGACGGCGGCGCGTACTCCTCCAGCAGGCGCTGGTGCAGATCGGGTGGGATCAGGCGTTCGCGCGCGCGGACCTCGGGCGGGGCTCGGGCGCATGCAGCCGTGGCATGCCACGGGAGTAGGTCAGCGGCGGAACCTGCAGGCCAAGCCGCATGGCCCCACCGCGACTCTGGTAGATGTGCGCGTCCTTGTTCACGGCCGCGAACAGGTCGCTCGAACCCTCCACCGATTCGGACGAGCCGATAAACAGGTAGCCGTTCGGGTTGAGCGCGAAGTGCAGCACCTCCATCACCCGTTCCTGCGCGGTGTGATTGAGGTAGATCAGGAGGTTGCGGCACGACACCAGGTCGAGATGCGAGAACGGCGGATCCTTCACCAGGTTGTGGTGCGCGAACAGCACCATTTCCCGTAAGTCCTTGCGGACGCGGTAGAACTCGCCCTCCCTGCTGAAGAACCGCTGTAGACGCTCCGGCGAGACGTCGACGGCGTCGTTGATCCTGTAGCGGCCTTCACGCGCGAGCGCGACGGCCTGCTCGTCGATGTCGGTCGCGAAGATCTGCGCGTTCGGCGCCTCGGAAATCGCCGCGGCATGCTCCGACAGCAGCATGGCCAGCGAATACGCCTCCTCTCCGGTGGCGCACCCGGGGACCCACACACGTACCTGATCCTTCGCGCTCTTGCCCTCGAACAGCTTCGGGATCACCTGCTGCGCCAGGGCCTTGAAGGCGGCATCGTCGCGGAAGAACTGCGTCACGCTGATGAGCAGGTCCTTCAACAACGCCTGCGCCTCTTCCGGGTGCTCACGGATGAACTCCGCGTAGGTGGCCAGGTCGGGGAACTGGCGGACGCCGAGGCGCCGTTCCACCCGCCGCAGCACGGTGCCGCGCTTGTAGTTGGAGAAGTCGTGGCCGGTCCTGACGCGCAGCTCGCTGAACACCTGGTGCAGCGCGCGTTCGTCCGGCGCGTCCCGATGCTGCGGCGCTTCCGGAAGGCGCACCGTCTGCATGCGGTCACGGAACGCAATCAGCCGCCCCGGCATCGCCGCGACCGGCAGCACGTCGTCGGCCAGCGTCGTGCCCACGGCGTTGCGCGGCATGTCGTCGTGCTCGGCCTCCGCCGGGTCCTGCACCAGGCATGTCCCGCCGCGCTCCTTGATGCGCTTCAAGCCCATCGAGCCGTCGGCGCCCGTGCCCGACAGCACGATGCACACGGCGCGGTCGCCGCGTGCCTCGGCGAGCGTCCGAAAGAAGATGTCGATCGGCGCGCGCCGCTCTTCCACGCGAGTCGCCGGCGACTGGACCAGCCAGCCGTCGTCCATCGTCAGGCTCTGACGGGGCGAGACCACGTAGACGTGGTTGGGCTCGACCTGGACCCGATCCTGAACCGTGGTCACCGGGATCTTCGACGAGCGCTGCAGCACTTCCGAGAGGTGGCTGTCGTACTCGGGCGAGAGATGCAGGATTGCCACGAAGGCCATGCCGCTGTCGGCGGGCACCTGCTCGAAGAACGAGCGACAGGCATTCACGCCCCCCGCCGAGGCCCCAATCCCGACCACGAGGAAATCGTTACTGCTCATCGCGCTCCGCCACCCGGAAGAGGGCATTCTGTCACGGGCTGAACCTGGCGCGGGATGTGCTGACGTCCCAGCTGGACAGGCGTATAGTGGCACCAGATTCCACGGAGGTGCCACATGCTCGAGCTGGTTCGTGGTCAGTGGAAGGAACTCACCAGCATGGTCGATGGGTTCTCGATCATGGCGATGGAAGGTCTGCTGCTCGTGCCCCTGATGATGGCCGCGCTGTTCTATCCCGTGGAGGTGCTCGTCGGCACCGGCGTGGTGCTGCTGGTGTGCCTGGCGATGTTCGAGGTGATCCTCTACGTACGGCACCACCCGCGTCACTGACTACAATAGCCGGCGATGAGCCAGGCTTCCGGGCGGTCGGTCCGCAGCATGCTGTTCGTGCCGGGGTCCCGGCCCGACATGATGGCCAAGGCCGCGGCCAGCCCGGCCGATGCGGTGTGCCTGGATCTCGAGGATTCGGTCACGCCGGACGACAAGCCCGCCAGCCGTGGCCGTGTGGTCCAGGCGCTGCGCGAGCTGGACTTCGGCGCGCGCATGCGGCTGGTGCGCATCAACGGCCTCGACACGCCGTTCGCCTACCGCGATCTGGTCGAGGTCGTGGAGGGGGCGGGGGCGCGGATCGACGCCGTGATGGTGCCCAAGGTGGGTTCGGCTCGCGACGTCTGGTTCGTGGACACGCTGCTCTCGCAGCTCGAGGCCCACACCGGCCGCACGTCGCCCATCGGCATCGAGGCGCAGATTGAAAGCGCCGGCGGCTACGTCGAGCTGAAGGAGATCGCGGCCGCCGCGCCCCGGCTGCGGTCGCTCATCTTCGGCCCCGGAGACTTCGCGGCGTCGATGCGGATGCCGTCAACCGGCATCGGCGAGTTCGACGCCAACGACGAACTGTATCCGGGTCACCGCTGGCACGCGGTGATGCTGGGCATCGTGGCGGCCGCGCGCGCCAACGGGCTGCGCGCTGTAGACGGGCCGTACGGGCAGTACAAGGATGCCGCGGGGTTCGAGCGCTCATGCCGGATCGCGCGGGCGCTGGGCTTCGACGGCAAGCAGTGCATTCACCCGTCGCAGCTGGCGACCACGAATGCCGTGTTCTCGCCGTCGGCGGACGAGGTGGCGTACGCCACGGCGGTGGTGCAGGCCGTCAACCAGGCGGCGGCGGCCGGAAAGGGCGCCGCCGTGCACGACGGCAAGATGATAGACGCGGCGAGCCTGCGGATGGCCCAGACGATCCTCGATCGGGTGGAGCGACAATGACGAGCAACCGGCGTTTCGTGCTTTCACTCCTGCCGCTGGTGTGCGTGCTGGGCGTTTCGCTCGGGGGCCAGCAGGCCCGTACGCCCTGGGGCGATCCCGACCTGCAGGGCGTCTTCACCACCGACGACGAGCTGGGCGTGCCGTTCGAGCGCCCGCCGCAGTTCGGCGCGCGCGCCGTCGTCACCGACGAGGAGTTCAACGCCCGCGTGACGCAGGCGCAGCGGCAGGCGGTCCAGGACGCGGAGGCGTTCGTGGCCGAGCGCCCGGCCGGCCGCGGCGGCGGGGACGGCACCGGGCCGCCGGCGCATTGGCTGGAGCGCGGACGCCCGTCGAGGCGCACGTCGGTCGTGATCGATCCCCCCGACGGCCGCATCCCGTTCCTCAACGACGAGGCGCGCAAGCGCAGCACGGTCGCCGTGAACGCGCGTACCACGGGCAACAAGCCGTTCGACGGGCCGCAGGCGCTCGACTGGTACGACCGCTGCATCACGCGCGGCCTGCCGCACGTGATCTTCCCGACCATCTACAACAACACCTCCGAGATCGTGCAGGGCCCCGGTTATGTCGCCATCCGCTACGAGATGATCCACGACGCGCGGGTGATCCCGCTCGACGGCCGCGCGCCGCTGCCGTCGAGCATGCGGCAGTACTTCGGGGATTCGCGCGGCCGTTGGGAAGGCGACACGCTGGTGGTGGAGGTGGCCAACTTTCCGGCGCACATGGTGAACTACCGCGGCGCCACGGCGGGGCTGACGCTGGTGGAGCGTTTCCGGCGAACCGCGGCCGACACCGTGCGCTACGAGGTCACCGTGTCGGACCCGGCCACGTTCGCGCGGCCGTGGACGGCGGCTCTCGATCTCAAGACCAGCCCGCGGGTGTCGGATGTGTTCGAATACGCCTGCCACGAAGGCAACTACGCGATGCGGAATATCCTCAGCGGAGCCCGGGCAGCCGAGCGCGCCGGCTCGCAATAGGGAGCGATCATGAAACGACTTGCTGTTCTCGTCTCCATCGTGCTGCTCGGCGGCTCGGCCTCCTGGCTCTTCGGCGCCCAGCAGCCAGCGGCGGCACGCCGCCGGCGACGTTCGATCCCAGCAACTTCGTCGGGCTGGTGACGCCGCACACGACCACCGACTTCCGGACCAACCGCTACACCTTCTCGCCGGGCGCACGGACCAATTGGCACAGCCACAGCGAGGGCCAGGTCCTGTTCGCGGAAAAGGGTCGCATGCGGACGCAGGAGCAGGGCAAGGCCGTGCAGGAGTTCCCCCAGGGGACTACGCTGCGCGTCGAGCGGCAGATCGTGCACTGGCACGGGGCGCTGCCGGACGAGCCGCTGACGCAGATCTCGCTCAGCTTCGGCCCGACCAACTGGATGGCCAAGGTGACCGATCAGGAGTACGCCGCGAAGCGCTAGCTCCGGGCGCCTCAGTGCCGGACGATCAGGGTGCGGCCGAAGGCGCGCTCGAATCGCCTGTCGAGGTCCTTGGCGAGCCACGATGGCAGCGAGGGCACCGAGAGCGTGACGTCGCGGCCGATCGTGCAGTCGATGGCTATCGGGCGGCCCGGCGGGCACCTGGCCTCGATCTCGTCGGCCAGCGCCAGGATGATCGCCGCGCGATCGAGCAGGCCCCGCCGGGCGACTCGCCGGACAGCGCCAGCGGCAGCACCTTGGAGTGCCGGTCGCCGGCGCGGCGCAGGATGGCCGACACCAGCACCAGTTCGCTGTGCGCGAAGCCGTTGAGCTCGGTGTGCAGAAAGATGTCGGCCACGTGCTCGTGGCGGTCCACCACGTCGAAGCTGCGGCCGATGTCCAGCACCCGCGCGGCGTGATCCACCGCCTGGACCACGCGTGCCGGCGCTTTCGGCTCGAGCGCTCGGAGCAGCGCCGCGGCCGCGTCGCGCCGGCGTGCCGCGGCGCCCCGCCGCCAGCCGTCGAACCGCGACACCAGCGACACCAGGGAGGCCTCCTTGACCATCTCGGGTGAACCGATCGGCCATCTTCAGGAGCCCGAGCGCGATGCCCTCGCGCACACCCTGGCCCGAGACGAGAATCTCGCCGGCGCCAACCGCCTCGGCCAGTATCTCGATGGCGATGGCACCGCCGACGATGGAGTCGGCCCGCTCTGCGCTGAGGCCCGCGATCTCATCGCGGGCCTTTTCCCTGCGTGGCCGCCAGGCGATCGACGATCCCGGCCAGGCGATCCGCTGCCAGTTCGTAGCCGTGCAGGCCGCTGATCGGGTATTGCCGCCGCACGTGATCGATCTTGGCCAGATTGCGCAGCGTGCCTCCGGTTCCGACCAGCCGCTCACCGGAAGCCAGTTTCGCCACCCGTGCCTTGTCCAGCGTCCGGCGAACGTGATCGCGCAGACGCCGGAGCTGTTTGGCCGTCGGCGGATCCGATTCGAGAAAGGTCTGGCTGAGACGCAGCGCGCCGAGCGGCAGGCTGACGCTCTTGCCGAGCCTGCGGTGCGCGAACCGCGACACCTGCATGCTGCCGCCCCCGAGATCGAACAGCACGCCGTTCGAAACCGCCAGGCCCCTGACGGCGCCGGTGAAGCCGTAGCGTGCTTCGTCGAGGCCGCCAATGATCTCGATTCGAATCCCCAGCTCCCGTGCCAGCCGTTCGACGAACAGCTCGCCGTTGCGGGCGTCGCGCATGGCGGCGGTGGCCACGGCGACGATGCGCGACGCGCCCATGCCGGCGGCGATGGCCTGGAAGTCGCGCACGGCCTCGGTGGTCCGCGCCATGGTCACGTCGCTCAGCTTCCCCAGCGTGTCCACGTCGCTCACCAGCCGAGGGGCGCCCGCGAGCCGCCCGAGCAGGCGGAGGTGGCTCGACGCGTCGCGCGCGTACACCATCACCCGGCCCGAGTTGGAGCCGATGTCGACGACGGCGACCGGCTGGCCAAGGCGGGGAGCCGCGGTGCCACGCAAGGCCGCCGAGGTCCCCGCGCGACGCGCCGGGTCGCTACTGCTTGCCGAAACGCTGGTTCTCCAGGCACACGAACTCCAGCAGCTCTTCGTCCAGCATCAGCTGCTGGTTGACGCGCACCGTGAACGGGCGCGTGTACATCTTCTTGTCCTCGATCGGTGACGTCGATTTCCATGCGCCCGTAGGTCGGGCGGCGGAAACGCTCGGTCACCTTGCCGGCATCCGAGAGCGGGCTGCCGATGATGTCCAGCCAGCCGCCGTCCTTGAACTGCACCGTTTCCACCACCAGCGTGTCGCCCTCCCAGCGGCCCACCGAGTAGCCGTTGTACCAGGGCTGCGGATCGTCGGTGGGGAGGCCGCGCCCGTCGGTGAAGATCTCGCGCCGCTCGGAGCTGGCCTCGTAGAGGATCACCAGCTCGCGCGGCGTCTGGATGAACTTGCGGGGCGCGCCCTGCGTGTGCAGCTGCACGATGCCCATCGGCAGGCAGTGTGCCTCGGGGTTGTCCTTGCTGTTGCCGGCGACGCGCACCTTGAGGATCTCGCGCCCCTCGGGCGTGAGCGGCAATCCTTCCTTGATGTTCTGCGCGACGTCGCGGAAGCCGGCGACGGGAGGCCCGCCGGGAGGAGGCGCGGCTGTGCCGCCGGGGCCACCCGCCCCGAAGCCGCGCCACAGTCCCGACAGGTCCGGCTTCCCATCGGCGGTGCGCGGCGCGGGGGCCGCCAGGTTGGGCTCGCCGTTGGGCAGCCGCGGCACGCCCGGGGTCGGATACCGCGTCCACTGCGCCGAGAGCGACGGCCCCGTCAGGGCCACGACCGCCGCCAGCACCGCCATACGACCCGCCACGCTCATGCGCCCTCCGTCTGGAAACCAGCGTATTATGCTGGCGAAGCTGGCTTTGTCATCGAAGAAACCGGTGGCGCAGCTTCGCCAGAGAGCAGTGTCTCTTTGCCCCGCTCCGCGGGGCGGGGCATCATCTCGGCAGCATGGAGGCGCGATGACGCGACGGTTCTTCGTTCTCAGCGTTCTTGGTCTCGGCGCGCTGGCCGCGGTCGCGCCCGTTCGCGCGCATCACTCCTTCGCGGCCGAGTTCGACCGCGAGCGGACGATCACCGTCACCGGCACGATGCAGCGGCTGGAGTGGACCAATCCCCACGCCCGGATCTACGTGCAGGGCAAGGACGAGACCGGCAAGGACCAGCTGTGGGACTTCGAGCTGGGGCCGCCCAACGGCCTGATGCGCAACGGCTGGCGCCGTGATTCGCTCAAGCAGGGCCACCAGATCACGGTCAGCGGTTTCCGCTCCAAGACCTCGGACCACATCGCCAACGCGCGCACCGTGAAGCTGGCGGACGGCCGCCAGGTGTTTGCCGGCTCGTCGTTCGAGACCGGCGAACCGGCGTCCGCGAAGTAGCTTCGGTACCGACCCAAGCAGGAGGGATCCGCTCCAATGGATATGAACGCTCTCACACAGGGCGCGCTTGCGACCCTGGTCGCGGCGGCGTGGAAGGTGGCCGGGGCCATCGTGCTCTGGCTGGCCGGGCGCTGGCTGATCGGGCTCGCGGCCTCGAATGCTCGGGAAGGCCCTGGGTCGTCAGCAGTTCGACGTGACCCTGGCCTCCTACCTGCGCACCGGCCTGAAGGTGCTGCTGAACGTCGCCCTGGTCGTCGCCATCCTCGGATTCTTCGGCGTCGAAACCACCTCGTTCGCCGCGCTGCTGGCGGCCGGCGGCGTCGCGATTGGCGTGGCATGGGGTGGCCTGCTGGCCAACTTCGCGGCCGGCGCGTTTCTCGTCGTTCTGCGGCCCTTCAAGGTCGGCGACTTCGTCACCGCCGGCGGCGTGACCGGGACCGTGAATGCCATCGGACTGTTCGGCACCACCATCAACACGCCCGACAACGTGCTGACGATCGTCGGCAACAACAAGGTGTTCTCCGACACGATCCAGAACTTCTCAGCCAACCCCTACCGGCGCGTCGACCTGACGGTGCTGATCAGCCACGACGTCGATCACCACCAGGCGATGCGTCTGCTGAAGGAGGGGCTCGCGCGGGTGCCGAACGTTCTGGCCGATCCCGCGCCCCAGGTGGACGTTTTGCAGTTCACGCCGGCGGGTCCGCAGTTGTGCGTTCGCCCGTTCTGCGACAACCGCCACTATTGGCAGGTGTATTTCGACGCCAACCGCCTGATTCGCGAATCGTTCGGCGCGGCCGGTTTTCCCACGCCGATGCCGGGCTATTCCGTCAGCGGAACCTTTGCGCCGCCGCTCGACCCGCTCTCCCACTGAACGGAGAGCCGGTCGGCGCCGCCGCTAGTCCTTGACGGCGTCGCGCCGTCGATCCTGCCGCCGGTCCTGGCTGTTATCGGTCCCCGGGCCATCAACGACCTTGTCCCGGTCGTCGACCGCATCCTCAGCCTTGTCTTTCGCTTCTTCCTTTTTCTCTTTCGCTTCTTCCTTTTTCTCTTCGCGATTCTCCTGCGCGAGAGCGATCAGCGGGACGCTCAGCATCCCCAACGCCGTCACGAAAGCTCGTCGACTGAGGGTCTTCATCACAACTTCCCCTTCCGCGCCCATGAACCACCGCGAGCGCCAAAACAGAGCCTACTGCAACGGAGCCGGCGTGGCCACCTCAACCGCTCGGAGCGTCCCAGGCGAGGCCTGGGTCGCCTCGGAGGGAGCCCTCCTCGCTAGGCGTAGCCGAGCGCGGCCCAGATCGCCAGGCGCTCCTCGCGAATCGGGTCGTTGACGACGCGGCTCTCGTTGTCGAACACCATCGTCGCGCGCTCGCGCCCGTTGAACGGCGTCCACGGCGGCAGCTGGCTGATGCTCGGGTTGCCGCTGCGCGCAAACGCCAGCCAGGAGGCGCTGACCTTGTCGGCCAGCGCCTGCGCCGTCGGCGCGTCCTTGGTCAGCGCCGCGCGCTTCACGTTGTCGAACGCGAACGGGATCTCGATCGTGTGCGGCGACTTGAACTTGCCGCCCTGGAGCGGCGACTCCCAGCGGAAGTAGTAGAGGAACACCGGTCCCTGCCCCAGCGCCGCGCGCCGTTCGGCAATCTTCATCGCCGGGCCGCTGTAGCGATGGTCGCTGGCAATCAGGAAGTAGAGGTCGGACGGCGTCGCGTTCGGGTTGGTCTTGCGATACGTGGTCAGCGCCCGCTCCGCGTGCTCGCCCAGCAGCGTGCCGATCCGCGCCTTCAGGCTGGCATCGTCCAGCGAGAACAGCGCCGGCGCGGCGCTGGAGGTCAGCTCGGTGCGCGCGGAGCCGAGCATCAGCGGTACCGACGGAGACACGGTGGACGCCGTGGGGTGGAACGGGTGCTGCGCCACGTGCACGCCGTCCATGGTGGGCGAGAAGCCCATCGTCATCTGGTCCACGTTCATCCGCCGCATGGTGGCGAAGTAAGCGGCCATGATCCGGTCGGCCGGCAACGTCTGCAGCTCGCGCACGTTGGCCGGGCCGATGCCGAGCGTCTTCATCAGCTCCGCGGCGACGCGCGCCGCCTGGTCGCGCTCTACCAGCTTCAACGTGGCGCCGCTCTCGATGATGGCGCGGTGGAAGAGGCCCTTCGCCGCCGGCATTGCCAGCAGCGTCGCCACCTTGCGGCCGCCGCCCGACTGGCCGAACACGGTCACGTTGCCGGCATCGCCGCCGAAGCGGCCGATGTTGTCGCGCACCCACTTGAGCGCGTGCACGATGTCCAGCATGCCGGCGTCGCCCGAGCCGGCGAACTCGGCGCCGCCCGCCTCTTCGAGGAACGTGAAGCCCATCACGTTGAGCCGGTGGTTCAGCGTCACCACCACCACGTCGCCGCGCCGGGCCAGGGCCTCGCCTTCGGTAATCGGTGACGAGCCGGAGCCGGTGGCGAAGCCGCCGCCGTGGCACCACACCATCACCGGCCGCTTGCGGTTGTCGCCCAGCGCCGGCGTCCACACGTTCAGGACCAGGCAGTCTTCGTTTTCCTGGCGCATGCCGGCGCCGGCCACCGCCAGGTCCGATGTGTTCGGCGCTGTGCCGGGCTCGCGCTGCGGCGCGCTGGGCCCATACGCCAGCGCGTCCCGCACGCCGGTCCACTTGGCCGGGTCCACCGGCGGCCGGAACCGGTTGCGTCCCGCCGTGCTGGCGCCGTAGGGGATGGCCTTGAACGTCTTGATGCCGTCCACGTCCACGCCGCGGATACGGCCGAAGGCCGTCTCGGCCTCGACCGGCGTCTCCGCCGCCCAGGCTCGCACCGGAAGGAACCCAGCAGCGGCGAGCGTCGCCGCACTCTGGAACACGAACTGCCGACGAGTCTGTGTCATGACGTCCCCCTCAGTTCCGTACCTCGAGGCCCGTAGCCCGCAGTCTGGGCTGATGGCGGAAAGCTTACCCCCACGGTCCGTAATCTGCCACTGCCGCGCCTTTCTGGGGTCGCAAGAAGTCAGCCCTTCACGAGCGCTGGGGCACGTTTCCCGTGTTTGTCCGCTTGGCATCACGTGTGCGACTGACGCCGATGATTGAGGAATCGAAAGTGTCGGCGTATCCTGATGGAGGCAGGCGTGCCAACGATCGAAGAACGTGTAGCGTTTCTCGAGGGGCAAGTGAGCGAACAGTCCCACGCATTACTGGAAGTTCGCGACAGCGTGCGCCAGCTCGAGCAGGGCATGCGCCATCTCGAGCAGCGCATGGAGGCGCGCTTCGACTCGTTCGAGCAGCGGATCGATGCCAGGCTCGCGGGCGGTTGACAGGCGAATCGACGGTCTCGAGGACAAGGTGTCGCGGCAGTTCTGTGTGGACGGTAGGCGTGCAGGTGACGACGTTCGTCGCCATCGTCGCCGCGCTGCTGTCCCGCGGGTAACCTGGCGGAGTAGCTCCTACGTTTCGCTCGCGTCCGGCCCGCGAGCGCCTCAGTTCCGCACCTCGAGGCCTGTAGCCCGGAGCCCGGAGCCCGGAGCCCGATGCTACTGACGCCCGCCTTCCGCCTTCTCCTGCTCGCGCGCGCGCTCGGCGGCCGACAGCGCACCGAAGCGCGTGCCCTTGGCCGTCACGGCCGACGTCACGTAGCCGCCCTCGGAGCCGTCCTTGAGCGGAGCGACATTCACCGTGATCGTGTCGCCGACCTGGATCATCTTGTCGCGATAGCCGGCGCGATACATGTTGTTGGTGCTGTGGCCCTCCAGCTCGATGTCGCGCGTGCCCTTCGCGTCGGTGACGCGCAGGATCAGCCGCATGTGCGGGTTGATCGCCTCGAACTTGATCACCACGCCCTTGATCGGCACCGACTTGCCGAAGTCGAACTGGATCGCCGAATGATGCGCCGACGCCGGCACGCTGACGACGAGCGCGCCGCAGAGGGCCACCAGGACCGCGAGCACTGCCTTCCTCATCGCTTTTTCTCCAGCTCCTCGAGTCGTTTGCGCCAGCCTTCCTCGGCGCACTCGTAGGGCAGCAGGTGGCCGTTCGGCACCTGTTGCCATTTCTTCTCGACCTTCACCGGCTGCGTGTAGAACACCGGATCGGTCAGCGTCATCTCGGCCGCCAGCACCTTCACGCCGTTCGGCCCGGTGCTCATCCGGTAGCGTTCGACGATCTTTGCCTGGTCGCTGTGCGCGTACTGCTGGTCCACCTGCTCCACGAGGTGCGTCGTCTCGATCACCAGCGTGTCGCCTTCCCAGCGGCCGCTCGAGTGGCCGTTGCGGCCGGGGATGCGATCGGCGTCCGGCACGATGCGGTTGCCCAGGTAGACGCGGCGAATCTCGCTGTGCGCCTCGTAGACGATGATCAGCTGCTCGGGCCGCTGGTGGATCTCCATCGGGTAGCCGCCCGAGCCCAGCATCGAGCCAGGCATGCCGGTGCCCAGGCAGTAGCCCCCGGGCGTGTCGCCCGTGGGCGCCACCATGGCGCGGTAGGCGTCTACCTTCTTCTTCGCTTCCGCCGTGAAGGGCGGCGGCGGGCCGCCGCCGCGCGCCGGGCGCGGCGCGCCGGGCTCGGCGTAGGTCGTCCACACGCCGGTGAAATCCGGCTCGCCGGCCGCCGTCACGCGCATCAGCGCCAGGAACACGAACGCGCCGGCGAACACCAGCGCTACGGGCATGCGAACTGACCGCATCCAGGCCTCCATCGCGGTCAATTCTAAGTCAGCGAGGCTGCGCCTCGCTGAGCAGTGTCTCTTGGCCCCGCTTCGGGCTGGCCAGCGCAACTGTGGCAGAATTCGGTCGCTTGAACGCCCCGCTGCCCGTCAACACGCGCGTCTACCGCCTGGTGTCGCTGGACATGGTGCGCGGCCTGGTCATGGTGATCATGGCCCTGGATCACGTGCGTGATTTCTTCCACGCCGGCGCGGCACAGGACCCGACGGTTGACCCCAACGTCGGCCTGGCGCTCTTCCTGACCCGCTGGATCACCCACTTCTGTGCGCCCGCCTTCGTGTGCCTGGCCGGGGTCAGCGCCGGCCTGATGGCGACGCGTAAAACACCGGCGTCGCTCGGGGCATTCCTGCTCAAGCGCGGGTTGTGGCTGATCGCCATCGAGTGGCTGGTGATTGCCACCTCCGCATCGTTTGCTCCCTGGGGCATCGCCGAGATTCAAGGTCTCGTGCTCACGCCGTTCCAGGTGTTGTGGGCCATCGGCGCCAGCATGGTGATACTGGCGGGCGCGCAGTTCCTGGGCCGCCGCGCCTGCCTGGCGCTGGGTGCGGCGATCCTCGTCGGCCACAACCTGCTGGATCCCATCTGGCCGATGCCGCAAAGCGTGTTCGACACCAGCCCGCCCCTGTGGGTCGCGCTGCACGCCCAGATGGCGGTCGTGGTCGGACCGTTCTTCGTGGGGGTCGTCTACCCGCTGCTGCCGTGGGCGGGCCTGATGATCTTCGGGTTCGGCTGCGCCGGCATCTTCGAGCGCCAGCCCGCCGCGCGCGACCGCTCTTTGTTCCTGTGCGGCGCCGCGCTCACGCTGGCGTTTGTGGCGCTTCGCGTCATCGGCGTCTATGGCGATCCCAACCCCTGGATGGTGCAGGCCCGCGGCGCGATCGCGACGGCGATCGATTTCCTGAACGTGACCAAGTATCCGCCCAGCCTGCTGTTCCTGCTGATGACGCTGGGACCTGCCGCGCTGCTGGCCGCGTGGTGGGAGCGCGTGCCTCGGCCCGTGCGCGACGTTCTGGTTGTGTACGGGCGGGCGCCGTTCGCGTTCTACGTCGCCCACTTCTACCTGATACACACGCTCAGCGTCGCATTGGGCGTCGCGCAAGGCTTCGCCGTCAGCCAGATGATGACGTTCATGGCGTTCTACCCGAAAGGCTACGGACTGCCGCTGCCGCTCGTGTACGTCGTGTGGCTGATCGTCGTTGCATCCCTTTACCCGCTGTGTCGATGGGTCGCGTCGGTGAAAGCGCGCCGCAGTGACTGGTGGTTGAGTTACCTCTAAATCCAGGAAGTCCCCGCATCCTCGAACTTAAGCCAGCGATCACCCCCAACATGCCTGCGGATATGGCAGAGCTATGCACGCTCTGTCCTACCTCTACCGTGGCTGTCTGGTTGCTCTGTCCTGCCCAGAACTCGTTGTGCCCGCGGCCGTCTTGTGCGCGCCGCGGCCGATTTTTCTGGGAGAGATCTTGTGAGAACCAGCACGCGTCGCCACGTTGCCTTCGCGTTCGGCCTCTCGGCCGTCATCGCCATGTCGGGATTCCTCTTGAACGCCGCGCCTCCGCAAGCGGTGGGCACTTGGGAAGTGCTGGGGACCACCGACCCGTCGTCGGCTCGCAGCGGCGCCGCCACGGCGACGCTCGAAGACGACACGACGCTGATTGCCGGCGGGCGGATGCTGGACGGCACCGTCACCGACAGCGTGCTGATCTACGACCCGACGACCAACGCATCGACGGTGGTGGGGCAGTTGGCCTCCCCGCGCGTCAACGCCGCGGCGGCGCGGCTCGATGACGGGCGCGTGCTGATCGTCGGCGGCGAGATTGCCGACCTGCTGAGCGCCGACGCCGAGATCTTCGATCCCTTCACGGGCACGTCCACTGTCGTGGCGAACAACTGGCGGCACCGCGCACGCGGCATTCTGCGACCCGGCTGGCCGATGGCAAGGTGCTGATCGTTGGCGGCGTGACGCCCGAAGGCGTGACCGGCCACTGCCGAAGTGTTCGATCCGGAAACGGGCAGCATCCTCGAAGCGGGTTCCATGACGACGCCACGCGCGGGCGCCTCGGCCACGCTGCTCATCGACAACCGCGTGCTGGTGGCCGGCGGCAACGACGGCGCCCAGGATCTGGCGTCGGCCGAGCTCTTCTATCCGGCCACGCAGGAATTCTTCCCCGTAGACACGGCGTTGACCCAGGCCCGCGCCGGCCACACGGCGGTGCTGTTGCCGCACAACGGCGCGGTGCTGATCGCCGGCGGCACGGCTTCTGGTGCGCCGGTAAACACCACGGACCTGTTCCTGCCGACGATGTTCCCGGACCCGTACACGTGGAGCATGGGGACCTTCGGGCCGGCCGAGCACCTGACGCACGCGCGCAGCCAGGCCGTGAGCGGCCCCATGGGCGACGACGGCTACGCGTTCGTGGCCGGCGGCGGCGCGGCGGAAGGCGAGGCCTATGCCTTCGTCACCCTCAAGACCGACAAGGACGACTACGCGCCCGGCCAGGCCGCGCTCATCACGGGTTCGGGTTGGCATCCGGGGGAGGAAGTGACGCTGGTCTTCCAGGAGGACCCGGCAGTCCACCCGGACTACACGCTGACCCTCACCGCGGATGGCGATGGAAACATTTCGCACGACGCGTGGGCGCCCGAGGGGCACGACCTGAACGTGCGGTTCTACCTGATGGCGACCGGAGCGCAGTCGCACCGGCGCGCGCAGATGACGTTCACCGATTCGCGTAACTGGAACTGCCGTTCGCAGGCACCGGAACCGGTTCAGTGACGCTCAGCATAACAACACCGGGAACCATCGAAGGTGCCAGTCGCATGCGGTGGCACAGGCATGGCTGTGGCAGGCCCGGTGACCGTTACGAGTTCGTGCACGGGGTCCAGAATATTACGCCACCCTCCGCCACGACGGCGCAGTCGTGACCTTTCAGGCTGAATCAAACGGCCGGGTCAACCTTCGCGGGGTGGGCACTCACAAATGGGACTCCAGGCGAGCCGGAGCTGGGTCTTGCAGCGGCACTAACAACCCCTCGGCGCGACATTCGGTGGAAACGGAAGCGTGACCATAACGTTCAGCGCCAACGCGAACGCCATTACGACTACGACGCTGGCTTCGTGCTCAATCCGTCAACATACGGAAGCAACGTCACGTTTACGGCGTCAGCGAGGTGGCGTCACTTGCGGTCACGACCGGCAGCGTAACCTCTCATTGAAGGCGGTACGTGCGCACTACCCACGACCACACACGCCGGGCCCGTGGCTCTCGACGGAAGCGGGCAGGCAGTGTTCGCGACAGCGACATGACTGTTCCATCTCACATCGTTACCGCTTGCTACGGCGGCGCTGCCGGCTTTAATTCGAGTAGCGGTAGTGTGACGCAGACCGTCAACAAGGCCAACGCGACGGTCGTCGTGAACGGCTAACAGGTGTTTATGACGGGGCGGCACACGGGGCGACAGGCACCGTGGTCGGAGTGGCGGGTGACCCGACGGCAGCGGGCAGCAGCCTGAACCTGGGCGCGAGCTTCACCAACGTGCCCGGCGGCACGGCGAACTGGACCTTCACGGGCGGCACCAACTACAACGACCAGACCGGCACGGTCGCGATCGTGATCAACAAGGCCGACGCGACGGTCACGCGTCACCGGCTACACCGGCACTATGACGGCGCGGCGCACGGCGCGACCGGCACGGCGACCGGCGTATCGGCGGCGCGGCGCTGAGCGCAGCCTGAATCTGGGCGCCAGCTTCACCAACGTGCCCGGCGGCACGGCGAACTGGACGTTCACCGGCGGCGACGCAACTACAACGACGCAGAGCGGCACGGTCGCCATCGTCATCACCAAGGCCGACGCGACGGTGACGCGTCACCGGCTACACCGGCGACTATGACGGCGACCGCGCACGGCGCGACCGGCACGGCGACGGGCGTCGGCGGCGCGGCGCTGGCAGCGGCCTGGACCTCGGCGCCAGCTTCACCAACGTGCCCGGCGGCACGGCGAACTGGACGTTCACCGGCGGCACCAACTACAACGACCAGAGCGGCACGGCGCCATCGTCATCAACAAGGCGGACGCGACGGTCAGCGTCACCGGCTACACGGGCGTCTATGACGGCGCACGCGCACGGCGCGACGGGCACGGCGACGGGCGTATCGGCGGCGCGGCGCTGGCGCGGCCTGGAGCTCGGCGCCAGCTTCACCAACGTGCCCGGCGGCACGGCGAACTGGACGTTCACCGACGCGACCGGCAACTACAACGACGCGAGCGGCTCGGTCGCCATCGTGATCACCAAGGCCGACGCGACGGTCGACGGTCACCGGCTACACCGGCGTCTTATGACGGCGCGGCGCACGGCGCGACCGGCACGGCGACGGGCGTCGGCGGCGCGGCGCTGGCAGCGGCCTGGCCTCGGGCGAGAGCTTCACCAACGTGCCCGGCGGCACGGCGAACTGGACGTTCACCGGCGGCACGGCAACTACAACGACGAGAGCGGCACGGTCGCCATCGTCATCAACAAGGCGGACGCGACGGTGAGCGTCACCGGCTACACCGGCGTCTATGACGGCGCGGCGCACGGCGCGACGGGCACGGCGACGGGCGTCGGCGGCGCGGCGCTGAGCGGCCTGGAGCTCGGGGACAGCTTCACCAACGTGCCCGGCGGCACGGCGAACTGGACGTTCACCGGCGGCACGCAACTACAACGACCAGAGCGGCACGGTCGCCATCGTGATCACCAAGGCGGACGCGACGGTCACGCGTGACCGGCTACACGGGCGTCTATGACGGGGCCGCGCACGGCGCGACCGGCACGGCGACGGGCGTCGGCGGCGCGGCGCTGAGCGCGCCTGGAGCTCGGGCGACAGCTTCACCAACGTGCCCGGCGGCACGGCGAACTGGACGTTCACCGACGCCACCGCAACTACAACAACCAGAGCGGCTCGGTCGCCATCGTGATCACCAAGGCGGACGCGACGGTCAGCGTGACCGGCTACACGGGCGTCTACGACGGCGGCGGCGCACGGCGCGACCGGCACGGCGACGGGCATCGGCGGCGCGGCGCTGCAGCGGCCTGGTGCCTCGGCGACAGCTTCACCAACGTGCCCGGCGGCACGGCGAACCTGGACCTTCACCGGACACGACCGGCAACTACAACAACGCCGAGCGGTCGGTCGCCATCGTGATCACGAAGGCGGACGCGACGGTCAGCGTGACGCGGCTACACGGGCGTCTATGACGGCGCGGCGCACGGCGCGACCGGCACGGCGACGGGCGTCGGCGGCGCGGCGCTGAGCGGCCTGGTGCTCGGCGACAGCTTCACCAACGTGCCCGGCGGCACGGCGACCTGGACCTTCACCGGACACGACCGGCAACTACAACAACGCAGAGCGGCACGGTCGCCATCGTCATCACAAGGCGGACGCGACGGTCAGCGTGACCGGCTACACGGGCATGCTATGAGCGGCACGCGCACGGCGCGACCGGCACGGCGACGGGCGTCGGCGGCGCGGCGCTGAGCGGCCTGGAGCTCGGCGCCAGCTTCACCAACGTGCCCGGCGGCACGGCGAACTGGACCTTCACCGACAGCACCAACTACAACGACCAGAGCGGCGTCGGTCGCCATCGTGATCAACAAGGCGAACGCGACGGTCAGCGTGACCGGCTACACGGGCGTGTATGACGGCGCGGCGCACGGCGCGACCGGCACGGCGACCGGGCGATCGGCGGCGCGGCGCTGAGCGGCCTGAACCTCGGCGCGAGCTTCACCAACGTGCCCGGGCGGCACGGCGAACTGGACGTTCACCGGCGGCACGCAACTACAACAACGCGAGCGGCACGCGGCAATCGTCATCGCGCCGCGGACGACTGCCACGACGCTGTCGTCCAGCCTGGACCTGTCGGTCACGCCGGTAAAGGTGCTCCTGACAGCCACGGTGGCTGGCGTGCCTGCGGGTGGGCCGACTCCGGTGGGCACAGTGACTTTCACCGACAGCGTCGACTGCCACGATGTTGGGCACGGTGAACCTGGTCGGTGGTGTGGCGACTTTGTCAACGACGACGCTGGCCGTTGGGCAGCACGTCGTCACAGCGACCTACAACCCGTCCGGCTCGCCCGCCAACTTCTCGGGCAGCACGTCGGCGGCGAACGATGCGCCTGCGGCACTCATCACGGGGCCGGCGACGGGCTCTATCAACCCCATCAACGTGGCGTTCAACTTCACCGGGACGTTCACGGACGTCGCCCCGCTGAGCGCGAGCGACCCGACTGCCGCGTGGTCGTTCGACGGAAGCTCCAGCATCGCCGGCTCGGTTAGTGGGTCAGCTGCAACGGGAACGGTGGCGAGCTCCAAGGCCTTCTCGGCCCCGGGCGTCTATAGCGTCGTGCTGACGGTGAACGACAATCTCGGTGGGATTTCCATCGTGGACAGCAACGGCGGCCTGAAGGAGATCGTCATCGCCTACGACGCCAACGGCGGCTTCGTCACCGGCGGCGGCTGGATCAATTCGCCAGCCGGCGCCTACACGGCCGACCCGTCGCTCGACGGGCAAGGCCAACTTCGGCTTCGTCTCGAAGTACAAGAAGGGCGCGATCGTGCCGGAGGCGAGACGGAGTTCCAGTTCCACGCCGGCAACCTGAACTTCAAGAGCACGTCATACGAGTGGCTGGTCGTGACGGGACGCAAGGCGCAGTACAAGGGCGTGGGGACGATCAACGGCAGCGGCAGCTACCAGTTCCTGGTCAGCGTCATCGACGGCACGCCGGACAAGATCCGCGTGAAAATCACCAACGGCAGCGTGTCGTCTACGACAACCTGATTGGTGGCGGCGTCGACGACGCGAGCCGACGACGGCAGTCGGCGGCGGCAGCATCGTCATCCACACGAAGTAGAACCAACCTGAAGGGGCGGCACGGGAGACCGTGCCGCCTTCACTCTCGCAGCGCCGCGCTGCGCCTTACTGAACGTTCAACAGCTCGATATCGAACACCAGCGTCGCGTTCGGCGGGATGGTGCCATTGCCCGCGCCCTGGGAGCCGTAGGCAAGCTCCGGCGGGATAACCAGCCGCCGGCGGCCGCCGACGCGCATGCCGACCACGCCCTGGTCCCAGCCGCGAATGACATCGCCGGCGCCAAGCGTGAACGGGAACGGAGTGCGTCCGGTGCGAGAGCGACGAGTCGAACTGGCGGCCTTTGTTCTCGGCTGCGCCGGATCGTAGAGCCAACCGGTGTAGTTCACGGTCAGACGACGCCCCGTCGTTGCCACGGTGCCGGTGCCGACCACGAGATCGGTCTGGGAGAACTCGGCGCGCGGTTGCGTGGACGGGCTGCTGGGAGAGTCGCTGTCGCCGCAGCCGGCGACGACAAGACACACACCGCACAGGATCGAAACGAAACGTGACATTGGTCTGATGTACTCCAAAGGGCTGGCCGCTCAATGTTACCAGCTACGCGATGCTCCAGCCGCCGTCCACCGGCAGCGTCGCGCCGGTGATGTCGGCGGCGTCGGGGCCGCAGAGAAACGCCACCAGCGCCGCCACGCCGTCGGCGCCGATGAAGCGGCCGGTCGGCTGTTTGGACGCCAGAAAGCGCCGTTCGGCCTCCGCGCGCGGAATGCGCTCGCGCTCGCTCATCGCCGCGATCGTTGCGGTGTGCACCGGCGTTTCGATGGTGCCCGGGCAGACGGCGTTGCAGGTGATGCCGTGGCTAACGGTTTCGAGCGCCACGGCCCGCGTCAGGCCGATGAGCGCGGTCTTGGTGGTCACGTAGCCGACGCGGTTGGGGGCGCCGATCAGGCCGTAAATCGACGACACGTTGACGATGCGGCCCCAGCCGCGGCGCTTCATCGCCGGCACGGCCAGCCGCGTCAGGTGGAAGGCGGCCGACAGGTTCACGGCCATCGCCTCGTCCCAGGCCGCCGCGTCGAACGACTCGACCGGCGCGGCGTGGCGCACCACGGCGTTGTTCACCAGCACGTCGCACTCCGCCAGCTCGCGCGACGCGTCGCGATACAGCTGCTCGATCCCCGCCGGCTGCGCAGGTCGGCGTCGCTGAACCAGGCGCGCACGCCGTGCTCGCGCTCGAGCGCGCCGCGCAGCTCCGCTCCCGCCGCCGCGTCGGCCAGCCCGTGCAGCACGACGTGACACCCGGCCGCGGCCAGCTTGCGCGCGATGGCCAGGCCCAGCCCCTGCGTCGAGCCGGTGACGATCGCGCACTTCCCTGCGAGGGGTGACCCCGTGCCGTCCACGCTCAGCGGGCCGCCGCACGATGCGCATGATGATGTGTGGTGTATCGTACCGCACCGCGGGCGGCGGGGAGGACCAGATGGCGATCAAGGAAGGCTGGACCGGGCGGGTCTACGAGGACTTCGAGGTGGGGGACATCTACCCGCACCCGCTGGGGCGGACCGTGCTGCCGGTGGACAACAGCTGGTTCACGCTGCTGACCCAGAACGTCAACCCGATCCACTTCGACGCGCACTACGCGGCGCAGACCGAGTTCGGCAAGCCGCTGGTGGACTCCACGTTCACGCTGGCGCTGGTGACCGGCCAGTCCACCATCGATCTGTCGCTCAACGTGATGGCCAACCTGGGATGGGACGAGGTGCGGCTGCCCAATCCGCTGTTCGAGGGCGACACCGTCTACTCGCGCAGCGAGGTGCTGGAGAAGCGCGAGTCGAAGTCGCGCCCCAACGTCGGCATCGTCAAGGTGAAGACCACCGGGTTCACGCACGAAGGCACCGTGGTGATCGAGTTCTTCCGCACCTTCATGGTCTACCGCCGCGGCCATGTTCCGCAGCGTGCCATGCCCACGCCGAAGGGGTCAGCAGGCCTGAGGCCGCAAGGCTATCGGAGAGCGACGGCGCGCTGACAAAAACGCAAGCCGGGTGTTAATCCGGCGTCGCTCGGTCTCGGCTGCGTCGCCGTCAGGGCGCGGCAGTGACGTGCAGCCGTGCGCAGGCACGCCTCTTGAACCTCGTCTGTGCGTTATGGGCAAAGCCGTTGCTACGCTTCCGCCGACCGATGGGCCGGGGCCGCACTGCAGCATTGCGCACACCGAGAACGGATGGCTGCTGGTCATCCGCGACGAGGAGTGCTCGGTGATGCAGGTGTTCAGCTCGCTGACCTCGGCGCAGCACGCCACCGATCGCATGCATGCCTTCTTCGAAGACATGCGCGAGCAGGGCGGCACGCCGAACCCGTCGGTCTGACAGTTGGCCGCTCTGACGAGTGGCCGCTCTGACGAACCGGCCGCTCTTCCGGGCGGCCGACTCTCTTAACGTGCCGGCAACTGGCGGAGCCGCCAGGCTGCCAACGCGCCGCCCGCCAGGCCTCCGACCACTTTCACCACGTGGGCGACCATGAACTCGGGCGGCAGCGTCTGCCCGATGGTCAGCACGAGGTAGAACAGCGCGGCCACCACGCCCACCAGCGCGCCGTGCAGCAGCGCCTTGGCGCGCGCCCGCACGCCGGCCCAGAAGCCGAACACGAGCGTCATCGCCAGGCACGCCGGCGCCACCGAGTTGAGGAACGCTTCCTCGCTGACGAAGAAGCGCACCGGGAACACCACCGCCGCGATGCCAAACTCGGCCAGCACGGCGCCCACAATCACGAGCCACCACCGGATTCCCATATATCGACGTCTCCAGTTGGTCGTTAGTCGTTGGTCGTTCCTAGTCGAGGCGAACGACCCAGCCTTCCAGACCAGGCGCGGCGGCCGGATACCGATCCAGCACGGCGCCGTCGTGTCCGGGGATGATGTGATCGGCCGAGTCGGCCAGCCGCTTGATCGTGGCGTAGCCCTCCAGCGTCTCGGCGACACTATAGGTGATCGGGAACACGCGTCCCTCGTTGATGTGGGCGTAAAGATGCGTGGCGTCGGCCGCCAGCACCACGTGGCCGCGGCGCGTCTTCACCCGCAGGCACTGCAGGCCCATCGAGTGCCCGCCGAGGTGGTGCAAAGTCAGCCCCGGCGCCAGCTGATCGACGCCGTCGTGGAACGCCACGCGGCCGTCGAACACCTTGCGAACCATCGCCACCACGTCGTCGGACTCGAACGGGATGCGCTGGTGCGCGTGGCACATGCAGCGGCCGGTGGCGTAGGCCATCTCGCGGTCCTGCAGGTGATACCGCGCCCGCGGGAACAGGCCGTGATTCCCGCAGTGGTCGTAGTGCAGGTGGCTGATCACGATGTCGGTGACGTCGTCGGGTGAGACGCCGGCGGCCTTCAGGCCTTCGCCGACGGGCCTGGTGATCTGGCGGCCGCGCTTGTCGGCCATCGCCTGGTCGAAGCCCGTGTCCATCACCCAGGTGCCGCCCGGCCCCCGCACCACCCAGACGAAGTAGGTGAGGGGCTGCAGGATGTCGTGCGAGTCGCCGCCGATGTAGTTCTCGTGCGCCTTGCGATCGTGGTGGGCGTAGCGGATCGCAAGCACCTCGTGAACGTCGCTCATCCCTTGAACTCGCGCCCGCGGGTCTCGGGGCCCAGCCAGATGACCATGGCGGCGAGCCCCGACAGCACCATCGCCGCGCTCATCGCGTTCACCAGCGCGAAGCCCTGATCCTGCAGCAGGCCCAGCACGTACGGCATCATCGCGCCGATGGCCGCGGCCGCGTGGTAGCAGAATCCGGGGCCGACGCCGCGCACTTCGGTGGGGAACTGCTCGTTGCTGTAGGCCGGCGCCATGCCCCAGATCCCCATGCCGAAGAACCCCATCATCAGCGCGCCGAGGCCGAGCAGCGGCGCGGAGGTGGCGTGCAGATAGAGCGGCAGCGACGCGAACCCGAGCAGCACCGTGGCGGTGGCCGCACCGCGACGGCCCAGGCGCCCTTCCGACAGACGTCCCCACATCGCGGTGCCGGCTATCGCGCCGATGTTGAACGCGGCCAGATACGGCAGCGTCGGACGTCCGGCGTCGCGCAGGAACGTCGGGTACCAGAAGTTCACCGAGTAGTAGATGCACATGAACGCGCCGATGACGAGCGTCGTTTGGATGGTCGTGCCGATCAGATCGCGCTGGAAGATGCGCGGCAGGGAGATCTTGCTCTCGACGATCGGCTGCCCCCGGCGCCTGGCCTCGGCCAGCATCCGCTGACGCTCCAGCCACACCGGGCTCTCGGACACCTTCGCGCGGATCCACAGCGTGAAGAGCGCCGGGACGAGCGCCATCCAGAACATGGCGCGCCAGGCGAAGTCGGGCGTGTCGCCCAGCAGCGGGTAGACGAACTGGAACACGACCGCCGCCAGCAGGTAGCCCCAATACCAGCCGCCCAGCAGCAGCCCCGAGGCCAGGCCGCGCAGCTTGGTCGGCCAGTGCTCGAGGACCAGTGGCATGCCGGCGGCCCACTCGCCGCCCATCCCCAGGCCGAACAGCGCGCGCAGCGCGAACAGCATCGCGTACGAAGTGGAGAACCCGCTCAGGCAGGCGAAGAGGGAGAACCAGAGCACCGATAGCATCAGCGGCAGCTTGCGGCCCCACTTGTCGGCCATCGTCCCGGCGATGGTGCCGCCGACGAGCCGCATCGCCAGCGTGACGGTGCCGAGCGCGCCGGCCAGAGCGCGATCCACCGTGAAGCTCTGTTGGATGTCGATGAGGATGAAGGTGAGGATGTTGAAGTCGAACGAGTCGACGATCCACCCCAGGAACACCGCCCAAAAGGCGCGCCACTGATCCTTGGTGACCTGCCGGTACCAGGGACGTGAATCCACGGCTGCTTCGGTCGTGGGGGCGGGACGCGCGTCAGCGATCGTGGTCACAAGGCTGCGATTCTATCCTCAGACCTGGATCGACTGCTCTTTATAGAGGACACTGGGGTCGGGTGTGGGGAGGCAACATGGACGAACAGCATTCGGACAATCAGGTCGATCGGCGCGCGCTGCTCGGTGCGGCGGCGGGTCTCGGCGCTTTGATGACACTGGGCACCGGCGGCTCGGCCCAGGCTGCCGAGCTGAGCGACGCCGAGAAGGCGAACGTGAAGCTGGTCGGCGACTTCTGCGCGGCGTGGGCGACGCGCGACCTCACGAAGATCTTGCCGTTCCTGGCCGAGGACTCGTCCTACCGGATGAGCGAGACCACGCCGGCGGTGACCGGCCATGCGGGCGTGCGCGAGCGGCTGGGTTCGTGGATCGAGTCGTCGCAGCAGATCGAATTCAAGATCCTCGACAGCTTCGCCAAGGGGCCGATGGTGGTGAACCACCGCGTCGATCGCTTCGTGTCCACCACGCGGCCGCTTACGTGGGAAGGCGTCGGGGTGTTCTTCGTGAAGGACGGCAAGATCAAGGAGTGGTTCGACTACACGATCCGCGTGCAGCGGCCGCCCGCCTGATCACGCTTTCGTTAGTTTGTGCGTTTGGGGTCGGGTGTAGTCGAGCGCCGCGTGTGCTCAGCGACTCGAGTTCGAGTGCGCCTCGGCCAGCGGCGCGATAACCAGCGACTCCACCAGCTCGTTCACCGTGCGCCGGTGCGCGCGCCGCTCGTCGTCGGTGGCCGTGGACGACGTGGTGACGACCACCAGCTCCAGCGCCGGCACGACGAAGATGAACTGGCCGCCGAATCCCCATGCGTAGTACGTGCGCTGGCCCGCCAGCGTCCGTATCCACCAGCCGTAGCCGTACTCGCCGGTCGTCGCGGTCGCCTCGCAGCGAGCGGCCGCGCGGCACCCACGAGTCGCGGATCCACTGCGCCGGCAACACCTGCGTCGCGCCCACTCGCCCCTCGTGCAGGTACAGCTCGCCGAATGCCAGCATCTGCCGCGGCGTCATCGCCATGTCGTTGCCGCCGAAGTAGATGCCCTGCGGGTCTCGCGTCCACGGCGCCACGCTGAAGCCGAGCGGCGTGCCGATCGCCTCCTGCGCGAACTGCAGCGTGGTCTTGCGCGTGGCCCTGGTGAGAATCGCCGACAGCAGATGCGTCGAGCCGGTGCTGTAGTCCATTGCCGTGCCCGGCGGCGTCAGGAGCGGCTGCGCCAGGGCGAACCGCACCCAGTTCGGGCTGCGCACCCACGCGCCGTAGTTGCGATTGCTGGTGGTCTCGAGGCCCGAGCGCATCGTCAGCAGGTCCTCGACCGTGATCGCGCGCTTGGGCGCGTCGCCGGGTGCGCGCAGCAGGTCGCCGAAGTAGGTGCCGATCGGCTCGCGCACGCTGGGGATCACGCCGCGGGCGACGGCGACGCCGACGAGCGCCGAAATCACGCTCTTGGCCACGGACTTGACGTTGGCCAGGCGCGTCGCGCGCGTGCCGTGGAAGTAGCGTTCCACCAGCACCGTCCCGCGCTGGCTGACGAGCAGGCTGTGCAGGCGGGGCAGCGCTTCGCCCTCGCGGACGGCGGCCGCGAGCAGCGGCGGCACCGGGCTGTCGGCCGCGCGTGCGGCGGACGGCGGCGGCGCGCTGCGTTGCGCCTGCGCGGCGGTCGTGGCCACCAGGATCAGGACCGCCGCGGTTCTGAGTCTCAGCCTCGTCCCCACACCCGACCCCACTGTCCTCTGGAAGTGACGCCTGCTCGTGCCCACACCCGACCCCAAAGTCACCGCATTACAGAATTCGACGGTGGGGGTTGACGGCCAGCCACGCCGCAGCCCCCATCACGTAGACCGCGGCGGTGATGTAGAACGGATACGTCCACGACGCCCACCGCTCCACCATATAGCCCACCACCAGCGGCCCCACCAACCCGCCCAGGTTGCCAAAGGTGTTCATGAAGCCGGTGACCACGCCAGCGTGGGAGGCGCCGACGTCGAGGCACACGGCCCAGCATGCGCCCAGTGCGAAATCGGCCGACGCCAGCGCAAACGCCAGCAGCAGTGCCTTCGCCACCGGCGGTCCGATCAGCACGGCCGCCAGCGTCAGCACCGCGCTGGCGAAGAACGACACTGCGCCCAGCGTCGAGCGGGCGTGCCGCAGGCCGGCGGTGCGCGACAACCGGTCGGTGGTCCAGCCGCCGGCCAGGTTGGCCACCCCTGCCAGCACGAAGGGCAGCGACGAGAACGCTCCGCCGGCCACCGCCGAGAACCCGAGCTCCTGCACCAGGTAGGTGGGCAGCCAGGTGAAGTAGAAGTAGAGGCCGTAGCCGAACGCGAAGTACATCGCGCAGATCGCGTACAGGTTCGGGCTGGCGAGCAGGCGCGCCCATGGCGTCGGCGCCGCGGCAGCCGCCTCGCCACCCGCCTGGCCTGGCGCGCGAAGCGCACCCGAAAGGGACTGTCCCTGCTGGATCCACGCCACCTCCGCGGCGTCGACGTCGGGATGGTCCGCGGGGCGATCGCGATACCAGCGGTACCACGCCAGCGCCCACACCACGCCGATGGCGCCGAAGGCCACGAACGCGCGGCGCCATCCCCACGACCGCACCAGCACCAGCGCCAGCGGCGCGGTCAGCGCGCCGCCCAGCCGCGAGCCGAAGAACAGCACGCCGTTGGCCATGCCGCGCTCGTGTGCCGGGAACCAGGTGGCGAAGCTGCGCACGGCGTTCGGAAAGGCGCCCGCCTCGCCGGCGCCGAACAGGAATCTGATCACCACGAGCGATCGCAGCCCCTGCGCCGCGCCCGTCAACATGGTGAAGGCCGACCACCACAACACGATCCGGGTCAGCACGCGCCGCGGCCCCAGGCGATCGCCCAGCCAGCCGGATGGCACCTCGAACAGCGAATAGGCCAGCGTGAAGGCGCTGAACACCAGTCCCATCTCGACCAGCGTCAGCCCCAGGTCGGCCATGATGAACGGCGCGGCCGTGGCGATGCAGACGCGATCGAGGTAGGTGACCACCGCGAGCCAGAACGCCATCCGGCGTACGCCGAAGCGCACGCGGGTACCGGCCGGCTGGCCGGCGGCGGGCTCGACTACGGCGACGGCTTCCTGCACGCCCGGTGATGATGGATCAACTTGGGGCTCCAGGCTTCGGGCTCCAGGCTTCGGCTCCGGTCTCCAGGCTCCGGGACGCGAGGTTACGATGAGCGGCTCCATGGACGTCGAAGCGTTGATTGCGCCGCGCGTGCGGGACATGCAGCCCTACACCCCGATCGTGCCGTTCGAGGTGCTGTCGAAGCGTCTGGGACGCGCGCCGCACGAGATCGTGAAGCTGGACGCGAACGAGAACCCTTATGGCTCGTCGCCCAAGGCGCTCGACGCCGTCGCCCAGTCACGCGAGCTGCACATCTATCCCGATCCGGATCAGACGGCGCTGCGCCAGGCGGTGGCCGGGTTCGTGGGCGTGCCGATGGAGCACGTGCTGTGCGGCGCCGGCGCCGACGAGGTGATCGATCTGGTGGCGCGCGCGTTCGTCGAGCCTGGCGATACGGTCGTGGACTTGCCGCCGACGTTCGGCATGTACAAGTGGGAAGCCGACATGCTGGCCGCACGGTATCTGACGGTCCCGCGCCGCGCCGACTTCTCGGTGGACGTGGATGCCACCGTTCGCGCGGTCGAAGACGCCGCCGCCCGCGGCGAGCGGCCGAAGCTGCTGTTCGTGGCCAATCCCAACAATCCCGACGGCTCCGTGACGCCGCGAGGCGACCTGCTGCGCCTGCTGCAGTTGCCGCTCGTGGTGGTGGTGGACGAGGCCTACATCGACTTCAGCCACGAGCAGAGCCTGGCGCCGCTCGTGCGCGAGCGGAACAACCTGGTGGTGCTGCGCACGTTCAGCAAGCTCGCGGGCATGGCCGGGTTGCGCGTCGGCTACGGCCTGTTGCCGCTGCCGATCATCAAGCACATCTGGAAGGTGAAGCAGCCGTATACGCCGAACGTGGCGGGGACAGTCGCGGCGCTGGCGGCGCTGGCGGACCGCGCCTGGCTCGACCGTACCGTGGCCACGCTTGTGGCCGAACGGGCGCGTCTCACCGCCGCGCTGGCCGGGCTGGATTGGCTGACGCCGCTGCCCAGCCACACCAACTTCATCCTGTGCCGCGTCGGCGGCGGGCGCCAGGCGCGCGCGGTGAAAGAAGGGCTGGAACGGCACGGCGTGTTGGTGCGATATTTCGACCGCGAGGGGCTGCGCGACGCCATCCGCATCAGCGTCGGCCGGCCGGAGCACACCGACGCGCTGATGGCCGCGCTGCAGAGCCTCGGGTGAACCTTGCAGGGGCCGTGCACGTCGAATCAGCTGAGGTGATCAGGTGACAGACCAAGCGCCCGTTACCGCCCCGTTTCCCGGCCAGCAGTCCGACTCGCTGGTGTCGACGCTTCACGTCACCTACGCGCTCCACGCCCTGGGCCTGGCGCTGGGCGCGTTCGGTGCGTCCACGGTGGTCGGCTCGTTCCTGTTCGGGTGGCCGTCGATCATCGCCGTCATCATCAACTACGTGAAGCGTGGCGAGGCGCGCGGGACATGGCTCGAGTCCCACGTGAACTGGCAGATCTCGACGTTCTGGTGGGCGCTGGCTTGGACGTGCGCCATCGCCATCCTGGGCTTCCTGCTGGCCATCGTGCTGGTGGGCTTCGCGATCTGGTTCGTCGGGTTCTTCGCCCTGGGCGTCTGGGCCATCTACCGCATCGCGCGCGGCTGGCTGGCGCTGAAGGAGCGGCGCCCGATGCCGGCGGTCGGCTGAGTTTCGGGCTCCAGGCCCCAGGCTCCAGGCTCCAGGGCTCCAGTAAGAACTCTCCGGCTCGGCAGACTAGGGTAGCGGCGCGGCGGCACTTCAGTCGCCGCGTTCGCGCGTACCTGCTCGATTTTCGGCGAGATCCCGCGCGTTCCCGCCTTGGCGATGCGCTTGCTGTTCTGGTGGGCAGTGGCACACCCGACCCCAAACGCGGCGGCTAACAAAATCGAAATCGCGCTCGGCCGCACCGCCGCCGCGTGCGTCCACCCGGTGGCGGCGTGGCACACGACCCGGCGGTCGATGCGGGCGATGCTGTTCGCCGGCTATTTCGTGATCGGCTTCACGCGCCGGTCCTGCACCGCCGGCGCCTACTGGACCTTATCTAAGCCTTCAGTCAGTTCGATCGACGTCCCCCAGGGGTCGTTGATGAACGCGATCGACAGGTTCAGCGCCGGCACGCTGCGATAGGGCGTCGTCACCTTGACGCCCTGGGCCTCCAGGTTCTTGAGGAACGCCTCGAGCCCCTTCACCTCGAAGCCGATGTGATCCATCGCGCGGCCGCTCGTGCCCACCGTGGCCTCGGGCGACTGGGTGAAGTTCAGCGCCACGCCGGGGAGGTCGGCCACCAGGAAGCCGCCGCCCTGGCGCGGCTTGGCGCTGAACGTCTTCTCGTACCAGGCGCGCATCTCGGCGTTCTGCTGGCCGAAGAAGTGGACGTGGTGCAGCGCGATCGGCTGCGCCTGACCCTTCACCTGCACCAGCTCCACCTTCACGTCGTCGGGTCCCATCACGAAGGCGATCTGCCCGCCGGCGGCGGTGGTCGCGACGTCGTCCTTCACGTCGATGTTGGCCGCTACCTCGGTGCGCGTGATCATCCGGTAGCCGGCCGTCTTGATCCGGTCCACCGCCGCGCGAAGATCGGGCACGCCGAAGCCGATGTGGTTGACCGTGGTGCCGATGGTGCCGCCGGTCGGCTTCTGCGCGCGGAAGAACACCAGCACGCCGGGGAACTTCACGATGTCGGCGTTGTTGGCGCCGAACTTCATCGCCACGCCGCCGAGCGCGGTAGTGAAGAACTTCTTCTGCGCCTCGATGTCCGACGCCGCCACGTGATGGTGCCCGTAGACGATCGGGATTGCCGTTCGGGCACGACCTGCGCCAGCGCGGACGACGCGGCGGCAGTGACGACGAGAGCGATGCAGGCCAGCGTTCTTTTCATGCGAGTTCTCCTCGAGCGTTCTGTTGAGGCCGGTAGCTGGTAGCCCGGAGCCTGAAGCCTTACTCGACACCGAACGCCAGCAGCACGTTTCCTGGATTGCCGACGAATCCGCCGTAGCCGGAGTTGAAATAGATCATTCCGCCGGAGACGATCGCGCCGGGGCCGTCCATGCCGCCGCCGAGCGCCTTGACGCCGTTGACGGTCTGGAACTCGCGGTTGGTGTCGAAGGTCCACAGGATCTCGCCGGTGGCGGTGGAGTAGGCACGCATGCCGCCGTCGAGCGATCCCGACAGCACCGCGCCGGGAATCACGGTCACGGCCGCGCCCTGCGCCGCGCGGCAGGTGCGGCCCTCGCCGCAGAGCGGCTTCTGCGGCGGCACGCTCCACGCCATCTCGCCGGTGGCGAGGTTGACCGCGCGCATGCCGCCCGGGTTCTGCGTCAGCAGATCCGCGACGCCGAAATAGGCCTGGCGCTCGTCGACGGCGCCGCCCCATTGCCCGCCGAGACCGCTGCCCTGGCCGATGCGGCGCTGCCACACGATCGCGCCCTGCTTGTCGGGATCCAGCGCGAACGCGACGCCCGATTTCTGCGGCAGCACCAGCAGCTCGCGCCCGTTCACCGTGGCGATGGCCGGTGACGCCGAGAAGTCGTAATCGGGGCCGAGCGTGGCGGGGCAGGCCGGGTTGGTCGGGGTTCTGCGCCTGGCATCCCAGCGTCCACTGATCGGCGGCGGTCATCTGCTGCACCCAGCGCACGCGGCCGGTCTGCAGGTCCATCGCCACCACGGCGTCGGTCATCGGCTGCGGCGGATCGGCGTAGCCGTTGCCCGTCGCCACGTATACGGCGCCGCGCTTGGCGTCGACGGTCGGCGCCGACCAGATGCCGCCGCCCGCCGGTCCCCACATCTGGACGCCCTGCGCGTTCTTGGCGCGCGGCTTGGCCTCGTCCACGGTGTAGGTCTTCCACACCACGGCGCCGGTGTTCGCATCGAGCGCCACCAGGCTGCCGCGGAACGTGCAGCACTGGTAGCCGCCGCGCCCGCCCTGGCCTTCCTCGTTGAGGCCCTGCACCGGCACGTACAGGCGCCCGCCGTAGACGGTGGGACTGCCGGTCAATGCGGCCGACGGGTGATCGTCAACCTTGCGGGTCCAGAGCATCGCGCCGGTCTGCGCATCGACGGCATAGGCGGTCGCGCGCGTGTCGCCGAAGTAGACCGCCTGCCCCGACGCGGACGCCGTCTTGTAGGGCCCGACCGACAGGCCCGTGCGCACGCCCGCGGCGGCCTTGAACGTCCAGTGGGTGCAGCCGGTCTTGGGATCCAGCGCGTGCACCTCGCCGTTCTCGCTGGCGACGAACAGGCGTCCGCCGGCGATGGTGGGCTGCGCGCGCGCGGCGCTGACGCCGGAGTAGCCGAAGGCCCACTTCAGCTTCAGCCGTGGCAGGTCCGCCGCGCTGACGCCGCCGTTGCTCGCGAAGCGCGTGTTCGCGACGCCGTTGCCCCAGCCGTTCCAGCCGGGCGAAGTGGCGGCGTTGGCCATCGGCCCGGACGCCGTGCACTTGTTCTCGGTCCCGGAAGTGGCGGCGATCGCGTCGCGCGCGCCGCGGCCGGCCGCAAACAGCGCCACCGCGCTGCGTTCGGTGGCGGTCAGCGCCGAGCCCTGCACCTGCATGCGGCCGTTGGTCAGCGCGTTGAGGATGGACTCCGCCGGCAAGGCGCGCAGCGCCGCAGGCGTCGGCGCAGAGGTCTGGCCGTCGGCGTGGCAGCTGGCGCACGCCTTCGCGAAAATCGCGGCGCCGTCCACGCCTTGCGCGACCGCGGGTGCCGCCGTGCGCGACGACGAGAGCAATGCAGGCGAGCAGTCTTTTCATGCAGCGTCTCCTAGAGCGTTCTTCTGACGAGGCCTGTAGCCCGTAGCCCGGAGCCTGTAGCCGTGCCTTAATCAACGCCGAAGGCCAGCAAGCACGTTCCCGGGATTTCCGATGAACCCTCCGTAGCCGGAATTGAAGTAAATCATCCCGCCGGCGACGATCGCGCCGGGGCCCTCCAACCCGCCGCCCTTGGCCTTCACGCCGTTGACCGTCGTGAACTCCCGGTTGGTGTCGAAGGTCCACAGGATCTTGCCGTCCACGGTGGAGTAGGCGCGCATGCCGCCGTCGAGCGACCCCGACAGCACCGCGCCCGGGATCACCGTGACCGCCGCGCCTTGCGACGCGCGGCAGGTGCGCGACTCGGGACACAGCTTCGGCTGCGGGCCGACGCTCCACACGGGCTTCCCCGACGCCAGGTCCACGGCGCGGATGCCGCCGGGATTCGGCGTCAGGATGTCCGAGACGCCGAAGTAGGCATTCTTCTCGTCGGCCGCGCCGCCCCACTGGCCGCCGAGGCCGCTGCCCTGACCGATGCGGTAGCTCCACACCACCGCGCCCTCCCGATCGGGATCGAGCGCGTAGGACATGCCCGACTTCTGCGGCAGCACCAGCAGGTCGCGGTTGTTGACCGTCACCAGCGACGGCGAGGCCGAGAAGTCGAAGTCTGGTCCCAGCGTCGAAGGGCAGTTCGGGTTGTCGGGGTTCTGCGCGCGGCAGCCGATGGTCCAGTTGTCGTTCGGCGTCGCCTGGTTCACCCACTTCACCGTGCCGCTTCCCATGTCCAGCGCCATCACCGCGTCGGTGGTCTTCTGCGACGGCTCGGCGTAGTTGTTGCCGGTGGCCACGTAGATCATGTTGCGCTTGGGATCCACGGTGGGCGCCGACCAGATGCCTCCGCCTGCCGGCCCCCATTGCGGGACGCCGTCCTTGTTCTTGCCGCGCGGCTTCGGTTCGTCGATCGTGTAGCGCTTCCACAGCACCGCGCCGCTGTTGGCGTCGAGCGCCGACACGCTGCCGCGGAAGGTGCAGCATTCGTACTGCGGGCGGCCGCCTTGCCCTTCTTCGTTCAGCCCCTGCACGCCGACGTACAGGCGCCCATCGTGATAGGTGGGCGCGCCCGTGATGGCGGCAAATCGATGGTCGTCCACCTTGCGCACCCACAGCTCGCGGCCCGTGTTCGCGTCGAGCGCGTAGACGTTGGCGCGGCCGTCGCCGAAGAACACGGCGTAGCCGCTGGCGCCGGGCGTGCGATAGGGACCCACCGACAGCGCCGTGCGCACGCCCATGCGCGCGCGCACCGTCCAGTGCGTGCACCCGGTCTTCGGATCCAGCGCGTGGATCTCGCCGTTCTCGCTGGCCACGAACAGCCGCCCGCCGGCGAGCGCCGGCTGCGCGCGCGCCGAGTCCACGCCGGCGTAGCCGAAGGCCCATTTCAGCTTCAGCCGCGGCAGGTCGGCAGCCGTGAGCCCGGCGGCCTTCGCGTACCGCGCGTTGGCGACGCCATTGCCCCAGCCGTTCCAGCTCGGCCCGGTCGCGGGGTTGGTCACCGCCGGCGATGCGCTGCAGCGGTTCACGACCACCGGCGGCGCGGGGGGCGCCACGCGGCGGCCGGTCAGGAACTCGGCGACCGCCTTTCTCTCGTCGTCGCTCAGCGCGATCGCCTGCACCTGCATGCGGCCGTAGGTCATGGCCGTGACGATGGCTTCGGGAGACAGCTGCCGCAGCGCGTCAGCCCCCGGCGCCTGCTGCCCCGCCTGCGTCTGCGAGTGGCAGTTGGCGCAGTTGGCCTTGTAGAGCGCCTCGCCGTTCGGCGCCGTCTGCGCGCTTGCCGTGGATACCGCACGGCCAGGACCAGACCCGCCGACAGGAACTGGGTTCTCACGATCAACCCCCCTGCGAAGCCCAACTACCAACTACCAACCACCAACACCAGCACAGGCGCCGACCGGCTATGATACCCGCTGCATGGCCGGCAAAACCGCGGCAGCGGCGATGCTCCTGGCGGCGGTTGCGACGGCCTCCATCGACTCCCGACAGGCCGACAAGCGCTACGCAGGTCCGCGGCATGGTGTTGCGCGTGGACGCGCCGACACGCACCTTCTTCGTGTCGCACCAGCGCATCGACGGGCTGATGGAGGCGATGACGATGCCCTTCGAGGTCCGCGACGCCCGTCAGCTGCAGGGGGTCGTGCCCGGCGCGCTCGTGGACTTCGTGCTGGTGATTACCAAAGAGGCCGGCTACGCGACCGACATCCGGGCGCGGCACTATGAGAGCGCTGAACAAGATCCGCCGACGGCGCGCAGGCTCGCGCTCCTGCGCCGGACGGCCGGGCCCGTGCCGGAGCCCGTCGCCATCGGCCAGCCGGTTCCGGACTTCACGTTGACGGACTCGACCGGGCAGCGCGTGAAGCTGTCGAGCTTCGCCGGGCAGGTCGTGGCGATGAACTTCATCTACACGCGCTGCGCGCTGCCGCAGTTCTGCCTGCGCATGGCCAACACGTTCGCCGTGCTGCAAAAGCGATTCGCCAGCGTGCTGGGCCGTGACGCGCAGCTGCTGACGATGACCTTCGATCCCGAGCGCGACACGCCCGAGGTGCTGGCTGCTTATGCCACCCAATGGAGTGCCGATGCGCGCGGCTGGCGGTTCCTGACCGGCTCGGCGGACGAGGTACGGCGTGTCTGCGGGTTGTTTGGCGTGGAGGCGTTTGCCGACGAGCGCCTACTCAGCCACATGGTCCGCACCGTGATCGTCGGCCGGGACGGCCGACTTGTGGCTAATATCGAGGGAAATCAGTTTACGCCGGAACAATTGGGGGATTTATTCCGATCTTCGCTGGAGCCGTAGCCCGGGAGGGAAACACACTAGAATGTGCCCTCGCTCCCCGGTGCTCGTCCCGTCCGGAGAGTGCCGTCAGTGTATGAGTGCGACACCTGGCAAGAAGAGTGGCGCGTGAGGAGCAGACCGTGGGCCGCAAGCTGTATGTAGGAAACCTTCCGTATCAGGTCCAGGAATCCGAGCTCGAGCAGCTGTTCGCTCAAGCCGGTTCCGTGGCGTCGGTGTTCGTGCCGCGAGACAAGTTCACCGGACAGGGCCGGGGCTTCGCGTTCGTCGAGATGAACAGCGACGCCGAAGCGCAGTCGGCCATCGAGAAGTTTCACGAGCAGTCCTTCGGCGGCCGATCGATGAAGGTCAACGAAGCGCGCCCGCAGGAACCCCGTTCGTTCGGCGGCGGCGGTGGCGGCGGCGGTGGCCGCGGACCGAATCGCCGCTCCGAACCGCGCTGGTAGTCGCGCCCTCCGTCTCACCGAATTCGCGACGACGCAGGCGGCCGTCTGCCTTCAATCGCGGTTCAACGCTTTCGTAATGGGGTCGTAAATGGGGTCGGGTGTGCTTGTGCGCGAACCGCACAAGCACACCCGACCCCAATCCCTCTCCAATTACAGATCGGTCATAATCACCGCCGCGTGAAGCTGTCCGACATCGGGCCCGGGCTCCTCCTCGCGGCGACGGGCATCGGGGTCGGCGACATGGTGTCGTCCACGATCGCGGGCGCCGAGTACGGGCTGACCCTCGTCTGGGCGCTGGTCTTCGGCGTCATCATCAAGTTCGCGATCACCGAGGGCGCCGCGCGCTGGCAGCTGGCCACCGGCGTCACGCTGATCGAAGGCTGGCGCGACGCGCTCCCGCGCCTGGCGGTCGGCGCCTTCTTCCTCTACTTCATCGTCTGGAGCTACTTCGTCTCGAGCGCGCTCGTGACGGCCAGCGCGCTGGTGCCCACGGCCATCATCCCGGCGGTGCCGCTGCCGGTGTGGGGCGTGGTGCACGCGGTGGCGGCGCTGACGATGGTGTGGTTCGGCCGCTACGAGCGCTTCCTCGCCATCATCAAATGGTTCGTCGGCCTGAAGTTCGGCGCCATCATCGCCTCGGCGCTGCTGATCGTGCTGTGGTCGGGCGCCGACTGGTCGAACACCGGTGCGCGCGAGCCGTTCTCCGTCGCCTCCACACTGTCGTTGATCGGCGGCGTCGGCGGCACGGTGACGCTGCTGTCCTACGGCTACTGGATGCGTGAGGCGGGCTGGCGCGGCGCCGACCGGCTGCCGGCGGCCCGCATTGACCTCACGCTGTCGTTCACGCTGGTCTTCATCTTCTGCTTCTCGATGATCTTCCTGTCCACGCAGATCAACTGGCAGGGGGCGATCCTCGACGAGGGCCCGCGGCTGTGCCTGATGCTGGCGGATCGCATCGGCCAGGAGATCGGCCCAATCGGCCGCGCGGTCTTCCTGCTGGGGTTCTGGGGCGCGGCGTTCTCCTCGGTGCTTGGCGTCTACCACGGCGTGCCGTTCCTCTTCGACGACATGCTGCACGTATGGCAGCGCACGGCGCCGGCGGGGCAGCAGGGGACCGCTTACCGCGCCTGGGCAATTTACCTGGCGCTGGCCGCCATCTCGTCGCTGGTGATACGCCGGCCGGTGTGGCTGGTCTTCGCTTACACCGTGGTGGGGTCGATGTTCTTCCCGTTCGTGATCTCGACACTGCTCTGGCTCAACAACTCCAGCCGGACGATCCGGCAGGCGCGCAACGGCCCGCTGGTCAACGGCGTGCTGGGCGCCGCGCTGCTGATCTACGTGTATCTGGCAGTACGATCGACGGGTTGATCCCGCTGTCCGTTCTCGATCTCGTTCCCATCCGATCCGGCTTCGACTCGGCCGACGCGCTGCGCGACGCCGTGGACCTCGCGCGCTTCACCGAGAGCCTCGGCTTCACCCGCTACTGGTTCGCCGAGCACCACGGCATGGCCAGCGTGGCCAGCTCCGCGCCAGAGATCCTGATCGCGCACGTCGCCGCCGCGACCAGAACTCTGCGCGTGGGCTCCGGCGGCATCATGCTGCCCAACCACACGCCGCTGCACGTGGCGGAGGTGTTCCACACGCTCGAGGCACTGCACCCCGGGCGCATCGACCTCGGCATCGGCCGCGCGCCCGGCACCGACCCCGCCACGTCGCGGGCGCTGCGGCCGTTCGACGCCGCGGAGTTCCCGTCGCAGGTGCGAGAGCTGCGCGCGCTGTCCGAGCGTGCGTTCCCGGCGGATCACCCGTTTGCTTCGGTGCGCGTGGTGCCGCCCGATGTGGCGCTGCCGCCCATCTGGGTGCTGGCCTCGAGCGGCGAGACGGCCGCGTTCGCGGGATCGGAGGGCCTCGGCTATGCGTTCGCGCGCCATTTCAGCCCGACGCCGCCCGGTCCAGCGGTCCGTGCCTATCGCGACGCGTTCCGGCCCTCGGCGCAATTCCCAAGGCCGCACGTGATCCTGGGCGTGTCGGTGATGTGCGCGCCCACGGACGAGGAGGCCGACTACCTCACGACCTCATCCGATCTCGGGTGGCTGCGGCTGCACCGGCGGGAGTTCTCGCCGCTGCCGAGCCCGGAGGAGGCGCGCGCCTACGAGTATTCGCCGCAGGAGCGCGTGGTCGTCGAGATGAACCGGCAGCGCCACTTCATCGGCACGCCGCCGAAGGTGGTCAGCCTGATGCGACAGGTGGCCGACGACGTCCAGGCCGACGAGATCATGGTCACGTCGATGATCTACGGCCGCGACGAGCGGCGCCGTTCGTATGAGCTGATGGCGCGCGAGTGGGGACTGTCTCGCTAAGAAGGGCTGCGGCTCCAGGCTCCGGGCTCCAGGCGACGGAACTCTACCCCGCCGAACGGGAATATCTTGAAGAACTGCAGGAAGAACACCGCGGCCACGACGTAGCCGGTCACGGTCAGCGCGCGCGGGCGGCCAGTGGCCAGGCCGAGCACCGCGGTCGCCAGCAGGCCCAGGCCGATGCCATCGGCGACGCTGAAGAGCAGGGGAATGCCCACGAGCGTCAGGGCCGCGGGCACCGCGGTGGGGATGTCGCGCATGTCGATCTCGACCACCGCCTGGAGCATGAACACGCCGACGACGATCAGCGCCGGCGCGGTGGCTGCCGCCGGCACCGCCAGGATCAGCGGCGTCAGGAACAGGGCCAGCACGAAGCAGGCCGCGGTCGTCAGCGTGGTCAGCCCGGTGCGGCCGCCGGCTTCGACGCCGGCCGCCGACTCCACGTAGCTGACCACGGTGGACGTGCCCAACAGCGCGCTCAGAATCGCCGCCACCGAATCCGCGACGAGCACGCGGCCGACGCCCGGCAGCTGGCCCTTGTCGTCGAGAAACCCCGCGCGCTTCGACACGCCCATCAGCGTGCCGATGTTGTCGAACATGTCCACCAGCAGCAGCGTCAGGATGAGCGGCAGCGCGCGCAGGAAGCCGTCGAGTGTCGCCAGAAACGACAGGTCCAGCTGCAGCACCAGCGGCGCCGGCGACGCCGGCAGCGACACCAGCGCCCCCGGCCACGCGGTGACCGTGCCGCCGCGCCCGTCGGGCACGAACGCGCCGGCCAGCGTCGTCACCGCGACGCCGAGCACGATCGCACCTGGCACCCGCCGGGCCACCAGCGCCGCGGTGAGCGCCAGGCCCGCCAGGCAGAGCGCCGTCGGTCCGCTGGCGAAGTCGCCGTGCGTGACGAACGTCGCCGGGCTGGCCACCACCACGCCGCCGTTTCGCAGCCCGATGAACGCGATGAAGAGGCCGATACCGCCGGTGATCGCCAGCGTCAGCGAATAGGGGATGGCGCGCACCACCCGCTCGCGCACGCCGCTGACCGACAGCAGCAGGAACACGCAGCCGTTCACGAACACCATCCCGAGCGCCTGCTGCCACGGCACGCCGGCGCCAATGCAGATGGTGTAGGTGAAGAAGGCGTTGATGCCCATGCCGGGCGCGAGCGCCAGCGGGTAGTTGCTGAGCAGCGCCATCACCGCGGTGGCGGTGGCGGCGCTGAGCGCGGTGACGGTGACCAGCGCCGCGCGGTCCATGCCCGCGTCGGCCAGGACGGCCGGGTTCACCGCCAGGATGTAGGCCATGGCGGCGAACGTGGTCAGGCCGGCCTGCAGCTCGCGGGCGACGGTGGTGCCGCGTTCTCAAGCTGGAAGAAACACGGCGCCGTTGTCAGTTTCGGTTTTCGGTGCTCGGTAAGTCCTACTGATAACCGACAACCGACAACCGAGACCTCTTAGGCGCGCGAGGTCAGGTGCAGCACCGCCGGTGCCACCGCGCCGATTTTCGCCAGCCCCGGCGGCTCGACCAGATCGGGCATCGGCGGCGCCACGAACAGACGGCGTGCCAGCCCGGCCAACAGCCGCGCACGCTTGGCCGACCGCGCCACGCGGGCGCTGTCGGTCGCGATGCCGGTGTTGGCATACATCTGGCGATAGAGCTTCGAAACCAGCACGAACGCCAGACGGCCCTTCAGCGACTTGATGATCGCCGACCGCTGCCAGACCGCGGGCAGCGCGTAGAAGCGGTCCCAGGCCATCTGCGTGCCGGCGCGGATCTGATCGGGCGAGAGCAGGGGGTGCGGCGTGTAGATCCTGGGGCGCTTGCTCGGCGGGATCAGCCAGTAGCGGGTGAGCGGTATCCCATCCACCGTCGGCCCGTCGGCCTCGGCCTCGGCCTTCTCCCACTTCTCGAAGTCGAGGGTGCCGGGGAACGGCTGCAGCAGCACGAACTGCGCGAACGCCACGCCGGCCTTCTGCGCCAGGTCGGCCGTGGCCATGAACGTGTCCGGCTTGTCGGTGGGCAGGCCGAAGATGAACGATCCCAGCACGTAGACGCCGGCGTCGCTGAACTTCTGCAGCTTGGCCACCAGCGCGTCGCCGGAGTCGTTGAAGTTCTTGAACACGGCCTTCAGGCCTTCCGGCGTCACCGATTCCACGCCCACCAGCGCGCCCTTGATGTTCGCGCGCCGCATCGCCGCCAGGAACTCCGGGTCCTCCGCGGCCTCCATGGTGATCTGGGTGTAGAACACCATGTCGTCCGGCAGTTTCGCCAGCTGCGTCCATCAGCTCGAAGCGCTCCTGGCGCAGCGCGGTCAGCCAGTCGAACCGGCTCTTGTCGGCCCGGCGGTCGGCCATCGCCAGGTCCTCGAGCGTGACCGGGTAGAAGTTGTCGTCGGCCAGCAGTATGAAGCGGAAGCCCTTGCGGCGCAGCTCCACGACCTCGCGGACCACGGCGGCGACGTTGCGCTGCCGCGGCGTCTGGCCGTCGGTGCGCCACACCGAGCAGAACGAGCAGTGCTTGGGGCAGCCGCGGACGGTCTGCACCGAGGCCCACATGTACTTGTCGGCGGGCAGCAGGTCCCACCGCGCCGACGCGAACGAGTCGCCGCTCACGCGGCCGCCGTCGTAGCGGGCCTGTGGCGCGTCCAGCTCGCAGTCGGCCAGCGCCTTCGCCCACACCTCGTCGCCGTCGCCGCTCACCACCGCGTGCGCGGCGCCGTGCTCGCGGACCTCGTCGGGGTAGAGGGTCGAGTGGATGCCGCCGAACACCACATAGGCACCGGCCGCGCGCGCGGCCCTGCCAATCTCGTAGCCCCGCACCGCATTGGCGGTGTGGATGCCGATCCCGACCACGTCGCCCGGCTGCACCCGGGCCAGGTCGAACTGTTCCAGCGTCTCGTCGACGATGATCGGCGTGCCGAACCGCTCGGGCGTGGCCGCGGCCAGCACGAACATCCACCGCGGCGTGATGACCGCGGTGCCGAACGACAGTTGACTGGGGTTGACTAGGAACACTCGCACTCAGCAATCTCCTCGGTGAGTCTGGCGTCTCGACACTAGAACGACGTCGCGACCTTCTTGCTGAGCCGCGTGAAGAACCCGGCCGTGGCTACGGCCTTCTTGCGTGAAGTGCTGCCGATCAACTCGCCCGTCTGTGTGGCGGCCGTCCACGCGCTTTTGGCCTGTTCGGAGATGGGCGGCGCCGCCATCGGCGCGGCGGCCTCCGCCGGGACGGAGGCGTCGCCTTCCAATGGCGCCGCGCCCCCGGACACGATCAATGTGTCGGACGGCGGGATCAGTTCCGGCAGGGCGTCGCCAACCGGCGCTGCCGTGCCACGCGCTTCCGCTGCGACCACCGTCTCGGGCGTGTGGACGGCGGCCGCGATCGGTGCGTGGCTCGGCGCTGGTGGTGCGTGGCGCGGCGGCCGGTCTGCTGGCCGGCGCGGGCGGCCGGAGCGATCACCGCCGGTGACACAGTTGTCGCCGCGAACTGCGCTGCCCACGCCGGCGCTGCGAGATCAGGCAGGGCCATGAGCCGCACGCCGAACACGCTGAGTTGGCCGCTGCTAAACGCCACCACGACCGCCAGCGCGGCCGGGACCATCATCCATTGGGGTGCGAATGCCGGCGTTCGCCGTCGATCGAGCAGCCGCAGGACGCGGCGTGTCAACCCTGGGGACGACAGCATCGCAACGGCCAAATGAGGATCCTCTCGAGGTTTGGGCCAGGCCAGCCACGCGCGTCAGGCACGCGGCATACGCCTTGGCCGATCCGGTAGCGTCGACGACCACTTCGTCGCACGCCATCTCCCGTTCCATGCGCAGGCGGCGCATCGCGTAGGACACGGCTGGATGCCATCCGGCCAGCACGTGCACAACGCGTTGAGCCAACGTGCCCAGGGCATCCCGCCGCGCCACGTGCGCCCACTCGTGGACCACCACCTGGTCGAGCTCGGAATCGGTCAACTGCGCGAGGAGGGCCGGCTGAACGGCGATGAGCGGCGGGCCAAAGCCTAGCACGGCCGCCGCCCGTACGTCCCCGGACTCCATGAGCCGCACGTTCGATCTCGCCAGCCGCGCCCGGGTTGAGGGCCGGAGGCGCGAGACCACAGGCGCGGGCACCGGCCGGCATTGCCGGCGGGCGCGACGCAGCGCGCGAAGGTCGAGGAAAAGCCGCAGGCTTTGCGCGAAAATCCAGGCGATCCACAAGGTTGCGGCGATCGACGTCGCGCTCCACATCGCCTCGGGCACCGCCACCAGCGGTTCAACGGAAGCGCCCGTGAGCGACGGATCGGTGGCTGGGACGTTCGCCGACAGCCAGGGCACGAGCGGCAAAGCCATCACCGCCGCGACCGCCGTCCACCACACGCGGACCCGGGCGCCGGCCCGGCCCGCGGGCATCAGCCACAGCCCGATGCTGACCGCCGCCGCCACCATCACGCCCTGCACAATCCAGTTGAGGATGATCCCCACAGGCGCCTCCTACGCGAGCTCGATCAGCTTCTTCAGCCGCGCGAGTTCGGCCGGGTCGATGTCGTCGTCGTCGAGCACGTTGGACACGAGCAGGCTCGGCGATCCGTTGAACAACCGCCCGATCAAGTGCCGCAAGGCGCGGCGCCGCGCCTGCCGCTCGTCGACCAGCGGCCGGAACACGAACGCGCGCGCCACCTTCTCGTGGGCCACGTAACCCTTTTGCTCCAGGATCCGCAGCGTGGTCTGGACCGTGCTGTAGGTCAGCCGGTACTGGGCCTGCAGTTGGGTGACCACGTCGGCGACGGTGGCGTTATCGAGCCGCCAAAGCACGGCCATCACCCGTGCTTCCCCGTCTGTGAGCGCCGCGGACGCCTTGCGTGCCATGGTTTCAACTCTTAATGATTTAAGACGTGGCGACTGTATCAGCGTCCGCGGAACGAGTCAATGAAGGAATTAAAAGTTCACAGTCTCCGCCTCTAATTCGCTGGCAGTCGTCTTGAACCAGTAGGGGAATCATGCTCAAGGTCGAGCTTCACAGCCACACCGCCGACGACCCGCACGATCGGATTCCGTACTCGGCCGAGCAACTGATCGACCGGGCGGCGGCCCTCTCGTACGACGGCCTGGCGGTGACGCTGCACGACCGGCAACTGGACGTGGCGCGCCTGGCGCCCTATGCCGCCAAGCGCGGCATCGTGCTGATCCCGGGCATCGAGCGCACCGTTGCGGGCAAGCACGTGCTGCTCCTGAATTTCACGCGCGAGGCCGAGGACGTGCGGAGCTTCGCCGACCTGGCAGTCGCTGAAAGAGCGGCAGCCGCGCGGGCTGGTGGTGGCGCCGCACCCGTATTTTCCGGCCCTCAGTTGCCTCTGGGGACTCCTGGACGATCACGCCGAGCGTCTTCGACGCGGTGGAAGTGAACGCCATGTTCACCGAGGCCGTGGACTTCAACGCCCCGGCGCGCCGCTGGGCGCAGGCCCACGGCAAGGCGCTCGTCGGCAACGGCGACGTCCATCGGCTGTCGCAGCTGGCCACCACCTACTCGCTGGTGGATGCGGAGCCGACCGCCGACGCCATCTGTGCCGCGATTGCCGCCGGCCGCGTGACGGTGGAGGCCAGCCCGCTGTCGTGGCCGACCGTGGGCCGGCTGTTGACCGATCTGGTTGTGTCGAGTGTTTTGCCAGGCCCGGCGCCCGGAGCCTGGAGCCCGGAGCCCGGCTAAGATAGCCCCAGCGTGCCCGCCACGACCGATCTGACCCAGCTTCTCCACGACGTCCTGACCAGCCGTGTCTACGACGTGGCGAAGGAGACGTCGCTCGACGCGGCCCCCAAGCTGTCGCTGCGCCTCGGGCAGGATGTGCGGTTCAAGCGCGAGGACCAGCAGCCGGTGTTCAGCTTCAAGCTGCGCGGCGCCTACAACAAGATCGCGCATCTCAGCCAGGCAGAGCAGGCGCGCGGCGTGATTGCCGCCAGCGCCGGCAACCACGCTCAGGGCGTGGCCTACGCCGCTCGTGAGCTGAAATTGCGCGCCACGATCGTGATGCCGCAGACGACGCCGCAGATCAAGGTGGATGCGGTGCGGGCGCTGGGCGCCGAGGTGGTGCTCATCGGCGACACCTACAACGAGGCGCAGACGCACTGCGACCAGTTGATCGCCCAGACCGGCATGTCGTTCGTTCACCCGTTCGACGATCCGCTGGTGATCGCGGGGCAGGGCACCGTAGGCGCCGAAATTCTCCGACACAGCCAGGACCACCTGTCTGCGGTGTTCGTGCCCGTGGGCGGCGGCGGGCTGATCGCCGGCATCGCCGGCTACATCAAGGCGCTGCGGCCCGACGTGAAGGTGATCGGCGTCGAGCCGTTCGAGGCCGACGCGATGTACCAGTCGCTCAAGGCGCACGGGCGCGTGCGCCTGGACCACGTCGGCATCTTCGCCGACGGCGTGGCCGTGCGCGAAGTGGGCACGCGCACGCTGCCGATCGTGATGCAGACGGTGGACGAGATCGTGCGCGTGAGCAACGACGAGATGTGCGCGGCGATCAAGGACATCTTCGACGACACGCGGTCGGTGATGGAGCCGGCCGGGGCGCTGGCCGTGGCCGGGTTGAAGAAGTGGGCGGAGCGCGAGGGCACGCCGCGCGGCCAGACCCTGGCGGCGGTGCTGAGCGGCGCCAACATGAACTTCGACCGGCTGCGCTTCGTGGCCGAGCGGGCCGAGACGGGTGAGGCGCGCGAGGCGCTGCTGGCGATCACGATTCCCGAGCGGCCGGGGGCGTTCCGGCAGTTCTGCGCGGTGCTGGGCCGCCGCGTCGTCACCGAGTTCAACTATCGCCTGAGCAGCCGGCAGCAGGCGCATATCTTCGTGGGTGTGGCAATCGCAGTCGCGCAAGGACAGCGCGGCGCTGGCGGCGCAGCTGATCGCCGCCGGCTACGAGACGGCGGATCTCACCGATAACGAGATGGCCAAGCTGCACGTGCGGCACATGGTGGGCGGCCGCGCGCCCGACGTGCGCAACGAGCGGCTGTGCCGGTTCGAGTTTCCGGAGCGCCCGGGCGCGTTGACGCAGTTCCTGGACAAGATGGGCGGCCGCTGGAACATCAGCCTGTTCCACTATCGCAATCACGGCGCGGACTTCGGCCGTGTGCTGGCGGGGTTCGAGGTGGAGGAGTCCGATCTCGCCGCCTTCCACGCCTTCCTGGCCGAGCTGGGCTATCCCTACACCTCCGAGCACGACAACCCCGCTTATAAATTTTTCCTCGGCTAGGTTTGGGGTCGGGTGTGGCCGACGACGCGTTCATGCAGCTCGCGCTCGAACAGGCGCGGATGGCCGCGGCGGCCAGCGAGGTGCCCGTCGGCGCCGTGCTGGTGGTGGGCGAGGCGGTGGTGGCCAGTGCTTACAACCAGCCGATCCGCAGCGTCGATCCCGACCGCCCACGCGGAGATCCTGGTGTTGCGCGCCGGCGCCACGGCGATCGGCAACTACCGGCTGGTGGACTCCACTCTCTATGTGACCGTGGAGCCGTGCCTGATGTGCGTGGGGGCGCTGGTGCACGCGCGCGTGCGCCGGGTGGTCTACGGCGCCGCCGAGCCGAAAACCGGCGCGCTGGTGTCGGCCGTGGCCGGGCTGGCGCTACCCGGCCTGAACCACACCTTCGAGGTGGTGGGCGGGGTGCGCGAGGAGGAGTCCCGCGCCCTGATGCAGGAGTTCTTCAAGGCCAGGCGGCAGGGATAGGAAACATGATGGTGGAGCGCAGGACGCCATGGCCCGGATGCGATCAGGTCGTGTCCGAGCGCGCGTGGCGGCCCGCTCTGGTGCTGCTCGGCGCCGTGGCGGTACTGGTGGCGATCTGCCTGTTGCCGTCCCCGGCGCCGCTCGAACGCGGCGGCAATCTGGTGCCCCTGACGGCAGAAGGCCGCAGATGCCTGGGCATCATGGCGTTTGCGGTCACGCTGTGGGTCACCGAGACGGTGCCATTCGCCGTGACGTCGCTGCTCGTCGTCCTTCTCATCCCCGTCCTTGGTGTGGCGGACTTCCGGAGCGTGGTGCGCGCCAGCTTCGGCGATCCCATCATCGCGTTCTTTCTCGGCGTGTTGATGCTGTCGGCGGCGTTCACGCGTTCGGGCCTCGGCACGCGCCTGGTCTACCTGATCCTGGAGCGCGTGGGCACGCGCACCGACCGCGTGCTACTGGGCGTGCTGGCGGTGGGCACCTTCATCTCGTGGTGGATCACCGACATGGCCGTGGCGGCGATGCTCCTGCCTCTCGGCGTGGGCCTGTTGCGCGACGCCGAGCTTCGGCCGGGCGAGAGCCGCTTCGGACGCGCCCTGATGATCTCCACGGCGTTCGGACCGCTCATCGGCGGCATCGCGACCCCGGCAGGCACGGCCGCCAACCTGGTCGCGATCGGTCAGCTGAAGCAGCTGGCAAACATAGACGTGTCGTTCGGGCGCTGGATGCTGTACGGCGTGCCGGCATCGCTGTTGATGATTCCCGTCGCGTGGCGCCTGCTGTTGTGGCTCTTCCCGCCGGAACTCGAGCACCTGCCGTTCACCAGCGCCGACGTCCGCCGCCGGCTCGACGGTCTCGGACCGCTGGGCGCGGCCGAGCGATGGACGCTGGCGATCTTCGCCGCCGTCATCGCGACGTGGCTCACCACCCCGTTCATCGCCGGCTGGACTGGTGGTGCGATCGACCCACCGGTCGAGGCCGTCGGGCTGGCCGGCGGCCTCGCGCTCTTCCTCCCGGGCGTGCGCGTGCTGACCTGGAAAGAGGCCGAGCGCGAGATCGAGTGGGGCGGTCTGATGCTGATTGTCGCGGGCCTCTCGCTCGGGCTCGTGGTCTACCAGACCGGCGCCGCGCGGTGGCTGGCGTGGGTGCTGCTGGGGCAGATCACGCTGGTGCCCATGTTGCTCCAGCCCTTCGTCATCGTCCTGGCGGTGGCCGCGCTGCACCTGTTGTTCTCGAGCAACACGGTCACGGCAGGCATCATCGTGCCCATCCTGGTGGCGCTGGCGGACGACCTGGGGTTGAACGTCTGGGCCACCGTGGCGCCTGCCGCATTCACATCTTCGCTGGCCTTCATCCTCGTCAGCGAGGGGCCGACGACCATCATCCCGTATTCGTCGGGGTACTTCTCGATCCGCGACATGGCGCGCGCCGGTGTGGCCATGACCGTGGGGGCGGCCGCATGTGTGGCCGTGTCAGTGGGCGTCAATCAATGGCTCGGGTGGTGACGACGGCGCAGCTGCCTCGCACGAGCACCGACGACGTGCGCGCGGCGCTGCGCGGGGGTACCGAGATCGCGCTGATCGACGTGCGCGAGGAGGGCGTGTTCGCCGAGGCCCACCCGCTTTTCGCCGCGTCGCTGCCGCTCGGCCGCCTGGAGCTCGAGGTGATGGAGCGCGTGCCGCGACTCGACACGCCAATCGTGCTGTACGACGGCGGCGAAGGGCTGGTGGCGGCGGCTGCGCGCGCGCTGCGCGCGGCGGGCTACACGCAGGTGTCACAACTCGACGGCGGGCTGGCGGGCTGGAGCCGCGACGGCGGCGAAGTCTTCCGCGACGTCAACTCGCCCAGCAAGGCGTTCGGCGAGCTGGTGGACGCGCAGCGGCACACGCCGTCGATTGCCGCCCGCGACCTGCGCCACCTGTTGGACGAGGGGGCGGACCTCGTGGTGCTGGACGCGCGACGCGAGGAGGAATATCGCACGATGAGCGTGCCGGGCGGCATCAGCGTCCCCGGGGCCGAGCTGGTGCGGCGCATCAGCGCGGCCGCGCCGGCGGCCGAGACGCTGGTCGTGGTGAACTGCGCCGGCCGCACGCGCAGCATCATCGGCGCCCAGTCGCTCATCAACGCCGGCGTGCCCAACCGGGTGATGGCCCTTCGCAACGGCACCATCGGCTGGACGCTGGACGGCCTGGCGCTCGAACACGGCCAGACCCGGCGCGCACCCGTGCCATCGCCCGAGCAGGAGGCGGACGCGCGTCGTGCGGCGCGAGCGGTGGCCGATCGCGCCGGCGTACAGCGGCTCGATCGCGCGGAATTCGCGCAGATGCTGGCCGACACTCGCCGTACCACCTACCGATTCGACGTGCGGACGCCTGACGAGTACCGCGCCTGGCATCCAGACGGATTCCGCACCGCGCCCGGCGGCCAGCTGGTGCAGGAGACGGACGTCTTCGCCCCGGTGCGCGGCGCGCGGATCGTGTTGTGGGACGACGTCGGCGTGCGCGCCGACATGACCGGCTCCTGGCTGGCGCAGATGAACTGGGACGTGTGGGTGCTGGAGGAACCGGCCACGGCGTTGCCCGGAGTGCCGGGGGAGTGGCGTCCTTCGCTGCCGCCGGTGCCGGAGGTGGCGCTGATCGACGCCGTGACCCTGGAGGCGGAGCTGTCGCGCGGCGACGTGCTGGTCCTGGACCTGGCACCAAGCCCGGTGTACATGCGCGGGCATATTCCGGGCGCCTGGTTCGTGTCGCGTCCGCGTCTCACCGAGGCGGCCTTGGCGTGGCCGCGGGCGCGGCGCGTGGTCGTGACCTCGCCCGACGGACTGGCCGCGCGCTACGCCCTGGCCGATGTGGCCGCGGCCGCCGGTGTGCACACGGCGGACGCAGTGGCCCTCGACGGCGGCACCGACGCCTGGCGCGCCGCGGGCGCCGCGCTCGTGCCAGGCGCCGAGCACCTGTCCACGCCCATCACCGACGTCTACAAGCGGCCATACGAGGGCACGGACAATGCCGCCGTTGCCATGCAGGCCTACCTGGAGTGGGAATATGGGCTCGTGGCGCAGCTCGCGCGCGACGGCACGCACGGGTTCTTCGTGATCTAGCGAGGCTCCGCCTCAGACCAACGAGCACGCAGGCTCTGCCTCGCTAGGGCAGTGTTTGATTGCCCGCACTCCGTGCGGGCGTAGAAACTTGACTCATCTGGCCAGGATTTGGAATGGTCAAGTTTCTAGCCATGGAGGCGCGGTTGACCAACAACCAGGTATCGCCGCAACCGAGCGGAGCGCCGCTCGGGGCACGAATCGACGGAGTGGACCTGCGCCAACTGGACGACGAGACGTTCGCGGCCATTCACCGCGCCTGGCTCGCGCACCAGGTGCTCCTCTTTCCGGGACAGCGACTGACCGACGCAGAGCTGATCGCGTTCAGCCGGAGGTTCGGCGAGCTCGATCTCGCGCCGATCCAGGAAACCGGCCGGCGGTTCGTCGAGGGCCACCCGGAGCTCTACGTCGTCTCCAACGTCATCGAGAACGGCGTGCCGATCGGCAGCCTCGGTGCCGGCGAGGCCGTGTGGCACACCGACATGTCGTATCAGGCGATGCCACCGAAGGCCAGCATCCTCTACGCGCTGGAAGTGCCGCCCAACGGCGGCAACACGAGCTTCTGCTCCATGTACGATGCCTGGGAACGCCTGCCCGGCGAGTTGCAGCAGCGCGTGCGCGGAGCCTCGCTGAAACACGACGGCACCTACAACAGCGGCGGATACCTGCGCGAAGGATCGATCGCCACCGACGATCCGCGCAGGTCCGAAGGCACGGTCCACCCGCTTGTCTGCCGGCATCCCGAGACCGGCCGCCCGCACCTCTATCTCGGCCGGCGGCGTCTCGCGTGGATCGAGGGGCTGTCGCTCGAGGAGTCGGAGGCGCTGCTGGATCGACTGTGGCAGATGGCTGGCGAACCGTCCCGGGCGTGGACGCACGAGTGGACGCCCGGTGATCTCGTGCTGTGGGACAACCGCTGCACCATGCATCGGCGTGATGCGTTCGACGCGAGCACGCGCCGGATCCTTCACCGGACGCAGGTCAAGAGCACGCAGCGTCCCGTAGCGTTCACGCGCAGCGTCCCGTGGCGTTCATCTGAATATAATCCGCAGCACCGTGGCCGAAGGTGGCTAGGTTGAGGGGGGAAGGGGCTTGTATGTGTGAGGTAGCTGGGGCGGCGCATATTGCGGAGCGCACAGTATCTGGCAAACCGCCTTAACGGCGGTTGCGATCAGAAGTCGAACTGGGGCGCTCAGTTTGACCAGCCGGCCGTCCATGATGCTCACCGGAGAGAGCCATCGCGCGCCGTAGGCCTGCGTGATGGCCTGCGAGAAGTTGGCGTTGAGCGCGTTGGCCAGGTCCAGGCTCAGCAGCCGATCTCGTCCGGCCGAAGCGCAGGATCTTCGAGAAGCGGATGTCGAGCTGCTGGATGTGCTCCACGTACTCCGTGCCAGGTGCCAGGACGTTCACCACTCGCAGTCCGCCCGGAGCGGCGTCGACGGGTTGGTCTGGGCCTGCGTCACGACGTAGTTCGCGTTAATCTCGGGCCCCGGCGTCGCCTGGTAGGTGACCCCGAACAGCACGTCAATCTTCGGCACGAGGTAGGTTCCGAGGAACTTGTACTGGTTGAGGAACCTGGTGTCGACGTGACACTGGCTGTCGGGGATCGCGGTGGTGCCGATCGTGGCTCGGCTGCGCCCTGACGCGGCGGCGACGCCAGCCGGCGAGGATCGTGATCTCTGGGAGCTTCGCTCGCAGGTCGCAGTTGTCGACGGACGTCCGCCCCGTGCTCCAGCCGCCCTGCAGAGGTGACACCATCGCTCGGCCGCGCGTTGATCGTGAAGTCGAAACCGTTCCAGTGCTCGATCTGCTTGCCGTAGTCGTCCGCGAAGGTGGTGTAGTTGTCCACCTGTCCCACCTTGCCCGGCACCAGCTCGTACAGCCCGCTAATCGTCTGTCCACTCGTCAGGCAGCGCGGGAATCGGTCGGGCACCGTGATGCTGTACGCGCGTGAAGTCGGTCGGCGCCACGGCCCGGTTGTCCACCACCGGGAAGTTGCCGTACCAGCGCCGGAAGTAGCCGAAGTCCACGGCGACGCGCGGCAGGATCTGCTGCTGGACGCTCGCCGAGAACTCCTGGTTCCAGGCCCGGTTGCCCCAACCGCTGATGGTGTTCGGATCGATCGCCGCACTGGGGCGGAGTTGACCGAAGAGCGCGTTGTCGAGCGCGCCGCAGTCCCCGTTGGCCAGCGTGCTGTTCAGGTCGCACTGCGGGATGTAGTAGTTCGGGTGGCCCGGCGGCAGGCTGGGCGTCCAGCTCCGGTTCGCGATGTAGGCCAGGAGTGAGACCGGGTTACCGGCCAGCGGGCTGAGGCCGATCATGTACTTGCCCCAGCTGCTCCTTGAGCGACGTCCTGCCGTTGCCGAAGAGATCGTAGGCCACGCCGATGCGGGGCGTGATGTCCTTCAGGCTGGCGTAGGGCGTTTCCGGAATCACGATGTTGCGGTTCGGCACGAACGAGGCCGGGCCGAGCGTCTGCTCCGGGAAGCTTGTTCTTGAAGTCGTCGAAGCGCACGCCGGCGTTGATGGTCGCCCGTTTGAACGTCCACCGATCCTGCGCGTAGATGCCCATGTCCAGCGACAGGTGCGTCGTCTGGGCAAACGGCAGCGCATGCTGCTGGATCGAGCTCGGCACGCCGTTGTTGAAGGTGTAGAACAGCCCCTGCTCGTTGTCGAACTGTTCCTGCGTCAGCGTGCCGAAGTCGTTCTGAAAGCCCACCTTGAGCGCATGCGAACCGGTGATGTAGGACACCGACGCCGACGCCTGCTGCGTGAACGGTGCGTTCTGGGTGCCGAAGAGGACGACCGGGCAGACGAGCAGTAGCCCTTGCCTCGATAGAGGAAACCGGTCGTCGCCTCGCGCACCGGTATCGCTCGCCGGTACGGATCGTCCGGCTCGGGATACTTGTCCACGAAGCCCTCGGCATGATTGGCATACCTGGCCTCGAGCAGCAGGCGGCTGGTCACCGGGGCCGTCCACGTGCCCGTGCGTCAGCGACTCGTGGTTGAACTGCCAGTCCGGATAGATTTCGGGCGAAAACGTCGCCGCCAGCGCATTGATCCAGTGGCGCTTCTGCGGCTCGGCCGAGAAGCTGATCTTGTTCCTCGGCGTGGCCTGCCAGGTCAGCCTGATGCTCCCGCTCGGGATCACCGTCAGCCGGCCTTCGCCGGGCTTGCTGAGATCGGGCTCGTAGGTCCACTTCGACAGGTCGCCGCCGTTCTTGTTGGCGAAGGCGCCGAGCCTGGAAGACGGAGCTCTCCTGGAAGCGCAGCGAGCCGTAGAACCACAGCTTGTCCTTGAAGATGGGCCCGCCGCCCGACGGGTTGACGTCGTAGACGCGCTTCAGCTTGTTCGGCGTGGTCAAGCCCTGCGCCCTCAGCTCGTCGGTGACGTTGCTGGACTGCATCGACCCGTTCGCGCCCGTGACGAAGAACGACGCCGCGAATCGGTTGCCGCCTTCTTTCGGGATGACGTTCATGCCCATGCCCCCGCCGACCGACTCGGACGTGCCCGAGGAGTAGTCGACGACGACTTCCGCGGCGGTGCCCATGTCGGGCACGAAGTTGCTGGCCCAGGCCGACGAGAGCAGGTTGCGCGACGTGATGCCGTTGATCATCAGGCGCTGGTCGAAGGGCCGGCTGCCGTGGATCGAGAACGTCGTGATCTGCATCGTGCGCGTGCCGCCGACGTCCTGCACGCCGCCGGTCTTGATGGCCCCGGGAGGAGCACGGCCAGCATGTACTGACTGCGCGCGGCCGGCAGCGCGTCGATGACCTCGGCCGGGATGACGTTGCTGCGCCTGGTGCTCTGCATGTCAACCGTGGGCGATTCGCCGGTCACCGTGATGGTTTCGTTGAGCGAACCGACCGTCAGATCGGCGTTGACGGTGGCGGCGAACGATCCGGCGATCTCGATGCCGTCACGCTTGACGACATTGAAGCCCGTCAGCATGAACGACAGGGAATAGGTGCCCGGCCGCAGGTCGACGATTTGATACTGGCCGGTGCCGTCGGTGATGACCGAGCGCACCTTCTCGATGAGCGCCGGGCTGGTGGCCTCGACTGTGACGCCCGGCAGGACCGCGCCCTGAGCGTCTTTGACCACGCCCGCTATCGATCCCTGGGCTGTGGCAATGGAAGGGAAGAACAATCCGACTAGGAGAAGCGGTACCAGAGGAATCGGTGCACACTGTCCTCCTTGTGAGCAGTGGGCGCCGATGGGCGCCCAAGAAAGGACCAGGGACCCCCGAACTGTTGACCCCGCCGAGGGGGGGACGCTACCACAGCGCTCGGCCGCCCGCAACGACCCAAATGAGGTATGTCACGCTATCGACGGTGGTCTCCATGTACCGGACGGCTCGCCAGCTGACACGGCTGGTGCTCGTTGCCGCGTGCGTGACCTGGGCCGGATGCGGGGCCGGCGGGGACGAGTGACGAGACGCGCCGTGCCGACCCGGGCCGTGGTCCGTGGTTCCGCGACGCCACCACGGAAAGCGGCCTCGCGTTCCGACACGTCAACGGGATGCGCGGCCAGTTCTACTACCCCGAGATCATCGCGCCCGGCGTCGCCCTGTTCGATTTCGACACGGACGGCGACCTGGACGTGTTCCTGGTGCAGGGCGGCTCGCTCGACGCGCGCGCCGCGGCCGCCGGATCCGAGGGGGGCCGGTTATTCCGCAACGACGGCGTCCCAGGATCGGACGGGCGCGTGCGGGTGACCTTCACCGACGTCACCGCCGCGAGCCGGATCCGCGCGACCGAATACGGCATGGGCGCCGCGGTGGGCGACTACGACAACGACGGCTGTCCCGACCTGTACTTGACGGCGCTCGGACGGAACCAGCTGTGGCGCAACAACTGCGACGGCACGTTCACGGACGTCACGCCGCGCGCCGGCGTCGGCGACACGGGGTGGAGCGTTTCGGCCGCGTTTCTCGACTTCGATCGAGACGGCTGGCTCGATCTCTACGTCGGGCACTACCTTGACTGGACGCCGGCGTCGAACGCGCCCTGCTTCGGCGCCTCGGGCGCGCGCACCTATTGCGCGCCCCGTGTGTATCGACCCCAGCCCAGCCGGCTCTATCGCAACCGCGGCGACGGCACGTTCGCCGACGTGACCGCGGCGGCGGGCATGGCCGCCCGATTCGGTCCGGCGATGGGTGTCTCGACCGCCGACTTCAACGGCGACGGCTGGATCGATTTCTACGTCGCTAACGACGGCCAGGAGAACCAGCTCTGGCTCAACCGACACGACGGCACGTTCGCCGACGCGGGGCTGCTGTCCGGCGTTGCCCTCAGCGAGCAGGGCAAAGCCAAGGCAGGGATGGGCGTGGACGCCGGCGACGTGGACGACGACGGCGACGAGGATCTGGTCGTGACGAACCTGACGGGGGAGGGGCACGACCTTTACTTGAACGATGGCACCGGCACCTTCGAAAGCCGGGCCGCGGCGTGGGGCCTGCGGTATCCGACGCTGTCTTACACCGGATTCGGCGCCGGCTGGATCGATGCCGACAACGACGGCTGGCTGGACCTGCTGACCGTCAACGGCACCGTCCAGCGGATCGACGCGCAGGTGCGGAGAAGGAGCCGCTGCCGCTGCGGCAGCGCAAGCAGCTGTTTCGCAATACTGGCCGCGGGCAGTTCGAGGACGTTTCGGCCGACGCGGGTCCGGTGTTCGAGACGCTGGACGTGGGCCGCGGCGCCGCGTTTGGCGATCTTGACGACGATGGCGATACGGACGTCGTCGTGGGCAACAACGGCGGTGCCTCGCAGGTGCTGATCAATACCACCGATGGACGCCATCACTGGATCGGCATGCGTCTGGTGGCGCACGATGCGGCCGCGCCGGGCGGGCGCCCCCGCGACGTCCCCGGCGCTCGTGTCGTCGTGACGCGCGACGGCCAGCCGGCGCGGCGGCGCCGCGCGCACGCGGATGGCAGCTACGCCTCGGCGAACGACCCGCGCGTGCTCGTCGGGCTGGGCACGTCGGCAGCCGCGCCTCGCGTGCGGGTCGAGTGGCCGGACGGTGGCGCCGAGGAGTGGGCCGGCCTGCCCATCGATCGCTACTCGACGCTGGTGAAGGGCACCGGCCGATGAAGGCGGGCGCACGTTCGTTGACGCTGTTGACCGCGCTGATCGCGTTCGGCTGCAGCGCCGGGCGTGAAGCCGATCGCTCGGTGCCAGTCGCGGAGCGCGCGACGGAGCTTCCAGACCTCAGCGCCATGGCCCCGCCTGTTGCCGAGCAGCTGCGCGCTCAGTTCGATCGGCTGACGAAGGCGAAGGGCGATCCGGCCACGCCGCGCGAGGACCTGGCGCTCGCCTACGGCGAGATGGGCAAGTTGCTGCTGGCAGCGAACGCTTATCTCGACGCGCAGCCGTACTTCGAGAACGCGCGAAGCCTGGCCCCGGCCGACGCACGCTGGACCTATTACCTGGCGCACACGCACCGCCTCGAAGGGCAATCCACGGAGGCGGCGGCGCTGTTCGACGAGACGGTTCGCGCCCGGCCCGACGACGTCGCGGCGCTGGTCTGGCTTGGCAACACCTATCTGGATCAGGGCAATCCCGCTGCCGCGGAGCCGCCGTTCGAGAAGGCGGTTGCGATGGCACCGGGCGTCGCGGCCGGACACCTCGGCCTGGGGCGCGTGGCGCTGGAACGGCGCCAGTTCGCCGCGGCCGTGCACGCATCTGGAGCGCGCCCTCGCGCTCGAACCGAGCGCGTCCGCCGTCCACTACCCGCTGGCCCTGGCCCATCGGGCGCTGGGCAACGCTCGCCCAGGCCGAGGCGCACCTGCGACAGCGGGGCGGCAACGATCTGGGCCGCCCCGGACCCGCTGATGCAGGAGGTCGTCGATCTCCTGCGCAGTCCGGTGGCAGACGAAAGCCGCGGCGACAAGGCGATTGCCGCCGGCGACTTCAGGCCGCCGCCGTCCGCGTACTTCCGCCGCGGCCTGGAGCTGGCGCCGGACAGCGTGTCGGTCCGGCACAAGCTGGCCACGGCGCAGTCGCTGACGGGGGACGTGCGCGGCGCCGCTGGCCGAGCTGCAGGAAGTGCTGCAGCAGCTCGCCGGACTTTCCCGGAGCGCACTACAGCCTGGGCGTGCTGCTGCTCGGCGACGGCCAGTTGGACGCGGCGATCGAGCGGTTCTCGGTCGCGGTGCGGGGCGACCCCACCTATCTCCCGGCCAGGTTGCAACTGGCCAACGCGCTCCGGCGGCGCGGCCGGTTCGACGCGTCGCAGCGCGAGTACGCGGACGTGGTGGCGAGGGATCCCCGCATTGGCGAGGCGTGGTTCGGCCAGGCTGTGTCGCTGGTGCGTCTTCAAGCGGTTCGACGAGGCGCGCGGCAAGCTGGTGGACGCACTGCGGCTCTTTCCGAACCAACCCAGCCTGATCGCGGTGCTGGCGCGCGTATACGCCGACGGCGCCGGACGCGCGGGCCCGGGACGGCGCGGCCGCTCGCGTTTCGCGGAGCAGCTCGTGGCGCGCGGCGGAACGATGGACAGTGCAGGAAACGATGGCCATGGCGCTCGCCGAGCTGGGCGACTACGAGGCGGCCGCGGGATGCAACGCGAGGCAATCGCGGCGGCCAGGGAGCCGGCCTCGATCAAGCGGCCGAGCGGATGCGCGACAACCTGGCGTTTGTACGAGCGGCGACAGCCGTGCCGGATCGCCTGGCGGGATGACCCGCGCTGGGACGGGTAGGAGGCTCGACTACAATGCCGCCGAACGGGCATCAGCCGGGAATCGTGACCGGATCGCCTTTCTTGGTGAACACGATCGCCAGGATCTTCGTCGGCTCGGTGGTGCTGGCGTTCCCGGACACGGCGTGGATCTCGCCGGGTGCGTCAAACGACTCGAAGAACATCTCTCCGGCCGATAGCACGGTCGGAGCCTGGTCGTTCACCCCGAAGCGATAACGCCCCTGGAGCACGTAGCCGATGACGAAGCCCGGATGGCGGTGACGGGCGGACGATTCGCCCGGCGGATAGGTGATTTCGCTGGCGCTCATCCGCCAGCCGTCCAGGTTGATCTTCGGCGCGTCCTTCTCCGCAACGGCCCGCAAGGAGACCGCAGCCTGCACCTCCTGCCTGGCGAGCAGCGCCGCCGCCAGGGCCGTCATGCCCGCCGTCAGCAGTTCACGTCGATCCTGCATCTCACACCTCCAGCTTGCCGGTGCTGTCCCCGAAGCGTTCCTGATGCACGCCCATCTTGTCGAGCAGCGACAGCATCAGGTTCGACATCGGCGTGTGGGCCGGGAAGGCGAGATGGCGGTCGCCCTTCAGCTGCCCCGACGCGCCGCCGGCGACCAGCACCGGCAGCGGATCGTGATCGTGCTGGTTGCCGTTGCTCATGCTGCTGCCGTAGAGCACCACCGAATGGTCCAGCAGCGTGCCGTCGCCATCGGGCGTCGCCTTCAGCTTCTCCAGGAAGTAGCCGAGCATCTGCACGTGATAGCGGTTGATCTGCGCGAAGGTGTCCATCCGCGTTCGGGCGTTGGAGTGATGCGACGCGGTATGGAAGCCGTCGCGCACGCCGCTGCCGGGATACACCGCGCCGCTGGTGTCGCGCGCGTACATCATCGTCGAGATGCGGGTGATCTCGGCCTGATAGGCCAGCACCTGCAGGTCGTACATCAGCTTGACGTGGTCCTCGAACGCCTCGGGCACGCCGACCGGCGCCTCGGGCACGTCGGGGTTGCTGGCCGACTGCTGCGTCGCCTTCTGGATGCGGCGCTCGATCTCGCGGACGTTGTCGAGATACTCGCCGAGGCGGGCGCGGTCGCCGGCATCGAGCCCGCCCTGCAGGCGCGACACCTTGTCGGTCACCGAGTCGAGGATGCTCTTGTCCTGCTGCTTGCGCGACAGCCGCTGTGCGGCGTTGGTGCCGTCGCCGAACAGGCGCTCGAAGACTACCTGGGGGCTGTTCTCCATCGGCAGCGGCAGCGTGTCGGTGCGCCAGGAGATGGTGTTGTAGTACGAGCAGCCGTAGCCGGCGCCGCAGTTGAGCGCCACTTCCTCGATGCAGACTTCGATCGACGGCAACGGCGTGTCCTGGCCGATGGCGTCGGCCAGCACCTGGTCCACGGTCCTGCCGCCGTGCACGGTGCCTTTCTCGGGATGCGCGCCGCTGAGGAACACCGCCGCCGATCGCGCATGGTCGGCGCCCGCGTCCGATCCCTTGCCGCCGGCCAGCGGGTGTGCCAGGTTGCTGACGACGACGATGCG
>CAVQMT010000005.1:0-63246 GCA_963713655.1 uncultured Acidobacteriota bacterium
GCGGTGATCGAGGCGTTCCTCGACGGCATGGAACAGGCCCTCATCGCCGGCCGCAACCTGTCCACTCTGACGTCTGTGGCGTCGTTCTTCGTCAGCAGAGTCGACACCGAGATCGACAAGCGGCTGGACAAGATCGGCACCCCGAAGGCGCAGGCGCTGAAGGGAAGGCCGCGATCGCTAACGCCAGGCTGGCGTACGAGCACTATGAGCGGGTTTTCGCCGGTGTGCGGTGGAGCGCGCCGCAGGCGGCGGGCGCCCACCCGCAGCGCCCACTGGGGCCTGACCCGTGTCAAGGACCCGTCCTATGACGACACCAGGTACGTCGTCGACCTCGTTACCAAAGGCGTGGTCAACACCATGCCGCAGGCCACCCTGGCGGCGGTAGCCGAACACGGCACCATCCGGGGCGATACCACCCGGCCGTTCTACACAGACGCGCATCAGGTGTTCGACGACATCGCCGCCATCGGGGTCGACTACGACAGCGTGGTTGACCTGCTTGAAGACGAGGGCATCACGAAGTTTGAAGCATCGTGGGCCATGGTCACCGCCCAGCTCAGCGACCGCCTCCGCGCCACATCCCCAACATCTCATCGCAGCCAGTCCGCTGCCCTCTGATAAGGATCACCCATGACAACCCAACCCAGCTTCATTATTGTCGGCGGCGGCCTGGCCGGCGCCATCGCAGCACAGACCCTGCGCGAGGAAGGGTTCGACGGAAGGATCACCCTGCTCGGCGAGGAACCGCACCGTCCTTACGAACGCCCTCCCCTGTCCAAGGACTATCTCCAGGGCAAGGCTGACCGCGACAGCATCTTCGCCCACCCGGAGCCCTGGTACGCCGACCACGCGGTCGAGCTGCGTCTGGGCACTGCGGTGACCTCACTCGACCCGGCTCTGCGGACCGTCACCACCGCCACCGGTGTGCAGCTGGGCTACGACAAGTTGCTGCTGACGACCGGGTCGACACCGCGACGCCTCAGCGTGCCAGGCGCCGACCTCGACGGCGTGCAGTACCTGCGCAGCGTCGAGGACAGTGAGCGCATCAAGGCCGGGTTCGCCCAGGCGCATCGGGTTGCCATCATCGGCGCCGGCTGGATCGGGCTGGAAACCGCCGCCGCTGCCCGCAATGCGGGCTTGACGTGACTCTCCTCGAGCGCGGCGAGCTGCCGCTGCTGCACGTCCTCGGACCCGAGACCGCACCCATCTTTGCCGACCTGCATCGTGACCACGGCGTGGACCTGCGCTGCCAGGTTGCGGTGGCCGAACTGACCGGCAGAAACGGTGCGGTGACCGGTGTCATTCTGAGCGACGGGAGCCGGATCGACGCCGACATGGTCCTCGTCGGAGTCGGAATCACCCCCAACACCCAGCTCGCCGCAGAGGCCGGCCTCGAGGTCGACAACGGGATCATCGTCGATGAGCACCTCCGCACCTCCGATCCGAACATCTTCGCCGCAGGCGACGTCGCCAACGCCTACAACCCGCGCCTGGGTCGGCACATTCGTGTCGAGCACTGGGCCAACGCCCGACGCCAAGGCGCCACCGCCGGAAAAGCGATGCTCGGACAAGATGCGGTCGACGCACGACCCTCCTACTTCTTCACCGACCAGTACGACCTCAGCATGGAATACACCGGCGACATCGGCCCATCCGGCTACGACCAGGTCATCTTCCGCCGATACCCTGACCCCCGCCAGCTCATCGTCTTCTGGCTCTCCGAGCAACACGTCCAGGCCGGCATGAACATCAACATCTGGGACGTTGCCGACGACATCGATCGACTCGTCCAGTCACCACACCCGGCCGACATCGACGATCTCGCCAATCCCGGCATCCCGCTCGCCAATTTGCTCTAGTGGCCGCGGGCCAGTGTTGCTCAGTTCGTGACGCCGCCATCCAACGGACAGGCGCTGGGTTCCGCACTTGGTTCCCATAGTCGTGGCGTTGATCTGCTCTATTGGTGCCGCCCTGACATGGAAGGCAGGATTCCCGGTATGGAAGCCTTCGTGACGTCACACCACGTGTGGATATCGCGCAATGTTGGGTGCGACATGATCGGGCATCCCGTATTCGTGACCGAGCCGTGGTCCCTTCGAGAGGCAGGCCTTGACTTGGACGTGCTGGCTCAGACGGAATCAGTGTTCGCACTGTCCAACGGCCACATCGGTTGGCGGGGAAACCTGGACGAGGGTGAGCCGTACGGCTTGCCGGGCTCCTATCTCAATGGTGTCTTCGAGATCCGGCCGTTACCGTATGCGGAACGTGGCTACGGGAATCCCGAGTCGGGGCAGACGATCATCAATGTGACCAACGGCAAGGTCATCCGGCTGCTGGTCAACGACGAACCGTTCGATGTTCGCTACGGCGAACTGCGTTCCCATGAACGCTGCCTCGATTTTCGGGCCGGGGTGTTGGGCCGTCAGGCCGAGTGGGTGTCGCCGGCGGGCTGTGCGGTCAAGGTCACCTCTACCCGAATGGTGTCTTTGACGCAGCGGTCGATCGGGGCGATCTGTTATGAGGTGGAGCCGGTCAACCAGACGACTCGGATCGTGGTGCAGTCTGAGCTGGTTGCCAACGAGCAGCTTCCCGTGCCCGGTAGGGATCCGAGGGGGGCTGCGGCGTTGACGGCGCCCTTGGTCGAACAGGCCGATGCCTCTCGGGGCGCACGCGCTGGCCTGGTGCATTCCACCCGAGAAAGTGCCCTGATAGTGGCCGCGGTGATGGACCACGTCGTCGATGGGCCGCCCGGCACGCTGGTGCAGTCCGAAAGTTTCCCCCATCTGGGTCGGACGATGGTGTCCACCACCCTGGAACCCGGGCAGCGGCTGCGGCTGGTCAAGGTTGTCGCGTACGGGTGGTCCGGTTCCCGGTCGTTGCCGGCAGTTCGCGACCAGGCCGACGCGGCGTTGGCCGGTGCCATGCAGACCGGTTGGGAGGGGCTGCTGGCCGAGCAACGCAGCTACCTCGACAGGTTCTGGGCATGGGCTGACGTCGAGCTTGACGGCGACACCGCAATTCAGCAGGCCGTGCGTTTTGGGTTGTTTCACATCTTGCAGGCCGGGGCGCGCGCAGAAGGCAGGGCGGTCGCGGCGAAAGGGCTGACCGGGCCTGGGTATGACGGGCACGCGTTTTGGGACACCGAGACCTTCGTGCTGCCCGTGTTGACCTACACCGCACCGGATGCGGCCGCCCACGCCCTCCGGTGGCGCCATAGCACGCTGCCGCTGGCGATCGAGCGGGCCCGGCAGCTCAGGCTCAACGGCGCGGCGTTCCCGTGGCGCACCATCCGCGGGGAGGAATGTTCCGGTTACTGGCCGGCAGGATCGGCCGCTTTCCATGTCAACGCAGATATCGCCGGGGCGGCGGTCCGATACGTTCGCGCCACCGACGACACCGCCTTCGAGCAGACGATCGGCTTGGACCTGCTGGTGCACACGGCCCGGCTGTGGCGTTCGCTCGGCCACCAGGACAGCGAGGGCCGATTCCGGATCGACGGAGTCACCGGCCCCGACGAGTACAGCGCCGTTGCCGATAACAATGTGTATACGAACCTGATGGCGCAAGAGAACCTGTCCGCGGCCGCCGACGCTGCCGCGCGGCACCGCGACCGTGCCACCGAACTCGGCGTCGACGCCGAAGAGATGACCAGCTGGCGCGACGCAGCCGCCGGCATGGTCATTCCGTACGACCAGACGCTGGGAGTCCACCCCCAGGCCGAGGGGTTCACCGGCCACGAGATCTGGGATTTCGCCAACACCACGGCCGAGCAGTATCCGCTGCTGCTGCACTTCCCCTACTTCGACCTTTACCGCAAACAGGTGGTCAAACAGGCGGATCTGGTGCTGGCCATGCAGCTGCACCCCGACGCGTTCAGCGACGAGCAAAAGGCCCGCAACTTCGCCTACTACGAGCGGCTGACGGTCCGCGACTCCTCCCTGTCCGCGAGCGTGCAAGCGGTCATCGCGGCCGAGATCGGTCACCTCGACCTTGCCGAGGACTACCTCGCCGAGGCCGCCTTGATGGACCTCGACGACCTCGAACACAACACCACCAACGGCCTACACATGGCCTCGCTGGCCGGGGTCTGGACCGCGCTGGTGGCCGGCTACGGAGGGATGCGGCACACCGACGCTGCGCTCAGCTTCACACCGCGGCTGCCGCCCGCCCTGACCCGGCTCGCGTTCGGGTTGGTCCTGGCCGGGCGAACGCTGCGCGTTGAGGTGAGCGGCGCGGCAGCCACTTATTCCATCGATACCGGCAAGCCCTTGCAGCTCCTCCACCACGGTCAGCCGGTCGAGGTGTCCGTGGATCAACCGGCAACCTGTCCCATCCCCGACCTGCCGCCGTTAGGCGCCAAACCCACCCAACCCGCCGGGCGAGCTCCTCACCGCCACCACCCGACCGGGATCTGATCACTCCGCGTGGCCGCGGCGCAGCGTTCAGGCCGCTTGGTTCACCGATTCAAGATGGCGGCGAGCACGGCCGCCTCACTGATGTCGACATCTTTACTGGCGGTCAACAAGGTCAGGCGACGGTCAGCGGCTAGATCTCGCAAGTGTTGCAGGGCCTGAGCCCGCTCGGCTTGCTCAAGCTCGGCACCGTAACGCTGAGTGAACTCCTCAAACTTTGCAGGGTCGTGGCTGTACCACTTGCGCAGCTCAGTGGACGGGGCCACATCCTTGCACCACTCGTCGAGTGCTGCCCTTGCCTTGGTCATTCCACGCGGCCAGATCCGGTCGACCAGCACCCGGACACCGTCGTCGTCTTCGGGCTCGTCGTACACCCGGCGTATCCGCACCTCCGCCACCGTGGCCACGGTCCCAACCTTCCTGGCGATCACCTCAAAGACAAACGCCCAACACCCGAAAGCGTAAACAACGGTCCGAACAAAGGTTCTGATCGCCACCAAGGATGTCGCTATCAGCGGCGCCGTGGTGATCGCGATAGTGCTTGGACGTCGGCAAGGGTGAGCCGTTGGTACTACGTCCGCTCCGCCGGCGTCCGGATGGTCATTCCTTGCCGTCGCGGGGTGGACGGTCAGGTAAGTCAGCCCATCCTCTCCGCCCGCGATTTCTCGCCGGGATAGGCGTGGAAGCCACAGCAGTTTCACGGGCCCCAGCGCCAGCGCGCTGGCTCGGTGAGCAGTTGGCCGCCTCAGTGTTCGAAGGGCCGACCAGAAAGCAACATAAGCGGACCGGACCAGCCCTCGAAACGGCTGCACCGCCCGGCTACGCCAGCGGCTGTCGGGGTTGGTCGGAGGCGGGCCAGTTGAGGAGCCGGGCTCCGACGACCGCCATGTGCAGGGCTAAGCGTTGGGCTGGGTCGGTGGGGTCGGTTCCGGTCAGAGTCTTCACTTTGGCGAGTCGGTAGGTAACGGTGCGCACCGACATGTGGAGTTGACGGGCGGTTTCGGTGGCGACGGCTCCGGTGGCGAAGTAGGTCTGCAAGGTTTGCAGCAGCGGTTCGGCGCCGCCCCTGGATCGGGTGAGCGGCTCAAGCAGAGCGTGCACCAGGTCGACCAAGGCGGCCTGATCACGGGCCAACACCCGGAACATAAGCAAGTCGCGGGCCTGTACGACGTTGTCGTCGAGGTGGAGCCGTCGGGCCAGCAGGAGGGCCTCTCGAGCCTCCTCGTAGGAACGGGCGATCCCATACGCTCCGGGATAGGGTCGGCCGGCGGCGACCTGCCATCGGTCGTGCCGCGCGGACTGCCTCAACCGGCTGTGAGCAAAACCGGCCGGATCGGAGACGTCGGAGCCGGACACCATGTCCCGCAGTTCACCTGGGATGAGCATTACCAGAAGGTCGTCCTTGCTGGCGATCAAGACGTCTCGATCTCCGAACCGCTCGACGATGGCCCGTTCCATGACCTCCACGGCTTTGTCCACACTGGCAGGCGACCTGGCCGGCGCGGCGAGCAGCACCTGGTGGCTCCGCCCCAAATCAAGCCCGAACGGTTCGGCCCGCTCGACTAGTCGAGAGACGTCGGTGTCGCCGCGCAACAGATCGTCGACGAACTCCCGCCGCGCCGACTCCTCTTGTCGAATCATCTGCCGCCGCGCGGCTTGATGGCCCTCGACCAACACCTCCACCGCGTCGTTGATCACCCGCAGCACAGCTTCTGCAGCGGCCCGGACCTTGTCGCGGTCCCGAGACCGCACGATCATCGGTATCTCCTGCCACAGCCGCCACGCCGCCGAGAGGTACAAGTCGACCGCCTGGTTGGCGTCGACGCCTTGCTCTGCTGCGCGTTGACCGAGTCGCCGAACCGCTGCCAGTTCCCGCTGCTCCGGCCGCCGCCCCGAAAGGGCGGCGTCAGCAAGAATGTTCAGATACTCACCCAGCAGCTCGATCGGCGCGTCAGCATCCGCCGCCGCCGTATGAGCCACCGCCGACAGCCAATCATCCGGCGTCAGGGTGCGTCGCTATCGACTGGTTGCTGGTGAGCATCCCCATCTGAAGGGCCGGCGATGCGTTCACCATCGACCGGGGCGTCTCGGCGCCTCCGCGGCGGTGATCGCTGATCATGACATTGTTCTCTCATGCGTCATCATCCACCACTATGCGTTGCCGATGCTCGGCAAACAACTCGGGCCGAATCGCCGACCTTGCCAGTAGATACCAACGCCTTTGCAGGGACGATAGAGGCACGACGACACAGTGCCAGTCGAGATGTTGATCAGAGGAAGGTGCCGGATGGACGACCGAACCGATGTCCGGCCGCGCCTAGACCTGCACAACATCAGCATCGACTTCGCTGCCGCCAGTGCCGGACGCTGCGGCTTCACCCATCTCGACAGCGGCCGGGTCTGCCAGCGACCCCACCGCCACCACGGCCCTTGTCAGCTGCAGGACCATCTCCACGCCAGCCCGCTGAGCGCCTAACTGATTCCCTGCTGAGCTAGCCAACCAGCCACATTCCCGCCGGTAGCCGAACCGGCCCATCAAGCCACGCCTCAAAGAAGGGAAAGACCATGCGCCAGAAGATCGACGCCGTGCGGACCACCACAACCACAAGCCCCCTAGCCGCTTGCCAGCCTTACGACACACATCGCAACGAAAAGAGATCCACGATGTCGAACGAACGCGTTGAGATATTGACCGAGGCCGAATGCCGCGAACTGCTGGACCGCCATCACTTCGGCCGGTTTGCCTTCGTGGACTACGTGGGCGTGCTGCCGTCCATCATTCCGGTCAACTACCTCCGACGACGACAAGGTCGTGATTCGGACCGACGCGGGCAGCAAACTCGCCGCCGGACTTCGCGGTGCTCCGGTTGCGCTGGAGGTAGACGGCGTCGACGAAACCTGCCAAGTCGGCTGGAGCGTCGTCGTCCGCGGTCGCGCCGAAGAAAGAACCGACAAGGACAAACTCGACGAATTGCGCCAGACGCCGCTGCTGGCCTGGCACCCCGGACCCGTACCCCGCTATGTGCGAATCAACGCGAGCCAGGTCATCGGCAGACGCATAAAAATCGCCGACATCCCCCGGGATTGGTGGGGGTAGCAGTCAGCAACGCCGATACAACCCAGGACACGAACCCACCACAGAGGCGACATCCTCGCTAGGCCCAGACGACGCAGCGTCTTCAGGAGCAGATCTCCGCTGGGCGACGCAACAGGCAAAGGCTGCCGGCCCGACGCTGCGCGTGGTCCAGGTGCTCGACTGGCCGATCGGCCTGAGCAACACAGCAGAGGGTGGCCATGACACAGAACTGCATCTTCCCGACAGACAAGCAAAGATCTCTTGTGGGGCGTGTTGACTTCCTGCGACGACGGGTGCTGGTCTCCAGAATCGGTCACCCCGGTGAAGGGCGTCTAACGCGACGTTCGGGCCGACGAAAGGCCACGAGAGGCGCGAGGTGCCGCTCCCCCGCTTCCTGGTCGGCTAGCTAGCTGTGCACGTAGCCGGCAGATCCGCTGATGAACTGCTCTTCACTGGCGAGCGTGGGGCCGTCATGCGGTCACAGACATTCCAGCGCGCCGCACTGACACGAACAGCCGAAGCGTTGAAGATTCCCGGCTTTCACCCGCACGAACTGCGCCACACGGCCGCGAGCTTGGCCGTCGCATCCGGCGCGGATGTGAAGGTCGTTCAGCAGATGCTCGGCCACAAGAGCGCGACCATGACGCTCGACCTGTACGGCCACCTCTTCGGCGACCGACTCGATGTTGTGGCTGATGCCATGGACTCGGCGAGGGCCTCAGCGCTTTCTGGTGTGTACCCACTGTGTACCACGGGTGAGGTAATCAAATTGAGACGCGACGCGAAATAGCCGCTGACTAGCTACTCCACCTGGTAGCCCCGACGGGATTCGAACCCGCGCTACCGCCTTGAGAGCGCGAAATCGGGCCTCTTTCGATAGCTTTCGAGATCTCTCGATATCGGCTGAAATCGGCTGAAATCTGCTGTGACTAGGGCATACGCTCCCAACGAAGATCGTTGGTAGCTTGTCCTTACTCTCGCCCTTTTGCAGGAGTGTGCGTCCTCCACGCACCCTCAATCCGAGGCTTGATGCACAGAACCACACGTTCAGCAGACTAGCCGCAACATCCGACACCTGGTTTGCGTTCGGGACGGAGCCATCGATCAAGATGGGGCAGCCATGCCTTGACCCGGGCGTGGCTAGACGGTGAAGGCGTCGCGGAACCGCTGGAGGGCGAGGTCGCTGTCGCCGGAGGCCCAGGCTTCGAGCCCGACGGTGCCGTCGTAGCCCATCCTCGTGCCAGCGCCCGGGCGATGGCCGGGTAGTTGATCTCGCCGGTGCCCGGCTCGCAGCGGCCGGGCACGTCGGCGACCTGGATCTCGCCGATCCAGGGCAGGCAGCGCGGACGCAGCTCGATCAGGTTCCCCTCGCCGATCTGGGCGTGGTAGAGGTCGAGATTCATCCGCAGGTGCGGGCTGTCGACGGCCGCGCACCAGCGCGAGGCGTGTCGGCCGCCTTGGCGAACGGCGTGCCGGGGTGGTCGACGGCGGTGTTGAGGTTCTCCAGGGTGAAGACGACGCCCTCGCGCTCGCCGAGCGCGGCGATCCGCGCCAGGGTCTCCTCGGCGGCCAGCCACATCTCGCCCGGTGACCACCTCGACCGGGCTGCACCGGCAGGCCGCGGCCGTCGAGGCCGGTGCCGTGCAGGTTGAGCCGCGGGCATGCCGAGCGGTGCGCGACCGGGATCGACTGCGCGCGGTGGCGAGCAGCTGGTCGGCGCCGTCGGGGTCGGTGAGGTCTGCCCGCGACGTAGCCGGTCATCGACGAGAAGTGCGCGCCGGTCGCCGCCAGCGCGTCGATGTCCTTGCTCGGTCCAGTCCCAGATCTCGACCGGGAAGCCCGAGCGTCGTGGATGCGGCGTACCCGCTCGACGAACGGCAGGTCGAGGAAGACCATCTCGGCGCAGACGGCCAGCGTGAACGGCTCATCGCGCCGCCGCCTCGGTCGGCGTCGACCGGCGACCGGTGCGTGCGTCTGCGACGGACTCGATGCAGGCCAGCGCGACCGCGAGCGCGCGGCGGGCGTCGCTCGCCGGTGACGGCCGGCGGCGCGGCCCTCGCGGACGGCGGCGGCGAACTCGACGAACTCGCCGGCGTAGGCGTCGCGGAAGAGCTCGACGTCGCCGCGCGCCGTCGTCGGCCGACCGCCGGCCCGTCGTGCAGGCGCCAGCGACGCGCCGTGCGCCGGTCGCCGGCGGTGACCATGCCGGCCGAGCCGAAGACCTCGCCGCGGACGTCGTACCCGTAGGCCGCCGAGAAGCTGGCCTCGGCCATCGCGATCGCGCCGTTGTCGAAGCGGATCACGACGACCGCGGTGTCGAGCAGCCCGGCGTCCTTGAAGTCGGGCGCGACCAGCGCGTCGGCCATGGCGTAGACCTCGACCGGCTCGGCGCCGGGGTTGAGCCAGAGCAGGGTGTCGAAGTCGTGGATCAGGGTCTGGGTGAAGATCGTCCACGGCGGCACGCCGCCGGGGTTGGCCAGCCCGGGGTCGCGGGTCAGCGAGCGCATCAGCTGCGGCGTGCCGATGGCGCCGTCGACGATCAGCTCGTGCGCGGCGCGCGAAGTCGCGCGGCGAACCGGCGGTTGAAGCCGACCTGCAGCGGGACGCCGGCCGTCCTCGGCCGCCGCGATCGCGCGGTCGGCGTCGGCCAGGGTCATCGCCATCGGCTTCTCGCAGAAGACCGCCTTGCCGGCGCCGGCCGCGGCGACGATCAGGTCGGCGTGCGCGGTCGACGACGCGGTGATCACGACCGCCTCGACGTCGCGGGTCCTCGATCAGCGCCTGCGGGTCGGTGTAGCCGATCGAGCGCCGAGCCGGCTCGGCCAGCGGCCTGCGGCCGCCCGGGCCGCGGGTCGGCGACGGCGGCGAGCCGGGCGGCCGGGACCCGCCGGGCGAAGATCTGGGCGTGCGAGGTGCCGATCCGGCCGGCGCCGATCAGCCCGATCGACAACAGATCTGCGCATCGACTGCTCATTGAGAATCCTGCGCTCTCTACCCTAGAGCGCTCTAGTGATAGAGCGTGCCGAGTATCAGAACGGTGACCGCGACGACTGCGCAAGGTCGGGCCGGCTGGGGCCCGCGTCCGGTGGGTCGGCGGCCCACCATGGAGGACGTCGCCGCCCGCGCCGGCGTGTCGCGGGCGCTGGTCTCCATCGTGTTCCGTGACCTTCCCGGGGCCAGCCCGGAGACGCGCGAACGGGTACGGCCGCCGCCGACAATCGGCTACCGCCCGATCACCGCGCCCGGTTGCTCAGCCGACGGGAGACCCGGCTGCTCGGCGTGACCTTCGGCGTCGGGCACGAATTCCACAACGACATGGTCATCGAGCTGTACGCCGCGGCGCGCGGCCGCGGGCTACGAACTGGTGCTCAGCGGCGTCACCCCGGACGCAGCGAGGCCCAGGCCGTCCAGGAACTGGTATCCCTCCGCTGCGACGGGCTCATCCTGCTCGGCCCGACCATGAAATCGGCCGACCTCGACGCCGTCGGCCGGCTGACCCCCACGGTGAGTCGTGGCGCGATCGGTGTCGGGCGAAGATCGACAGCGTCCGGACCGATGACATCGCCGGCGCCGGGCTCGCCACCCGGCATCTCCTCGAGCTCGGCCACACCCGGATCGTCCACGTCGACGGCGGGCGCGCACCCGGAGCCGCCGAACGTCGGCGCGGCTACCAGGCAGCGATGCGCGCCGCCGGCCTGGACGCGGCCTGCATCATCCCCGGCGGACTAACCGAAGCCGAGGGCAGTCGAGCGGCAGACCGGCTAATCGACGGGCCCGACCGTTGACAGTGCGACGGCAGCCGTCGTCTTCAACGACCAGTCAGCCGTCGGTTTCCTGGCCACCCTACGGGCATCGGGCATCAACGTTCCACGACAAATGTCCGTCGTGGGCTACGACGATAGTCGACTGGCGCGCGCAACCTGGGCTCAGGCCGACCACCATCGGTCAGGACTCGGCGGCGATCGCCCGAGCAGCGGTGGAGCGAGCAATCGCGCGAATCGCCGGCGAGCCGGCCGGCAAACCGGTGCTTTTGATCAAGCCCACCCTGATCGAGCGCGCCACCACCGCACCTCCAACTGCCGATCCTCCCAAAGCGCAACACTAAGGGCGACGTGCTCACCAACATCTGTTTGATCACCTCGTCGCAGGCTAATCTGCAGGCGTCTCAGAGGGTTTCTAATCCACAACCCCAAGGTGTCGATCTGTGGAACTAAGGGCGCATTCCTTGCGCCGAACCGCCTGAGCCTCCAGCGCTGACGGCCGCGCCGCCTGCCTCACGACTGCTGACTCATAACGTCACCCTCATCGCCAAGTATCCTTCACGGGCCTAAGCCATCGACGACGAGTCGGGCGGTCACCGACGATCCCTCAGAACCTGTTTCGCGTACCCCCAGCCGATTTCAAGATCCGCTGTGCGACACACCTAGTGCACTGACGGAAGGTACCCCGGGTCGGGGTGACCGCCGGGGCGGGCGAAATTGCCTTTCCGGGGTGTGACCATGAGCCTGCACAAGCTCACCGCCGGGTCCGGTTATGACTATCTGACCCGGCAGGTCGCTGCCTTGGACGCGACCGACAAGGGCCGCACCGGGCTGGCGTCGTACTACACCGAGCGGGGCGAGTCGCCCGGGGTGTGGGTCGGTTCCGGCATGGAGGGAATCGACGGTCTGGACGTCGGCGAACCGGTGACGGCGGAGCAGATGCGCGCTTTGTTCGGGTGCGGGTTGCATCCGTTGGCCGAGTTGCGGCTGCAGCAGCTGGAAGGCCCCGACTTCACTGGACAGGATTTCCGGGACGTTATGCGGTTGGGGGCGCCGTTCAAGATCCTGGACATGCGACACCGTTCCGGGTGGAGGTGGCTAAGCGGATCGCTGCACTTAATGCCGCGATCGGGGAGCCGGTCGACGCCTCGGTCGCGGCGGGTGACCGGGCGCGGATATCCACCGGGAGCGGCAGGCGCCGCTCGATTGCCTGACCTGCCACTTCTGATGGATCGCCGCTCCTTCATCAAGCTCACTGCCGTCAGCGGCACCACCGCCGCGCTGGCGAGCTGCGGCAGTCCCGAGAACACGCTGGTCCGGTTCGTGCCCGACGAGGACATCGTTCCGGGCCAGGCGACGTGGAAGCCGGGCGTCTGTCCGATGTGCGCGTCGGGGTGCGGCCTGACCGTGCGTGTAATGGACGCGGACCGCGACGTGGTGCGCAACGGGCAGGCCGGCCTCGTCCGCATCTACGCGGCGAAGAAGCTGGAGGGCAGCCCCGAGCACCCGGTGAATCACGGCGGGCTGTGCACGAGAGGGCAGGCAGCGATTCAGGTGACCTACCACCCGGACCGCATCACGCAGCCGCTGAAGCGATCCGGCAATCGCGGCGATGCGAAGTACCAGGCGGTGTCGTGGGACGACGCGATCGCCGAGCTGGTGGGACGGCTGGACATGCTGGCCGCCGGCGGCAGCCAGCGCGCGCTGGCGTTTCTCGGTCGCGCGCGGAGCGGCCATCGCGCGCTGGTCGTGCAGCAATTCCTGGCGCGCTTTGGCGCGCCGGCGCCGCTGACCTGGGAACTGTTCGACGACGAGGTGGTACGGCGCGCCAACGCCGTGAGCTTCGGCCGCGCGCAGATGCCCACCTTCGACCTGGCGAATGCGCGGTTCGTCCTCAGTTTCGGCGCCGACTTCCTGGGCACGTGGAATTCGCCGGTGTCTCAGAGCCACGCCTATGGCGCGATGCGTCAGGGCCGGCGTGGCATTCGCGGCGCGTTCGTGCAGGTGGAAGCGCGCATGTCGCAGACCGGGGCGAACGCGGACCAATGGGTGCCGGTCAGGCCCGGGACCGACGCCGTGCTGGCGCTGGGGCTGGCGCACGCCCTGATGGCGGCGAAGGTTCGCACGCCGGGCGACGCGGGCCGCGCCGGCGCCTTGATTGAGGGCTGGAGCGCGGGCTTGCCGGATTACGCGCCAGACGCCGTCGAGAAGCAGACCGGCGTGGCAGCGGCGAAGATCGAGCGCCTGGCGGCCGAGATCGCCGAGATGCGGCCGGCGGTGGCGATGATCGGCGGGCCGGCGCTGGCACACACCAACGGCCTGTTCGCGGCCCTGGCGGTGAACGCGCTCAACGCGCTCCTGGGCAGCGTCGATCAGCCCGGCGGCGTGTCCTTCACGCCGCAGTGGAACGTCGCGGCGGCGGCCAAGGCCACGGCGCCGGCGGCCGCGGCGCCGGCGTCGCTGCAGCGTCTGGCGGGCCGATGCTGGCGGGCGATGCCGCGGCGCCGCAGGTGCTGCTGCTGGACGGCGCGAACCCGGTGTTCACCGCGCCGAAGGCGTGGCGGGTGCGCGAGGCCTTCGAGAAGGTGCCGTACATCGTCAGCTTCGGCAGCTTCCTGGACGAGACCAGCGGCCTCGCCGACCTGATCCTGCCCGATCACTCGTTCCTGGAATCGTGGGCGGAGCACGTGCCGGAGTCGGGCTCGCTCGTGGCTGTGGCCAGCGTGGCGCCGCCGGCGATGGCGCCGCTGCACCAGACGCGGGCGACCGGCGACGTGCTGCTGGACGTCGGCCGTCGCCTGCAGACGCCGCTCGACCTCCCCTGGGAATCGATGGAGGCCTTGCTCGGCGCCACCTTCGCCGCGCTGCCGCCGGCTGCCGAGGGCGGCGATGCGTGGACCGAGGCGCAGGAGAAGGGCGGCTGGTGGGGCACGTTGCCCGCGCCCCTCGTCGGCCGCGCCGCCGGCTGCGCCGGCCGGCACGAGCACGGCCCCGGCGGCGTTCGTCGAGCCGCAGTTCGACGGCGACCCGGCGAAGTTCCCCTTCCACTTCCTGCCGTACGCGTCGACGACCTTCTACGACGGATCCACCGCCCACCTGCCGTGGCTGCAGGAGATGCCGGACCCGCTGACCTCCGCGATGTGGAGCAGCTGGGTGGAGGTGAATCCCGGCGACGGCCGCCAAGCTGGGGATCGGGACGGGCGATCTCGTGGACGTGACCTCGCCGCACGGCACGCTGCGTTCGTCGGCCGTGATCACGCCGGGCATCGCGCCCGACATCATCGGCATGCCGATGGGGCAGGGCCACACGCCGTTCACGCGCTATGCCACCGGGCGCGGCGAGAACCCCGCCAGCGCTTCTGGCGCCGCTGACCGAGCCGTCCACGGGCGCCGTGGCCTGGGCGGCCACGCGCGTGACGGTGGCGCGCGCCGGCGATCCGGACGGCCGCCTGGTGCTGTTTGCCGGCGGAAAGTGCGAAGAGGGCCACGGCCAGCGAGGAGCACCGCTGATGCGCGTTGGGGAATGGCCGCCGATCTCGACCGCTGCACCGGCTGCGGCGCCTGCGTCACCGCCTGCCACGCGGAGAACAACATCTCCACGGTGGGCCCCTACCAGGCGATGCGCGGCCGCGCCAAGCACTGGATCCGGGTCGAGCGCTACTGGGAGGGCGAGTTCCCGGACGTCAAGCTGAAGTTCCGCCCGGTGATGTGCCAGCAGTGCGGCAACGCGCCGTGCGAGCCGGTGTGCCCGACCTACGCCAGCCAGCACACCGAGGACGGGCTGAACGCGCAGGTCTACAACCGCTGCATCGGCACGCGCTACTGCGCCAACGCCTGCCCGTACACGGTGCGCTTCTTCAACTTCTTCAACCCGGAGTGGGACAAGCCGCTGCACCTGCAGCTCAACCCCGACGTGTCGCTGCGCGAAGTGGGCGTGATGGAGAAGTGCACCTTCTGCGTCCAGCGCATCAAGGCGGCGACCATCCAGGCCAAGGCCGACGAGACGCCGCTCGAAGGACGGCGACATCAAGCCGGCGTGCGTGCAGTCGTGCCCGGCGCAGGCGCTGGTCTTCGGCGACCTGGACGATCCCGAGAGCGCCGTGTCGCGCCTGTCGGAGTCGCCGCGCGGCAGCAAGCTGCTCGAGGACCTCGGCACGCAGCCGGCGGTGACCTATCTGAGCCGGCAGACGCAGTCATGAGCGGCGGCCGTCCGATCGCCAGATCAACAGCGACCTGATGCGGCCGCTGCTGCACACCTCGTGGAGGTTCTACCTCCTGGTGCTGGTCTTCGGCGGCATCGTGCCTGACGGCGTCGGCACCTGGTTCTACCAGGCCTACAACGGCTACGGCGTCACCGGCATCAAGTGGCCCGTGTTCTGGGGCTTCTACATCACCAGCTTCGTGTTCTGGATCGGCATCAGCCACGCCGGCACGCTGATCTCGGCCATCCTGCGGCTGGTGCAGGCCGAATGGCGGCGGCCGGTCACGCGGTGCGCCGAGGTGATCACGGTGTTCGCGCTGATGATCGGCGCGCTGTTTCCGATCATTCACCTGGGGCGGCCGTGGCTGTTCTTCTGGCTGGCGCCGTATCCCAGCGAGCGGCTGATCTGGCCGAACTTCCGCTCGCCGCTGGTGTGGGACTTCTTCGCCATCAACACCTACCTGACCGGCAGCGTGCTGTTCCTGCTGCTGCCGATGATCCCGGACTTCGCGGTCGTGCGCGACAAGTCCACGGGCCTGCGGCACAGGATCTACGGCGTGCTGGCGCTGGGCTGGCGCGGCACGCCGAAGCAGTGGCACCGGCTGGAAACGGCGATGTCGATCATGGCGGTCGTGATCCTGCCGGTGGCCGTGTCGGTGCACACCATCGTGTCGTTCGACTTCTCGATGGCGCCGGTGCCGATGTGGCAGTCCACGATCTTCGGGCCCTACTTCGTGGCCGGCGCGATCTTCAGCGGCATCGCCGGCCTGATCATCGCGATGGCGTTCCTGCGCAAGTTCCTGCACCTCGAGACCTATCTGCAGCCGGTGCACTTCGAGAACCTCGGCAAGCTGCTGCTGGTGATGGCCGTGCTGTGGGGCTACTTCGTGTTCAACGAGCGGCTGGTCACCTACTACGGCAACGAGCCGGCCGAGATGGCGGTGTTCTGGCGGACGCAGCGCGAGTCGTTCGCGCCGCTCTACTGGACGATGGTGACCTGCAACTTCGTCCTGCCGCTGATCCTGATGGGCATCAAGTACACCCGCCGCACCATCACCGGCTGCGTGATCGCGTCGCTGGGCGTGGTGGTGGGGATGTGGCTCGAGCGGTTCCTGATCATCGTGCCGTCGCTCGGCCACAAGTACCTGCCGTACGCCTACGGCATCTACCGGCCGCGGCTGCTCGAGGTGATCATCGCCGGCGCGACGTTCGCCGCGATCACGCTGCTGTACGTGCTCTTCGCCAAGGGCGTGCCGATCATCTCGATGTGGGAGCTGAAGACGCCGGAGCACGAGCCCGGCGCCGGCCACGCGCCCGGAGACGCGGGCGTCGCTGGGTGAGGTGCGGCCGTGAAGGCGGTCTACGCGCTCTACGACGACGGCCACGCCGCGCAGCAGGCCGTGAACCGGCTGCGCGCGGCCGGGCTGAAGGATCCCGGACATCACGGTGCTGTCGGGCCGGCCGATGGAGGAGTTCGAGTTCGGCAACATGGACAAGGCCACCTGGATGTGGTGGATCGCCTGCGGCGGCGCCCTCGTCGGCATGGCCGTGGCCTATGGGCTGGCCTGGATCACCGAGAATTCGTGGCCGATGAACGTCGGCGGCCTGCCGATCTTCGCGTGGTGGCCGAACCTGATCATCATGTTCGAGCTGACGATGCTGGGCGCGATCGTCGCCACCGTGATCACGCTGGTCGTCACCGCCGGCTTCGGGCGCGGCAAGGGGCGGCTCTACGACCCGGAAGTCTCCGACGGCAAGATTCTGGTGGGCGTCGAGAACCCGTCGGACGCGAGCGTCGGGCAGTACCAGCAGGCCCTCAGCGTCACCCCCGACGCGCAGATCAAGACCGTCTAGCCCTTTTGGGGCTCGTCTGCGCCCCACGCGCAGCAACTGCCACCATGCAGTTCCGAAAGTCTTAGGGGCCAACCAAAAATCGCATAATGTGTTTCATTCAACCTTCCCTGCTGATGTTTCCTAGCCTCGCAATCGTTGCCCGGACTCGACGGCGATGTCGCTGACGCCCGGGACGCGCCTCGGCTCGTACGACATCGTGTCGTTGCTCGGCCGGGGCGGAATGGGCGAGGTCTACCGCGCCCACGACTCGCGCCTCGGCCGCGACGTCGCCATCAAGGTATTGCCGACGGGGGGTGACGCCGACCCCGACCGCGTCCGACGCTTCGAGCAGGAGGCGCGCGCCATCGCGGCGTTGAACCACCCGCACATCTGCCAGATCTACGACGTCGGGCCGGGGTATCTCGTCCTGGAACTCCTGGAAGGGGCGCCGCTGAGGGGGCCGCTGCCGCCGGAGGACGCCACGCGCGTGGCCGTGCAGGTTGCCGATGCCCTCCATGTCGCTCATCAGAAGGGCATCCTCCATCGCGATCTCAAGCCGGCCAACATCTTCATCACCAGCGACGGCCGCGCCAAGGTGCTCGACTTCGGCCTGGCGAAGGTCATGACGGCGGAGACGGACGTGACGCACACGAGCGAAGGCGTCGTGGCGGGCACCGCCGCATACATGTCGCCCGAACAGGCGCAAGGGCGTGCGCTCGACGCGCGCTCGGACGTGTTCAGCCTGGGCGCCGTTCTCTACGAGATGCTGTCCGGCGCCCGCGCGTTCGGGGGCGATACCGCGGTGGAGGTTCTGAGCGCCGTCCTGCGCGACGACCCGCCGCCCTTGATCGCGCCGGACACCCTCGGGCACATCGTGCGGCGGTGCCTGGCCAAGCATCCGGGGCAGCGGTTTGCGTCGATGCTCGAGTTGAAAACCGCACTGCAGAGCCAGTCGGCGCTGCCCTCACTCGACGCGAAGGCCTCGATTGCCGTCCTCCCGTTCGAGAACATGAGCGGCGACAAGGAGAACGAGTACTTCAGCGACGGCCTCGCCGAGGAGATCATCAATCTCCTGGCCAGGATCCCCGACCTGAAGGTGATCGCGCGCACATCGGCCTTCGCCTTCAAGGGCAAGCACGAGGATGTCCGCAAGATTGCCTTGGCCCTCGGCGTGACCACCGTGCTGGAGGGCAGCGTCCGCAAGGCCGGCGATCGCATCCGCGTCACCGCCCAGCTCATCGCCGCGGCCGACGGGAGCCACCTGTGGTCGGAGCGCTACGATCGGCAACTGGCCGATGTGTTCACGGTGCAGGACGAGATCGCCACGGCGATCACGGCCGCCCTGCAAGTAACCTTGTCCCCGTCGCCGCAGCCGGCGCGGCGCCACGTGCCCAATCTGCAAGCGTACGAGCATTATCTCAAGGCGCTTTACGACGCGAGTCGGCGCACACCCGAGTCGATGGCCGGCGCGAAAGGGCACTTGGAACGGGCGATCGCGCTCGATCCACGGTTCGCGGCGGCGCACGCACAACTCGGCAACCTCTATGGGCTGCTCGGCGGGTACGGAGTGATGTCCCCGAGGGACGCGCTACCGCTGATGCGTGAAGAGGCCCGCAAAGCGTTGGCGATCGATCCACTGCTACCGGAAGGACACGCCATGCTGGGCACGGTCGCGGCGTGGTTCGACTTCGACTGGCCCGAGGCCGAGCGGCACTTCCGATTCGCGATGGCGCAGGGAGCCGTGCCCCCACTGGTGCGGTTGAACTACGCCATGTACTGCCTCCTGCCGACCGGGCGGGCCCAGGAAGCCGCAGACCACTACGCGATCGCCCTCAAGGAAGACCCGCTGAACCTGATGGCTCGGGCGGAACGTGCCGTTTGCTTGCGATCGGCGTCCAATATGCCCAGGGGAACGAGGAGCTGCGCCAGATTCTCGAGCTCGACGAGACGTTTTTCTTTCCCTACTTCATGCTTGGCGTCAATCTGATCGCGGACGGCGAGATGGACGAGGCACGCCGGCTGGCCGAGAAGGGCTTTGCGCGTTGCGCCATGGTTCAAGCCCATGGTCGGCTTGCTGGCGGCCGTACTGACACGGAATGGAGAGACGGACCGCGCCGAGATGCTGCTGCGCCAGCACCTGTCTCCCGAACAGGGGTACGTCGATCCGATCGGTCCGGCCGTGTTCCACCTCTTGACCGGGGACGTCGATCGAATGGCGGACTGGGTCGAGAAAGCGATCGAGGAGCGCCAGTTCGCGGTGTTCTTCTTCCTGCGCTCGCACGGCCAGAGGGCGCTCCGCCCGAGTCCGCGGTGGCCGGCGGTGGCCAGGACGCTGAAGTTGCCCGAATGACGCGGCTATGGCTCTAGCCGCCGCCTGAGCTCGGGCGAGGCGGCAAACATCTTTTCCGCACTCCGGCGACCGAGAGCGTAGCATTGCTCAGTCGGCGCTCCTGCCACACCCTCGTGGAGTTCTCATGGCTTCCGGGACAACGTTCAATTTCGCCCGCCTCGAGATCGCCAGAACCCACGTCTCAGCGGCTCGGCCGCTCAAGCGGGCGCTGGTCGATGTCGCCGTAATCGCCTCCGAAGCGCTCAAGGTGGAGCGGATCAGCACCTGGCGGTTTCTCGACGACAGACAGGCGATCCAGTGCCAGTGCCTGTTCCAGCAGGGTCAACTCGGCGTAGCGGACGGCGCCATCCTGCGGGTAGGCGATTTTCCTCGCTACTTCGACGCACTCAACCAGCGCCGCGTGGTCCAGGTCCGCAACGTCAGCGACGATCCGATGGCGGCCGAATTTCGCGAGCCGTACTTCGCGCCGCTGGGCATCTGCGCGATGTTGGATGCGCCCGTCTACGTCGACGGGGTGATGGCGGCCGTGGTGTGCCATGAGCACATCGGACCGCCACGCGACTGGTCCTCGGAAGAAGCGGAGTTCGCGGGCAGTGTGGCCGACGCGGTGGCACGTCTGTACGGCGAATCGCGATTCCGCGCGTCGCAAGACAACCTCGGGTCCGCGCGACGGCAAGTGGACCAGCTGTCCGCAGTGGGCGCGCTGGGCCAACTGGCGGCAGGCATCGCCCACGACTTCGGCAACATCCTGCTGGCCGCCAGGGGTCACGCGGAACTCATCGCGCACCATGCGGAGGCCGGGCCGCAGATCCGGCAACTGGCCAGCGACATCAGCAAGGCGGCCGACAGCGGACGAGAGCTGGTGAGTACGCTCCTCCAGCTGGGCCATCGCAATCCCGCCAAGCCACGGGTCATCGACGTCGCGGCAATGCTGCACGAAGCCGAGCCGTTGCTGCGCATGGCCGCCGGCGACGGCGTCAGCCTGGTCGTGGAAGCGGCACCCGACCTCGCACGGGTGCTCATCGATCCGGTCGAGCTGCAACGCGCCCTCATCAATCTGGTGGTGAACGCGCGTGAAGCGATGCCAGCCGGCGGAATAATTCGGTGCCGCGCGGTCTCGATCGTCCCGGCAAACCTGGTGGAATCAGGACCGCACGTGTGCATCGAGGTCGAAGACCAGGGACCCGGGCTGAGCCCGGAGGTCGCGGCTCGGGCGTTCGAGCCGTACTTCAGTGGCAAGGGCGCCATGCGCAGCGGGCTTGGCCTGTCGATTGTCCAGCAGACCGTCGTGATGGCCGGCGGGTCGGTGGAGGCCTCGAGCCGGCCCGGCAGAGGAACCGTGGTGCGCCTGGTGCTGCCGGCGATCGGCGTGCCCGTACCGTCTCTCAAGAGGTAGTGGGCGAGACGCAGGTTAATATCCTGGGTCGGCCCGAGAATGAGCAAACAATCGAAAACACGGCGACGGTCCAGGACCGCGTCTGCACCGCACACACTCCGGAGTGGGCCCAATTGGCCGCTTCTGGCATTGAGCGGCCTGGGCATCGGTACCTGACGGGGTACCTGTCGTGGACGGCATTCAGTGGCGGCGCCGTGCAGGGATGCTCCGCCGGCGGCGGATGCGACATCGTCCTCACGAGCCGCTGGGCGACTCTTCTCGGCCTGCCGACGGCTTTTTGGGGGCTGCTGGCCTACACCGGACTCGCAGCCGTCGCGTTCGTCCGCCGAGCCGACAGGCACTGGTCCTATGCCTGGACTGCTGCCTTATTCGGCGTTTGCTATAGCGTCTACCTGACAGTGGTGTCGCTGGCGATTCTCGGGTCCGCCTGTCCGTACTGCCTGACGTCGCTTGGGCTCATGAGCGCCACTCTCGCCCTGGTGGTGTGGCAGCGTCCTCCTGAGATGGCGACACCGCACCTGGGTGGGTTTGGCCGCCGGTCGGGGCGCACTCGCGGCCCTGGTCATCTTGCTCCTCCACGCCAACTACGTCGCTCCGCAAGCCGAGCCCGCCGGGCCGGAGGAGCCGATGACCCGAGCGCTGGCGGAGTACCTGACCGAGGAAGGCGCCTTGTTCTACGGCGCGTCGTGGTGTCCGCATTGTCAGGAGCAGAAGAGACTCTTCGGGGCGTCGGCAAGCCGTCTCCCGTACATCGAATGCAGCCCCGCTGGCCCCAACACCCCGCAGGCGCCGTCATGCAACTCGGGCCAGCGTGCGGAGCTACCCAACCTGGGTCATCAAGGGCCGGACGATCGCCGGGGAGGTGTTGAGTCTGGCGCAGCTCGCCGCCGCCGTAGGGTTTCCAGAGGCGGCCGACTTCAAGTAGCGTCGCCAGTCCTATGCAGCCTCTGATGACGGCCTGACTCGCTACCGGCAGCTGACGCAAACCTCAACATGAACTGGCTGACTCATGGCGGCTCGGCAAGCCAAGGCCGGCGCCGCATGCTCCACATGGTGTTCGTGTTCGCGCTCGCAGTGGCGGCTCGCGTGCTCTATTTTGTCGTGCTGTCGCCGATATCGCCGGAGTGGAGTCCCGAGGTCCTGCCACGCAACGGTTATCTGGCTATCGCCACGAACCTTGTAGCCGGTCACGGCTACTCGATCGGAAATCTCCTCACCTATTTTCCGGCTGCCGGGCTGGTGCCCACCGCCGCACGCAGTCCAGTGCCGGTTTTCATGCTTGCGGCAGTCGTCAAAGTCGTGGGTTCCGACTGGTACTACCCCGTCCTCGCCCTGACGTGGTGTTGCTCTGGTGTGGTCGCCGTCGCAGCGTACTGGATTGGCGTGCGGGCATCAGGCCGCGAATGGTTGGGCCTGTGGACCGGTGTGGTCTTCGCCTGCTATCTCTCGGAGATGTACATCGCCACGACATATGCCTTCGGCTCGGAGCCGGTCTTCTCGGCCCTGCTGGCGGCATACGTGGTGTTCTCGATCTGCGCCGTTGACCGTCGCAGCGTGGCGTGGGCGACTGCGGCTGGCGCGGCGCTGGCGCTCGCCAGTCTCTCGCGTCCTGCCGTACTGTTGTTGCCCGCCGTTCCGATCGCATGGATGCTCTTTTGGCTGCGACGTCGCGCTGTCGGCATGATTCTCGCTTTTTCGCTCACCTTCGCCGCCATTCACGCTCCATGGGTCCTCAGAAACTACCTCGTCTTCGGGAAACCCATCGCGACCACGACACTCCGCGGTTTCGTTCTCTACCGGCACAACGGCATGATCGAGGAAAACAAATATAACGTCGGATACTTGCTTCCGGAGTTCAGGGGCAAGGTTCAGGAAGTAGTCGCCAGGACGGGCCGGCCGCTGCCGTCGTTCAACGAGGCGGAACTTGACGATTTGTTGGCCGCCGAAGGCACACGAATCATCCGCGCCTACCCGTGGCGGTACTCAAACTGAGCCTCTTCCGCAGCATCTGGATTTGGTATGTAGAGAATTCCGGCCGCGGGTTGTACGCGGTCCAGAACGTCTTGATCTATCTCTTCGCAGTGGCTGGTCTTGTATATGCGGCACGCTCGCGTGAACCTGTCTATATACTGCTCCTCGCGCATGTCGCCTACTTCGTCGTCGTCCATAGCGCCATAAACGTTCAGTATCGGTTCATCTATCCGGTCGTGCCTTTCTTGATTCTGTTGGCGGGACTGCCGGTCCACACCGCAGTTCGGAGTAGGGGTTTGGATGACGAACAGCAGTTCCCGCGTGCCGAAGCCCACTGACACCGTTCCGTCTTTCATCCAGACGGTCGTTCACCCAACGGACTTCTCGGCCGCCAGCGAGCGCGCGTTCGCACATGCGCTCGCCGTTGCGCTGGTGCGTCACGCGAGCCTCACCATCCTGCACGTCGGCACGGAAGATCGCCCCGACTGGAGCGAGTTTCCGGCCGTGCGCGCAATCCTCGAACGCTGGGGCCTGCTCGAGCCCGGCAGCCCGCGCGAGGCGGTCTTCGAAAAGCTCGGCGTGAAGGTCGCGAAGCGCGCGATCTCGAGCCGTTCCCCAGCCTCGGCCGTCGTCGACTACCTGCACGAGGCTCCGGCCGACCTGCTGGTTGTCGCGACCGAGGGACGTGACGGCGTGGCCAGGTGGTTGCACGGCTCGGTGGCCGAGGCGATGGCACGGCGGTCGAGAACCATGACGCTGTTCGTGCCGGCCGAAGCGGGGCGCAGCATGGTCTCGCTGGCTGATGGCCACGTCACGCTCAACAACGTGCTGATCCCGGTGGATCACGCGCCTGACGCCAGCGAGGCCGTCGAATTCGCGAGGCGCGTGGCCGAGGCTGTCGGCGGCGGCAGCGTGACGATCACGCTGCTCTACGTAGGAGCGGAGGCCGACGTGCCGCGCGTGCATGCCGAGAACGGGGCAGGGTGGACGTTCACGCGGATGCGCCGTGAGGGCGATCCCGTGAAGGAGATCCTGGCGGCGACGGATCTCGTTGGGGCCGAGCTCATCGTGATGCCGACCGCCGGCCGCGCGGGCGTGTTCGAGGCACTGCGCGGCAGCACGACGGAGCGCGTGTTGCGGCACGCCAGCTGCCCGATCCTCGCGGTGCCGGTATCGCGCGAGGAGTGACCGTTCTCGCGACACGCCACAGCGCGCTGAGCCTGTGGTTTACGGGATCAGGAACTTGCACGCGAACCGCACGCGGCTGGTTGGGCACTTGTACTCACGGCATGTTGTGAGCAGCGTCGGCGACACGACAGCCCGGCGTGAGGTGATACGCGAGTTTTGCCCGTGATCACGAGGAAGCGCTCGACGCTTGAGGTGGCTCGATCCTTGCGAAAGTCAGGCACGATCCTCTCAACGTCGTTCTCCGTGTTCTTCTGAGCCGCTGCGGGGCGGCGTGTTGAGCGACCCGGTGGTGTGACTTTCACGGAGGTCTCGTCATGCGAGCATTTCTTCTGGCGTTGTCGGTCGCAGGCCTCCTGCTCACCGGCTCTGTGGGTGCGGCCGTTCAGTACCCCCTCGTGCTGACGCTCGACGCGCAGTTCAAGTCCGGCGTGACGACCGTCACGTCGAAGATCACCATCCGCGTGGACCAGGCGATGAACGACTCTGTGAGGACCCGGGTCACCGACGCGTTGAAGTTCGGCGGCTATCCGAACTTCGTGAATACGCTTCGTCCGGTCCCGCCCCTTGGCTCCATCGAGACGCAGTCGGTCAAGGTGGTGGTCCGCTACACGCGTGAGGAGCAGGACGGCAAGGGCAGCCGGCTGATTCTGGTTTCTGACCGTCCCATCTTCTTCCTGAGCACCGACCCGACGAAACAGAAGACCGGGTTCGAACTGACCATCGTCGATCTCCGATTCGACGATCGTGGCGGCGTGACGGGACAGATGTTCGGTGCGGCGCGGGTAAGACCCGCCGGGGACGGCAACGTGCTCCTCGACACCTACGTCGAGGAACCCGTGCAGCTCAAGGGAACGCTTGGAAAGCCGTAAGGTCCAGCGACCCGACGACATGTCACACGAGGTTTTCCTGGCCCTGAAAGGGCGCCTCGCGGAAATCTACGATCTCAACAAGGTGGCCGCCCTCCTCAGCTGGGACGAGTCGGTGACCATGCCGCCGGGCGGTGCTCAGGCACGAGCCGAACAGACAGCAACGATCGGTCGCATCGCCCACGAACGCTTCATCGGGCCCGAAGTCGGCCGGATGCTGGACGACCTCCAGGCATACGAACAGTCGCTGCCCTACGACTCCGATGATGCCAGCCTGATTCGGGTGACGCGGTACGACTACGACAAGGCCAGGAAGGTCCCGACGGAACTTCGCAGCGAGATGGCGCGCGTCGCCTCGCTGGCCAGAAACGCGTGGGCCGGCGCCCGCGCCGATTCGGACTTCAAGGCATTCCAGCCGTTCCTGCAGCAGACCATCGACCTGAAGAAGCGCTATGTGGACTGCATCGACGGCGGCGACGACCCGTACGGCGTCCTGCTCGACGACTACGAGCGGGGGATGCCGACCGCCGAGGTACGCCGCATCTTCGCCGCGCTCAAGGAAGCCACGGTCCCCTTGATAGCGGCGGTGGCGGCGCGGGGCGACGTCGTGGACGACAGCTGCCTGCGGGGGGAGTTCCCCGTCGAACCGCAGCGCGCGTTCTGCCTGTCGCTGCTGCAGCGCCTCGGCTACACCGACCGGGAATGGCGATTCGACCCGACGGCGCATCCCTTTTCGACCAACATGAATCTCGGCGACATCCGCCTGACGACCCGGTACAACGCCGGGGCCATCGCGCCGGCGGTATTCGGCCTGATTCACGAGTTCGGGCACGGCTTGTACGAACACGGCGTCAGCCCGTCGCTGGAACGAACGCCGCTCTGTGGCGGCGCGTCGCTCGGCTTGCACGAGTCGCAGAGCCGCCTGCTGGGAGAACCTCGTCGGCAGGAGCCACGCGGCGTGGACGTTCTTCCTCCCCGAACTGAAGCAGGCGTTTCCCGATCAACTGCGCCACGTGGACGTGGAGACGTTCTATCGGGCCATCAACAAGGTGCAGCCCGGGGCGATCCGCGTCGACGCCGACGAGCTGACCTACGGGCTGCACGTCGTCGTGCGATTCGAGCTGGAGCAGGAGATGCTGTCGGGCGCAGTGCGCCTGGACGAGCTTCCCGAGGCGTGGAACGCGCGCATGAAGGCCTACCTCGGGGTCGACGTGCCCGATGCGGCCCGGGGTGTTCTTCAGGACGTGCACTGGTCGCTGGGCCTGGTCGGGTACTTTCCGACCTACGTGATCGGCAGCATCGCATCGGCGCAGATCTGGGAGAAGCTGCTGGCGGCGATTCCCGATCTGCCGGAGCAGATCCAGCGAGGGGAGTTCCTGGGCCTGCGCGAGTGGCTGCGCGACAACCTTCACCGCTACGGGCGGAAGTTCACACCCAGGGAGACGCTGCAGAAGGTCGCAGGAACCGACACGGTCGACGTTGGGCCGTACGTCGTGTATCTCCGTCGCAAATTCGGCGAAATCTACCACCTTCCCGCGTGAGCGCCCGGACATCTACCCCTTCAGGGGGTGTAGTATCGGCGTGTTGACCATCATGATTCGCAAACTGATCACCGCGACGTCGATGAGCGCGGCGCTGGTTCTCGCCGCCGCGTTCGCAATAGCCAACGCGCCGGGGCCCGCCGTTGCGGCCAACCCGGTCGAACCGGGCCGGTTCGTCTGGCACGACCTCATGACCAAGGACGTCGCCGCCGCGAAACGATTCTATGGAGAGCTGCTTGGCTGGCGCTTCGAGGACACCAAACGTGGCGACCGTCCGTATGTCCTTGCCCGATCCGGGGCGATGCTCGTCGCCGGCATCGTCGATGTCACCGGGTATGCGAATGCGGGCCCACAGTGGTTGACGTATCTGGCTGTCGCCGACGTCGACAAGACCGTGGCCCAGGTCCGGACGGATGGCGGGAAGGTCCTGATCGAACCGCGGAATCTGCCGAATGCGCGGGCGGCTATCGTGGCCGATCCACAGGGGGCTCCTCTGGGCCTCGCGCAGGTCCGGGGCGACATCCCGGACCCGGCGGATCCGATACCGATGAGCTTCTTCTGGCAGGAGTACCTTGCCCGGGACGCCGCCAAGGCGCTCGACTTCTACAAGCGTCTCGCGGGCTACGAGTCGATGATTACGGACTCGCGGCTGGGCGTCGAGTACCACGTCCTGCGAAAGAGCCGCGCCCACGCCGGCCTGTTCCAGCTGCCGGCAACCTCCGTGGACGTCGAGCCCAACTGGTTGCCCTATGTGCTGGTCAACGATCCGGCGGGACTCGCCGCGCGCGTGTCCGGTCTGGGCGGTCGGATTCTCGTGCCGGCCGCGCCCGAACGGCGGAACGGTTCGCTGGTCGTCATCGCCGATCCGGGTGGGGCGCCGCTCGCCCTGCAGAAGTATCCCTTTTGAGTCGACCGATCATGAGCCATCCGAACTTCGTCAGCCGCATGTTCATCCTGGCGCTCGCGCTCACCGCTGCGCTCGTTTCTCAAAGCTGCGAGGGCTCCGGCGGCATCGGCATGGGCACCGACTACGGTTCCCGTTGGGGCGGCGGAACCTCGGGCCCGCCGATCTTTGTCGGTGGTCCGTCCCGCTGAGTGTGATCACACCGCGTTGGGAATTTCGTTCATTCGGTCAGCATTTCGGCGCGGCCGAGAGCCGGCTGGCCGCGCTGCCGCCGCAGGGGGTGCAGGAGAGCGACGAGCTGTATCTGCTGTCCGCCGCCGGCGGCACCGTGAAGGTCCGCGCTGGACTGATGGATATCAAGGCGTTGACGCAGGTCAATGCCGACGGGCTCGAGCAATGGATTCCGGTCATGAAGGCGGGTTTTCCGCTGCCCGCGGCCGAGGCGGCGAGGGTGTTCGAAGCCCTGCGGCTGCCGTTGCCACCGCTGCCCAGCGCGAGCTACACCCTCGAGCAGTTCCTCGAAGAATTCGCCAAGCCGGACGGCGCGATCCGCGCGGTGAAGGTCCACAAGCGGCGCACGCGCTACACGGTGGGCGGCTGCATGGCCGAACTCTCCGATGTGGTGGTGAACGGCAAGCCCACGCGCACCATCGCCGTCGAGTCCGAGGACGCGCCGGCGGTGACCCGTGCGGTGTTCGAACTCGGCCTCGGCGGGTATACGAACACTCCCTACCCGCGCGGCCTGGCGGCGCTGATCGACGGCGAGCCGGCACGCTTCGCGGTGATCGATGTCGGCACCAACTCGGTCAAGTTCGTCATCGGCGAACGTGAGCCCGGCGGGGGGTGGCGTATGGTCGGCGACCGGGGGGCCGTGACACGGCTGGGCGAGGGCTTCGGGGCGCAGCGCGTGATCACCGCCGACGCGCTCGAACGCACTGCCGCCGCAATCGCGGGTATGGTCGGTGAAGCCAGACAGCATGGCGTCCTGGCCATCGCCGCGGTCGGCACGGCCGGCCTGCGCATCGCCGACAACGCCGATGAAGCGATCGCCGCGATTCGCTCGCGCACCGGCGTGCAGCGTCGAGGTGGTTTCCGGCGAGGACGAAGGCCGGCTGGCCTATCTGGCGGCCAAGTCCGGACTGGGCACGTTCACGGGCTCGCTCGCCGTCTTCGACACTGGTGGCGGCAGCTCGCAGTTCAGCTTCGGCCACGATTCGATCGTGGACGAACGCTTCAGCGTCGAAGTCGGCGCCGTGCGCTACACCGAGCGCTTCAAGCTCGATGGTCGCGTGTCGCCAGACACCGTGCGCGAAGCGATGGCGGCGATATCGGCCGACCTGTCACGCATCGACGGGCGAGCGGTTCCCGATGTGCTGGTGGCGATGGGCGGCGCGGTGACCAACATGACGGCGGTCATGCACCGGCTGACCACCTACGACCCCGCGGTCGTCCACGGCACCGTGCTCCACCGTGCCGAGATCGATCGCCAGATCGAGCTCTATCGATCGATGGATGCGGCCGCCCGGCGCTCGATCGTCGGCCTGCAGCCCAAGCGTGAAGAAGTGATCCTCGCCGGTGCCTGTATAGTGCGCACGGTGATGGGCAAGCTGGGCAAGGACAGCCTCACGGTCAGCGATCGCGGCCTGCGCCACGGCGTTCTGGCCGACCGCTTCGGTGCGTGAAGACCAGAAAGGGAACCGATATCATGGCCACCGCAAGAACAAGACGAGTTGCCGCCCCGGCCGCCGCGCCTCGCTTCTCGCCGCAGGACACGCAGAAGATTCTCGACCTTGCCAAGGGAACAAAAAGCATCGAGCTGAAGGTGTCGGTGCCGCTCCCGGAGCAGCGCGCCACGATTGCCAGCATCGGGCTCGACCCGGTCGAGGCGCAACCGCGGCAGGTGTACTTCTTCGACACCCCCGACCTGGCCCTGAACCGCGCCGGCCTGATCGTGCGCGCGCGGCGCTTCCAGGGCGGGCGTGCCGACACGGTGATCAAGCTGCGGCCGGTCGATCCGGCGACGGTCGACGCGGAGAGCAAGCGCTCCGACAGCTTCAAGCTCGAGTTGGACGTCATGCCGGGCGGCTTCGTCTGCTCGGCGTCGTACAAGGGCATTGCCACCGGCGCGGAGGTGCTCGACGTCTCCGCCGGCACGATGCCGCTACGGTCGCTGTTCTCGAAGGAGCAGCGCGCCTTCTACGACGCGCATGCGCCCGCGGGCATCAAGATGAATTCGCTGCTCACGCTGGGACCGACCTTCCTGCTCAGGGCCAAGCACCAGCCAAAGGAGTTCAGGCGCGGCATCACCATCGAGATGTGGCTGTATCCGGATGGCTCGCGCATCCTCGAGATTTCCACCAAGTGCCTGCCGACCGAGACCTTCCAGGCCGGAGCCGAGTTCAAGGGCTACCTCGCGGATCGCGGCATCACCGTCGGACCAAGCCAGGAGACCAAGACCAAGGCAGCGATGGAGTTCTTCAGCGCGCGGCTCGAGGCGGGCCAGGCGGCCAGCAAGCCGGCAAGGAAATCTGCCAAGACGCCGACGGCCGGTTCGCCCCGGCGTAGCGCCGCCGAACCTCAGACGGCCGACGAAGACACCGCAGCGTAGACTCGTCGGCTTGGACTAGTCAGCTAACGGGTCGCCAGAATTCTCGCCAGCTCGGTCGTCCAGTGCTGCACGACGACCAGGTTCCGTGGCCGGACATTGAGGTCGTGGATGCCGAGGAATCGCTGCCGATCCGGCGCGACGTCGTAATTGGTCCCGAGTTCGTGCCCGAGGCTCAGCTGCAGGACCTGCCGGGGTTTGCCGAACGCTAGGGGCGAGCCGCCCTGGGCGACGGCGCCACCATCAGTGTGGCATCGTCCTGCCGGAAGTACAGCTCGCGGCCGTCGCGAGACCAGCGGGGTTCCCGGCCGGCATTCTCGGACACGCGAATCCGTTCACCCGGCCCCGGAAAGGGCAGCACGTACACCTCCGGCCGCCCCGATTCCGTCGAGGTGAACGCCAGATGCTTCCCGTCGGGCGCGAACACCGCTTCGCTTTCGTTGACGCCCGGCGTCGCCACCAGGGGTGCGGGCTCGGCGCCCGGCGTCCAGGTCCAGATGTCCGTGTCGCCCAGCGTTCCGTCAGACAACGCCAGCACGCGGCCGTCGGGCGACCACGACATCGGCCGTTGGTCACCCGGGCGAGTCAATAGCGTCCGCGCCTGGCCTCCGGCCACGGGCATCGAGTAGATGTCCCAGGAACCGCTCGACGTCGATGCATAGGTGATCTCCCGCCCGTTGGGCGTCCACACGGGGAACCTGATGTCGCCTCGTTCTCGTGGGTCCAGCGGCCGCTGGGTACCCCGCTCGAGATCGTAAAGCCGGATGGAGTCTCGTCCCCCTTGGGGGTGGACGGTGATCACCATCTGCGTGCCGTCGGGCGAGAGCTCCGGCGCCGGGTGTAGAACGCCCGAGAAGACCTCGTCGCCGACTGTCTCCACTGTGCCGTCCCTGCCGAACCAGGACAGGCGCAGGTTCTGTTCCGGCCGGAGCAGGTACATCAACGTCCCGTCGGCCGTGACCACGAAGCCGGCGTCGCCCGCGAGGGTGATTTGCACGCCCTCCAGTACCGGAGCCGGCTCGCTGCCGATTGTCAGGGTGGCGGCGTCGAAGGGCGCGGCCCACAGCGAGGCATCGCGCGACGCGATGACGTGCCCGGTGGGCGTCATGCGGGGCGATGAGCCCGAAAGAGTGTGCGCCGCTCTGCGCTGTCGAGCGACGCGGCCGCCACCAGGGCATTGGTCAACGATCCCATCCAGGCGGTGTACAGCACCGTCCGCCCATCGGGCAGCAGGTGCGGGTAGCGATACCCGGTCTCGTTCTTCTCTGGATCGACCTTCAGGACTACAACTGGCGTCCCGCCGCTCTCGGGCACGCGCATGATGCCGGCCGAGGTCCCAAACAGAATTCCTGTTGGATGCCACTGCAGTCCGAACACGCCGGCTGGGCGGTGCGTCGCAAATCTTGGCCGTGGGGCCGCCGCCGATGGCGACCTTCTTGATCTGGCCGTCCGCGACGAAGGCCACCTGCGTCGAGTCCGGTGACAACACGCCCTGAGCGACGCCCTCCGTGCCCCTGACCATGACGGGACCGAGGGCGTCGAGATGCTGGACGTACAGCCGGCGAGCACCTTGGCCATCCGCGCCGCTATAGAGCACGAGCGCGCCCGTCGGGCGAGGCCGTCAGCGCGACGGAGTCCTGGTTGAACACCGCGCCATCGGGCGGCGCAATCGTCAGCCGTGTGACCTGCCCGGGTGGCGGCGTTCGGGGCGCATCACCGCCCAGGCCCCCGCGGCGACCAGCAGGCCGGCCGCAAGCCCGGCCAGCGCCGGGGCCACGGTGTCCCGCGCCGTGGCGACGTGCGCGGGCGTGGCGACGCCAGGCTGCGCGTCAGCCGTGGCCGAGCCAGCGCAGCTCCCGCATCAGGTCCGCCGCGCTCTGCCACCTCTCATCGGGATCCTTGGCCAGGCACCGTCCCACCACATGTGCGAGCAGCGGCGGCGTGGACGGCTGCACCGCGCGCAGGTCGGGCGCGTCGCGCTCGAGGATGGCCGCCATCACGCCGGCCGCCGACCTGCCGTCGAACACGCGCGCGCCCGTCAGCATCTCGTGCAGCACGATGCCGAGCGCGAAGATGTCGGTGCGCGCGTCCGCGTCGCGGCCCTCCACCTGCTCGGGCGCCATGTAGTGCAGGGTGCCGAGGATGGTGCCTTGCATCGTCACCCCCGCGGGCGTGGTGGGGAGCATCGAGACGCTGCCGACGGGACCCCCGGCCGACCCCGCCTTGGCCAGGCCGAAATCGAGGAGCTTGGCCACCGGGGCCGTGGACGCACCGCCGCGGCGGACCAGGAAGATGTTGGCGGGCTTGATGTCGCGGTGCACCAGGCCGGCGCGGTGCGCGGCGTCCAGGGCGCTGGCCACCTGCGTGCCGATCTCGATGGCCTGCGCCACGGGCACGGGCCCACGCGCCAGCCGCTCGGCCAGCGTCTCGCCCTCCAGCAGCTCCATCACCAGGTAGTGCAAAGGGAGCTGCGCTGGAGAGATCGGACGCCTGCTCGCCGATGTCGTGCAGCGTGCAGATGTGGGGATGGTTCAGCGCCGCCACGGCGCGCGCCTCGCGGTCGAACCGCTCGCGAAGCTGCGGGTCGGCGGCCAGGCTGTCCGGCAGGATCTTGACGGCGACCGTGCGGTCCAGCCGCGTATCCCGCGCGCGGTAGACCTCGCCCATGCCGCCCGCGCCGAGGGCGGCCTGGATCTCGTAGGGGCCCACGCGGGCGCCGGCAGCCAGGCTCATCTAGCTCGGCAATTGTAGCTTCTGGCGGTGCGGATCAGGGGAGGCGCGCGCCGAAGCTGGCTCGCAGCTTCTCCCGGTTCACGCGCGTGCCGCGCAGGTAGACGCTGGAGATCTTCCGCGTGTTCGTGATGTCCTCGAGCGGATTCGCGTCCAGCACCACGAAGTCGGCGCTCTTGCCAGCCGCCACCAGGCCGAGATCGTCCTGCCCGAGTATCTCGGCGGACGTTCGCGTGGCCGCCACCAGAACCTTGGCCGGAGGAATACCCGCCATCACCATGTTCTCCAGCTCCGCGTGCATCGTCCAGCCGATGAACTGATCGCCCTGCTGGCCGCCGCCGTCGGTGCCGACCCCGATCTTCACGCCTGCTGCACTCAGTCGCGAGATGCCACGTGCCAGCCGATCCCAGGCGGCCTGTGACCGCGCCCGCTGATCCGGGTCGGTCTGCGGAAACCGGCCCTGCAGGCGCTTGATCTGGTCCGGGAGCACGGTCTCGAGGATCAGCGGATGCACGGGATTGAGCCACGGGGCGTAGACGGCGCGATGTGGCCCGCCCAACGCCGATAGCACGACGGTGTTGGGATGCTGTTTGAACAGCGCGACCAGCTCGTCGTCCACGTCGGCAATCATGTGCGCGAAGACGTCGATGCCGGCGCGCAGCAGATCCTTGGCGTCGCGCAGATCGGTGGCGTGGACGGCCACCCGAAGCCCGTTCTTGTGCGCCTCGTCGATGATCGCGCCGTACAGATCGGGCGTGAGCTTCTTGACGGCACCGCCGCGGTCGTCGACCCAGGTCTTGACGATCCGCACGCGCCGGGGGACCAGCTCCTGCACGGCGGCCCGGGCGCCCTCGGGTGTGGTGACTGGGAACGCCGCCTGCCGCATGTTGTCGGGGCTGATCTCCGACAGCGGCGACAGCCCCCTTCCGGCGGTGAGGAATCGAGCCGCGTCGGGATGCTTTCCGGCGAGGATCTCGTCGCGGAGCTGAAACGGCAGCTCGCCGAAGTCGCTGCCCATCGCCTGGCTGGCCGCAACCCCGAAATACGCGAACCGGCGCATGTGGTCGAGGATGTTCTCGCGCGTGTAGTTGGCGGCGCCACTCGTCAGGTGCTTCATGTAGCCGATGTGCGAGTGCCCATCGACGAGCGCGGGAATCACCGTCTTGCCGGTCAGGTCGACGCGAGCTGCACCCGAGGGCGCCGGCACCTCGCCGCGCCGCCCGACGCGCGTGAACCTGCCTCGCTCGACGAGAAAGGCCGAATCCTCGACCGGGCTCGAGCCGTCGCCGGCGATCAGGCGTGCGCCTTCATACAGCGTGACTGTTGCGGATTGCGGCGGACTCTGGCCCCTGGCCCCGGTCAACCCCACGACGACGAGGCTCAGGGCGATCGCGAATCGAGAGGTGCGCATGGGTCGCGGAGCAGCGCCGTTCATGCCGCAGCAGCTCACGGATGAGACCTACGTCCGCCGTCGTTCCCGCCTGATGGCTTGACGCCGGCGGCCCGCACCGCTCGCGCCGCTACGGCGCCGGCGAAATCGGATCGCCCGAGTTGCCTTGTCCACGGCTGCAGGCCCAGGAGCCGCTTGCCTTCGTCGAACACGAACCCGAGGGCGATCAGCACGCCCAGGACCAGGAGGCCCAGCCTGGTGGCGTCGTTGATGGCGTCGTGCTGGCCGGCCCAGGGGCCATTCGCCGGCATGATCACGAGTTCGTTGGCCTGGATCAGGTAGTAGATGACGCCCAACGCCACGACGTCGCCGGCCATGTGCAGCGCCAGCCGCCATTTGGATACGTGAGGACGCCAGATGTTGACGAGCTGCAGCAGCAGCCAGAACCCGAGGAGCAGGGTGATCGCCACAGAGACGTCCTGCCACACGGGCGCCAGCTCCGGCGCATACCGCTCCGTGAACCAGTCCAGCCGCAGCAGCTGCGGCAGCGGCACGCCGACCCACCACAGCAAGTAGACGGCCAGGAACGCGGCGTGGCTGATGGAGGCCGCACGCGGCACCGCGCGCGGCTCCTCCACGGGCAGCTCCGGCAGGTGGGCGGGCTCCCACTCGCCGTCGAAGTTTGGCTTCGGCGTTCCCCGCCCCATCTGCCAGAAGATGAACGTCACCACGCCGAACGCGATCCACGCGGCGTTGATCGACCGGCCCACCGCGCGCAACGCGCCGACCAGCGGGTTGTCGGCGCCCAGGGCGCCCACCACCATCCCGATCACGACCAGCGGCAGGCCGATGGTCGCCAGCGTCTTCAAGGTCGCCACGTAGTACGGATACAACGACGGCCCGATCAGGTACTGCGCGGTGCCGTAGCGGCTGGCCACGACCACCGGCCGGCCGATGCTCTTGAGAATCGCGGCCAGCTCGGCCTCGGTGAGATCGCGGCCGCGATCCGCAGTCTCCTCGTCGATCCGCGACTGGATGGTCTCCCGCAGCTCCGCGCCGATGTCCTGGCGCTGCGCGCTCTTGGGCAGGCGCCGCTCCACGGCGTAGATGTAGCGATCGAGCAGTGACGACATGGCCTTTCCCTTCTCACCAAGTTAGAACGTAACCCGCGCTACGCCGCCGTGCGCGATCTGCCCACGATGGTTTCCACCGACGCATTCAACTGCTGCCACTCGGCCAGCAGCTCCTCCAGCACGCGCGCGCCGTCGGCCGACAGGCGGTAGAACCGCTTGTTCCGCTTGTCTTCCTCGCGCCACTCGCTGACCAGCAGGCCCTGTGCTTCCAGCCGGCGGAGCAGGGGATAGAGCGTGCCTTCGTCGATCTCCATCCCGCGATCGTTGAGTTCCTTCTTCAGCGTGTAGCCGTAGTGCTCGGTCCGGAGCTGGGCCAGCACCGCCAACACCAGGCACCCCCGCCGAAGCTCCAGCCGGAGCGTGTCGAATTGGGCCGTGCTCATAGGAACCTGTATGCCATATAGTGTGTGCAATACACTGTATGTCACACAGTATATGCTGTCAAGGGGTTTTCTCGTGGACTCAGGCCTGTCAGGCTCCGGAGCTCTGGAGCCTGGAGCCTGGAGCCTGGAGCCTGGAGCCTACGAGTCGCGCGGAACTGTCGAGCAGATAGCCCAGGACGCCCAATACCACGAGCGCCACGAGCACGAGGATCGTGACTGGTCCAGCGATGACCATCAGAACGCCCCGCCGATGAAGGGCAGCATCCGGCCGAAGTACATCACGCCAATCCAAAGCAGCACCGCCGACGCGGCCATGGCTTTGACCGTTCCGGGCACCGCGTCTCCGGCGCCCACGCGGAAGGGCCCCTCGGCCTTGGTCAGGTAGAGCAGGTTGATGCCGGCCAGGACGAAGAGTCCCATCTTCCAGTGGAACGAGATGTTGTCCGCGTACTGCTCGGGCGTGGCGATGAGGAACAGCATGCCGGTGATGACGTTGACACCGAGTGCCAGCACCCCCCAGGGGATCAGCCGGTGCAGCGCCGCGTAGGGCACCTGCGGCAAACCGCCGAGCAGGCGCGTGTTGACGGCGACGATCACGCCGAAGAGTACCGCCAGGCCGATGAAGTGCAGCGCCTCCAGGCCCGGCCACACCCACACGTGGTCGGTGACGAGCGCCTGCAGGGACGCGGCCTTCAGGAACGCGGGTGCCGCGTCGCCGGTCGTCGGCTCGCCGACGACGATCTCGGGATGACGGATTTCTCCGCCGAGAGACGCGGCGCCGCTCATGACCGCCAGCGACAGCGCTCCGGCGATCAGGACGGCATAGCTCGTGGACGGCTTGCGGGTGCCGCGGCGTTCCTGCCACAGCGCGAGCCATGCCAGCCCGCCCGTCAACAGCATCAGCATCGAGCCCATCAGGGCGACGTCGTGGTGGCGGATCATCGCCTCCGCCGACACCTCGGGGACTTCGGCGAGGGCGCGCTGGGTGGCGATCCCGGTGATGTAGGCCGGCAATGTCAGCAAGCTCGACGCCGTAGAGGAGCTCGAGGGCGATTTGCGCCACCGCGTCGCTCTTTCGCAGCAGGCCGGTGGCCAGCAGCGCCACGGCGATCACCAGGCCGATGGTCGGGACGTGGTTGAGGATCAGGTGCAGGTGCGGCAGATTCATGTTCATGGTGGAAGCTCCCGCCTAGCCCAGAGGACCCAGGTAGGCCATCAGCCGGCCTGCCGTGATCGCGCCCGCCCAGCAGGCGATGGACCCGTACGCCCAGAGGCGCCCCGAGGCCTCCGCGCCGTCGCCGGCCGCCACCACGCGCTTGACCTGCTGCGTGCACAGCAGCGCCAGGATCACGAACAGCATCTTGATGTAGAAGATGGGCGCCGCCAGCTTGTTGGCGGCGTCGGCGCCCGAGCAGGATGAGGCCCGAGACCGTGGTCACCGCCAAGGCAATCCAGGCCACGCCGAACAGGCCCAACAGCGAGGACAGCGGGATGCGGCGGCCGAAGCCGAGGACCCGCAGGTCCACCACCCCGTTCACCCCGGCCACCGTGCCGAGTCCCAGGGTGTGGGCGAACAGGATGGCCGGGTAGCCCCACAGCGACCCGCCTTCCCGCAGCCACACCATCAGCGAGCTCTGTTCGATTACTTGAATGAAATCCATCGATGTGAGTGTCCCGTGGAGGGCGGACGCATGCAGTCGGCCACAGAGTCTTGCACAACCGTACAGAGATCGCCAACCCTTTGGGGACGGCTCCAGGCTCCAGGCTCCAGGCTCCGGCCTTCCGTATTCATGTCGCCGGCGGCGGCAATGCATCCCAGCATTCCGCGGCCGCCCGCGGTGGACTTTGCTTCGAGCGGCCACTAGAATCACTCGACGTTCCGCATGTTTTCCGAGGAAGCCATGACCCGACACAATGTCTACCGGAACGCCTCGACGGCGTTCTTGCTGCGCGCTCAATGCTCCTGGCCCTGGGGCTGGTGGCCGGCGGCGCGACGCCGCGGTTTTGCTCAGACCGACTTCTCCGGCACCTGGGCCCCGATCTTTCACGAAGACCAGGTCGAGAGGATTCCGGGCCCCGACGTCGGCGACTACGCCGGCCTGCCGATCAACGACGCGCTGCGGCTGAAAGCAGATTCGTGGGACGCGTCGCTGCTGACGATGCCCGAGCACCAGTGCAAGCCGCATCCCTCGATCTACGGGTTCCGCGGCGTCGGCAACCTGCGGATGACGGCCGGCTTCAACGAGGCCAACCAGCAGCTGATGAAGATCTCCACGCACATCCAGTGGCAGGAGCAGCGCCGGGAGATCTGGATGGACGGACGGCCGCATCCGCCGGAATACGCGCCCCACACGTGGCAGGGATTCTCGACCGGCCGGTTCGAGGGCAACGTGCTGGTGGTGCGGACCACGCATCTCAAGGCCGGGTGGATCCGCCGCAACGGGCTGACGCTCAGCGACGAAGTGACCATGACCGAGCGTTTCATCCGCCATGGCAACTACCTGACGCACATCTACATGATCGAGGACCCGCGCTACCTCACCGAGCCGCTGATCAAGACCAACGGCTTCGTGCTGACCAACAACGTCGCGATGCAGCCCTACCCGTGCGAGGCCGTGATTGAAGTGCCGCGCGCCAAGGGCGAAGTGCCGCACCATCTGCCGGGGACGAACACCTTCCTCGAGGAATACGCCAAGAAGCACAACCTGCCGGTGGAGGCCATGCGGGGCGGGGCCGACACGGCGCTGCCCGAGTACATGAAGCGGACGTCGGCCGCACCGGCGCCGCGCACGGGCGCGGAATAGCCGCTTGGTGCAGCTCCAGGAGCCTTCGACGATGAAGCAGGTGAAGAGATCGCAGCGCGCCGTGGTGCTCGGGTCCACGCTGTTGGTGGCCGCGCTGTTGATGGTGACGGGAGCGGTGCGACCGTTGGCGCAGGCGCGCGCCGGTGGCGCGGCGCCCCCCGCCAACAACGCCATGGCGAACGTGGAGGTGAAGTCGTTCCACGTCCAGGGCAACGTCTGGCTGCTCACCGGCGGCGGGTTCAACTCCACGGTGCAGATTGGTGACGACGGCGTGCTGGTGGTGGACACGCTGGTCGAGCCGCTGGCCGAGAAGCTGATCGCCGAGATTCGCCGCATCGCGCCCGGCAAGCCGATCCGCAACATCATCAACACCCACGTGCACGCCGATCACACCGGCGGCAACGCCAAGGTGGCGGCGGTCGGCGAGTCGGTGGTGGGTGGGAACTTCGCGCCGCAGGTGGGCGCCGCGGCCGCCAACGCGGCCTTCATCTACGCGCACGAGAACGTGCAGAACCGGATGGCCAACCCGCAGGGCCCCGACCCCAAGCTGCCCTTCCCGGCCTGGCCGACCAACACGTTCTTCGACGACACCAAGGAGATCTACTTCAACGGCGAGGCGGTGCAGATGTTCCACCAGCCCAACGCCCACACCGACGGCGACATCATCGTCTACTTCCGCAAGTCGGACGTGGTCGCGGCTGGCGACACCTTCGTGACAACGTCTTTTCCGGTGATGAACCTGGCGCAGGGCGGCAGCCTCAACGGCATCGTGGCGGCGCTCAACCGCATCATCGACATCACCGTGCCGAAGGACAAGCAGGAAGGTGGCACCTACGTGATTCCGGGGCACGGCCGCGTGACCGACGAAGCCGACGTCGTGGACTACCGCGACATGGTCACGATCATCCGCGACCGGTTCCAGGATGCGGTGAAGAAGAAGATGACGCTGGAGCAGGTGAAAGCCGCCCGGCTGGTGCGCGATTACGAGCCGCGATACGGCGCGGCGCAGGGCTTCTGGACCACGGACGCGTTCGTGGAGGCCGCGTATCGCAGCATGTCGCAGCCGGCGGCGGTGACGTCGAGTCGTTGAGCAAAATTTGAGTGGCCGCGCGGGCGGCCTGAGACGAGACTCGGGACGGAGGACGGCAGATGAAGTACGGGATCCTGGTCGTGGCACTGGTGGCGAGCGCGGTTTCTCTCGGGGCCCAGCAGGGCCGTGGTGCGGGTCCGGCCCCCGCGGCGCCGCGACCGCCGTCCCCCTGGGCGTCGGCGCCGATCGACGTGACCGGCTATTGGGTGTCGATCGTCAACGAGGATTGGCGGTGGCGCATGGTCACGCCGCCCAAGGGCGATTACGCCAGCGTGCCGCTGAACGACGCCGGCCGCAAGGTGGCCGACAGCTGGACCACCGCCCGCGACGGCAGCTGCGAGGCGTATGGCGCCGCTGGCTTGATGCGGAACCCTACCCGCCTGCACATCACCTGGGAAAACGAGACCACGCTGAAGATCGACACCGATGCCGGCGCGCAGACGCGGCGGTTCTTCTTCGATCCGACGCGCAAGGCGGCGGTCGGGCCGGCCTCACTGCAGGGCCACTCCTTCGCTGAATGGGAACGCCCGGGCGGCGGCGGCCGCGGCGGCCAGGCGCCTGCCGGCGGCAACATGAAGGTGACGACGTCGAACATGCGCGGCGGCTGGCTGCGCAAGAACGGCGTGCCCTACAGCGCCAGCGCCGGGTTGACGGAGTACTACGATCGCTTCGCGGCGCCGAACGGCGACGAGTGGCTGGTCGTCACCACCATCGTCAACGACCCCACCTACCTGAACCAGGACTTCGTGACCAGCACGCATTTCAAGAAGGAAGCCGACGGCGCGAAGTGGGCCCCGGCGCCGTGTAAGGCGATTTCGTAGGTCTTCAGTCTTCGGTCTTCGGTCTACAGTCCTGCTACGAAGCGGCCCCTAACGGGCCGCTTCGTTTGTACAGCCGGAGGCCGGAAGCCGGAAGCCGGAAACCGCCGGCCCCCGGATTAGCTCACGGCCGGCTGGGCCAACATACGAAGATCTTCGTTGACAATTACGACAGGCTTCGTAGATACTCGAGCCCATGGCGCTGCCAAAGAAACCAACCGAAGCCGAGCTCGCGATCCTGCGCGTACTGTGGACGCGCGGGGCCTGTACCGTTCGCGACGTGGCCGAGGCCATGGGCCGCGGCGGCGCCTATACGACCATCCTGAAGCTGATGCAGATCATGACGGAGAAGGGCCTCATCACCAGGGATGATTCGGCCCGCGCCCACGTCTACGAGGCTGCCTACAGCGAGGATCACACCCAGCAGCAGCTCGTCACCGATCTGCTGGACCGCCTGTTCGACGGCTCGCCGTCCAGGCTGGTGATGCACGCGCTGGCCGCGAAGCAGGCGAGCCCCGACGAGCTGCGGGCCATCCGGCGACTGCTGGCTGACGCACAGTCGCGGCAGAAGGCCGGGGGGGAGTCATGAGCTACGGCGACACGCTGGACCTCGTCGTGCGTGCCCTCGGGTGGGCTCTGCTGCATTCGATCTGGCAGGGCGCGCTGATTGCGTTCGTCGTCGCCGCGCTGCTGTCGTTGAGGGACCGGTCCGCACAACAGCGATACGTAGTGGCGTGCGTGGGCCTGGCGGCGATGGTGGCCGCGTGGATCGGTACGGCCGTGGTCGTGAACCAGACGCTCGAACTGGCGCCGGCTCGCGTTTGGTGATGGCGCAGGCACCTCCGGTGGAGCTTGGCCCCGCGGGCCCCAACGACCGCACCCCGGCAATCCGGGTGATCGAGTCGCCCGAGGGCCTGGGCCGCGTGGTCGAACGAAAGCCGCTGCGGCAGCGGATGGAGGCATGGTCGTCGACGATTGTGCCGCTGTGGCTGGGCGGCGTCGTCCTTCTGTCCGCACGCCTGGTGCTCGCCTGGATGGGCGTGGCGCGGCTGCGACGGTCCAGTACGCGGCCCGTTTCCGAGACCGTGATCGCAGCGTGTCGCCGATCTGGCGGCCCGGCTGCAGATCGGCCGCGCCGTGCGCGTCGTGCAGTCGGCGGCGGTGCAGGTGCCGCTGGTGGTCGGATGGCTGCGGCCGATCGTGATGCTGCCGGCGAGCGCGCTGACCGGCCTGTCGCCGGCGCAGCTCGAGTCGATCATCGCGCACGAACTCGCGCACATCAGGCGGCACGACTATCTGGTGAACGCCCTCCAATCGGTGGCGGAGGTGCTGCTGTACTACCACCCGGCGTGCTGGTGGATCTCGCGCCGGATTCGCATCGAGCGCGAACACTGCTGCGACGACATCGCCGTGGCGCTCTGCGGCGACGGCGTCACCTACGCGAGCGCGCTGGCCGATCTGGAACTGCACCGGCATACGGCCGGCTTCGCGTTGGCGGCGACCGACGGCCCGCTGCTGCAGCGCGTGCGCCGCGTCATCGCGCCCGAGTCAGAACACCGTCCGGCAGGTTGGGCGGGATCGCTGGCGCCAATCGCGCTGCTGGTTGTCCTCGTGGCCGGAGCGCAGGCGGCGGGCCGCGCCGCGATGGCCGAGCCCGCACAAGCCCCGGTGCCGACGGTCGGCCGCACCGTGCCGGCAGGCGAGGCCGTGCTGCAGGGCCGCGTGGTCGAAGCCAACTCCGCGCGTCCGGTGGCTGGTGCCACGGTACAGGCGATGGGACCTGACGGCGCCGCCGAGACCAGGACCAACGACGACGGCCGGTACGAGATGGGGGGCTTGAAGCCTGGCAGCTACACCGTGGCGGTCCGTGCCAAAGGCTTTGTGCAGGCGTACTACGGCAAGAGCGGCGCGACCCTGATGGACTTCGGCGCGCAGGTCACTGCCACGGGTGGCCGCATCACGTCCGGCCTCGACGTGCGCTTGCAGCAGGCCGGCGGCATCAGCGGCCGCATCACCGATGCCAAAGGCGTGGGCATCCCCGGCGTTGAAATCGAACTCGTGCGCGAGCAGGGCCCCGGCGGCACACCGGGTCCAGGCGGCGGCTTCGCGCAGACGATCGACGACGGGTCGTATCGGATGCCCGATGTGCCTCCGGGCGACTACATGGTTCGCGCCTACACCGCCCGGGGCCGCGCCGCCGATGGCGCAGAGGTGGTGTATGCGCCGACGTTCTATCCCGGCGTCGCCGATTCGGGCAGCGCCCAACGCCTGCGCCTCTATCCTGGTCAGGAGCTGCTGGACGTGGACTTCGCGCTGGCCACGAGCCGGCTCTTCGTCGTCGCGGGACGCGCCGTGGATGCTGGCGGGCCGCCGGTGACCGGGTTCGGCGTGCTCCTCCATCCGATGGAGCAGCAGCGGCCTCCCCGGCGGCGGACACAAGGTCACGGTGGACGCGAAGGGTGCCTTCGAGATCCGCGGCGTGGCCCCGGGCCGCTACATGGTGAATGTGATGGATCCGCGGCGGACGATGCGCTGGGTGTCGTCCATGAAGATGTTGACCGTGGACGGCGATGTGAGGGATCTGGAGTTGCGCGCGGAGCTTGGCGCGACCATCGAGGGACAGGTGGTCCGCGATGTCGGCGCGACCAGGACACTGGATCTGGCGTCCGTATACGTGGGCTTCACGACGCAGGTCGACGGACAGGTGGGTGGCTTTACCGGCAGCAACTTCCCGGCGGGCGCCGACGGAACGTTCTCGCTGGAAAGCCCGGGCGGGCTCACGCGCTTCAGCGTCAAGCGTCTGCCCAGCGGCTGGGCGGTGAAGTCGGTCTCGCTCGACGGCGCCGAGCTCGACGATGTGCCGATGGACTTTGGCAGCGGCCGGCGCCAGGTCGAGATCGTGCTGACGGACAAGGTCAGCATCGTTTCCGGCATCGTCGTCGACCGCAACGGGAGCCCGCTCTCCAGCTATTCCGTTGTGCTGTTCCCGCCCGAGCCGTCGCGGTGGCACCGGGAGTCGAGGTTCCTGGCGACGGCGCGCTCCGACAACGCCGGCCACTTCCGTCTCGAGAGTGTGCCGCCAGGCACGTACCTGGCGGTGGCCGTGGCGGCGCTGCCGATGGGCTCGTGGCAGGACCCGTCGGTGCTGCAGCGGCTGCAGAGCAGCGCCGAGACGATCCGGCTGGGCGAGGGACAGCAGCTCACCATCTCGATTCGCGCGTCGCCGACGCCCGATGGGCTGGTGAAACGGCAGGCCGGGCCGGAAGTCGCGTTGGTGATCGGCTGCCGATCAAACCAACGGCATGGTTGTGGTGTCTAATCAGCGAGACTGCCGGCAGCCTCTGCGAGAAAGGACCGTTATGGAGTGGCCCAGGCGATTCGTCTACGTATTCGGGGCGTTGGCCATCGGTTTCGGGCTGGTGGTCACATCGTCCCGCCTCGATGCGCAGAACCCGCCGCCGGCGCCGTCGGCGTCTCCGGTTTTCGAAGTTGCGTCGGTCAAGCCCAACAAGTCGGGCGAAGGGTTCATCCGCTTCGGGCTCCAGCCGGGCGGCCGCTTCACCGCGCAGAACGTGCCGGCGCGTGAGCTGATCCGCTTCGCCTACAACGTCCAGCCGTTCCAGATCGAAGGCGGACCGGGATGGCTGAACTCGGACCGGTTCGACGTGACGGCCAAGGCCGAGGGCGATCTCCCGCCCACGGGGCCCGGCCAGTCCGGTCCGGTACAGCTGATGATGCAGAACCTGCTCGCCGATCGTTTCAAGCTGAAGGTGCGGCGCGAAACCAAGGAGATGCCCGTCTACGAGCTGGTGCTGGCGCGAAGCGACGGGCGCCTGGGGAAGCAGATCGAGCCGTCGACGGTTGATTGCGTGGCGATGCGAGGCCGCGGCGCGGGCCCTGGCGGCCGCGGACCCGGCGGACCTCCACCCAGCCCGCCGCAGCCGGGCGAGCGGCCGCAGTGCGGCATGTTCATGGGCATCGGCAGCGTGGGCGCCGGCGACGTGGCCATTCAACAACTGGCGCAGCTCTTGTCACAGAGCGTGCGGCGAATCGTCGTGGACAAGACCGGACTGACCGGCCGCTACTCCTTCAACATCGAGTTCACGCCCGATCAGATGCCGCCGCCCGGCGCGGCGCCACCCGGCGTGCAGCTGCCGGCGGTCAATCCCGACGGGCCCTCGATCTTCACTGCCCTGCAGGAGCAGCTGGGGCTGAAGCTCGAGTCGGCGCGCGGTCAGGTGGAGACGCTGGTGATCGACAGCATCGAGCAGCCGACCCCCGACTAACAGATCCGTAATTCACAGCCTTTGGGGTCGGGTGTCGCCGCCGTGACCACGCCATCGATCCGGGTCGTCGGCGCTAGCTGATGCTGCTGCTGGCCGCCAGCCGCGCCCATGCGCAGACGGCGGCGGAAGTGGCCGGCACGGTCACCTTCAACGGCGTGCCGGTGCCCGGCGTCACCGTGACGGCCACCCGCGCCGACGCACGCATCGCCACGACCACCGACGCGCAAGGCACCTACCGGCTGCGCGGCCTCGAAGCCGGCACCTGGACGGTGTCGTCGGCGCTGGCCGGCTTCGCGCCGGCGTCGATCGACGTCATCGTGCCGCCGACCGGCCCCGTGCCTGCGCTGACGATCACGCTGCTGCCGTTCGACCGGGTGGCCACCGTGCGCGCCGCGCCGGCAGCTGCCGCAGTGGCTCCCGCGCCGGCCGCGTCAGGGTCAGCCGCTACCGGCACACGCGCGGCGCCGGTGCCACCCGCGGCGCAGCAGCCGGCAGCGGCCAATGCCGCCGCGAACGCCAACGCCAACGTCCCCGCCGCAGCACCAGCAACGGCGCTTCCCGGCGACAACACCGACGATGCGGCCGGCGCCGCCGACGGCTTCCTGATCAACGGCAGCGTGAACAATGGTGCCGCGTCGCCGTTCGCGCAGGCGCGCGCGTTCGGCAACAACCGGCCGGGCGGGCGCGCGCTCTACACCGGCGGCGCCGGGCTGCTGTCGAGCCACTCCGCGCTCGACGCGAGCCAGTATTCGTTCACCGGCCGCAGCACGCCAAAGCCGGTCTACAACGACATCCAGTTCGTGGCCAACGTCGGCGGACCGCTGCGATTGCCGGGCGTGCGCAACGACCCGAACGCGTTCCTGGGCTACCAGCACATCGAGGACCACGCGACGACGGCGCAGTCGGGGCTCGTGCCGACCCTTGCCGAGCGCGCGGGGGACTTTTCGCAGTCGGTCAACCTGTTCGGCCAGCCGGTGCAGCTCGTCGATCCCGCCACCGGCCAGCCGTTCGCGTCGAACCGGATCCCCGCCGGGCGGCTGTCGCCCGAGGCGCTCTCGCTGCTGAACTACTACCCGCTGCCGAATGCCCCGCTAGGCGACGGCTTCAATTACCAGGTGCCCATCGTCGTCGCGACGCAGCAGGACAGCCTGCAGGGACGGCTGTCCCAGGTGGTCAACGCCCGCCAGCAGCTCGTGGGATCGGTGGCCTATCAACGCATCTCGACCGACACCGCCAACCTGTTCGACTTCGTGGACAAGACCACAGTGGCCAATACCAACGCGTCGCTGGTCTGGACCAATCGCCTGTCGCAGTTCATGTTCATGCGCGCGCGCTACGAATTCACCAATCTCGCGACCGACGTGACGCCGCACTTCGCCAACCTGGTGAACGTCTCGGGTGAGGCCGGCATCACCGGGAACAACCAGGACCCGTCCAACTGGGGCCCGCCGGCGCTGTCGTTCTCGAGCGGTCTGGCGTCGCTCGCGACCGGCAACTACGCGCGCAACGACAGCCGGACGCACGGCGGAACCGTCGAAATCTTTCGCAACCGCGGGCGGCACAGCTTCACCTTCGGCGGCGGCATCCGCGGCGTGTCGCTGACCGTCCTCTCGCAGCAGGACCCACGAGGCGGCTTCACGTTCACCGGAGCGTCCACCGGCTCCGACGTCGCCGATTTCCTGATGGGCCTGCCGAAGTCGAGCACGATCGCGTTCGGCAACGCCGACAAGCTCCTCCACCAGCACCTCGGAGAGGCCTACGTGAACGACGACTGGCGGGTGTCGTCGTCGTTGACCGTGAACCTTGGCCTGCGGTGGGAGTTCGAGTCGCCGATGACCGAGGACCGCAACCGTCTGGTCAACCTGGACGTCGCCCCGGGCTTCCGGGTCGTGCAGCCCGTGATCGCCGGCAGTGGCAGCGCGCCGTTGAGCGGCGAGACGCTGCCGCCGGCGCTGCTCTACGCCGACGGGCGCGGCCTGATGCCGCGCCTGGGTGTCGCGTGGCGGCCAATCGCCGGCTCGTCGCTGGTGATCCGCGGCGGATACGGCGCTCTATCGCAACACCAACGTCTACCAGTCGCTGGCGCTGCTCCTGGCACAGCAGGCCCCGCTCTCCGCCACGGCCAGCGTGGAATCCACACCGCTGGCGCCGCTGACGCTGGCCAACGGCTTTGCCAGCGCCGCCACGGCGCGATACGGCAACTTCGGCGTCGATCCGAATTTCCGCGTCGGCTATGCCGAGAACTGGCAGCTGTCGGCGCAGAAGGACCTGCCGGCGTCGCTGACCATGATCGCCACCTACCTTGGCTCGCGCGGGCACAACCTGATGCAGCAGTTCCTGCCCAACACCTACCCGGCAGGCACTCAGGTCGCGTGTCTCACGTGCCCGGCCGGCTTCGCCTACCTGACTTCCACCGGACGATCGCTGCGAAACGCCGGGCAGTTCCAGTTGCGGAGACGGCTGCGCAACGGCTTCACGGCCAGCGTGCAGTACACGCTGGCCAAGGCCACCGACGACGCGGCGGCGTTTGCCGGGGCCACGCTGGCGGGGTCGGGTCTGGCGCAGAACTGGCTGGACCTCGACGCCGAGTACGGCCGCTCGGCCTTCGACCAGCGGCACCAGGTGACGGCCCAGGTGCAGTACACGAGCGGCGCCGGCATCGCGGGCGGCTCACTGGTGGACGGCTGGCGCGGGCGGCTGCTCAAGGACTGGACCTTCGTCAGCCAGCTGACGACCGGGAGCGGCCTGCCGCTGACGCCCGTATTCCTGGTTCCGGTGCCGGGCACCGGCTTCACCAGCACGCTGCGGCCGCAGCTGACAGGCGCACCCGAGGACGCCGCGCCAGACGGCGCATACTTGAATCCGGCGGCCTACACGGTGCCGCCGCCTGGGGAGTGGGGCAACGCGGGCCGCAATTCGGTGACCGGGCCGGCGCAGTTCGGACTCAACGCCGCCGTCGGCCGGACGTTCCGCTGGGGCAACCGGTTGAACGTCGATTGGCGCATCGACGCCACCAACGTCTTGAACCGCGTCACCTATTCCGGCGTGAACGCCTTCGTCGGCAGCCCGCAGTTCGGCCTGCCGAATCGCGCGAACCAGATGCGGCGCCTGCAGAGCAGCCTGCGCGTGAGGTTTTAGTCCAGATGCGTATTCGATTGAAGGCGGCTCTCGTGCTGGTCGTCCTCGGGCACGATCGGCGGCTTTGCGCAACAGCAGGACCAGCCGATTTTCCGCAGCGGCACGCGGCTGGTGGTGCAGACGGTGACGGTGAAGGATCGGAACGGCAATCCGGTCGAAGGCCTGACGGCGCGCGACTTCGTGGTCACCGAGGACGGCAAACCCCAGGACATCGCGTTCGTCGAGTTTCAGCGGCTGCCCGATGTCCCCGCAGCGCCGGCGGGAGACCAGGTCGCGCAGGCGCCCCCGGCGCCGGCGCCGGCGGCTGCGCCCGCGCCCGTCTCCGAGGTGGCATCGGTGACGCAAGGCGGCTTCGCCCCCGTCGCCGCCGGCGATACCCGGTTCCGCGATCGGCGCCTGCTGGTCCTGTACTTCGACCTGTCCGCGATGCCGCCAGGCGATCAGATCCGGTCCTACCAGGCGGCGCTGCGCTACATCGGGTCGCAGATGACGCCAGCGGACCTGATGGCGCTCGTCACCTACGAAGGCGGCGCGGTCCGCATCAAGCAGGACTTCACCGGCAGCAAGGCGCAGCTCCAGGAGGCGATCGCGGCCCTGATTTACGGCGAGGACAAGGACGGCGACGGCGTGCGCGATCAGACGGATCAGTCCACCGCGTTCGGCCAGGGGGATGCGGAGTTCAACGTTTTCAACACCGACCGGCAGCTGGCGGCGATGCAGACGGCGGTCACCATGCTGCGGCCGTTCCCCGAGCAGAAGGCGCTGATCTACTTCGGCAGCGGCCTGCGCCTGAACGGCACCGACAACACGGCGCAGCTGCGCGCCACCACCAACGCCGCCATCCGATCCAACGTCACCATCCATCCCGTGGACGCGCGCGGACTGGTGGCCACGCCGCCGCTCGGCGACGCCACGCAACGGTCGCCCGGCGGCCAGGCGATGTTCACCGGGGCCACGGCCGGGGCGATGATCGCCAACTTCCAACGCTCGCAGGACGCGCTGTTCTCGCTGGCCAAGGACACCGGCGGCACGGTGACATTCGACAACAACGATCTGTCCGAAGGCATCAGGCGCGCCGCGCAGTCGGTGACCAGCTACTACATGCTGGGCTATTACAGCACCCGCACCGAGGCCGACGGCAAGTTCCGGCGCGTGCAGGTGTCGCTGACCGGGGACCGCGACGTCGAAATCACCTTCCGGCAGGGCTACTACGGCGACAAGACGTTTGCGAAGCTGTCGGGCGTGGAGCGCGAGCGCCAATTGGAAGAGGCGCTGATGCTCGAGAACCCGATCACGGACATCCCGATCGCGATGGAAGTGAACTACTTCCAGTTGAACCGCGCCGAATATTTCGTGCCGGTGGCGGTGAAGATTCCAGGCAGCGAGCTGGCGCTGGCGCGCCGGCGTGGGGCGCAGCGGACGCTCATCGACTTCATCGGCGAGGTGAAGGACGACTTCGGCGTCACGATCCAGAACGTCCGCGACAAGCTGGACATCAAGCTGAGCGATCAGACGGCCGCCGAGCTGGCGTCACGGCCGATTCAGTACGAGACGGGCTTCACGCTGCTCCCGGGGAAGTACGTGATCAAGTTTCTGGCGCGCGATGCCGAGGCCGGCCGCATCGGCACCTACCAGGCGTCGTTTACCGTGCCGAACCTGAACCGCGAGGAGCGGATGCTGCCCACCAGCACCGTGGTGCTGGGCAGCCAGCGGGTGCCGCTCGGTGCGGAGCTGCACACGGTCAAGAACACCACCGGCGAGGCCATGGCCGCGCACCCGCTGGTCTACGACGGGCAGAAGCTGATTCCCAGCGTGACGCGCGTGTTCAGCGCCAGCCGCGACATGCACGTCTACCTGCAGGCGTACGAGCGCGGCGCCACCACCACGCAGCCGCTGGTCGCCTTCGTGTCGTTCTACAAGGACGACGAGAAGGTGTTCGAGACCCAGCCGATGGCGGTCACCGACGGCCTGGACCCGCGGTCGAAGGCGGTGCCGGTGAGGCTGTCCGTGCCGCTCGGCCGGTGTGCCGCCGGGACGCTACGAGTGCCAGGTCACGGTGCTCGAACCGACCGGGCAGAAGGCCGCGTTCTGGCGCGCGCCGGTCGTGATCGTGCGCTGATCCTCTACTGACACGTGCGGGAAGACTCGCTCCACCCGTTCTGGTGGGAGCGTCTTCGCAGGCAACGCTGCAAGTTGGTGGCCTCAAAGCGCGTGCTAGTATCCGATCCCCAATGACCTGGCGGCGATCACTCGCCGAGTGTGAGGAACCGAGGTGCCGACAAGCTCCAGCCTTACTGCGGCTCTCGAACCCAGGGACCACGGCAGCCGTTTCGTCTGGCGCGCGGTTGGCTTTCTTGTCGCGGCTTGTCTCGTTGCTCTTGGCGCGCGCTATTTGATCATTGACGCCATCCCGTTCCTCACCGATATCTCTTCAGGCAAGTTCGGCCGCTACTGGCCACGTCGAGTCTGGCTGCTGACCCATATCGCTGGGAGCGGCCTCGCCCTCCTCGTCGGTCCCTTCCAGTTCTGGTCCGGCCTGCGGCAGCGCTCGATGCTCGTTCATCGCTGGAGCGGCCGACTGTATGTCGTTGGGGTACTCATTGGTGGCTGTGCCGCTTTCTACCTTGCCTCACATGCGGGGAGCGCTCCTTCCGCCATCAGCCTCGGCACCTTGGGGGTCGTGTGGTGGTCGACTACTGGGATGGCGTATGCCGCGATTCGGCTCGGCCACGTCAGTCAACACAAAGAGTGGGTCCTTCGGAGCTACGTGGTGACTTTCACGTTCGTGACCACCCGTACGCTGGCGGAACTGGGCATCTTGCCAAGCCTCGGGCGCGACCCTTATGCAACGTTAATCTGGCTGTGCTGGAGCATGGCTCTTCTTGCGACGGAGGTCATCCTGCAGGGACGGAAGGTGATGGCTCGCAGAGGCGCTGTCTAACACGGCGAGTTCAGGAGGACGACGTGATCGCCCACATCCACAACCGACAGCGCGCTCGTCGGGAAGTCCTGGGCATGCTGACCGTCATCGTGTGCCTGACCATTCCTCTCAGCACAGCCGGGCAGGAACGCGTTGACCCGATGGCGGCGACGGTCGCCCAGCGGTTCTCGATGATCGAGCGGTCTTTCATCGCCCTCGCCGACGCTATGCCAGCCGATAAGTATGCGTTCAAGCCCACCGACGGCACGTTCGCGGACGTGCGGTCGTTCGGTGAGCAGGTCAAGCACGTCGCGTGCAACAATTTCGCGATGTTCAACGAAATCGAGAAGAAGGAACCTCCTCCCGGCTGCGGCGCCGGCGGGCCTGATCCAGCCACGACGAAAGTCGAGATCATGACCTACCTGCGTGACTCGTTCGACTATGCGAACCGGGTGCTACGAACGATGACGGCGGCCAATGCCCTCGAATCAGCCGGCGGAGTCTACGGGGGCATGAGCACTCGCTTGGGAGTGACCGCGCTTGCCATCTGGCATATCTCCGATCACTACGGCCAGCTCGTCGTCTACCTCCGCATGAACGGCATCGTACCGCCGGCAAGCCAGCCCACGCCGGTTATGCCCCCCTCGATATCCGTCGCGACGACGTTCAAGGACGGAGGCGCGTACGGCATCGTGACCCGCGTCGAAGCCCCATTCGGGAATCTCGATACGAGTTTCCTCGAGTCGGACGTCCGGTCGATCGGGATCACCATCGGAGACGCTTTTCAGCTGCGCTGCGGTGAGAAAACCTTCGAGGTCGCCCTCGGACGCAGGTTTACTGACGTTCGAGTCGGCGAGTGGGTTGCGATGTTTCCATCCCAGGGCGCTCTCAAGATTGGGCGCAGCTATGCGAACGCCGCGGAGGCGTCTGGCTGTACGGCTGGAGACCCGCTGTTTATCTCCAAACGGACCTCGGGCAAGTGATCGACGTCTCGCAACCCGGCTACACGCCCGGACGCGCCGTCGGCTCGAATCGTGCGGCGTGGAAATCATCCGTCACGGGGAACACTCGGCCTGACAGGCAGGTGCTACGTCGGGTGATGGTCGTAGCGAAAGTCGTCAGCGGGCCGCCGCAGGATCCGCACGTAGAGCGCGTTGGCGTCACGGCGCGAGGGATCGCCAGTCACTTCGATTCGATCGCCCGGTTTCAGCGTGTTCTCGGTGAAGCCGAGTTCCGCCAGCTCCCAGCGGTTGTCCATCTCCAGCGTCCAGGTGCGCGCCGGTGTGCCGGGGGTGGTCACCTCCACCACGATTGAGGGGTGGGGGTTCACGAAACGCCACTGCTTCACGACCGCGCTGAGCGTGGTGCGCTTGTCGCGGTCGTAGACCGAGGCGATCGAGTGGTGCGCGGCGATCGGGCGCGACCAATGCCATCACCAGCGCTGCCGTGAGCACTCTGGGCATGGGCGCATGGTACATCTACCGCCGCCGGACGGGCTACGGGCGGTCGAGCCAGGGGCGGGTGACCGGCAGGGTCTCGCCGTTCGCCCGCACGATGCGCTTGATCAGGCCGCCGTGTGGCTCGGAGCGGGCGGGGTAGACGACGATCTGGACGGGCTCACCGGCGCGTAGGGTGGTGGCGGACCAGTTGCGCTGCTGTGCCCAGGAGAGCGGAGGACCTTCCAGCTCCCAGCGATCCTCGCCACCGCCTGGTCGCGGCGTGGTGAGAATCACCCACGTGTGCGGCTGCGTCCAACGCCACTCGGCGACGCGGCCCGAGACCGTCACCTCGCGATCGGTGTGATACGCCGCCGATCCGTGGTGGGCAGACGCGATCGCGCTTAGAAGGGCTACTGCGACGACGACGCTCATCAGCGATGCTCTAGACATGGCGCCGGACCCCATTATGATCGGTCTGAGGATCGACGACATGTGCCGCAACATCAAGACGCTCGCCAACTTCGAGCCGCCGGCCACCGATGACGAGATTCGCGCCTCGGCGCTGCAGTTCGTCCGCAAGCTGAGCGGGACCACGCGCCCGTCGCGCGCCAACGAAGCCGTGTTCAATCAGGCGGTCGAGGAAGTGACGGCGGCCGCCGAGCGCCTCGTGCAATCGCTCACCTCGTCCGCGCCGCCGCGCAATCGTGAGGTGGAAGCGCAGAAGGCGCAGGAGCGCGCGCGCCTGCGCTACGGAGTGTCCTGATTACTGGAATTGGGGTCGGGTGTCCGTGAGCCCAAGGGACTCACGGACACCCGACCCCAAACCCGTCGCGCGTTACGCTTTCGTGATCGGCAGCTTGTAAATGCGCTTGCCGGTGGCGGCATAGATCGCGTTCACCAGCGAGCCGGCGGCCAGTGCCGTGCTCGGCTCGCCGATGCCGCCTGGCACTTCCGTGCTCGGCACGATGTAGACCTCGATCTTCGGCATCTCGTTGTGCCGCAGCACCGGGTAGTCGCCGAAGTGCTTCTGGACCACGCGGCCGTTCTGGATCGTGATCTCGCCCTTCAGCGCCGCGGCCAGGCCGTAGACGATCCCGCCCTCCATCTGCGCCTTGATCGTGTCCGGGTTGATCACCCAGCCGGTGTCCACCGAGCACACCACGCGGTCCACCTTCACCGCGCCCTTCCCGTCCACCGTGACTTCAGTGACCTGGGCGAGGATGCTGCCGAAGCACTCCATCACCGCAATGCCGCGGCCGCGGCCCTTGGGTAACGCCGTGCCCCAGCCGGCCTTTTCGGCCGCCAGTTCCAGCGCCGCCTTGTGGCGCGGCGCCTTGCTCAGCAGATCGCGCCGGAACTGATACGGGTCCTTTCCGGCGGTCGTCGCCAACTCATCGACGAACGCCTCTACCACGAAGCCCTGGAACGACGCGCCCACCGAGCGCCAGAAGCCGAACGGGATGCCCGGGTCGGTCTCCTTGTATTCGATGCGCACGTTCGGAATCGCGTAAGGCAGGTTGGCGGCGCCGTCCAGCGAGATGAAGTCGACGCCGTTGGGCGGCAGGCCGCCGATGCGCTTCATCAGCGACTGCTGGATCAGCCGTTGCTTGAACACGGTCGGCGCTCCAGACGCATCCAGCGCCCCCCACATCCGCGCGTAGCTGACCGGCCGGTAGTAGTCGTGTTGGATGTCGTCCTCGCGGCTCCACACGACCTTCACCGGCTTGCCGACCGCCTTGGACGTTTCCACGGCGTCGATGACGAAGTCGCCCTCGCCGCGGCGGCCGAACCCGCCGCCCATGTAGGTGGTGTGGATCTTCACCTTGTCGGCGGGCATCCCGGACGCGGCGATAGCCGCCTGGTGCGACGCAGTCTGGCCCTGCGTCGGCACATAGACGTCGCAGCCGTCGGCGCGCACGTCGGCGGTGCAGTTCATCGGCTCCATGCAGGCGTGGGCCAGGAACGGCGCTTCGTACTGGCGCTCGAACGCGCGCGCGCCGCCCAGCGCCTGATCGGCGTTGCCGTCGTTGCGCGCCACGTTGCCCGGCTCCTGCGCCAGCGCGACGTATCGCTTCATGATCTCGGCGCTCGACAGCGTGGCCAGCGGGCCCTCGTCCCACTTCACCTCAACCGCCTGCGCTCCCTTGGTGGCCGACCAATAGTTGTCGGCAACCACCGCCACGCCGGAACTCACCTGCACCACGTGGTGCACGCCGGGGACGGCCTTGGCCTTGTCGGCGTTGAAGCTGGCCACCTTGCCGCCGAACACGGGGCTCTTGACGATCTTCGCGGTCAGCAGCCCAGGCAGCTTGACGTCGATACCGAACCGCGCCGAGCCGTTCACCTTTTCCGGCACGTCGAGGCGCGGCAGCGACTGGCCGAGCAGCTTGAAGCTGGCCGGCGCCTTGAGCGTGATCTGCGTCGGTACCGGCAGCGCCGCGGCCTTGTCCACCAGCGCGCCGTACGCCAGGCGGCGTCCGCTGGCGGCGTGGATCACCTCGCCCTTGTCGGTCGTGATCGCATTCTCGGGCACGCCCCAGGTTTGCGCCGCAGCCGTCACCAGCATCATCCGCGCCGCCGCACCCGACTCGCGCAGCACTTTCCACATGCCGCGCACGCTGTTGCTGCCGGCCGTCAACTGCTGACCGCCGAAGTTCGGGTTGCCGTACTTGGCATCGGCCGGCGCCCACTCGGTCTTGATCTTCCGCCAATCGAAGTCCAGCTCCTCGGCGACCAGCATCGGCATCGAGGTCATCACGCCCTGACCCATCTCGAGCATGGTCAGCATGATCCGGACGCTGCTGTCGGCGTCGATGCGGATCCAGATGTTGGGCTCGAACGAGCCCGCAGCCGCCGCGTCCTCGCCGAGCGGCGAGAAGTAGCAGCCGAGCATCAGGCCGCCGCCGGCGGCGGTGGCGGTTTTGAGGAAGAAGCGGCGCGTGATGGTGTGCGTGGCTTTCATCGCGTGCCTCCCTGCCCGTTCGCCGCGCGCTTGATGGCGCTGTGAATCCGTTGATAGGTGCCGCAGCGGCAGATGTTGCCGGTCATGGCGGCGTCGATCTGGGCGTCGGTGGGGTTGGGAGTCTTGGCCAGGAGCGCTGCGGCCGTCATCAGCTGGCCCGACTGGCAGTAGCCGCACTGCGGTACCTGCTCGGCCACCCACGCCTGCTGCAGCGGATGCGCGGACGCCGGCGACAGGCCCTCGATGGTCGTCACCTTCTTTCCGGCGGCCGACCCGACGGTGGTCAGGCAGGCGCGCACGGCCGCGCCGTTCACGTGCACGGTGCACGCACCGCATTGGCCGAGGCCGCAGCCGAACTTGGTTCCGGTAAGGCCGAGGGTGTCACGCAGCACCCACAGCAGCGGCATGTCCGGTGGGGCGTCGACGTTATGTGTCGTGCCGTTGACTTCGAGTGCGATCATCGGGACTCCTTGCGTCACAACAGTCTACGGGCTTCGGGCTTCGGTCTCCAGTCCCGCCCAGAGCCACTGGAGCCTGGAGCCCGGAGCCTGGACGGAGCCCGGAGCCTGGAGCCTAGAAAATCAACGCCCCAATAAACAGCCCAATCATCAAGAACGCCACCCCGACCTTCAGCGCGGTTCCCACTGCGAACCCGACCCAGGCCGCCGCACCCGCCTTGCCCGATTTGGCCAGGTCCTTGTGCACCGTCCATTCGCCGATGGCCGCGCCCACGAACGGGCCGACAATCAGGCCCGGCAGGCCGAAGAACAGCCCACCGACGGTGCCGATCATCGCCCCCGCCATCGCGCGCGGGCTCGCGCCCAGCCTCTTCGTACCGATCCCGGCGGCCACGAAATCGATGAAGTAGCTGGCGATGCCCAGCAGGCCAATCACGACCAGTGTCGGGACGCCGACCCGCGTGAACCCTTCGGCGGCCGCCGCCACAATCAACCCGGCGAGGATCAGCCACGTGCCGGGCAGCGCCGGCAGCACCACGCCCGCCAGCCCCACAATCACCAGCACCACGCCCAGTACCCACAGCGCCGCGGTCATCGCACCGGCCGATCGGGTGTGGCGGCGATATCGGCGCGCACCACCGACAGCCGCTCACCGGGCAGGTCGAGCCGCAGCAGCCGTCCGCCGTCCACCCACAGCTCCCACACCACCGGCGTGTCGCGGTGGACCGTGATTCGCCAGCGCGTGGCGGGGCGGAAGCCCTCCGGCGTCTGCAGCGTGGCCGCGTCGCGCCGATCGAGCGTGGCCTTGGCCTCTCGCTCCGGTACCGCGAAAACGCTGATCTCGTCGCCCGGCATCGCCGTCTGCAGCCGCGCGGCCAGCGCCTCCCAGGCCCCGAACACGTAGTCGGGGAGAAAGATCGTGTCGCGCGGGACGTCGTTGGCGCCGAAGAAGACTTCCTTGTTCGGCACCACGATGTCGGTACGGGTCACAGTGCCCACCATGGCCACGTGCACGATCGCGTGCTCGCCTGGACTTATGACCTCCATCGTGAGGGACATCGGGCGCCAGTCCTGGTCGTATTGGGTGTCGAAGTGGGGCACGGAGAGCTGGACGCGACCCTCGATTACGCTGCGGCTCGTGATGCGCCAGCCGTCCGGGGACCGCTCCACGCTGACGTCTGCGCTGCCAATCACTTCGCCGCGCTGTGAGACCCGGAAGCTCGCGCTGCCAGGCGTCTGAGCCTCGCCGTCGGCGCCCAGGAGGCCCCACGCCAAGGCAACCGCGGCCATCGCGCGTGGCGTCATGCGGATCACCCCGCTATCGTATCCTTGGGCGTGCATCGCAGCCGTTGGCTGGTGGCGGGCCTGCTGTTCCTCGTCACCGTCATCAATTACGTCGATCGGCAGGTGTTCAGCATCCTGGCTCCCGATCTGCAGGACGAAATCGGCTGGTCCGAGCTGGACTACGGCCGGATCGTCATCGCTTTTCAAGTGTCCTACGCCGCGATGACGCTGGGCGCGGGCCGGCTGCTCGATCGCATCGGCACCCGGCTGGGGTTCGCGCTGGCGGTGGCGGCGTGGTCGGTGGTCGCCATGGGTCACGCGCTGGCGCGTTCCCCGCTCGGCTTTGGCGTCGCCCGCTTCCTGCTCGGCGTCACCGAGGCCGCCAATTTCCCGGCCGCGGTGAAGACGGTGGCCGAGCGCTTTCCCGCCAGCGAACGTGCGATGGCCACGGGCATTTTCAACAGCGGCGTCGCGGCCGGCACGATCGTCGCCTCGATCGCCGTGCCGCTGATCACGGCCGCCTGGGGATGGCGGGCCGCGTTCGTCGCCACCGGTGCCGTGGGGGTGTTGTGGCTGCCGCTCTGGTGGCGGCTGTACCAGGACACCGGCGCCGCTCCTGCCGCATCGAGCGCGGCGCTGGTGCCGTGGCGGACGCTGCTCGCCTACAAGCAGACGTGGACCTACACGCTGGCCAAGTGCCTGGCCGATCCGATCTGGTGGTTCTATCTCTTCTGGCTGCCCAAGTTTCTCGCCGCCGAGCACGGCGTGCGTGGCACGGCCGTGATTCCTTACCTCACCACGGTCTACATCGCCGCCGACATCGGCTGCCTGGCGGGCGGGTACATTTCCTCCGCGCTCCTGGTCCGCGGGTGGACACTGAACGCGGCGCGCAAGGGAACCTTCATCGCACTGATGGCCGCCACGACGCCACTGGTGATCGCGGCGGGGTTCACGCGTGATCCGTGGGCAGCCATCGCGCTGATCGCGTTGGCCTGCGGTTGTCACCAGGCCTGGTCGACGATGGTCTACACGCTCGCGTCCGATCTCTTCCCGAGCGAAGCGGTGGGTTCTGTGACCGGCATCGGCGGCCTGATGGCCGGGGCCGTGAGCACGATTGCCGCCGAGCTGACGGGCCGCATGCTGAACCAGAACCCGTCGTATTACTTGCCGATCTTCATCGCCGCCGGGTGCCTGTATCCAATCGGCCTGGCGGTGATTCACGGCCTCAGCCCGCGCCTGGCGCCGGTGACCGCCGAGCAGTTGCACGGACGACGCTTTGCCGCTCCCCCGACTCCAGTCCCCGAGGTTGGCTGACATGCACGACGTGTTGACGCTCTATCGTTCCTTCGCGCGGCGGCAGATCGACCGCCGCGAGTTCCTGCGCCGTGCGTCCGCGCTCGGTATCGCCGGTTCGGCCGTCTCGGCCCTCGGCGTTCTGGCGTCCGCGCCCACCGAGGCAGCGGTGCAGCAAGCCGCGGCGGCGGCAACCGCAGCAGGGCCGTCGGCGCTGGATCTGGCCGACTGGAGCTACTTCTGGGTGGGCATCACCCGCGCGCCGCTGGCGCGCGGCACGGTGGTCAACGGCGCGCAGATGTACGTCGAGTATTGGACGCCAGTGACGGTGCGGCATCCCTACCCGATGGTGATCGTCCACGGCGGCGGCGGGCAGGGCCTCGACTGGCTGGCGCGTCCGGACGGAGGTCCCGGCTGGGTGACCTACCTCGTGCAGGAAGGCTACCGGGTCTATCTCGTCGATCGTCCGGGACACGGGCGATCGCCGTTTCATCCGGAACTGCACGGCCAGTTCCCCGAGCGCGCCTCTACCTACGCGACGCTCGAGCGGCAGTTCACGTCGCCCGAAAAGGCGCTCAACCCCTATGGCCCAGTTGCCAAACTCCACACCGCGTGGCCGGGTACGGGCATGCTCGGCGACCCGACCGTCGATCAGGTGATCGCCGGGCAGGGCGGTTCCTACACCGCCGACCTGGGCGCGACGCACGCGCACTGGGGCGTGCTGGCTGGCCAATTGCTGGACAAGATCGGCCCGTCGATCGTGATGGCGCACTCGGCTGGAGGCCCGTCGTGCTGGATCTACGCCAACGCTCGTCCGTCGTTGGTGAAGGGCATCGTGGCAGTGGAGCCGAATGGCCCGGCGTTCGGCAACCTGCAATGGGGGCTCACGGCCAGCCGCCTGGAGTACGACCCGCCCGCCGCGGATCCGTCGGAGCTGGCGACCGTGGAGGTGAAGCCCACGGAGCCCAACCGCGATCCCTACAAGCTGCTGGCGCAGCCCCGCAAGCTGAGGAACCTGCAGGGTATCCCGATCGCCGTCGTCACCGCTCCCGCTTCGTACCACTATCCCTACGACATGGGATCGGTGGCGCTTCTCAAGCAATGCGGCTGCGCGGTGGAGCACATCGAGCTGGAGAAGCTGGGCATCACCGGCAACGGCCATTTCATGATGATGGAGCGCAACAACCGCGAGGTGCTGCAGCCCATCCTCCAGTTCTTGCAGTCGCACGTGACCGGCAAGGCCGCCAAGCCGCCCGCGCCGGCGCGGCGTGCGGCGCGCGAGGGCGACTCGCCGGCGCTCGCGCTGGCCGAGCACGGCTTCTTCTGGACCAACGTCGAGCGGAAGACGATGCCCTACGGGCTGATTCCAGCGGGGCAGATGTACGTTCAGTATCTGGTGCCGCGTGACGTGCGCCACGACGTAGCGGTGGTGCTGGTGCACGGCGGCACCGGCCAGATGCTGCACTACATGGGTACCGGCGACGGCATGCCCGGCTGGGCGCACTACTTCGTCCAGGCGGGCTACCGCGTCTACCTGGTGGATCGGCCCGGTCACGGCCGCGCCGTGTATCACCCCGATGCATTGGGCCCGATTGGCCCGACGCCGACCTACGAGCAGATCGCGCCGAACTTCGCCCGTGCCGCGCGCGGGCCGAACCGGCGCTGGATGGGTACGGGCCAGATCGGCGATCCCCTGGTCGATCAGTTCATGGCCAGCCAGAACGGCATGCCGCGCGACTACGCCGCGCAGATGGCGCTGTGGGCCAAGGGCGGCGCCGCGCTGGTGGACAAGGTGGGTCCAGCCGTCATCGTCAGCCACTCCGCCGGCGGCCCGTTTGGATGGCTGGTGGCCGAACAGCGGCCGCAGCGTGTCAAGGCCGTCGTCTGCTTCGAAGGCGCCGGCGCACCGGTGACGGCGGTGCCGGCGGTCGGCTTCTCGAGCGTGCGCGCGCTCGACAATGTCACGGGTACCCGATGCTGTACCTGACCGCCGAGGCGTCGGGGCGCACCGAGGGGCCGGCGATCGTGGCCGCGCTGTCGAAGTCCGGCGCGGCCGCCGAGCACATCAATCTGAAGGATGTCGGCATTCTCGGCAACGGTCACTTCGCCATGCTGGAGTCCAATCGCAAACAGGTCTTCGATGTGATAAGTGACTGGGTGGCACGCAAGGCCTGAAGCCCGGAGCCTGGAGCCCGGAGCCAGTTTTAGGTATCGCCCATGAAAACACCGACCGCCCTGACCGCCGCGCTCGCCGCGCTCGTCTTCGCCGGCGCACTCCACGTCTCGAGCTCTCTCGACGCCCAGTCGCTGGCCACGCCCAACTACACGACGGCCCAGGCCGCCCAGGGCAAGGCCGCGTTCGAGCGCAGTTGCGCGTCGTGCCATGGGCCCAATCTGGACGACGGGGAGTTCGCGCCGCCGCTCCGGGGCAACGACTTCCGGCTGCGCTGGGGCGCCAAGCCGCTCGATACGCTGTTCGACGAGATGAGCCGCACGATGCCGCCCGCGGCGCCCAACACGCTGGGCGACGCGGTATATGCGCAGCTGCTGGCCTACCTGGCGCAGGAGAACGGCGTCACGGCGGGGACGCGCGAGTTGACGCCCGACGCCGCCGCGTTGCGCACAGCGATGCTGCCGGGCGCGGCCGGTGGACCCAGCGGCGGCCTGACGACGGGCGTGGCGATTCCGCCGCCGCCGCCGAGAGCCAACCCTCTCGACAAGCTGACGGCGGTCACCGACACCATGCTGACCACTCCCGGCGACGGCGAGTGGCTGACCTGGCGCCGCTCGCACGACAACCTGGGCTTCAGCCCGTTGACGCAGATCAACAAGCAGAACGTCGCCGACCTGCGGCTGGCCTGGAGCTGGGCGCTGCCGAACGGGCCCAACGAGGTCACGCCGCTCGTGCACGACGGCGTGATGTTCGTGCACGGCTACGGCGACAGAGTGCAAGCGATCGACGCGGCCACGGGCGACCTGCTCTGGCAGTACTCGCGGCGCCTGCCGCGGGATCGCGCGCCGTCGGTGAAGCGGGGCATCGCGCTCTACGGCGACAAGCTCTACGTGCCCACCTCGGACACCCACGTCGTGGCGCTCAACGCCAAGACCGGCGATGTCGTCTGGGACCACGCGGTAGCCGACCCCAAGGCCGGCTACGGCATGACCGGCGGACCGCTCGTCGCCAACGGCAAGGTGATGATCGGTACCACCGGCAGGGCCCCCGGCGGCAACTTCATCGTCGCCATCGACGCGCAGACCGGCCGCGAGGCGTGGCGCTTCTACACCATCGCGCGCCCGGGCGAGCCCGGCGGCAACAGCTGGAACGGGCTGCCGCTCGACAAACGCAACGGCGCGTCGGTGTGGGTGCCGGCGAGCTACGACCAGAAGCTCAACCTGGCGTTCTTCGGGCCGGCCCAGACCTACGACACCGGGCCGCTGCGGAACCCCTCCGACGAGGGCGACGTCACCAGCGACGGCCTGTACACGGACTCGACGCTCGCGATCAACGTGGACACCGGCCGCCTGGTGTGGTTCTTCCAACACCAGCCCAACGACCAGTGGGACTACGACTGGGCCTTCGAGCGGCAGGTGCTGCAGCTGCCGGTCAACGGCACGCAGAAGACGGTGGTGATCACCGGCGGCAAGCAGGCGATCTTCGACACCATGGAAGCCGACACCGGCAAGTACGTCTTCTCGTTCGACCTCGGCGTGCAGAACGTCGTCACGGCGGTCGATCCGAAGACGGGCGAGAAGATCATCGACCAGAAGCTGGTGCCGGGCGACGGCGAGACCAAGTTCACCTGTCCGCATGCCGGCGGCGCGAAGTCATGGCTGCCGTCCTCCTACAACCCGCGCACCAAGATGCTGTACGTGACGCTGGTCGAGGCATGCATGGACCTGACACCGGTGGGCGCTGGCGGCCGGGGCAGCCTCTCGACCGGGGTGCGCTGGAGCTTGCGCCCGCGTCCGGACAGCGACGGCAAGTACGGACGGGTGCAGGCGATCAACCTCGAGACCCGCAAGTCGGTGTGGATGGAGCGGCAGCGGGCGCCGCAATCCACCGGCGCCCTGGCCACGGCCGGCGGCATCGTGTTCGCGGGCGCGCTCGATCGGTCGCTGATCGCCTACGACGACATGAGCGGCAAGGAGCTGTGGCGCACGCGCCTCGGCGACGTGCCGAGCAACGCGCCGATCAGCTATGCCGTGAACGGCCGCCAGTACCTGGCGGTCGTGGTTGGCAACGGCGGTGCCCAGGCGAACACGTTCCCGGCCCTCGTGCCCGAGATCCGCAACCCGCCGGACCGCGGCGCGGCGGTGTTCGTGTTCGAGCTGCCGGAGCGCTCGCGCAGGTAGAGACATGAAGCAGCTGATTCTCGCGGCGACACTGATCCTGGCGACGGCGTCCGCCGCCATCGCCCAGCAACAGGACCGCTTGCTCGACATGCAGCTGATCGCATCGTCGCTGGGTGTCGCCTGCACCTATTGCCATGCCGGGCGCGGCGCCCCGCCGGCGGTGACCGCCAGCGGCAAGTCGAGGCAAGAGGTGGCGCGCGAGATGATCGCGATGACGCGGGCGCTGAACGCCACGGTGCAGACGGCGGCAGGGAAGCCGGCCAACGAAACCGTTCCAGTCGGGTGCATTACCTGTCACCGCGGCGTGCCGATCCGCGGCAGCTGACCGACGTGCTGTGGACGACCACGCTGCGGCAGGGCGGGCCGGCCGCCGCCACGCAGTATCGCGAGCTGCGCACGCAGTTCTACGGCAAGCAGGCCTACGACTTCGGCGAGGACACGCTGATCACCATTGCTCCCGCATCGGCCAGGCGCGGCCGGAAGATGCCATCACGCTGATGAAGCTGAACCTCGAGTTCTTCCCGCGATCGGTGCGCAGCCATGTCACGCTGGCGATCGCGCAAAGCCGAGGCGACGCGCCGGCGGCCATCGCCACGCTGAAGAAAGCGCTCGAGATCGAACCCGAGAACGGCGAGATCAAGGGCCGGCTCTTCCAGCTCGA
>CAVQMT010000006.1:0-97556 GCA_963713655.1 uncultured Acidobacteriota bacterium
CTGATGGCTGCGGCGGCGGTCGCGAACCGCAGGACCGCCTCGGGCGGCAATCCCTCGAGCAGCGCCACGATGAACGCCCCGCGGAACACGTCGCCGGCGCCGGTCGTGTCGACGACGCTCCACCGCCGGGGCGGCGCGAAGTGCAGGCGTCGCCGTCGAGCAGCAGCGCGCCGTGCGCGCCCAGCGTCACGCAGATCGGGCCGGGCGTGCGGCGCCGCCAGCTGCGCAGCGCGCGCTCGGCGTCGGCCTCGCCGGTGATCGCCTCGGGCACCTGCTCGGCCAGAATCGGATGGTCGCGGCATCGAACAGCGCCACCGCGTCCGGATCCGCGTCCAGGTCGCAGGTCACCACCGCGCCGGCCGCGCGCGCCACGCCGCGCGGCCTCAATCGACGCGTCCGTCGTCCACGCCGTCCACGTGCACGACGCGCGCGTCTGCTCGAACAGCGTCGGCCGGCAGCTGCCTCGGGCGAAGCGCCAGCGCCGCGTCGCGCGACCACAGCACCGCGCTCGCCGTTGCGCGTCGACGAGGATCACCGCCGTGCGGTTGGCGCCGCGCGGACGAACGAGGCGCTGGTGATCGAGGCCGCGCTGCTCCAGCTCGCGCCGGCGAACGCGCCCATGCTCGTCGTCGCCGAAGACGCCGATATAGCCGGCGCGAAGCCCCATCGCCGCGCAGGTGCACAGCGCCGTCACGACCTGTCCGCCCCGGCGAGCGTGCTGCGCTCGCATCTGGCATCTTCTCGCCTGGGCCCGAATGCCGGGCAGCGCCGGCAGCCGCAGCACGTGATCGACGGAGTTCTCGCCGACGCCGACGACGTCCCAGCGCGCCGGGCTCACGACTCCGTCTCCGCGTAGGGCGTGCGCGGCAGCTCGTACAGCGCGATGCCCACCGACATCGCCACGTTCAGCGAATCCACGCCGGCCGTCATCGGGATCCGCGCCAGATGCGTGCAGCGCGCCCGCGCCGCGCGCGTCAGCCCGTCGCCTTCGTGGCCGAAGACCAGCGCGGTGCGCCGATGCCGTGCGCCGGCCGCGGCCTCCCACAGCGGCGCCCGGTTCGGGCGGCGGCGTGAGGCCCACCACGTGCCAGCCTCGGAACTGCAGCGCGGCCAGCACGTCGGGCCACGGCTCGGCCATCGCGAACGGCACCTGAGCGTCGCGGCCATCGACGTGCGGATGGCCTTGCGGTAGAGCGGGTCGGCGCAGGCGGGTCCCAGCAGGACGCCGCCGACGCCGAACGCGGCCGCGCACCGGAACGTGGCGCCGACGTTGTCGGCGTCGCCGACGCCTTCGAGCACGACGAGCCGCGACGCGCGCGTCTGCCAGGTCCTCCCACGGCGGCAGCGCCGGCCGCGCGCCGAGGGCCAGGCAGCCGCGGTGGATGTTGAAGCCCGCCACCGCGTTCATCACCGCCTGGGGCGACGTCGAAGACGGTCGAGCCCGGGTCGCGCGTCGAGCAGGTCCGCCAGCGCGTGACGCGCGGCCGGTGACGATGACGGATTGCGTGACTGCGGCGGAGCTTCGAGCAGGCGGCGCACGACCAGGCGGCCTTCCGCGACGAACAGCCCCCGGGCGCTGCGCCAGCTCCGGATCCGGAATGCCCGGTAGTCGGCCAGGCGAGCGTCGTCGGCCGACTCGACCCTCACTACGACGGGCATGCCGGGCACATGGCTAGTCCGTCTGCAATTTCGCTGGGACGAGATTTTCGCCCCTGGGACCAAATGACACTGCCGACGGTGCCAATCGCACGGCACTTCGACGGCCGACGCGTCGGCTCGGCCGAGGACCGGCGCCCGGCGGATGACCGCCGCGCAGACGGCTGTCGACCGTTCTTGACGAGGCGCACCACAGGGTCGATAGTGCCCAAATGCACCAGTTCGTGAACCGCCGCACCGCTGCTCGTCGATTCTCGGCGGCGACGGCGCTTGGTGTCTTCTCGGCGCTCCAGGCGTACAACTACGTCGCGCTCTTCAGCGAGCGCCGCAGCCGTTCGCCGTGCTGCTGGCCTCAACCTCTCCTACTGGTACGCGTGGGCGCTGCTCGCGCCGTTCGTGCTGTGGCTGGCACGCCGCTTCCGGTTCGAACGCGACGGTGGACCCGTGCGCTCGGCCGTGCACGTGCCGGCGGTGGTGGTCTTCACCTTCGCGCACGCGATGCTGCTCGGGACCGCGCCGCGTCGACACGCTGCAGCTGGCTGGCCGGCCGCGAGGTGGACTGGTGGCTCGGCGTCCGCGAGCGGTTCTTCCTCTACTTCGACTGGGAGATGATGACCTACTGGGCCATCATCGCCGTCGAGCCACGCCTTCGACTACTACCGCGAGTCGCAGGAGCGCGCCTCACCGACGGCGCAGCTCGAGACCCGGCTCGCCGAGGCGCAGCTGCAGGCGCTGCAGCGGCAGCTGCACCCGCATTTCCTCTTCAACACGCTCCACACCATCTCGGCGCTGATGCACCGCAACATCGACGCCGCCGACGCCATGCTGGCGCGCCTGAGCGACCTGCTGCGCCTGACGCTCGACCGCTCGGCACGCAGGTGGTGACGCTCAAGGACGAGCTCGACTTCGTCGAGAAGTATCTCGAGATCGAGCGCACCCGGTTCGGCGACCGGCTGCAGGTGCGCGTTCGAGGTCGAGCCGCGACACCCTCGAGCGCCTCGGTGCCCAACTTCATCCTGCAGCCGCTGGTCGAGAACGCGCTGCGGCACGGGATTGGCCCGAAGCTGGGCGGCGGCACGCGTGGAGGTGACGCGCGCGCGAGAACGAGCGACTGGCTGCAGCTCGTCGTGCAGCGACGACGGCCGCGGCGTGCCTCCGGACAAGCTGAATGCCTTCAACACCGGCGTCGGGCTGGGCAACACGCGGTCGCGTCTCGAGCACCTGTATCGGGGCCTCGCACCGGTTCGAGTTCGAGGCCCCGCCGGCCGGCGGCCTGGAGGTGACGATCGAGCTGCCGTTCGTCGTCGGATGCGGAAGCGGTCGAGGACGTCCGGAGCGTGGCATGAACAAGATACGAGCCCTGGTGGTGGACGACGAGCCGATGGCGCGCGACCGCGTGCTGTCGCTGCTGCAGCAGGAGGAGGACGTCGAGGTGGTGGGCGAGTGCGGCGACGGCACCCAGGCCGTGGCCGCGATCCAGCACCAGTCGCCCGACCTGGTGTTCCTGGACGTGCAGATGCCCGGCCACAACGGCTTCGAGGTGATCGAGGCGGTGGGCGCCGACCGCATGCCGACGGTGATCTTCGTCACCGCCTACGACGAGTACGCGCTCAAGGCGTTCGAGGTGCACGCGCTCGACTACTCTGCTGAAGCCGTTCGGCCGCGACCGCTTCCAGCAGACGCTGCAGCACGCGCGCGCCGTCGCTGGAGCGCCGCCGGGCCGGCGACCTGGGCCGCCGGCTGCTGGCACTCGTCAACGACATCAAGACCGAGCCCGGGCCGACCACGCCTCGATCGGCTGGTGGTGAAGTCCGGCGGCCGCGTGTTCTTCCTGCGGACCGACGAGATCGACTGGATCGAGGCCGCCGGCAACTACGTGCGGCTGCACCTCGGCGAGGAGTCGCATCTCTTCCGCGAGACCATGAACCGGATGGAATCGCGGCTCGACGGCCGCCGCTTCGTCCGCATCCACCGCTCGCGCATCGTCAACACCGAGCGGGTGAAGGAACTGCAGCCCTGGTTCAACGGCGAGCACGTCGTGGTGCTGCAGAACGGCACCCGCCTGACCCTCAGCCGCGGCTATCGCGAGAAGCTCCAGGAACAGCTGAAACGCGGCTTCTAGAGGTGAGCAGTGCGGGCGGCTCGGCCGTCATCGGCCAGCCACCCTGGCCCAGGCTGCGTTTTCGTATAAAGTGACGGGCGGCTCGATCGCCAGCGGGAGGCCGCGATGAGACTCGTTCGCCTTCGTCCGTCGTTGGTGCTCGTGTGGCCGTGGCTCCGGCGATGGCCGAGGACGGCCCGACGCTCTACAAGCAGCTGTGCGCCTCCTGCCACGACACCGGCCTCGGCCGCGCGCCGACGCGCGACGTGCTGCGGCAGATGACGCCGGAGCGCGTGCTGGCCGCGCTCGAATCGGGCGCCATGCTCTCCATGGCCAGCGGCCGCACCGGCGTCGAGCGCCGCGCGATTGCCGAGTTCGTCACCGGCAAGCCGTTCGCCGAGGCGTTCAGCACCAGGCCGTCGCCGCAGGCGATGTGCCGCGCGGCGGCCGGCGAGTTCGCCAACCCGCTGGCCGGGCCGGCCTGGAACGGCTGGGGCGTGAACACGCGCAACACGCGCTACCAGGACGCCGCGGCGGCCGGCTTGACGGCGGCCGACGTGCCGCAAGCTGAAGGTGAAATGGGCGTTCGGCTTTCCGGGCGAGCTGAGCGCCGATGCCCAGCCGGCGATCGCCGGCGGTCGCGTGTTCGTCGGCACGCAGAGCGGCACCGTCTACGCGCTGAGCGCCGCCACCGGCTGCGTCCACTGGACGTTCCAGGCCGACGCCGCGGTGCGCGCCGCGGTGACCATCGCCCGCATCGAGCAGGGAGGCCGCGCGCGCGTGGCCGCGTTCGTCGGCGACCGATCGCGGCAACGTCTACGCGCTCGACGCCGCCACCGGCGCGCAGACTCTGGAAGGTGCACGTGGACGACCATCCGTTCGCGCGCGTCACGGCCTCGCCGACCGTGCACGAGGGACGGGTCTACGTCGGCGTGGCCTCGGGGGAGGAAACCGCCGGCGCGGTGGCCGACTACCAGTGCTGCACGTTCCGCGGCAGCCTGGTGGCGCTGAACGCCGCCACCGGCACGCAGGTGTGGAAGACGTACACCATCGAGCCGCCCAAGCCCACGTCCAAGAACAAGGTCGGCACGCAGCTGTGGGGGCCATCGGGCGCGCCGATCTGGTCCAGCCCGGCCATCGACACGCAGCGGAACGCCGTCTACGTCACCACCGGCAACAACTACAGCGGCCCCGCCAGCGACAAGAGCGATGCGTTCGTCGCCTTCGATCTCGCCTCGGGCAAGATCCTGTGGTCGCGCCAGATGACCGCGGCCGACGACTGGAACACCTCCTGCCGCCTGCCCGACCAGATCAACTGCACCAACACCGCGGCGCCCGACCACGACTTCGCGTCGCCGCCCATGCTGGTGAGCCTGCCGAACGGCCGGCGCGCGCTGGTCGCGGGCCAGAAGTCGGGGATGGTGCACGCGCTCGATCCCGATCGCGACGGCCAGATCCTGTGGCAGCAGCGGGCGGGGAAGGGCGGCATCAACGGCGGCGTGCAGTGGGGCTCGGCGGCCGACGCCACCCACGTCTACGTGGCGCTGTCGGATCTGGGCCGCATTCCCGTGCCCAACAGCCAGGCGACCTTGCCCGATCCGGAAGCCGGCGGCGGGATGTTCGCGTTCCGCCTCGACACCGGGCAGCAGGCGTGGCACACCGAGGCGCCGCGCGCCTGCCGGACGCGCGATCGCTGCAGCCCGGCGCAGTCGGCGGCGGTGAGCGCGATTCCCGGCGTGACCTTTTCGGGCGCGATCGACGGCCACTTCCGCGCCTACTCGACGCGCGACGGGTCGATCCTGTGGGACGTGGACACGGCGCAGACCTACCAGACCACCAACGGCGTGCCGGCGCGCGGCGGATCGCTGAACGTGGCGGGGCCGGCCGTGGCCGGCGGCACCGTCATCGTCAACTCCGGCTACGTGCAGAACGGCATGCCGGGCAACGTGCTGCTGGCCTTCACCGTGGACGGGAAGTGACAGGAGCGGCTTTCATTTCTGTGTAAGCCGTGTTCTTTGTCCGTTGTCCTTGGTGCCTGGTCCGTCCTTGGTCCTTCGTCCTTAGTCCTGCATGGCAACCCGTAAGACTTCGCACGTCAGGGACCGAGAACCAAGAACTAAGAACCAAGGACCAGAAATGCGCGCTCCAACCCTCCCGAGCAGCGCGCTAGCGCTCCGGCGCGCCGGTGCCGGACGAGCCGACGAACAGCCGCCGCCCGTCGGCGAACGTCAACTCCCGTCCGTTGCCCTTGAGCGAGCCGTCCTTGGCGCGAAAGCCCTCGACCAGGATCTCGCTGCCGATCGGCAGCGAGTTCTTCGTGAAGCCGCGGCGGTAGAGCGCGTTCGGCGGGCCGCCCTCGATCATCCAGCGCTCGGTCTTGCCGTCCGGGCGCTTGACGTCGAGATGCAGCCACGTGTGCGGGTTGATCCACTCCATCTTCGCGACCGTGCCCTTCAGCTTGATCGGCTTGGTGGCGTCGAACTCCGCCGCAAACGCGTGGTGTGCGGCGGCAGCCCCCGCGGACGCCACCAGGCCCAGAACGGCCAGCAACAGGGTCGGCAGCTTCGTGCTCATGTGATTCCCCTTCGTCAGCGCTTCTTCGCCGCGTCGGCGCGGCCGCCCGCCAGCAGGTTCGTCATCGCGTAGTTGCCCTCGTGGCAGGCGTACTCGTAGATCTGCGTGTCGTCGGGCAGCCGGGTGATCGGAATCACGGCCGTCCAGGGCTTCGCGAACGTGGCCGGATCCTCAACCGTGATCCGGTATTCGATGGTGTTCGCGTCGGTGCGTTTGAAGCGCTCCACCAGGTGCAGCGTCTCGGACGGACGCATGAAAATCGTCGCCCACTCGTAGTTGGTGCGGTCGATGAAGTTCGTCGTGTCGACCACGAACGTCTCGTTCTCCCACTTGCCGACGGCGTTGCCGAACCACTGGCGGATGCTCCCGTGCGCGCGTCCATCCACGGGGATGATGCGCCGGTCCAGGTACTCCTCGTGGAGAATCGTGACGAAGCCGGGGCTCTGCACGATGCGGTTGTGGCCGCCGTTCGGCCCCTGCCACATCAGGGCCGTGACGCCGTCGGTCAGGCACCGCTCGCCGGTATCCGGATCCAGGAACGACTCGTAGGGTCCGGCGCCGTATCGCGCGCTCGCGCGTGCATCGGCCTTCTTCGCGTCGGGCGTGTACGGGATCCGCCCGTCCCGTGGATCGACGACGAGCGACGTCTGCTTCGAGACCTGCCGCGGCCGCCCGTGGTCCTGCCAGAAGCTGTTGTACTCGTTCCCTCGAATCGGCGATTCGCCCACCGAGCGCCGGCCCACGGCCGCGCCTTCGGCGCCCGCCAGCCGCTGCGCCGCCTGCTCCTCTTCGACCTTTCTGATCTGCGCGACCTCCTCGTCGGTGAGGAGCTCCCGGCCCTCGAAGCGCGCGGGGCGTTCGAGCGGTATCGCGCCCTCGTACCGCCACACACCCTGGAGGTCCGGATCGCCCCACGGCGTGCGCGGTTGCGTCCACGCACTGCTTGACGGCTGCGCATTCGTCGAAGTCTGCGACGCGCCATAGGTGGCGACCAGCGCGCCAATCGTGCCGGCCAGCAGCAGCGTCGCGACTTTGGATCGATCGCTCATGACAGTACCCCTACTTGTTGCGCTGTCCGGTGGCCGGGTCGATGACACCGAGGTGCCCATACATCAGCTGCTCGACGAACTCCACGCACTTGTACTCCAGCAGCTGCTTCTCGCGCTCGAACCGTCGATAGAGCGGCATGCGCAGCGTCCACGGCCGCGTGAAGACCTTTGGATCCTCGATCGTGGCCTCGTAGATCAGGTGGTGCGGGCTCGCGGGCGTATAGCGCTCGGTGACCTTCAGCGCATCGCTGTGAAAGTTGCCCGCGCGATCGAACCAGGTCTCTTCGTTGAAATCGGTCACCTCGACCACCAGCGTGTCGCCGTCCCAGCGGCCGCGGGACCACCCCATCCACGTGGGCGCCGGGCTGTCGCCGACCGGATCCATGTGAATCGTGCGGGACGCACCGGCGTACTCGTAGGCGAAGACGATCTTGTTGGTGCCCTGGAGGATCTGAAACGGGTAGGGCAGGTAGGTCGCGCGAGGAACGCCCGGCATGAAGCATCTGATTTCGGGGTCGCGCTCCAGCCAGTGCTCCGCGTTCTCCTTCTGCTTCGCGGCCGCCCACGGCTGATACGGAATCTCGCCGCCCTCGACGACGCCCTCGCCGGCGGGAACGCCGCCGACCGCGCCGAGGGGACGAACCGCTGGTGCAGGAAGCTCGACCGGTGTCGCCCTGGCGTTGCCGGGCGATGCGCTGCGTGGCGCGGCCGGCAGCAGCGCCAGCGCCGGCCGTGCAGGCGTGCGCCTGGATGTCGTAGTTCGCGGTGTTGACGGCCTGCCAAATGCCGTTCAAGTCGGGCTTGCCGTCGGCCGTTCGCGGCGCCTTGTACGGCGCGGCGTCGCCTTCGGCCGACTGGCCGGCCGCCGGCACCCGATAGATCCACACCGCGGCGCCGGCGAGCATGGCCACCGCGACGATGACGCTCCAAAAGCCCGCTCGCATCCTGCCGGTCTCCTCGTCGAGGTGCTGCGTTCCGTGCGGCCCCGGGATTATGGGACCGTTGACGGGCGTCCGACAAGAACTCTCTCATGCTGGCGCCATGCCCCTGAGCGCCGACCGCGTGTTAACGTGTGGCCGCGGCGCGACCCCGCGCCCGGCGGAGGTGAAGAATGGCACGCAGGCTCCGTGGGCCGATGTCGAGAATGCACGTCGGCGGGTGCGCGCTCGTCGCCATGTGGCTCGCCGGAGAAGGTTCACGCGCCTGGGTCCAGGCTCAGGACGCGGGGACGTGGGTCACCGCCTGGGGCAGCTCACACCAGACGATCGGCGATGCTCGCATCACGAACGCCACGGTACGGCTGATCGCGAGGACCACGATTCCCGGCGACGCCGTTCGCATCCGGCTGGACAACACCTTCGGTGTCGAACCGCTCGCGATCGGTCGCGCCTTCATCGGGCACCGCGCCCGCGGCGCCTCGCTCGTTCCCGGGTCGAACCGTGCGGTGACGTTCAACGGCAGCCCGCGGGCGACCATCCCCGCGGGCGGCACGATATCGAGCGATCCCGTCACCCTGGACGTCCGCGAGCAACAGGACCTCGCCGTGAGCCTGCACATCTCGGGCGATGGCCTGCGACCCAGCCAGCACACCAACGCCTACGTGACGTCTTACCGCAGCGCCGACGGCAGCGGCGATGCGACGTCGGTCGAAGGCGATCAGCCCTTCCAGTCGACCACCACCGCGATGTGGTGGTTGAAGGCGGTCGACGTGCAGACGCGCGCGTCGACGGGCGCCATCGTCGCGTTCGGCGACTCGATCACCGACGGTACCTGCAGCACCATCGATGGTCACGACCGCTGGGTGGATGTGCTGTCGATGCGGCTCGGCCTCGATCGATCGGGGGGCCGATCGCCGCGGGCGCGGCTCGTCAGCGGGCGTGAAGGCGGTGGTGAACGAGGGCATCGGCGGCAACACCGTCACGCGCCAAGGGCTCACGCCCCCGCCCGACAGTCCGCCCGGCCTCGACCGATTCGATCGCGACGTGCTGTCGCACCACGGCGTCACGGACCTCGTGCTCTTCATGGGCACCAACGACATCCGGCGCGGTGCGACGGCCGCCGCCGTCATCGAGGGACTGACCTCGATCGTCCAGCGAGCCAAGGCAAAGGGCCTGCGCCTGTGGGGGACGACGATCATCCCGCGCCACAACGTGGCGCCGGCCGGGACCAACACCGGGTGGAACGACGAGAAGACGCGCATCAAGAACCAGGTCAATCAATGGATCCTGACCAAGGCGCCGGTCGACGGCGTGATCGACTTTGCCCAAGTCGTTCGTGATCCGGGCAATCCCGACCTGCTGTTGCCGCCGTTCAACTGCGGGGACGGCATCCATCCGAGCACGCTGGGCTACTACGAGATGGGCAAGTCGATTGACCTGAGCCTGTTCCACCGGCGATAGCGGATCACTCCATCACCGCGAACGTCCACACCGCTCCGCCGGCCGGGATGATGTCGGCGGCATAGCGGTTCGCGAGGCCGCCGCCCCGGCCCGAGGCGATGGTCACGTACTGCCGCCCCTTGTGCACGTAGGTGATGGCGGTCGAGTTGACGCTCGAGCCGGTCTTGAACTGCCACAGCGTCTTGCCCGTGGCTTCGTCCAGCGCCACGAACTCGCCGGTCGGCAAGCCGGTGAAGAGCAGTCCGCCGCCGGTCGCCAGCACGCCGGCTGAACTCGGCAGCTCCAGCGGGATCTCCCACTTCTTCTTGCCCGTGATCGGGTCCATCGCCAGGAAATAGCCCAGCGTGTCGCCCGGCTTCTGCGGCGCGATGCGTGCGGTGGTCCCGGTGGATCGCTCGCCGATCACGAACGGCTGCGGCGGCGCAAGCTTCTGGATGCGCGCGATGTTCCACGTGGTGGCGTAGACGAGATTGGTGGTGGGGTTGAACGCGATCGGCACCGCGTTGGTGCTGCGCGACGGCCAGATCTCGACCTCCTCGCCAGCCAGGAACCGCTTGTAGACGTCGGTGAGCACCGGCCGGCCCGTCGCCAGATCGACGTGGCTGGCCCAATTCACCTTGACGAAGGGGTGCGCGGCAATCAGCGTGCAGTTGGTCCGATCCAGCACGTAGAGAAAGCCGTTCTTGTTCGGCTGGATCATCACCTTGCGGATCTGGCCGTTCACCGGGATGTCGGCGAGCACGTGCTCGTCGGCGCCGTCCACGTCGTAGACGTCGTTGGGCGTGTACTGGTAGTGGCAGGCGATCTCGCCGGTCTTCGGCCGGATCGCCAGCACGCTCGACGTGTACAAGCTGTCCAGCCCGCCGCGCGGCCGCGGGTCGTACGGCTCCGCGTTGCCGGTGCCCCAGTAGACGAGATCGAGCGCCGGGTCGTAGGAGCCCGAGCGCCAGGTCGGCCCGCCGCCGTACTTCCACGCGTCGCTGTCCTTCGGCCACGTCTCGGAGCCGGGCTCACCCGGCGCGGGGATGGTGTGGCGGCGCCACAGCTTCTTGCCGGTGTCGGGGTCCCAGCCGTCGATGAACCCGCGGGTCGTGAACTCGCCGCCCGCCATGCCCGACAGCAGCACGCCGTTGGCGACAATCGGCGCGCTGGTGGAGTAGTAGCCTTCCTTGGCGTCGGCGAACTTCTGGTTCCACAGCTCCTTGCCGGTCTTCATGTCGAGCGCCAGCACGTGGTTGTCGTAGGTGACGCGGAACAGCTTGCCGTTGTAGATCGTGGCGGCCCCGCGGGTGATCGCCGCCGTGGGCTGGACCCCGGGCTCGTATTGCACCGGCGTGCGCCAGATCTGCCGTCCGGTCTCGACGTCGATGGCGAAGCTCCACTTGCCGTTGATCACGTACATGACGCCGTTGTAGATCGTCGGCGCCGCCAGCTCGCCCATGTCGTTCATGAGGCTGGTGCTCCAGATCGGCACCAGCCGCTTGACGTTGTTCTTGTTGATCTGCCGCAACGGGCTGTAGCTCTTGCGGTCGTAGCCCATGCTCTGCGTGGTGACGTTGGCCGGGTTCTTCCCGTCGTTCACCAGCTCGTCGGCGGTCTGGCTCCACGCGGGCGCCGCGGCGCCGGCAATCAGGAGGCCGAGTAGCAGCATTCTCATGAGGGGTCCTTTCGCGGCCGATGCTACCATCGACCGCCCGCCGGGTACCGCACGATGAGCCCTCGACCAGAGACGCTCCCGTCATCGACATCCGGTCCGATACGGTCACCCGGCCCTCGGAGCCGATGCGGGCGGCGATGGCCGCGGCGCCGGTGGGCGACGACCAGTTCGGCGAGGATCCGACCGTCAACCTGCTGCAGGAGCGCCTGGCGGCGCTGCTCGGCAAGGAGTCCCTCCCACGCGCGGCGCGCCGGCTATGTTTTCAAGAATCCCTAGGCGTCCATCGGGACGCTCAGGGCCGTCTTCGACCAGGCTGGTTTGGCTTGCGTACCGCAATACCAGTTATGCCCTTGCGGTTGACCGAGCCGCGGGCGGCATCGGGCCACCGGGGGGCAGGACCGGAGACAATGGGAACGTGGACGTAGGGATTGGCCCGGTTGATCTGGGCCCTGCCCGTGAGCGTGAGCGGTTTCGTCAGGTCGAACTGATATAGTCCACGTCCTCAGCCGGCACAATGCCTTCTTCGAGACCTGCGGTCCTCCTCCTAGTCGAAGGTCTCTTCGTTCCACTGCTCCTCGGCGCGCCCGCGATCGCAGGGGCCCTGCGCATGGCCGGCGGCGAACATGGGCCAAACTTTGGACCGGACGGCAAGCCGCATCCGGCTCTCCCGAATGTCTTCGATCAAACCGTGGCGTGGCTCGATGCGCACCTGAAGCGCGCCCCCGGCAGCGCGAACACGCGCAGAGTTCGCGGGTGACTGGACGATGACGGATTGGCAGTTCGCACAGACCGATCCGTCCGAGGATTTCGCGAAGCTGCATCTGTTCTCGATGCAGAAGCGCCAGCCCACGGGCGACGTGGAATTCATCATCACGGTCTTCGAGTACGTCAGTCGGAATCACCTCAACATGAGGTTCTATGCACGGGCCGACAAGCAGGTCAATCAGAAGACGGCGCCGTTCACGCCATTCGGCTGGGGTGAATCGATCTTGGCGGCGCTGAGCGAATGTAAGAGGTTGATTCAGGAATTCCCATACGAATTCTAGGCGCCGTGATCGCGCGGGTCGGGCTGCCGAGGCAAAACCAAGATGGTTGTGTCTCCCATAGGCGAGGACCGACATCGAGGTACCCTCGCAAGGCCGAAGGCAGACTCGAGCCGGTCGTCTGGGCCATCGATGATGCGCACCTTTCGCAACTATCTCGTCCCTCGCGATTGTCCGCGAGTGACGTATTCCGCCGGGCGCGGCACCACCGTCGCGGATCGGGAGAGATCCTCGGGTCCAGTCCGGCGGTCCTGGCGCCGGACCACGCATGTTGGCGGTGTCGGTGCGGCCCTTGCTGGCGCCAGAGTTACCGAATTGCTGCGGGAGTTCCCTTCGCGGGTGAACTTGAGCAACATCCCGTCCTTGGCGCCGTTGCCGGCCAGGCAGACGTTGTCCTTGTGATTGACGAAGATGCCGTGCTCCGACCGGGGCCAGTCGTAGCCGGCGCCCGGACCGCCGTCGGCGCCGCCAGCTCGCCCATGTCGTTCATGAGGCCGGTGCTCCCGAGTTCTTCCCGTCGCTCACCAGCTCGTCGGCGGTCTGGGTCCACGCGGGCACCGCGGCGGCGGCGATCAGGATGGCGAGTAGCAACGTTCTCATGGGGTTCCTTTCGCGGCCGATGCTACCATCGACCGGCCCGCGATGAGCCCCTCCTCGAACGACGTCATCGACCTTCGATCCGACACCGTCACCCGGCCCTCGCAGCCGATGCGGGCGGCCATGGCCGCGGCGCCGGTGGGTGACGACCAGTTCGGCGAAGATCCGACCGTCAACCTGCTGCAGGAGCGGGTGGCGGCGCTGCTGGGCAAGGAGGCGGCCCTGTGGGTGCCCACCGGCACCATGGCCAATCAGGTCGCCGTGCGGGTGCTGACGCAGCCGGCCGACGCCGTCATTCTCAGCCACGACAGCCATATCGCGCTGCACGAAACCGGCGGCGCGGCGGCCAACTCGGGGGTGCAGCTCGTGCCGGTGGGTGGGAAAGGCGTGTTCACGGCCGAGGACGTGCAGGCTGCCTACATCGCGCGCGGCCACATCGTCCGGCCGCCGACGACGCTCGTGGCCGTGGAGAACACCCACAACCTGTCGGGCGGCGTCGTGTTCCCGCTGACGATTGCGCGCGAGGTCTGCGCCTTCGCGCGCGCCAACGCGATGGCCACGTATCTCGACGGCGCCCGGCTGTGGAACGCCTCGGTGGCGACCGGGGCGACGGTGGCGGAACTGGCGGCGCCGTTCGATCTCGTGTCCGTCGCGCTGTCGAAGGGCCTCTGCGCGCCCGGCGGGTCGGTGTTAGCCGGGTCCAAGTCGATCATCGACCGCGCGGTTCGCTACCGGCGGATGTTCGGCGGCGCGATGCGGCAGGTGGGGATCCTCGCCGCGGCCGGCGTCTACGCCCTCGATCACCACCTGACCCGGCTGCGCGACGACCACGCGAACGCCGCGCGTCTGGCGCAGCGGCTGGCGCGGAGCCCGCGCGTCGTCCTGGACCCGGGCACCGTGCAGACCAACATCGTGATCTTCCAGGTGACCGCCGAGGCGCCCGACGCGGCCACCATCGTGACGCGGGCGCGCGAGCAGGGCGTGCTGCTGTTCGCGTTCGGTCCGCGCACCTTGCGGGCCGTCACCCACGCCGACGTGTCGACGGACCAGTGCGTTCAGGCCGCTGAGGTGCTCACGGCCATCTGCGAAAGCTGAAGGCCAGGCTCAGGGCTCCAGGCTCCGGGCTCCGGGCTACAGTTCTCTCGGAAGCCGAAGCCGAGCCGGAAGCCGGAAGCCGGAAGCCGGAAGCCGGAAGCCGTTCGGGTTCAGAGTCGTCTGCTTACGGAGGGACGTCACATGAAACGTTGGTACGCGCTCGCCCTCGCGGTAGGTATCGGCCTCGGTACGACCGCTGTAGCACAACACAAAGCAGAACAACGCGACATGGCGCTCGTCGGCTACAACGACCTTCAGGCCAGGAGCGCGTACCAGCCGACCATCCATCGACAAGGGAACCGCTGGATCGCCTACATCGGGCATCACGGTGGCGTTCAGCGCAATCCCATCACCGGGATGGACGAAAGCAACGGGACGTCGATCGTCGACGTGACCGACGCGAAGAGACCGCGATACCTGGCTCACATCCCGGGAGAGGAGGGAGAAGGTGAGGGCGGCGGCGCGCAAATGACCCGCGTGTGCAGCGGCAGCACGCTTCCCCGCGCCGACAAGAGCAAGGTGTACTTGCTGCGCTCGTACGGCAACTCGGGCCATGAGGTCTGGGACGTGAGCGACCCCGCCAGGCCGTCCAGACTCCTCGTGCTGGTAGAGGGCCTTCGAAATACGCACAAGAATTTCTGGGAATGCGACACGGGTATCGCCTATGTCATCTCCGGCCCGAAAGACTGGCGTACGCGCCGAATGACGAAGATCTACGACCTTGGCGATCCGGCAAAGCCGGTGTTCATCCGCGACTTCGGGCTCCCGGGGCAGCAGCCTGGCTCGACGATGATGCCGATCCCGACCGAGCTGCACGGGCCAATTTCGCTCGGGCCGAAGGGGAATCGGGTGTACTTCGGGTACGGCACCAGCCGCGCAGGAGTGGTGCAGATCGTCGATCGTGACAAGCTCTTGAACGGACCGAAGGAACCGACGGATGCGAACCTGCTGTACCCGCAGGTCGCCCGGCTCGATCTGCCGCCCGATGCGGGCGCTCACACGACGTTCCCGGTCCTCGGCATGACCCTTCCCGAGTTCGCCAAACAGAAGCAGCCGCCGAACGCGCCGGTCCCAGGCGGTGGCCACGAACACGGCGACTCGGTTCCACTCAACTCTGCGCAAGCACACAGGGACTTCATTGCCGTCGTCAGCGAATCGCTCGCAAATGAGTGCGAAGAGCCTCGACAGATGGTCCGCATGGTGGATGTCACGTTCGAGACCCGGCCTGTGGGCGCTTCCACGTGGACCGTGCCGGAGGCAAGCGGCAACTTCTGCAACCGCGGTGGCCGCTTCGGAGCGCATTCGTCGCACGAGAACTTCACGCCCATCTACTACGGACGCGTGCTGTTCGTGACGTTCTTCAACGCGGGCTTACGCGCGCTCGATATTCGGGACCCGTTCAACCCGCGCGAGATCGGATACTACGTTCCCGCAACAACCGAGCAGACCGACAAGCGATGCGTCGGCGAGGGTCCGAACGAGCGCTGTAAGGTCGCGATTCAGTCCAACAACGTGGAGGTCGATGATCGCGGTTTCGTCTATGTCGTCGATCGCGCCAACACCGGCATGCACATCGTCGAGCTGACCGGCGCCGCGCGCAGGGTTGCGAATTTTCCGGCGGGCTCGAACCAGAGTCGCTAGTTTTTCCGGAAGCCGGAAGCCGGAAGCCGGAAGCCGGAGCCAACCCTTGCATGTGCAATACACACTGTGTTATACACAGTGTGTATTGCACAGACCAATGCCAAACCGCCAAGAACTCTTCGAAAACCTGCGCATCGAGCTTCGCAGCGGCTGCGTGATCGTGGCCGCCCTGGTCCAGCTGCGCACGGAACACTACGGCTACACGCTGCGTAAGGCTCTGGCAGACGTGGGCATGGACATCGAGGAGAACACGCTCTACCCGCTGCTGCGGCGGCTGGAAGGGCAGGGGCTCCTGCTGAGCGAGTGGCGCGAGGAGGACAAGCGCCGCAAGCGCTTCTACCGCCTCTCACCCCTTGGCGAGGGCATCCTGGCCGACCTGCTCGAGGAGTGGCAGGGCATCAACCGCGCGCTCAATCGCCTGATGCGGAAGGCCGCCTGAGGAGCTATGCGTACCATGCCGATACTCGATGACTACCTGCGGGCCGTCCGTCGCTACCTGCCGAAAGGCCCGCAGCAGGACGACATCGTCGAAGAGATCGCCGAGCACCTGACCGCCAGGCTCGAGGACGAAGCGGCGAGCCTCGGGCGCCCGCTGACCGAGGTGGAGGAAGAGGCCGTGCTGACCCGGCACGGCAGCCCGATGCTCGTAGCCGAACGCTACGGCGTCGCACAGCGCGGCTTTGCCTTCGGCCGTCAGCTCATCAGCCCGGAAATCTTTCCGATGTATGCCCGCGTGCTGTCGTTTCAGCTGCCGTTCACGCTGCTGATGCTGATCGTCATCGGCTGGACCAACAAGCCGCACTTGTTCTCGCTGCGCGGGCTGCTGACGCCGCTCGTCATCCAGTTCGTGTTGACGACCACGATCTTTGTCGCCATCGACGCGTTCAGCCGGCGGTCGGTGCGCACCGGCGAGATGCCGTCGGGGTGGCTCTGGAACTTTCCCCCGCAGCGCCTGCAACCGATCCCGCGCTGGCAGTCGCTCAGCGGCCTGATCGCGTTGGGCCTGGCGGCGGCCTGGTGGGCCGCGTTGCCGTTCGTGCCCGCGCTGGTCATCGGCGGCGCGGCGCAGGTACCTGGAGCTGACCCCGGCGTGGAGCCCGTTCTACTGGCCGGTCCTGCTCGTGCTGGCGGTCGGCATCGCGCAGCGAGCCACCACGCTGCTGCGCCCGGACTGGAACTGGCTGCAGCCGCCGACGCGCGTGCTGACCAACGGCGTCGTCGCTGGTGCTGGTCGTCCTGTTCCTGCAGGGCGTATCCCTATCTGGCGCCCACGCCGGGTACCTCGGTGGCGGCCGCGCCTTTCGATGCCGTGCGCCTCAGCGACGACATCTGGTGGCACTCTGGCGCCACCTTCGGCCTCTACTCGCTCTCCTGTCTCATCTTCAACCTGATCCTGAGCGTCCAATTCGTCCGAAGCCGCGCCCGCCGGCGGCTGGAGCAGATCGCATGAACGCCACCACGCACGACACCCGCCTGCACGCGCTCGACGCGGTGCGAGGCTTCGCCCTGCTGCTCGGCGTGGTCCTGCACGCCGCCATGTCGTATCTGCCCGGCTTCGACGCGTGGCCGCTGGCCGACCGCTCGCCGAGCCAGACGCTCGGCGTCACCTTCTTCGTCATTCACGTGTTCCGGATGACGCTGTTCTTCGTGCTGGCGGGGTTCTTCGCGCGCTTGGTGTTCCATCGCCGCGGCGTGCGCGCGTTCATCCGCGAACGGGCCACGCGGATCGTGGTGCCGCTGGTGGTCGGGTGGGTGGTGTTCGCCCCGATGACCATCGCGGCGATGATCTGGGGCGCCGCGCCGGGGCGCACGTTCACGCCGCCGCCGGCGTCCGCGATGCCGGTGCTGGCGTTCCCACTGACCCACCTCTGGTTCCTCTACGTGCTGGTGCTGCTCTACGCCGGCACGTTGGCCGTCCGGCAGGGCGTCGTCGAGCGCCTGGACAGTGGCGGCGGGTTTCGGCGCCGGCTCGACGGGCTGGTGCGCGTGCTGGTGACGCCGCTCGGACCACTGGCGCTCGCGGTGCCGCTGGCGCTCGCGCTGCTTGCGATCGGATCGTGGCACCCCGAGGGCGGCATCCCCACGCCCGACAACTCGCTGATCCCGAACCTGCCCGCCATCACGGCGTTTGGCACCGCGTTCGCGTTCGGCTGGCTGCTCCAGCGCCAGCAGCCGCTGCTGCAGTCGTTCCAGCGGTGGTGGCCGCGTCCATCTGACGGTCGCAATCGGGTTGACCGTGGCCTGCTTGCGGATGACCAACGCGTCGCCTGCGGTCGACGCTGTCCCGACGTCCACGATTCCGCTCTATCTGGCGTGTTACACCGTGGCCACCTGGACGTGGACGTTCGGCCTGATCGGCGCGGCGCTGCGCTTCTGCTCCGCGCCGAGCGCCGCACGGCGGTATGTCTCGGACGCCTCCTATTGGGTGTATCTGGCGCACCTGCCGGTGGTGTTCTTCCTCCAGGCTCTGGTCGCACAGCAGCCCTGGCACTGGACGCTGAAGTTCCCGCTCGTGATGGGCACGGCGCTGGTGTTCCTGTTCGGCACCTATCACCTGTTCGTGCGGCGGAGCTTCATCGGCGTGGTCTTGAACGGGCGCCGGTACGGCAAGGCGACCGCCGCCACTGCGGCGCACGCCGACACCGAATCGCGCGTGGTGGACGGTGGGTTCAGCCGGCCGATTGCGCGGCTGTCGCACGTCAAGAAGACGTTCGGTGCGATCACGGCTCTCGACGGCGTGTCGCTCGAGGTGCGGCCTGGCGAGATCCTGGCCGTGCTGGGCCCGAATGGGGCCGGCAAATCCACCGCCATCGCCCTGCTGCTCGGCCTGCAGGAGCCGACCGACGGCACGGCGACGCTGTTCGATCTGCCGCCGGATCGCATCGAGGCGCGCTACCCGATTGGCGTGATGATGCAGGAAGCGGCGCTGGCGCCCGAACTGAAGGTGCGCGAGCTGATCGCGCTGACCTGCAGCTATTACCCGGCCCCGTACACGGTGGACGAGGTGCTGGCGCTGACGCGCACGGCGCCGATCGCGGACCGGCAGTACCAGAAGCTCTCGGGCGGGCAGAAGCGGCTGGCGCAGTTCGCGCTGGCCGTCTGCGGCCGGCCCGCGCTGCTGTTCCTCGACGAGCCCACCGTGGGCCTGGATGCCGCGGCCCGCGACATGCTGTGGTCCACGCTGCGACAGGTGGTGGCGCAGGGCACGGCGGTGGTCCTGACCACGCACTACCTGGAAGAGGCCGAGGCGCTGGCGCATCGCGTCGCCGTGCTGGCCAAGGGCAAGCTGATCGCGCAGGGCAGCGTGGACGAGGTGCGGTCGGTGGTGGACCGCAAGCGTGTGCGGTGTTCGACGACGGTGCCGATCGAAGAAGTGCTGCGCTGGCCGGGCGTGATGACGGCCGCCGTCAGGGACGGCCGGCTGGAAGTGGTGGCCACCGACGCCGAGGGCGTCGTGAAGCGGCTGTTCCGGAACGATGACCAGACACGAGACCTGGAAGTGCAACGCGCCGGCCTGGCCGAAGCCTTTGCCGAGCTGACACGGGAGGCCGCATGACACCGACGCTAGCCCTGACGGCGCCGACCGGCGTCGCCGTGATGCCGATGCGCCGCGTGATCGGCGCCTACCTGACCGAGGCGCGCTACGAAACCATGCGCTCGCTGCGCATGCCGATATTCGCGGTGCCGTTTCTGGCCATTCCCACCTTGCTGTATCTGTTCTTCGCTGTTGTGGTCAGCACCGGCGAGCGCGCCGACCGACCCGAGAACCTGCCGATCCTGCTCATGACCGGCTTCAGCGTGATGGGCGTGATGGGACCCGGGCATCTTCGGCTTCGGTGTCTCGATTGCGATGGAGCGCGACCAGGGACTGACCCGCCTGAAGCACGCGCAGCCGATGCCGCCCGCGGCGTATCTGATCGCCAAGATGGTGATGGCCATCCTGTTCAGCGCGTTCGTGGCCGCGGCCGTGGGCATGCTCGGCGTGCTGGTGCGGGGCGTACCGCTGTCGGCTGGCCGGCTGGCGGCCATGGTCGTGGTGGAGAGCGTCGGCACGCTGCCGTTCTGCGCTATCGGGCTCTTCATCGGCTCGTGCGTGACCGGCCGCTTCGCGCCGGCCATGGCGAACCTGGCCTACTTGCCGCTGACCTACCTGTCCGGGCTGTTCTTTCCCTTGCCGGAGAGCATTCGCTGGATCGCGCTCTTCTCGCCGGCGTTCCACCTCAATCAGCTGACGCTGCAGGTGGCCGGCGTGCCCAGCGTCATCGGCATGGGACCGGTGACCCATGTGGCGGCGTTGGTGGGCGTGACCGTGCTGTTCGCCGGCCTGGCCGTGCGGAATCTCTCCCTGGAGCCCAAAGACCTAGAAAAGAAAAAGGCAAGACGTGGCACAATGCGCTCGTCGCTCGAGCGCGACGGAAGGAATCTCAGCATGCGTATTCAGGCTCCGGCAGTTCTCGGTGGTGGTGCTGCTCGCATGCCGAAAGCCGGAAGCCGAGAAGCCGCGCACAATGCGAGGACGCCGAGAGCCAGAGCCAGAGGCGAAGCCGTACGTGGCACAATGCGCCACGGAAGGAGCATCGCCATGTGCATTCGCCGTTGCTCACTCATGTTTCTGACATTGTTCGTGGGCGCTCTGGCCACGTCGTCGGCGCAATCGAGCGACCCCAAGCTCACGCGGGACATCAAGGTCATTTCCAGTGCGGGTGCCCGCGCGCTCGCGGATGCCTGCATCGCCTGGGCCGAGCGCAACAAGCTGGTGGTCGCCATGTCGATCATCGACTGGGGCGGCAACGTCATCGACTCCCACGCGATGGAAGGCGCGCCGGCGAACGCGATCGATACGGCGCTGCTCAAGGCGCGGTCGGCGCTGCGCTGGCGTCGCGCCACGTCCGAAACCAACAAGCTGGTGCGGAGCGGCGAGAACCTGGCGCCGACCTTCATGAACGACTTCCCGCAGCCGGGGGCGCTGCCGATCGTCCTGAACGGCCAGGTGATTGGCGCGATGGGCGTGTCGAGCGGCGACGGCGAGCGCTGCGCGCAGGCGGCGATCGACGCCGTCTTCAAAGGTCAGGCGAAGTCTTCGCAGTAGCGGTGTAGCTGCCGAGCACGCGGACCCACTGCGCCAGCCGGGCCAGGTGCGCCAGCGCGTCGGCGCAGGCCGGCTCGTCGCGGCCGGCGTCCACCTCGATGTAGAACAGGTACTCGCGCGGGCGGCCGCGCATCGGCCGGCTTTCCAGCTTCGACAGGTTGATGCGGCGCTCGGCGAACACGCCCAGCGCCGCGTACAGCGCCCCCGGCGTGCTGGGCAGCGCGCAGACCAGCGTGGTCTTGTTCGGCGCCGTGGCCGGGGGCCCGCCAATGACCGCGAAGCGCGTCAGGTTCGACTCGAAGTCCTGCACCGCTTCCTGCAGCACCTCGAGGCCGTAGACGGCGGCGGCCCGTCGCGAGGCCAGGGCGGCCGCGCCCTTCAGGCGCTGTTCGGCCACCAGCTTCGCGCCGCCGGCGGTGTCGTACACCGCTTCGACGGTCACGCCCAGGCCCTTGAGATAGCGCTCGCACTGGGCCAGAGCCTGCGGATGCGAGTACACGGTCCGCACGTCCTCGAGCCTGGTGCCGGGCAGCGCCTGCAGGCAGTGCGCCACCGGGATCTCTACCTCGCCGGTGATGGGAAGGTCGTGCTCGACCAGCAGGTCGTAGTTGCGATGGATCGTGCCGCCGATCGAGTTTTCGAGCGGCACCACGCCGCACGCCGCCGTGCCGGCCGCCACGGCATCGAACACGTCGTCGAAGGTCTTGCACGGCAGCGTCTCGGTGTCCGGGCCGCCGTGCTGCAGCGCCGCCGCTTCGCTGTAGGCCCCGGGCTCGCCTTGATAGGCGATGATCACGCGAGGCTCCCTGCGGCTCGAGGCTCGGCGTGGCAGTGCCCTCGGCGCGCGCTGCGCCCGCGCGCGAATCGACGCGCCGGCCAGCATCGCCGGGCCGGTGGTCAGCACCAGGAACGCGCGCATCCACCCCGGGGTGAAGCCGGCGTACTCGCCGGCCAGGAAGCGCCACGCCAGCTCCACGGTCTGCACGAGCGCCGCCATCTTGCCGTAGTACATCTCGCGCTCGCCCGCCACCCTGGCGGTCATGTAGCCGGACAACAACGCCGTCAGCGAGTTGTAGGCCAGCTTGGCGCCGAGGATGGCAGGGCGGTTGCGCGCCGCGTAGTAGCTGGCGATGTCAGTGGGCCGGACCTCCGAGGTGGCTGCGACGAGGGCGGTTTCCAGCACTTCGGAGACCACCATGTAGAGCACCAGCCCGCCCATCACGCCGATGACGCCGCGCATGGTGAGCGGGCCCGCGAGTTCGGCGCCCGGCGGGGCGTCAGCCAAGGTAATCCAGCCCGAAGAAGACCGACGCGGCGACCGAGGCGAGCGACAACGCCAGGCACGCAACCGCGATGCCGATGTGGTCGATGCGCTCCGGCTTGAGCGGATCCAGCACGCGCGCGGCCAGCTAGCCGCCGCCGAAGCCGCCGGCGTGCGCGTAGTTGTCGATGCCCGGCATCAGGAAGCCGAAGAGCATCATCGACATCGCCCAGCTGGTGGCCTGGCTGCCGACGCTGCTGCTGCCGGTGCGCCGGCCGTAGTAGACCAGCGCGCCCAGCAGCCCGAAGATCGGCGCCGACGCGCCGACCGTGAACTGGCCGCCGCGCAGGATGATCAGATCGGGCAGATAGGCGCCGGCGAACGAGCTCAAGCGCGAACCCCGCCAATCGACCCGGCGGTGTAGATGATGACCATGCGCCCGGGCCCGTACAGCTCGGCGGTGGCCGGCGCCAGCTGGCGCACCCACATCATGTTGAACAGGATGTGCAGCAGGCCGCCGTGCAGCCACCCGGCGCTCAGCACCGTCCACCACCGGCCGAGCCCGAACACCGGCAGCGCGCCGCTGGCGCCGAACAGAAAGAGCGCCGGCGAAGCCGGCGCCATGAACGACATCGGGCCGCCCATGCCGATCATCCCGCGCGAGAAGATCAGCGTCAGCCCGTAGAGCACGATGCAGGTGCCGATGACGAACGGCACGAAGCCGAGGTCGCGGCCGAGCACGCGCAAGACGGGCCCGAAGCCCCACAAGCCGGGGTTGCGGCGGCCGCAGTTGTAGCAGGTGGCGTCGTTGACCCCGACCAGCACGCCGCACGACGTGCAGAGCAGGGAACCGGTTCGCTGGCGTCCAAGCACGACGTCGATGATAGCCTGTTGGAACGGCATGCGTCTCATCGTTGGCATCACCGGGGCGACGGGGTCCGTGTATGGCGTGCGCGTTCTCGAGCGCCTGCGCGAGGCAGGTGTCGAGTCGCATCTGATCCTCACCAGGTGGGGCGCGCGTACGCTGCTGCACGAGACGCCGTATTCGAAGGAGCACGTCGAGTCGCTGGCGACGCAGGCCTACAACCCCGCGGACATGGGGGCGGCCATCTCCAGCGGGTCGTTCAAGACCGACGGCATGATCGTGGCGCCATGCAGCGCCAAGACGCTCGGCGCGATTGCCAACGGCTACGGCGACAACCTGGTGCACCGCGCGGCCGACGTCACGCTGAAGGAGCGCCGCCGCCTGGTGCTGGCGCTGCGCGAGGCGCCGCTGAGCGACATCCACCTGGAAAACATGCTCAAGCTGTCGCGCATGGGCGCGATCGTGATGCCGCCCGTGCCGGCGTTCTACACGCTGCCGCAGTCGGTGGACGACATCGTGAACCACACCGTGGCGCGCCTGCTGGATCTCTTCGGCGTGGACGTCAAGGGCGTCGCCCGCTGGACGGGCGAGATGAAGGTACGATCGGCGTAACGTAGTCGGGCGGTCATCCCGACCCCATTTTCTTCGCGCGCTCGAGCGCGCGCTCGGCGTCGTCCACGGCCTGCGCGGCGTCGGCGGCGTCACTCGCGGTACGGCGCGCGGCCTGACGCGCCGCGTCCGCGGCCGCCGCGGCTTTCTCCAGCGCCGCCTCGGCCTTCAGCTTCTCGCGCTCCGATTCCTTCAGACGCGCGGCGGCGGCCTTCATGGCCGCTTCGGCCTTGGTGGCGTCGCGCCGCGCCGAAGCAAGCGCGCGTTCCGCCTCCTGGACGCGCGCGCCGGGCGGCCGCAGCCTGCGCGCGCTCGCGCTCGCGGCCCGCCTCGTCGCTGCCGCGACCGGCGGCCTTTGCCGCGGCGCAGCTGACGGTTGGACGCGAACGACAGCACCTTGCTGGTGCCGGCGCCGCCGCGTGCCTGACCGTTGCCCGATTTGGGCACCAGAGCGGCCAGGGCATCGAAGCCCGTGGCTTCCACGTCGGCCGTGAGCCGCCCGGGCGCGGGACCATCGCCAGCGGCGTCCTGTGCCGCCAATCCCTGCAGGTCGAGGGTCACGCGACGCAGCACGTCCGGGCTTGGCGCGTGGCCGTCCCGCGACAGAAACACTGCGGCCTGGCGCGACAGCTCGTTCAGGGCCTCACGCTGCGCTTTCAGCGGATCGTGGACGTTGATGGGCTTGCCCGCGAGGCCGGCCGCCTGCGCTTGCCTGAGCTTCGCGCCAGACGCCAACAGGCGGTCGAACCAGGTGCGTTCCTTCCAGAAGAGCTGATTCACCACCCAGGCCGAGACGGGCGGCTTGGTCAGCTTGCGGACGCGGCTCTGCGTCCTCTTTCCGGCCAGCCTTTTGCAGGCGCGTAGCCAGGGCGTTCCGGGCGCCGGTGAACTCGTTCAGCGGCAGTTGGAACAAGGCGTCAAGGTCGGCCGAGAGGTCCATCGCGATGACGTGACCTAGTCTGTCACACCCTCCCGATACAGTGACTTGCATGGGGCGTTCCTTCTGGCCCCGGACCCGTTCGGGCAGTCTTCGAGGAGGCCATATGGCGCAGGCACAACGACAGTTGGGACTCTACGAAAGCACGGCGCCTGGCGTGCCGGCTCGGCAGCTTCCGCAGGCGCATCGCCGGCTGTGCGCCGGCTGCCGGGAGAAGGAGGCCCGCTACGGCTTCCGTCCGGACGGGGACGACGACCCCACGCTCGACCGTCCACGCGCCCTGTGCTTCGAGTGCTTCCGCGTGGAGGTGACCCGCAGGCAGCTCGTACGGGATCGCATGGCCCGGGGCTGGAACGCCAAACAGGTGGGGCTGCCGCTGCAGGAAACGTTGCGGGCGCTCGACAAGCGCCGGCGGCGCGCGCAGATTGCGGCGCGTCACGCGCTCGAAACGGAGGCCTGGCCGTAGCAGGTTGCCGGAGATCGCCAGCAACCTGAAGGCACAATGCAGAAGTCACAGACTGCCTTCCGCCGCAGTCTAGCGAGTTCTGCTCGGTCCGGCTTCGCGGAAGGTCTCGGCGGCACCGGCCGCGGTGAAGTTCAGCGCGCGGCCGCCGGCTCGGCCGCGCACGGTGTAGCGGCCCTGCAGCTGCAGGAAGTCGAGGCCGTTGGTCAACGGCCCGGTGGCCATCCGCGTCGCTTCGGCCGATGCCACCTCGAAGCGAACCGTCACGTCTATCGCCGTGCCCTCCGCGCGAATGTCGATGGCGCGCGGGCGGCCGTCGGCGCCGTTGGTTTCGGTGATGTCCACGTCGGTGGCGTACGCCAGCGGGCCGTCGGGGCCGAGCACGCCCACGAAACCGGGCACGCGTTCGGGATCGGCCGCGTCGGCAGGCGGAAACACGCGTCCGTAGAGCAGCGACAGCGCTCGCGGCGTGCCGGTGTCCACCTGCACCTGCCCCCATTGCCACGACACGCCCTTCCAGAACCCCCAGTTGTGGTCGTGGTACCCGGTGCCGTTCAGCACGATCGTGCCGCCGTCCGGCGGATCGAGTGTCCCGGCCAGCTCGCCTGACATCACGGGCACCACGTACCCGCTGCGCCAGCCGCGGGCGCCCAGGATCTCGATCGGCGGCACCAGCCGGCCCGGCGTCGCCTGGACCGTCAGGTCGCCGGTCAAGCGCGCGCCGCCGCGCCCGGTCAGGTCGAGGTGGATGCGATAGGTCAAGCCATCGAGCGTCACTGAGCTCTTGGCGATGGTCAGGTTCGGGGCCTGGCTGACGGCGGCGTCGGGCAGCTCCTCGCTGCCGCTGAACGACTGCATGCGTCCGCCGCGTTCGAGCTGCAGACGAACGCCCGCCGCACGCACGCCGGGACGCACTTCCGGGCCGACCAGGAAGGTCAGGTAGAAGCGCGCGTCGTCCGAGCGGCCGTTGAAGTACAGCCACTCGGCCCAGGACCCCTGCCAGGCCGGCGCGTCCGGAATCGGATGAAAACGGTCCACCTGGCGCAAGGCGGCGGCGGGCGACTGTCGGGTCCACGCCTCGTCCGCGCGGGTGTCCGTCCAGCCCTCGGTTCCGGCCGTCTCCGGATCGCCAAGCGCACGCTCCAGGCTGGGGATGCCGCCGCGGCCGTCCACCCGCGCGCGCGCGCCGCCGTACGAGAGATACAGATCGGCGGTGTGGGTGGGCGCGGCCACACGCACGCGGTGCCGCAGCGCCTCGGCCTGCAGGGTTCCGGCCAGCAGCAGCGGCGCCGGTGTGTCGCGGCCCATCGCCACCACCACGTCGCCGCCGCCAACGAGCAGCGGCGATTGCGCCTGTTGCAGCACCACCTCGGCGACGCCCAGCAGGATCGCCATCACCGCCACGCCGGCGCCAAAGCCCACCGCCAGCACGCCGCTGCGGACGGGATGCGCGGTCAGCGACCGCAGCGCCAGCCGGCCGATCACTGCACTCGCTCGCTTTCGACGGCGCCGTCGCGCAGCGTCAGCACCCGCCGGGCCCGCGACGCCAGCGTGTGGTCGTGGGTGACGATGACGAGCGCGGTGCCGTCGCGGTTCACGCGGTCCAGCAGCTCGGCCACGTGCTCGCCGGTGGCCTGGTCCAGCTCGCCCGTGGGCTCGTCGGCCAGCAGCAGGCGCGGCTTGTTGGCGAGCGCGCGGGCGATCGCGACCCGCTGCATCTCGCCGCCCGAGAGCTGCGACGGGCGATGGTCGGCGCGGGCCGACAAGCCCGACGTAGTCCAGCAGCTCGCGGGTGCGCGCCTCGCGGTCGCGCGCGCCGACGCCGGCCTCGGACTGCGGCAGCTCGACGTTCTCGGCCGCCGTCAGCATCGGCAGCAGGAAGAAGCGCTGGAACACGAAGCCGATCGAGCGCAGCCGCAGCAGGCTGCGCTCGCGGTCCGACAGCGTCGCCACGTCGCGCCCCTCGAAGAGCAGCGTGCCCTGCGGACGGCGTGTCCACGCACCCGAGCATGTGGAGCAGCGTGGACTTGCCGCAGCCGGATGGCCCGCGCACGGCCAGGTAGTCGCCGGCGGCGATGTCGAGCGAGATATCGCGCACCGCCACCACCGGGCCCGACGGCATGGCGAACGACGCGGGTGACGCGGTCGGCGCGCACGATGACCGGCGCCATCAGGACACCACCTCGTTGCGCAGCGTGCTGGCGATGGGCAGCCGGGCCACGAGCCGCATCGGATACAGCGCGGCGGCGAACGCCGTCACCGCCAGCAGCCCGCCGTGCCAGGCGAGGGCCCGCGGCTCGAAGACGAAGAAGTGCATGCCGCTGGGGATGCCGGGCATGTCGGTCAGGATGCGGTCGAGGCCGCTGGCCAGCGCGACGCCCAGCGGCAGCGACAGCGCGCCGCCCAGGCCGACGATCAGCACCGACTCGCACAGCACGTCGGCCACCACCCGCGCCCGGGAGAAGCCGAGCGCACGCAGCGCCGCAATCTCGCCCAGCCGCTGGTTGACCGAGACGGTCAGCAGCACCGTGATGAGGAGCAGCGCGAAGCCGAGCGTGACCGTGGTCAGCACGGCGGAGATCTGCTGGAAGTAGGTGAAGCCGGTCCGCCGCACCCGGCCCACCACCTGTTCGTTGGTCATCGGCCGCACGTCAGGCCGCACGCGGCGCAAGGCCGCGGCCGCCGCGTCCACGTCGCCGGCCGCGCGCACCAGCACGGCATCCGCCTCGTCCGTCGGAGTTGCCGCCGCAGGCGGCGTCCAGGGTCGCCATCGAGCTGCCGAGCACGTGCTGGTCGAGGGTCAGGGGGAACTCCGCCACGCCCACGACCTGCAGCGACGCGGGCGGCAGGACCTCGGAGCGCGATCGGCACCGCGCGCGAACCGGCAGGCGATCGCCGATCTTCACGCCCAGGTCGGTGGCCAGCGCCTGGTTGACCACCACCTCGTTCAGCCCGGTCGCGTCGCGGCCGCGCAGCACCGTCCACGGCTGCGGGCCGTCGCCGCCCACGGCTTCCAGCCCGACGCGATCCGGACTGGCCTCGTCCTCGGGCGCGCCCGCGGGCTCGGGCCGCACCAGCACGGCGTCGACGAAGCGGATGGCCAGCGCCCGCTCCACCTCCGGCAGCTCCGCGAACGCCGCGGTCACCGCCGAGGCCTGGGCGATGCGGCGGCCGCCGCGCGGCAGCTCGCCGGTGGCCGTGACGCGGATGTCGAATCCGGTGCGCTCCAGCATCTCGCGCATCGACGTCACCAGGCCGTCGGACAGCAGCAGCATGTCGAAGAGCAGCGCGCCGACGGCGGCCACCCCCAGGATGCCCAGCGCCGCGCGCGCCGGCTGGCGCACCAGGCTCCGCCACGCGAAGGCCAGCGCCTTCATCGCCGCGCCAGCCGCAGCGCGTTGCGCCGCAACAGCGCCCACGAGGCCACCACCGTCGCGACCATGCCGAGCGGCACGGCGATCGCGACGCACTGCAGCGCCACCGCCGGCGTGACGTGGACGAAGACCAGCGCCGTGTCGTAGCGCCACTGGAAGAAGCGGTTGATCAGCGTCTCGGAGCCGACGGCCAGGGCGAGCCCGAACGCGGAGCCGACGCCGGCCACCAGCAGCCCTTCGATCGCGATCTGGGTGAGGATGCGGCCGGTCGGCAGGCCGATCAGCCGCAGCACGCCCACGGTCTCGCGCCGCTCGTCCACGAGCATGATCGTCAGCGCCAGCAGGAACACGGTGGCGGCGATGATGGTCACGAGCGCGATCGCGAGATGGAACCGCTCGAGCACGCGGAACGGCCCGCCCGTGCCGGCGGCGTCGCTGGTGGTGCGCGCCAGCACGCCCGGCAGCCGCGCGTTCACGTCGCGGGCGAAGGCGGCCGCGTCGGCGGGATCGGCCAGCGTGATGTTCACGGCCTCGACGTGATCGGTGCCCACTACCGCGCCGTCCTCGCGCACCAGGTCGAGCAGGTCGGGCAGGTGGAGGCGCACCTCGCGAATCGTCGCGCCCAGGCGGCCCGGATCCGCGGTCGGCTCGTAGATGCCGGCGACGCGAAACTGCCGCGCGCGCGAGCCGTCCGGCGGCGCCACCTGCACCAGCGCCCCGACCGTGATCCCCTGTTCCTCCGCCACCTGCCGCGACACCAGCACCGTCGGTACGTCGTTCGGCTGGCCCTGCGCGAATGCAGTGCAGGAGAAAGCGGAAATGCAGGTCAGCAACAGCCAGGCCTGTAGCCCGTAGCCCGTAGCCCGTAGCCCGAGTGACACGCGGTCTCTCGATTATATCGATGGGTACAATGGCCACGAACGCGCGCGCATGACTCTCCACCAGTTCCTCTTCGATCGGCTGTGGGACCGCGGCGTCCGCCATATCTACGGCATTCCCGGCGACTTCGCCCTCAACCTGTTCGAGGCCCTGGAGCGCGACGGCCGCTTCACGCTGGTGCGCCTGAGCCACGAGCCTGCGGTCGGGTTTGCCGCCGACGGGGCCGCGCGGATGACCGGCGGCCTGGGCGTGTGCTGCGTGACCTACGGCGCCGGCGGACTGAACATGGTGAACCCGGTGGCCTGCGCCTACGCCGAGGAGTCGCCGCTGGTCGTGCTGTCGGGCGGACCGGGCCGCGTCGAGAAGCGCGCCGGGCTGCACGTCCACCACGAGGTGAAGACGTTCGAATCGCAGCTCAACGTCTACCGCGAGGTCACGGAGTACAGCGCCATCCTGGACGATCCGCGCACCGCGGCGACGCACATCACCCGCGCCATCGACGTGGCGGTGAAGGCCAAGCGGCCGGTCTATCTCGAGATCCCGCGCGACATGGTCACCGAGGCCATCGATCCGCCGCTCGACGAGGCCCGGCTCGAGATGCCGGTCGACGCGGGCGCCGTGGCCGAAGCCGTGGACGAGATTGCCGCGCGGGTGCGCTCCGCCGCCCGGCCGGTGCTCATCGCCGGCGTGGAGGTGCACCGCTTCCAGCTGCGCGATCAGGTCATCCGGCTGGCCGAGAAGCTGAACCTGCCGGTGGCGTCGTCGTTTCTCGGCCGCGGCGCGTTCCCGACCCGGCACCCGCAGTTCGCCGGCACCTATCTGGGCGTGGTGTCGCCGCCCGAACTGCGCGCGATCGTCGAGGAGTCGGACTGCGTGCTGCTGGTCGGCGAGCGGATCAGCGACACCAGCCTCGGCATCTCGGCGAACCGCCTCACCGAGCGCAACCTGCTCATCGTCGTGGCGCGCGACGTCTTCATCGGCCACCATCGCTACGAGAACGCGCCGATCGACCAGGTGGTGGCGGGCCTGGAATCGCACCCCACGCTGGCCGCGCGCCGGCGTGACTGGCAGCCGCCCGCGGTGCCGCAGCCAGCAGCCGTGCCAGCCGGCCGCCGACGCCACGCCGATGACCGCGTCGCTCGTCATCGACGTGCTGAACGAGTTCGTGGAGGCGCATCCCGGAGGTGCCGCTGGTGTGCGACACCGGCGACTGCCTGTTTGCCAGCGTGGAGATCCGCTCCAACGAGATCGTGGCGCCCGCCTACTACGCGACGATGGGCTTTGCGGTCCCGGCGGCCATCGGCGTGCAGACCTCGACCGGCCGGCGGCCGCTGGTGCTGATGGGCGACGGCGCGTTTCAGATGACCGGCCCCGAGATCGCCCACGCGCCCGGCTATGGCTGCAACCCGGTGATCGTGCTGGTGAACAACAACCGGTGGGAGATGCTGCAGGCGTTCTACCCGCACGCCGGCTACAACGACACGGTGTCGTGGCCGTTCGCGAAGCTGGCCGAGCTGTGGGGCGGCGCCGGCTTCAACGCGCCGACCGTCGGCGACCTGCGCCGCGCCCTGGCCGAGGCGTGGGCCTCGCCGCGGTTCTCGATCGTCGAGGTGCCGGTGGCCAAGGGCGACATCTCGCCGGTGCTGGCGCGCTTCGTCCAGGCGTTCAAGGAACGCGTCTACCGGCCGCGATAGCAGCGAGGCTGCGCCTCGGACCAACGAGCATGCAGGCTCCGCCTCGCTAGCCCAGTGTTTGATTGCCCCGCCTCCGGCGCGGGGCGTAGAAAACTTGACTCATTTGGTTTGAGAGTTCGGCCGTCAAGTTTTCTAGCGTCACCCGTCGGGTTGTGGCAAAGTAGTTAATGTCACTACATTCGAGCTACGGGCATGGGTAAAGCCATTTCGGCCGCGCAGGCCAATCGTGAGTTCTCGGCCGTGCTCCGCCGTGTGCGGCGAGGGCAGAGCTTCGTCGTCACCTCGCATGGGCGGCCGGTGGCGAAAATTGTGCCGGTGTCGGAAGGTGAGGCCATCGGGCGGTCGGCGACGGCGGCTCTCTTCTCGCGGCTCGAGGCCGGCCGCGCCCAATCGATAGGGCGTTGGCAGCGGAGCGAACTTTATGAGGACGAGCCGTGAATGTCGCCCTCGACACCAATGTCCTGGCTTATGCCGAAGGCGTCAACGGCGAACGTGCGAGAGTCTCGACGCTTCGCCTGCTGCGTAGCCTGCCGCCGGAGGAGACGCTCATTCCTGTGCAGGTTCTGGGGGAACTCTTCGCCGTTCTGGTGCGAAAGGCCAAACGCCCAAGGGCCGCGGCGGCTACCGCGATTCTATCGTGGGGCGATGCATTCCCACTGATCGAGACGTCCGCGAATGTCTTGATCGCCGCGACCGATTTGGCCGTCGCACACAAGCTGGGCATCTGGGACGCCATCGTGCTCTCGGCTGCGGCCGACGCGGGGTGCCGGCTGTTGCTGTCAGAGGACCTGCAGGACGGGTTCACGTGGCGCGGAGTCACCGTGGCGAATCCGTTCGCCACACCTCGGCATCCACTCCTCGAGGGGATGCTCTCGTCCTCGCCATCCTGAGGAGCTGAGCACGATGCTCCCCGACTCCATCGTCAATCTGCAGCAGCGGCTGGCAGACCAGGCCTACGTCGCCGATCGCGGGCTGGCCGTCTCGCTCTTTCTGGCCCTTCGACTCGGCCGGCCGCTGTTCCTCGAGGGCGAGGCGGGCGTCGGCAAGACGGCGGTGGCAGCGGCCGTGGCCGGCGCCCTCGATGCCGACCTGATCCGCCTGCAGTGCTACGAGGGGCTGGACATCAGCCACGCGGTCTACGAGTGGGATTACGCGCGGCAGCTGCTCGAGCTGCGCATCCTGGAGGCCACCAAGTCCCTCGACCGGCAGCAGGCGCGGCACGAGCTCTACAGCGAAGCGTTCCTGATCAAGCGGCCGCTCCTTCAGGCCATCGATCCCGCGCGGACGCGGCCGGTCGTGCTGCTCATCGACGAGGTGGATCGCGCCGACGACGAGTTCGAGGGCTACCTCCTGGAACTGCTGGCGGAGTTCCAGGTCACCATCCCGGAGCTCGGGACCATCCGGGCCGCGCGGCCCCCGCTGGTCATCCTGACGTCGAACCGCACCCGCGAGGTACACGACGCGTTGAAGCGCCGCTGCCTGTACCAGTGGATCGACTACCCGACGGCCGAAAAGGAGCTGGCGATTGTCCGCGCCAAGATTCCGGCGGCATCGGCGCAACTCGCCGCGCAGGTGACCGCGCTCGTGCAGGCCCTGCGGCGGATGGATCTCGAGAAAGCGCCTGGCGTCTCGGAAACGCTGGACTGGGTGGCGGCGCTGCTGGCGATGGACCGCGACGCGCTCGATCTCGAGTCGGCCCGCGACACGATCGGCGTCGTGCTCAAGGCGCGTGAAGACGTTGAGGCCGTCCTGGGCGAGCGGCTGGGCGAGCTGGTCGCTTCCATCCGATCGGCGACCGGGTAGCCATCGTGGCGCCAGGGCCCGGACCAGCGCATCGTCGCGTTCGTCAGGTTCGCGCGGTCGCGTGGGCTCCAGGTGCCCGGCAACCGGGCGCTCGATGTCATCGAGGCCCTGACACACGTCGATGCAGGCGCTCGCGACGACGTCTACCACGCCTGCCGGACGCTGCTCGTCTGCCGTCGCGACGACCTGCCGATCTTCGACCAGGCCTTTCGCGACTTCTGGAGTGACAGACCCGAGGGCAACGCCCCCGGCTCGAAGCCGCCGCCAACGGAGTCCGGCGACGCCGACCCTGCCGCAGGGCTGGCACCGCCGGGCGACGCATCCGGCGATCCCGCGCTGGCCGACGCGGATGAGGCGATCGGCATGTGGAGTGACGTCAGCCGCATTGCCGGCAAGGACTTCGCGGCGTTCACGCCGGCGGAGATGACACGCGCGGCCCACGCGCTGGCACGGTTGCCGTGGCAGCCGGGCTGGCGCCGGAGCCGCCGCTGGGAAGCCCGGCGTGGGCCCGCCATCGATCTGCGACGAGCCTTCAGTCACAGCGTGGCCAGCGGCGGCGAGCTGGTGGAGCTGCCCACCCGCCGCCGCCGGATGCGCCCGCGGCCGCTGGTGCTGGTCTGCGACGTCAGCGGCTCGATGGAACGCTACTCGCGCATGCTGGTGCACTTCGCCCACGCCGTGGCCCGCCGTCATGGACGCGTCGAGGTGTTTCTGTTCTCGACCGCGTTGACCCGCGTGACACGCGACGTGCGCGTGCGCCGGCTGGACGCCGCGGCCGGCGCCGTGGCGCATGCCGTGCCCGACTGGTCGGGCGGCACGCGCATCGGCGCCGCGCTGCGCGACCTGCACCGGCGGTGGGGCAGCCGCGTGCTCGGCCGCGGCGCCGTGGTCCTGCTGGTCTCCGACGGCTGGGACCGCGGCGATCCGGACGAACTCGCTCGCCAGATGTCGCGCCTGCGGCGGCGCTCGTCACGGGTGATCTGGCTGAACCCGCTGATCGGGTCGGTGGACTACGCGCCGCTGACGCGAGGCCTCCGCGCCGCGCTGCCGTTCGTGGACGATTTCCTGCCGGCCCGCACGCTGCGGGATGTGGCCGAGCTGGCACTACACTTGGGCGCGCTCGACGCGCGCTAGCCCGCGATGGACATCACCGGCACCTACATCTTCAACGCGCCACCCGAGCGGGTGTGGAACCTGCTGATGGATCCCGCGGCCCTCGCGTCATGCATCCCGGGGTGCGAGCGCCTGGAGCCGGTGGGCGAGGACCGGTATCAGGCGCGCCTCACCATCTCGCTGGCGGCCATCACCGGCACCTACGAGGGCACGGTGATCATCAGCAACAAGACGCCGTTCGAGTCGTACGCACTGACCGTCGAGGGCCAAGGCAAGCCGGGCATGGTCAAGGGCAGCGTGATGATCGGGCTGCGGCCGAACGGTGACAGCACTGAGGTCTTGGTGGCGGGTGGCGTCCAGACCGGAGGGGTCATCGCCAGGCTGGGGCAGCGCCTGATCGGCGGCGTGTCGAAGATGATGCAGGACCGCTTCTTCGCCTGCCTGGCCTCGAAGGTCTAGAGCACCCGCTAGCCGCGCGCCAGCGCGGCGTCCAGCGCTCGCTTCGTGAACACCGGGATCATCGCGCGGCGATATTCCTCGCTGGCGTGGATGTCGGCGTTCACCGTCTCGAGGTCGGCGCCAGCGCCGCGCGCCGCCGCTCGAATGGTCTCGGCGGTGGCCGGCTTGCCGGCGAGCGCTTGCTCGACGGCCGTCAGCCGCTGGCCGTGCGTGCTCGCGCCAGTCAGGCCGAGGCGTGCGGCGCGGATCGTCCCGCCATCCAGCTCCAGCGCCGCCGCCACGCCGACGATGGCGAAGTGCGACGCCCGCTGGTGCAGCTTGGCGTAGGCCGCGGTGCGGACCGGCGCGAACTGGACGCCGGCGATGATCTCGTTCGGGCCGAGATCCACCGTGAACAGGTTCTGGAAGAAGTCCGCTGCTCGAATCTTGCGCCAGCCGTTCGGGCCCTTGACGTGGATCTCGGCGTCCAGCGCCAGCATCACGGCGGGGTAATCCGCCGCCGGGTCGGCGTGGGCGAGGCTGCCGCCCAGCGTGCCGCGGTTGCGCACCTGCGGGTCGCCGATCTCGCCGGCGGCGTCGGCCACCATCGGGCAGCGCTGCGCCAGCAGCGACGACGTGGCGACCTCGTGGTGGGTGGTGCCGGCGCCAATCTGGATCGCGCCGTCCTTTTCGCGCACTCCGGCCAGGTCCTTCAGCCGCCCGATGTCCACGAGCAACTGCGGCTCGCTCAGGCGCAGCTTCATCAGCGGCACCAGGCTGTGGCCGCCGGCCAGCAGCTTGGCGCCGCCGCCGGCCGCGGTCAGTTTGGCGATGGCGTCGTCGAGCGACGATGCGCGCTGGTAGTCGAACGCGGTGGGGATCACGCCTGACCTCCCTGGATCACGCGCCACAGCTTCTCGGGCCGCAGCATCATGTCGATGTGCTTCACGCCGAACGGGCTCAGCGCATCCACGGCGGCCGCGACCACGCACGGCGTGGAGCCGAGCGTGCCGGCTTCGCCGACGCCCTTGGCACCGAGCGGGTTGACCGGTGTCGGCGTCACCGTGCCGTTCAGTTCGAACCGCGGGAAGTCGGTGGCGCGCGGCATCGCGTAGTCCATGAACGAGCCGGTGACCAGCTGACCGTCTTCGTTGTAGACCACCTCTTCGATCATCGCCTGGCCGACGCCCTGGGCCAGGCCGCCGTGTATCTGCCCCTCGACGATCAGCGGGTTCACCAGATTCCCGGCATCGTCCACGGCGACCAGCTTCAGCAGCTTCGGCTCGCCGGTCTCGCGATCGATCTCGAGCATCGAGATGTGGCACCCGAACGGGAAGGTGGCGTTGCTGGGTTCGAAGAAGGATTCCTCGCTGAGCCCTGGCTCGAGGCCCGGCGGCAGCGGCACCGGCACGTAGGCGTAGGACGCCACTTCGGCGAACGACTTGCCCGAGGCCGGCGCGCCCGTCACCGCGATGCGGCCGTTCTCGAACACCAGGTCGTCTTCGTGCGCCTCCAGCAGCGCCGCCGCGAACTTGGCCATCTTGGTTTTCACCTTGCCGCCGGCCATGTGGATCGCCGTGCCGCCCACCGCCTGCGATCGGCTGCCAAACGTGCCGATGCCCTGCTTGGCCACGCTGGTGTCGCCGTGGTGAATGGTGATGTGCTCGATCGGCACGCCGAACTGATCCGCCAGCATCTGCGCGAAGGTGGTCTCGTTGCCCTGGCCGTGCGGGGACGCGCCGGTGGTGGCGCTGATGCGGCCGTCGCGCTCCACGGTAACCTGCGCGTGCTCCCAGCCGCCGACCGGGAGAAGAAACGACGGCCCCAGGCCGCAGACTTCGACGTACATCGCCAGGCCGATGCCGACGATCCGTCCCTCGGCCCGCGCCGCGTCGCGCTGGCGCTTGAGTCCGTCCCAGTCGGCCACTTTCAACGCGTGGTCGAGTGCCTTCTCGTAGTCGCCGGAGTCGTAGACCGCACCCATCTGCGTTTGGAACGGGAACTGGTCCGGCTTGATGAAGTTCTTGCGGCGCACGTCGGCCGGCTCCATCCCCAACTCGCGCGCCAGCATGTCCATGGCGCGCTCCACGAAGTAGGTGGCCTCGGGCCGGCCCGCGCCGCGATACGCGTCGGTGGGCGTCTTGTTGGTGAACACTTCGCTGAGCGTCACGCGAATCGCCGGGATGTTGTAGGTGGCATTGGCCATCAGCATCGTCAGCGTCGGGATCATCGCCGTGAACAGCATGTTGTAGGCGCCCACGTCGGCGATGAGCCGCAGCTTCAGCCCCAGCACCGTGCCGTCCCGCTTCGCGGCCAGGTCCACGTAGCCGATGATGTCGCGGCCGTGGATGGTGGCGACGAACGCCTCGGAGCGGTCCTCGATCCACTTGATCGGCAGCTCGAGCTTCCGCGACAGCGCCGCGGCCACGAACTCCTCGCCGTAGACGTTGATCTTGGCGCCGAAGCCGCCGCCGACCTCCGGCGCGATGGCGCGCACCTGGTCCTGGCCCATGCCGAACATGCCGGCGACGATCGAGCGCAGCACGTGCGGGTTCTGGGTCGAAGACCAGATGGTCATCGTGCCCTTGCCCGGCTCGTAATGCGCCACCACGCCCCGCGGCTCGATCGCGCTCGGCGCCAGGCGGTGGTTCACCATCCGCTGCGAGATCACCACCTCGGCGGCGGCAAAGGCCTTGTCGATCGCCGCGTCGTCCACCGCGCCGCCAGCCACGCCGGTGCCGCCCGGGAGGGCGTTCAGCAGGAAGTTGTTGGCGAACCCCTCGTGGACCAGCGCCGGCTTGCCGGTCATCGCCAGCTCGGGATCGACCACGACGGGCAGCGGATCATAGGTCACGACAATCGCGTCGGCCGCGTCGCGCGCCAGGTAGCGATCGCGGGCCACCACGACGGCCACCGGTTCGCCTGCGTAGCGGACGGTATCGGTGGCCAGCGCGCGATGATCGGGCGCCGGAAACGGCGTGCCGACCGGCATCGGCCCGATCAGCGCGGCCATCTCCGTGCCGGTGAACACCGCCTCCACGCCGTCCATCGCCTGCGCGGCGCTGACGTCGATCGACGTGAGGCGCCCGTGCGCGATGTCGCTGCGCTTGAACGCCAGGTGGTGCATGCCGGCGATTTTCACGTCGTCGACGTAGGTGGCGCGGCCCTGGATGAGCCGTGGGTCCTCGCGGCGCTTGATGCGCGCGCCGACCAGCTTCGGGAGCACGGGCGCGGGGATGGTGGCCATCGGTTATCCCTTGCTCGCCGCGTGCTGGATGGCGTTGACGATGTGCTGATAGCCGGTGCAGCGGCAGAAGTTGCCGGAGATGCCTTCGCGAATCTGCTGCTCGGTGGGCTTGGGCGTGTCCTGCAGCAGGTTGACGGCGGACATGATCATGCCCGGCGTGCAGTAGCCGCACTGCAGGCCGTGCTCCTCCCAGAAGCCCTCCTGCAGCCGGTGCAGCTGCCCGTCCTTGGCCAGGCCCTCGATCGTGGTGACCTCCGAGCCGTCGGCCTGCACCGCGAACAGCGTGCAGGACTTGGCGCTGCGGCCATCCACCAGCACCGTGCACGCGCCGCACTGGCTGGTATCGCAGCCGACGTGCGTGCCGGTGAGGAGCAGGTGCTCGCGCAGGAAATGCACGAGCAGCAGCCGAGGCTCGACCTGCGCCTTTCGGATTCGGCCGTTGACGGTGATCGAGACCTGGGCCACGCCGCCCTCCTGTTGTGTATCGCTATTCGCCCTGGCAGATGTACTCGAAGATCTCGCCGCCGGGGATCCACTGCGACTTCGACGTCGCCGAAATCGTCCACTTGAGCGACCAGGGCGCGGTGTAGGCCCCAGGGTCGTCGATCGTCGCTTCGTACGACAGCGTCCGCAGATCGGGCCTCGTGAACCGCTCGGTGAGGTGCAGCCGCTCGGTGGTGGGGTAGACGCCCACCAGCCACTGCTTCTCGTTGAAGCCTACGGTGTCCACGACCAGTGCGTCGCCGTCCCAGCGCCCGACCGAGTGGCCGAAGTAGGACGGCCGCAGGTCGTCGCCGGAGGGATGCGGGCGCCCGTCCATGTAGATGACGCGCCAGGAATGGGCGCCGGCGATGTTCAGGATGTAGATCCGCCGCTCCTCCGGCACGTCCACGATCTCGAAGCCTGGCGCGTTGAAGAACGCCGGCCCGCCGCCGGGCTTGCAGCGCACGAGCGGCGGATGCAGATCGGTGCGCGACGTGCGATAGGCGGCGAGCGCGCGCGCCCACGGCTGCAGCGGGATGTCGGCGGCGCGCGGCGTGCCGCCGAGCCCCGGCCGGATCTCCCAGAAGCCTTTCTGATCGGGCGTCGATCCCAGGTTGACGCGGCCGTCCGGCCAGCGCGGCGTGGCCGGCGCCGCGGCCGCTGGCGCCTGGGCCATGGCCGGCGCCGACACGAGACAAGCCGCGACTGCGCAGCGCGGCGCAAGCGGTCCAGGCCATCGGCTACCTCATGGTCAGCTTCTGGCCGCTCGCCAGCTTCATTTGCGTGGTCGGCAGCGACCCGGCCGAGTCGCTGCCGTCCCGCGCCATCGCGGCGCCTTCGACGGTCACGGTGTCGCCGATCTTCAGCGTGTCGCGCTTCCACCCGCCACGCGTCAGCGCGTAGGGCGGGCCCATCTCGATCTTGTAGCGCTTCACGTCCCCCGCGGCGCTCTTCGAATCCAGGTAGACGAAGGCGTGCGGGTTGATCCAGTCCAGCTTCGTCACCACACCGGTGATGTCGACGACTTTGGCGGGGTCGAACTCCGCTTCGAAGGAGTGGTGGGCGAGGGCCACCGCGCCCAGGCCGAACCATGCGGCCAGCGTCCACTGACGAATCGCGCGCCCTGTCATGTTGCTCTCCTCTTTCACTGAACGACGGCGAACTCGGGAGTGTCCTCGCAGAACGTTTCCTGGATCTCCGCGTCCGGCACCCACTGCACGGTCCAGCCGCCGGTCCACGGCCGGGTGTAGGTGCGCGGATCATCGACCGTGACCTCGTAGCGCAGCGTCCCGAGGTTCGGCCGCGAGAACCGCTCGGTCAGCCGCAGCGCCTCGGTGTGCGGCAGCCCGCCGCTGCTGAACCAGAACCGCTCGTTGTAGCCGCTGGATTCGACCACCAGCGTGTCCTTCTCCCAGCGGCCGACCGAGGTGCCGTAGAACGTCAGCACCGCCTCGGCTGCCTGCTCGGGCGGACGCCCGTCGGTGTAGAGGACGCGCCAGTTGCGGTTGCCGCCGCCGAGCAGCACCAGGATGCGGCCGAGCGCCGGCTGCTCGACGAACTGGAAGCCGCCGGGCAACAGGAACTGCCGCGGGCCGCCGGGCGGATAGCAGCGCGCGATCGGGTCGTCCTTGAGCCGCGTGCGCTGGCGATACACGTAGACCGCCTTGGCCCAGGGCTGGAACGGCGCCACGCGATCGGCGTCGGCGAGGTTCGCGAGCAGGCCGTCGTCGTTCATGCGGATCGGCGCGCCGCCGTTCTCCACCAGCGCCCGGGCGCTGGCCCCGCCCCAATAGCCCCGTTGTCCCTCGGGCGCGCCCAGGCGCACGCGGCCGTCGGGCCACCGCGGCGCCGGCGCGTTGCTGGCGGCGGCGCGCGTCGCTGCGCCTGCCGTGAACAGTCGCCGGTTGCCCGCCTTGAGCACGACCGAGCGCGCCGCGATCTGCCGGCTCGCGCCCGTTGCCGGCGCGCCCTCCACCACCACCACGTCGCCGATTCGAAGCGTGGAGGGTTTCCATCCGGCGCGTTCGAGATCCTCCGGGCTGCCGACACGGATCGCCCAGTTCACCACCGCGCCGGCCGCGTCTCTGGCGTTGACGAAGACGAACGTGTGAGGCGTGGCCCATTCGACCTTCGTCACCGCGCCTTCGAGTCGAACCGCGCGCGCCGGATCGTAGACGGCTGGAGCCGCTCGCTGCGCCAGCAGGGGCGCTGCCGCGCTTGCCGACTACGCGAGAGGCCGAGAGCCAGGAGGTGCAGCCGCCGCATGGTCAGTCTCGCGTCAGCTTGAAGCTGCCCTTGGCGGCCCCTTGTCGCCAGGTGCCGGTGATGGTCCGGTGCGGCGAGCCGAGTTCCTCGATCTTGCCTTCGGCCGCGATGGTCTCGGCTGCCCGAGCCGCCGTCTTGGCGGTGGCCTCGAAGCGGATCGTCCAGTTGGTGACGTCGAGCTGAATCGCCGGCACGGGCACGGCGTCGGGCCCCGGGTTGATCGTGCCGGTGACGGTCTTGCCGTCCCACGCCATCACCATCGTGATGTGGGTGCGCGACGTCGCGGAGGGACCCCAGTCGCCCGACCACGTGCCGGTCAGCGGATGGCCCTCCTGGGCAGGGGCCGGCCATGCGCCGAGCGAGATCAGCAAGAGCCGCCACCAGCAACGGGCGTCTGTTCATGGGCGCGAGGGGATTCTAGCGCCTTCGAGCAAGACGGTTCCGTTGTCGACACTCGGCCACAGCCGGGGTAGACTCCCCGCACCCCAGTGCAGCTCACCCCCGGCGAAAAGCTCGGACCGTACCGAAGTCGTGGAACCCGTCGGCAAAGGCGGCATGGGCGAGGTCTATCGCGGCATCGACACGCGACTGGGCCGGCCGGTCGCGATCAAGGTCTCGGCGCGCGAGTTCAGCGATCGGTTCGAGCGAGAGGCCCGGGCGATTTCGGCGCTGAATCATCCCAACATCTGCACGCTCTACGACGTCGGGCCCAACTACCTGGTGATGGAGTTCGTCGAGGGCGACATGCTCTCGACCATCATCGCGCGCGGGGCCCTGCCGCTCGACAAGGCCCTGGGTTATGCCGTGCAGATCGCGGACGCGCTGTCGTCCGCGCATGCCAAAGGCGTGATTCACCGCGACCTCAAGCCCGGCAACATCATGGTCACCAGCAACGGTGCCAAGGTGCTGGACTTCGGCCTGGCCAAGCTGAGCGCCGAGCGCCTGGCGAGCGGATCGTCGGTCAGTCTGCTCGAGACCGTCGCCGAACCAAAGACCCGCGCCGGCGCCATCCTGGGCACGTTGTCCTACATGGCTCCCGAGCAAGTGGAGGGCAGGGAGGCCGACGAGCGTTCGGACATATTTGCGTTCGGTGCGGTGTGCTACGAGATGATCACCGGCCAGGCGCCGTTCACCGGCGACACCGCGGCGGCTGTGCTGGCCGCGATTCTCCGGGATCAGCCGGCGCCGATGAAGCAGCACCAGCCGCTGGTGCCCCGGGCGCTCGAACGAGTGGTCCGGAAATGCCTGGAGAAGAAACCCGACGACCGGTGGCAGTCGGCGCGCGATCTGAAGCCGACGCTCGAGCTCATCGATCTGGATGCGCCGCCCGTGAGCACCGGAAGCGGCAGTGCACCGATACCAGCTCCGGTTCCGCAGTCGGTCGCCTCATCGAAGCCTGGCTTCAAGATCGGACTGTGGCCCGCGGTTGCCGCCGGACTCCTGCTCGCGCTTGCGGCCACCGCCTGGGCGTTGTGGCCGAGTCCGCCTCCGCCTCCAGCGGAAGCCACCCGCTTCGAGATCCCGCAGGTCGGCAGCAGCAGCTTTCTCAGCATCTCCCCCGACGGCCGCACGTTGGCTTTCGTCGCCACCGGCGCGGACGATCGCGTCATGTTGTGGGTTCGGAATCTGGCCACGCTGGCGTCGCGCCCGCTCGACGGCACCGAGGGCGTCTCCGGCACCCCGTTCTGGTCGCCTGACAGCCGCACGCTCGTGTTTGCCTCGCAGGGCAAGCTCAGGAAGATGGACGCGACCGGCGGTCCCAGTCAGGTGCTCTGCGATGCGCCGACCATCCTGCGCAGCGGTTTCTGGACGGCCGACGATCGCATCGTGTTCAGCGACGCCGCCCAGGATCTCATGCAGGTGCCGTCCGCGGGCGGCACGCCGACACCGGTCACGGCCGGTGCCGGTCCAGGAGCCCTTCGGGGGTATCCATCGCTGCTGCCGGACGGCATGCATTTCGTCTATGCCCGCACCGGGCCGGACGCAGGGGTTTACCTGGGAACCCTGGGCGCCGAACCCGAGGCGCAGAGCGCGAAGCGGCTATTGTCCGACGCCAGCCCGGTGGTGTTCGCGCCGTCGCCGGATCCCGCCCTGGGGTATCTGCTCTTCGTCCGTCAGAGTGGTAGCGTGGGGCCGATTGTGGGGGGCGTCGGGACATTGATGGCGCAGCCGTTCGACACCCGCCGCCTCGAAGCGTCGGGCGGCCCGGTGCCCATAGCCGAAGACGTATCCGCCATCGCGTTCTCGGCGTCGGCGACCGGCGTGCTGGTCTACCGGCCCGGCGCCACCGTAGCACCCACGACGGGCAACGCCCTCAACACCGGCACGCGCGGCCAGCTCACGTGGTTCGACCGGTCGGGGAAAGTGCTGAGCACGGTCGGTGACGTGCAGGGCTACAACCTCGGCATCAGCCTGTCACCGGATGCCACGCGCGTGGCGACGTCACGCGCGCAGCAGGGCAACACCGACATCTGGATCTTGGAGTTCGCCCGCGGCGTCAGTACCCGGTTCACGTTCGACCCGGCCGTGGATTACAGCCCGGCCTGGTCCCCCGACGGCAGCCACATCGTGTTCGCGTCGAATCGCGGCGGCAAGTGGGCGTTCTACCAGAAGGCCTCGAACGGGGCGGGGGCCGAGGAGCCGTTCTTCTCCCCCGAGGTGTCCGACCGACCGACTCCGTTCGCGGTGTCACGTGACGGACGGTTCCTGACCTACTCCGCGAGCCATGGCGGGATCAATTTCGATTCGTTCGTGGTGCCGATGGCGGGAACGCCGGCCGACCGCAAGGGCGCCTCGATTGTCGGCGCTGAGTTCAACGAACGTGGCACGCGCTTCTCGCCCGATGGGCGGTGGTTCTGGTACACCTCCAACGAAAGCGGCCGGGACGAAGCCTACGTTCGCCCGTTCGATCCTGAGGCTGGCCGTGCCGGAGAAGGGCAGTTCATGATTTCCAAAGACGGTGGCGCCAGTCCCAAGTGGCGCGGGGACGGGAAGGAGATGTTCTACCTGGCTCCGGACGGAACCATCATGTCGGTGGACGTCAGCACTACGCCGTCGTTCTCGGCCGCAACGCCCAAGCCGCTGTTCAAGGGGCCGCGCGGCGTCATCTTCTGGGACCTCGCCCAGGACGGCCAACGGTTCCTGATGCCGGTGCCCCAGAACGCCAACGCGCCGGCGTCGTACCAGGTGGTCCTCAACTGGACGTCTACGATCAAGAAATAACCTGGCGCGCGGCAAGGCAACGGCCGATTCTACGGGGTGCAACCTGACCCACAGTTGGCAGGACGCAGCCCACTATCGAATCGGCAGCCCGACCAGACGAGCTGGCGTTTCCTTGAACATCCGGTTCAGATCCTGTTCGTTGAACCCGGCGGCACGCAGCGATTTCGCGGCCATGGCCAGGGCATCGGGATGATTGGGAGTCCCGACCAATCCGCTGTCGCTCGAAATGATCACGTTCGGCGTTCCCAAGGCCTTGATCACTTCAATCGCCCGGGCCTTGCCGGGCCCGTCGCGGGTGATCGTGCCTGCCGTGATCTCGATGGCTCCACCGAGCTTCACGGCCTCCTGCATCTGCGGAAGGGACATGTCCGTGAACTGCGGCCCAAGCATCGGGTGCGTCACGATGATCCTGGTGATGCCGCGCTGTTTGGCCTCGGCCATCACCATCAGCACTTCCTCGGGCGTCAGGTGGCCCGTGGCCAGGGTGAGATTGCGCTCCTTGATCAGGTCGAGCACTTCGAACACTTCGGGAATCAGCTTGCCGTTGCGGGAGGCGACCGCCTTGGCCCGCGCTTCCTTGTAATAGGCGACTTCGTGCTCGGAATCGTGGGTCGGCATCCACACGATCCGTCCCCAGGTCCCTTCCACGTCTGCCATGTAGCGAACTGCCATGGGATTCACGCCACCGACAGGCGTGTCGAGCGTCACGCTGCCGAAGACCTCGATCCCTTGTGTTCCGTGCTTGCGAATCAGCTGGGCGAGGCCAGCCGTCTCCGTCCAGTGGTTCTTCAGGACCACGCCGCGCATGCCCCGTTCCTTCGCGAGCTTCACGACCTCGAACGCATCCCACTGCCTGTCGTAGGCGTCTGGCCCGTGATGCGCGTGCAGGTCGATGGCTCCGATCAGCGCGGGATCCGTGAGCTTCTGATCGACGGACGGCTTCGGGTGTTGAGCCTTGTACGGCTCCCAGTGCGCTTTGGGCGACGCCTGCGCCAGAAGCGGCCCCCAGCCGTAAGAAAGGCTCATCGCCGCGGCCGCCGCGGCCGCGCACGCCACACCAATCACGAGTCGCCTGGTTCTCATCGTCGCCATTGTCGCGTACGCACGGCGCGGTAAACTCCTCCGTCAACGTCTTCAGATGGGCCTTCGATGACTGCACGCCTTTGGCTTTCGTTCGTCGCCGCCCTGGCGGCGCTGCTTGCCGTCCAGCCGTTCGCCACCGCTCAGGGCCAGGGACCCGCGCGGGGGCCCGGGGGCGCGGGCCCCTTCATGTTCGACACGGCCACCGAGCAGCGGATCAAGGTCACGCCTCGTGGCCGACGGCCTGGTGCACCCGTACGGCATGGCGTTCCCCGATGCGAGCACCATCCTCGTGACCGAGCGGTCCGGGCGCTTGCGAGTCATCAGGGACGGCAAGCTCTTGCCGAAGGCCGCGTGGGAGGCGCCCCAGCCCCCCGCCGGATCGCCGCCGTCGAACAATGTTCCAGACCTCCTGCATTTCGTGGAGCTGCATCCCGGCTTTGCCCAGAACCGGCTGGTGTACCTGAGCTATCCGAAGTACGGCCCCCGCGGCAACACGATTGCCGTCGGCCGGGGCAAGCTGACGGGTGATGCCCTCGTCGATTTCCAGGAACTCTTCGTCGCCGATGCCTGGGAGAGCTACGGCGCGAACCCGGGACGCATGCTCTTCATGCGCGACGGCACGCTGCTCGTCACCGTCGGCGATCGCGACCGCTATTGCTGCGATGGCTCCGAGAACACCAGCCAGCGGATGAAGGCGCAGACGCTGGACAACGACTACGGCAAGATCCTCCGCATTCGCGACGACGGCAGCATCCCGGCCGACAACCCCTTCGTGGGGCGTCCCGGCGCGCGGCCCGAGATCTACACCTACGGTCACCGGAACGCCTACGGGCTGGCGTATCACCCCGAGACGGGCGAGTTGTGGGAATCCGAGATCGGTCCGCTGGGTGGAGACGAAGTCAACGTCCTCCGCGCGGGCCACAACTACGGGTGGCCGCTCGTGTCCACCGGGCGCAACTACACTGGCACGCCCGTGTCGGATCGTCCCTGGACCCGCGAGGGCATGGACGACCCGCGGATGTTCTGGAACCCGGTGATCAGCCCGTCGGGTCTGATCTTCTACACGGGCGACCGCTTCAAGGGCTGGAAGGGCAGTGCGTTCCTCGGCGCGCTGAACGGGAAGGCGCTATGGCGCGTGTCGCTGACCAATCCGAAGCCGCAGCAGGTGGAGCAGCGCGAGGTGCTGCTGGCCGCGCTCGACGTCCGCGTTCGCGACGTGCAGCAGGGGCCTGACGGTAACCTGTACATTGCAACCGAACTGGGGATCGCCGGTGCGACCCCTGATGGCACCGTGATGCGCATCGAGCCCGCCCAATAGCGGGTCCGCCGCAGCGCCACGCGTCAGGGCAACGGCAGATTCTCCGGCGTGTAGCCGTTCGGGTAGAAGTGCACGGCGGCGATCACGGGCACGCCGCGGCTGCCGAACCACAGCGTGTTGTCGGCCGCCACCTCGAACTTTGGCAGGCTCTGGTTCGGCTGGGGCATCGGGTAGAACGTCCACCGGTTCGCGCGCGGATCCAGCTTCACGATCGCGCTGTGCACGTGATCAGCCGTCCAGATGTTGTCCGATGCGTCCGGCCACGCGTCGTAGGGCTGCGCGCCCGCCACCGGGATCTTGTAGTCGGTCATCTTGCCCGTGGCGGGGTCGAGCCGGACGAGGATCCCGGTGTTGTAGGCCGAGCCCCAGACGATGCCCTTCGAGTCCACGCAGATGCGGCGAATCTGTCCCCACGCGCTCGGCACCTTGTATTCGGTCACCGCTTCCGTCTTCGCGTCCCACTTGCTGATGGTGCCCTTCTGCCATCCGGCGCCCCACATGTTGCCGTCGCGATCGACGTCGAGCCCGTAGATGCCGTTGTCGGGCGTCGGCGTCGGATACATGTGCAGCTTGCGCGACGTCGCCTCCAGCTTGCCGAAGAAGGCGCCCCAGATGATGCTGAAGCCGATGTTCTGGTCCTTGTCGACGACCACCTGCAGCATCGCGCCGGCCTGCGCGGGCAGCGCGTATCGAATCTGCTTCCGCGTGACCGGGTCGAGCTCGCCGAGTCTCGAGCCTCGTGCTTCGGCCCAATACACGCGGCCCTGCTTGTCGACGGCGATGCCGGTCGGATGCACGTAGGGCTCGCCCTTGATCGGATGGTTGTCCCAACGCTTCGCGGGGTCCAATTGCTTCGGATCGAGCCCCAGGATCGAGCTCGAGGCGCGCGAGCTGTACCACACGCGCCCGTCTACCGGCGAGATGGCCGCCGCTTGCAGGTGATGGCGGGTCTCGGGCGCGAGCTGGGGAATCACACCGTCCACCATGTTCCCGCCGATCTGGTTCCCCATCGAGGGGAACGGCAGATCGTCGGGGATGTCGTACGAGACGTAGATCGCTTTCGACGCCACCGCTTCGTCGAAGGCCAGCGGATCCACCTTGAGCTTCTTGTCCGGCAGTCCCGGACCGAAGTGCGTGCGCCAGGTACTCCGCCACCATCAGCTTCTGCGGCTTGCTGATCGGCGTCCGGCCCAGCGCCAACGAGTAGTGGTTGTTGGCCGGGCCGGTCTCGGTCATCTTCTCGATGCCGCGGACGAAGGCGTCCTTCGTCAGGTGCATTGTCCCGAAGTCGTCGCGATGGCAGCCGATGCAGTGCTCGCGCAGCAGATCCCGCGCCGGGCCGGCCGGATACAACTCCTCGAGCGAGTTGAAGTACACGGTCTGGGCGGTTCGGCCCGCACGGGCCTGCGGGCCCTCGTCGCCACTCGTCAGCGTGCGTTCCCGTTGTGTGGTCCGCTCTTCAGCGCCAGGTCGCCTTCTGGCTGTCTCCGGCTCCCAGCTGGACGGTCACCCGCGGCGACTCATAGTCCGGCTCGACCACCGTCAGCTCGTACCGCCCCGGCAGGGCCTGGGGGACGGTGTACTGACCCTTGTTGGTGAAGACGGTGTACCAGAGTCGGCGATCCAGATTGTGAGCGGCCACGCGGAACGCGCGGACGTCGCCCCGATCGGCCGTCACCCGTCCCGTGATGGTGCCGCGCAGCGGAGGATTGCGCCGAGGCACGCGAGCTGAAGGCACGCGGCCGCCAAGAGGGCGGCAGCAGCGATCATCAACACAGGCCGCAAGAGGGTCGTGCATCGTGTGCGGTGCATCCGCGTTTCCCTCGTCGAGTTCCGCCGTCGCGAGGGGGTAATGCTATCAGTGCAAGGAGCAACCCCGAACGAGCCGGCCCGTCGTGGCGGCTCGTCCGGGGTGTCGGGAGACCGGGGTCCCTTACTTCTTCGAGATCTTGCGGATGTTGCCGGCCGACGGGCTCACCAGATACAGCGCGCCGTCGCTGCCCGGTCTGGATGTGGGTGACGATGCCGAAGTTCGAGCCGAAGAGGATCTCCTCACCCTCGGTCGCGAAGTCGTCGAGAGCCAGGTTGTCGGCCACCAGGTCCTTGAGCCGCGGGTCGTTGAAGACCAGAGCGCGTGCGTCCGCCGTTCAAGCGGAAGCGGTAGAGATGCCCCAAATTGGCGGGGCGGGCGACGGCCGAGCCGACAATGAGATCCCCGTCGTACTGCTGGCCGAGGCCGTTGCCGTCGATGAACCCGAGGGCCGCTGGCGGCACGACGTTCTTCCAGCTGAATTGCGGATCGGTGAGCTTGGACCCGGGCACGTGGAACGTCCGGTCTCTCGCCTCCTGGGGAGACGTGTCGGCGATGTCGGTCGCCAGGAAGCGCAATTGCTGCAGCCCATTGGGGCCGTTGGCGCCGATGCCGGCGGCAACTTCGATCGCCTTGTAATCCTCGACGCGCGACAGCGGACCCATGAACTGGATCCAGCCGCCGTTGAAGCCGCGCGGCACGTGGTTGATCTCGTCGAAGGCGCGGCCGCCGTTCTCGGTCGTCCACAGCTCGCCTTTCTTCGGGTCGAACGTCATGCCGAAGCTGTTGCGGACGCCGTAGGCGAAGACGCTTCTGAAGATTGGCGCGGGCCTCGTCGCCGAGCGTGCTGACCACGTTGTTGCCGTCGTTCCGGTCGCCGTGATCGCCGTCGCGCCGCTCGCCCATCGCGAAGAACGGGTTGTCGCTCGGCGCGCTGCCGTCGTCGTTGAGGCGCAGGATGACGCCGGTGAGGTGAGCGTCGTCGGGCTCGGGTCCGCCGAAGTCGTCGTCCGGGACCTGGCCGTCCAGCACGTTCTGGTTGTAGCCGCGCCGGCCGTTGTCGCCGATGATGATGTAGAGCTTCCCGTCGGGGCCGAAGGTCAACACCCCGCCGTTGTGGTTGCCGCGCAGCACGGGCAGCGTCGGATCGGCCACGTTGTTCAGGTCGTTCTGGAACGCGCGCAGGCGTGATGATGTTGCTGTTGAAGGTCAGGGTGCTGCCGTTCCACACGAAGCGATCCACGCGGTTGCCGAGCAACGGGACGTTCCGCGAGCACGTTCGAATCGGCGCGGTCGTGCTCTCGGTGTTGTAGAGATAGACGAACGGCACCTGCGGGAACTCCGGGTGCAGCGCGATGCCGAGCAGGCCCCGCTCGCTGGCGGAGTTCACGGCGAGGTCGAGCACCACGCCGGTGACGATGCCGTTGGTGACGCGCTTGACCCGTCCCGTCGCCTTCTCGGTGACCAGGATGTCGTTTGGCCCGATGAATGCCATCGCAATCGGTTGTTCGAGCCCGCTCACGACCGTCGTCACGCCAAGGGTGTCGTCCTCGAGAGTCTGTGCCCGAGCCGCAATCGACTGGGCGAGCATGGCGGTTCCCGCCAGGATGCCGAACCACACGGCCCCGGCCTTGCCAGACACGTATGCAAGTTTCATTGAGCGCCTCCGGGAAGATGCAGCTGTGACCACGCCGACCGCAGCCCCCCGGCACGCTACATCGGCTCACGCGTCGATGACGCGCATGCGTGATCTCACATCACGTGAAAGCGAACAACGCAACCTCTTCTGGCTAGAGGTCGAGCTTCGGCAGTCGCGCCGCGGCTCGGGACCGCGATCGTGCTGCTACACTCACGCCGAGCCTCAGCTGTGCAGCAACGGCGAATCCCCGCCCTCGCGACTCGACCTGTGGGCGTCTTGCTGCTGATCAGTTGCCGCCGGTGTGCTGACCACGGCGGCCGCCGTCCCACCCGCCCGGCTGGTCCGCTTCAGCGAGGTCCGCCCGATCCTGACCGAACTGACGGGCAGGCTTCCGCCGCAGCTGAACTCGCTCACCGCCGCGCAACTCGAAGGCGCATGGCCAGGCTGGGTCGCCGCTCACGATCGGGATGTGCGCGCCCGGCTCGATCGGGGCGACGAAGACACCATCGTCAACTGGATGCTGTTTGGCACGTCGTTCACGTCGAGGCCGCAGGCCGTGCTCGGCGCCGTTGAATCAGGTACGGCGAGGGATCAGGAGCTGGTGCTGCGCCGGACGATCGAATTGATTCAGGGTCGTCTCGACGATTTGGTGAAGGCACTGGCCGCTCCTGGTACCGACGAGCGGCGTCTGTTCGCCCGCGCACTTCTTCAGCGCAGGGGACTTCGATTTGCGACCGTCGCCGAACTGGATGCGGTCCGCGACCATCTGCTCGGCGCCATGATGCGCGTGGCGGCCGAGCAGGAGCAGATTGATCAGGAGCTTGCCGCCACCAGCAACCGCGATCCGATGACCGAGTTCGTCCGGCGGTCACGCCTGTTCCGCACCCGCGGCTTGTCGCTCGACACGTCGGTCGCGGCCAATTACTCCGTGGAGCAGACGCTCGCCGCGATGAAGGCCCGCGGGCGGCTCACGCCCGGCGCCGTGAGACGGGTGGCGATCGTCGGGCCGGGGCTGGACTTTGCGGACAAGGACGTCGGCTTCGACGTCTACGCGCAACAGACGCTCCAGCCGTTTGCCGTCCTCGATGCGCTCGATCGGCTCGGTCTGGCGCCCGCGTCCAGTACCGGAGATCGTGGCCCTCGATATCAGCCCGCGGATCATCGATCACATCACGCAAGCGCGAGCTCGAGCGGCACGGAACGCGGGCTATACGCTGAACCTGGCGCTGACCCGAAAGGTGCCATGGCTCCCCGAGGTGCGTGCGTACTGGCAGACGCTCGGCGAGCGGATTGGGGCGCCCGTGCCGGCGCCGCCGTCGAAGGCGATCGCCGGCCTCGCCGCTGTGCGCGCCGTTCGCGTGCGGCCGTCCGCCGTCCGGCGGCTGTCGGTGCTGGACGTGAACATCGTGACCGATCGCCTCGAAGCCGAGCCATTCGATCTCGTCATTGCGACCAACGTCTTCATCTACTACGACCTGCTCGACCAGGCGCTGGCCCTGTCGAACGTGGAGGCGATGCTGAAGCCGGGCGGGTTCCTGCTGGCGAACTTCTCGGCGCCGGCGCTGTCGTCGCTCACGATTCGGCCGGTCGAAACCACCACGACGCTCTACGCCCGGACCGGCACTGAGAACATCCGCGACTTCATGGTCTGGTACCAGCCCGCCACGAGGTGAGCCGGCTGCGGCCCCGGCCACCGGGTCACCGCCAGGCCACCCGGCGACGCCTCGAAGGCCCTGCGAGATTCGCCCTTGACAGGCCCTGCAGGCAGGACTACGGTGCTGCCGGTCGGTCCCTTCGGTTCCACGGTTTCCCTCTCATCGCGGCGGTTAGAACCCTTCTTCGGCCTCGGATTCGGAAGCGCCTTCGACGAGCTAGATGGCGGCGGGGTACGACGACGTGGGCGCAACAAATGAGGAGGACAGCGATGGTGGACCCCTTCCGTCGATCCTGGCGACCATGGCTGGTCGTGCTGATTTCGTTGCTCATACCCTCCGCAGCCCATGCACAGGCGGCGATTACTGGTGTCGTGAGGGACGTCTCAGGTGGCGTCCTGCCGGGCGCCACGGTGGAGGCTGCCAGCCCGGCGCTGATTGAGAAGGTCCGTTCGGTCGTCGCTGATGCCAGCGGCCTGTACCGAATCGTAGACTTGCGGCCAGGCACCTACTCGGTGACGGCGACGCTGACCGGCTTCACCACCGTCAAGCGCGAAGGCATCGAGCTGTCGGGGAGCTTCGTGGCGACAGTGAACCTCGACTTGAAGGTCGGTTCGCTCGAGGAAACGATTACGGTCACCGGCGAGTCGCCGGTCGTCGACGTGCAGAGCGCGCGCCAGCAGCAGATCATCGACCGGGACGCGCTCGCGGCGATTCCGTCGTCGCGGAACGTCGCCGGCATCCAGGCGATCATTCCCGGGATGGCCACGAACGGGGATTCCGGCGGCCTCAACGGCACGATGCAAGGCGGGGCCTCTGCCATCCACGGCGGGCGCACGAACGACTCACGAATCTACGCCGACGGCATCAACATGGGCTGGGCCGGTAGCAGCGGCGGCGGCGGGAACATGCCGCAGGTGGCCGCGGCGCAGGAAGTGGTGATGACCATCTCGGGCGGGCTTGCCGAAGCCGAGACGAGCGGCGTGATCTTCAACGCCGTTCCTCGCGAGGGCTCGAACCGCTTCACCGGTCAGGGCAACTTCAGCGGTTCCAACAGCTCGTTGCAGGGCAGCAACTACACGCAGGCGCTTCAGGACGCGGGCCTGCGGGCGCCGTTCGAGCTGATCAACGTCTACGACGTCAGCGCCATGTACGGCGGCCGGATCAAGCGGGACAAGCTGTGGTTCTACGGGGTTTATCGCCAGGTCGGTGGTGAGCGGACGGTGCCGGGCATGTTCTACAACAAGAACGCCGGGAACCCCAATTCCTGGGTCGTGGACTTCGACCGCTCCGAGCCAGGCGTTCAACAACAGCCTCGAGCGCCAGGCCACGTTCCGACTGACGTGGCAGGCGACGCCGCGGAACAAGTTCAACCTCCACTGGTCCGAGCAGTACAACGACGCCAACTACGCCCTGGGGGGCGGCACGGCGACGACGACGCCCGAGGCGTCGAGCCGTACCTTGTACATCCCGTCGCGGCAGCCTCACGCCACCTGGCAGTCGCCGATTACCAGCCGCCTGCTCGCAGAGGCCGGCTGGGGCATGTATCAGGCGCGCTACCGTTTCGGCGTCCGCAACGACGACACGCACAACCCGGCGATGATCCAGCGGCTGGAGCAGGGCGCGGGGGAGACCGGAATCCCGGGCCTCCTGTCGCGGATGCCGCGCGCTCCGGGGCAGGGCGGATTCACGCATTCGTTGATCGGGAATCTGGCCGCCCTGCGGGCCTCGCTCACCTACGTCACCGGCTCGCACAGCATGAAGTTCGGCTATCAGGGCGGATTCGGCAACCCGTCTCAGACCTACCAGAACTTCACGCAGGTGGTTCAGGTCCGGACCTTGAACGGCGTTCCGAACCAGTTGATGCAGACGATCTCGGTGGGACCCGACACCAAGTACGTCCGCAACCTCATCCCGACGAACTTCTTCGCGCAGGACCAGTGGACGACGGGGCGGCTCACGCTGCAGGGCGGCGTGCGCTACGACTCGCTGATCTCGACCTACCCCGACCAGCGCATCGGCGGCCCCGGCTGGCCGTACGCGCCTGAAGAGATCTTCTTCCCGAGCCGATCGACGCCCGGATACGAGTGGAAGGACCTCACACCACGGTTGGGCGTGGCCTACGACCTGTTCGGGAACGGGAAGACGGCGATCAGGCTCAACATCGGCAAGTACCTGGAGGCGATCACCGCGAGCAACAACGACATCGACATGAACCCGATTGCGCGTATGGTCGTGAACTCGACCCGCGGGTGGACCGACGCCGATCGGGATTTCGTGCCGGACTGCGATCTCATGAACCGGGGCGCCAACGGCGAATGCGCGCCGTTGGACAACCAGAACCTCGGGCTTCCCGTGTTCACCAGGTCCTTCGACCCGGACTTCGTCGGTGGCTGGGGGACGCGACCGTACAACTGGTCGTTCGGCGTCGGCGTGCAGCACGAAGTGGTGCCGCGCGTCTCGGCGACGGTGACCTACAATCGCAACTGGTGGGGCAACTGGTATGTCGTGGACAACCGGGCCACCAGCGCCGCGGACTACACGCCGTACAGCATCAACGCGCCGGTCGATCCCCGGCTGCCGAACGGCGGTGGCTACCGGATCGACGGGCTCTACAACCTCGTGCCCGGCAAGGTCGGACAGGTGGACGAGCTCGCGCAGACCTACAAGAACTTCGGCGAGCAGACCGAGAACTGGCAGGGCGTGGACGTCTCGGTCGTGGCGCGGCTGCAAAACGGGCTCACCGTCCAGGGGGGCACGAGCACCGGGCGGAGACTCGCCGACGGCTGCGGCGTGCGGGCGGGGTTGCCGGAGTTGGGCTCGAACGACACCGGGCTCGCAACCAACAGCTCCGTGACGGCAAACGTCAATGCCCTCGGGGGCGGCCCGTTCGCGCTCTCGGTGAGGAATCCGTACTGCCGAATCGCGGAGCCCTACCGAACCGACTTCCGGGGATTGGCGTCGTACCTAGTCCCGAAAGTGGAGTGTGCAGGTCGCCGCGACGTGGGCGAGCATTCCCGGTGACTCGCTGCGGGCGGACTACATCGCCACCAATGCGTGGATTGCCGCGGGGCCGCAGCCGCTGGGACGGCCGCTCACAGGCGCAGCAACTGTCTCGGTGAACCTGATCCCGCCCGCCACGATGTGGGGTGCGCGGATCAACAACGTCGACATGCGTATCGCGAAGCTCCTTCGATACGGGACGACACGCACTCAGGTGGGGGTCGATGTCTTCAACCTCCTGAACATCGACACTGTCACCAACTACAACTTCGGGTTCGTGCCAGGAGGCTCGTGGCTGACCCCGGTCACCATTACGCCGGCCCGGTACGCCAGAATCGCCGTGCAGGTCGACTTCTAGTCTTCTCGGCCGTTGCGCTGAGGCCCGCTCTCGAACGAGGGCGGGCCTCGAGTCGGCCGTGCCCTTACCGCTGTGCGCCGCCGGAGGCGCGGGCCAGGTTCACGACGATGTCCCAGTGGAAGCGGACGAAGCGGTGCAGCTCGGCTTCCAGGATGCGCTCCTGGTCGCTGTGGGCGCCGAAGCCCTTGGGACCGTCCTCGACGTCGGTAGCGGGACCGATGCCGTAGCACTGGATGCCCTTGGCGCGCAGGAACGACATGTCGCTGGCGCCGGTGCTCATCGTCGGCAGGGTGGTGGTGGCGTAGTGCTTCGTCACCGCGGCTTCCAGCACCTTGTAGGCCTCGGTGTCCAGGCGCGAGCTGCCGCCGGGCCGCATGCCGCTTTCCGCCGCCGGCCAGCCGTTGAACACCACCTCGACCGCCGGGTCGTTCACCACCTTCTTCACCTGCTCGAGGAAGCGCTGCGGATCCTCGTCCGGCGTGAAGCGCACGTCCAGCGTGGCGCGGGCTTCCGACGGGATCACGTTGTTGCGGTAGCCGCCCTGGATCATGTTGGGCGAGATCGACGTCCGCAGCATCGACGAGTGCCGCGGTTCGTTCTCGAGCAGCCAGGTGTCGGCGGGCCCGGAGATCTTCGGATCCAGGCTGAGCACGTCGCGGTAGTGCTTCGCCACGTCCGGCGGCGACAGCGCGGCGAGGCGCTTGAAGTAGGCGGCCGTGGTGTCGTTGAGCGTGATCGGCGGCCGCCACGCGGCCACGCGCGCGACAGCGCCGGCCAGGTGCGCGACGGCGTTGGTGGTCAGCGGCACCGAGCCGTGGCCGGAGATGCCGCGTGAGATCAGGTCGATGCCGCGCGGGATCTTCTCCATCGTCTGGACGGAGGCGAAGCGCACCTGGTTGGCCTGGCGCGTGACGTTACCGCCCTCGGCGTAGCAGTACTCCGCGTCGATGGCGGGGAAGTGCTGGTTCGTCATCAGCTCGATGCCGACGCGTGTCGTGCCCTCCTCACCCGACTCCGCCAGGAAGATCACGTCGCGGTCCAGCGGCAGGTTGGCGCGCTTGAGCAGCAGCATCACCATCAGCGCCGCCGTGAGGTTGTCCTTGTCGTCCACCGTGCCGCGGCCGTAGATGTAGCCGCCATCCCGCACGGCGCCGAACGGCGGATGCGTCCACTTCTTCGCGTCCACGTTCACGACGTCGGTGTGGCCCATGATCAGCAGCGGCCGCTTGCGGCCGTTGCCCTTGATGCGCGCGACGACGTTCGGCCGGTTGGGCTCGCGCGCGTAGATCTCGACCGCCAGGCCTTCGCGTTCCAGCACGCTCTTCAAGTAGTCGGCGGCGGGCTTCTCGTTGCCGGGCGGGTCGCTGGTGTCGAACTGGACCAGCGCCTGGAAGTGGCGCAGCGTCTCGGCCTCAACCGTTTTCCAGTCGGGATCGGCCGGGGCCTGGGCGTGCGGCGCGGCGACGAATGCCGCCGTCGTGAGAGAGTGCAAGGGCCGTGGCGCGCATGCCGCGATCGTAGCAGAGCTGAAACTTTTCCCCCGTCCGCGTGTTCATCAATGGGACGGGCGTTCGATATCGAACACCGCGCTGGTTGCGAGAGGTCGCGGGCAACTTTTTCGCGTTTGCAGCGTCAAAGCCTCCAAGTCGTCACATTCACCCGTAACTATCTTCGGTGGTCAGCGTTATCTGTAGTAGCAGAACCAAGGGCGGGGCACCGGCGCGCGGCAACGCGGCGGCACCCCTGATCACAACCCGCTACGTGACGTGGCGAGCCGGACTCCGCTCAGTATAGGACTCCGCCGGCCTGCCGCGCGGGAGGCCGATCGTGTGGAGCGCGGCAGCTGTACTGGCGTGTGCCTTGGCGATGCTCGGACGCTCCGAGCGTCGCTTTCACCCCATCAACCTGGTTGAGACTGCGCCGCGTGGCGCTTCGCGGAACGTGGAAGCGTTCGTGACGCGTGATCCGGACGTCATCCACATCGTGACTTCGGCGGCCATGTTCCAGGAGGTGGCTCGCTACCGGTACGAGTGCGGCCCACGCGCGGCCGTTGCCAAGTTAGCGAGCGTGCTGGTGCACGAGGAGTGGCACCTGCGGCACGGCGCCGACGAGCGGGGGGCCTACTCGGCTCAGCTCACGGCCCTGGCGGCGCTGGGATTCGACGAGTTCACGAGCGTTTATGGCGGGGTGAAGCGGTCGATGCTGGCCCGCCTGGCCAAGCCGCCGCAGATCGCCAGCCTGGGCACTCCGGACGGGCGACGGTAGGCCGCCGCCGGGGTTCTGCGGCGGCGTGGCTGACACGCCGCCGCAGACCATCGGTCGTCAGGCGTCGGCCGTCGTGCTCGCCAGCGCTGGCAGGGGCCGCGCAACGAAGAGGCGGCGACACGGCTTCGCGATCAGGCGAGCCCACCGGTTCGCCCGGTTCACCCGGGCGCTGTCGGTCGCGATCCCGGTATTGGCGTACATCTGGCGGTAGAGCTTCGAAATCAGGACGAACGCCAGACGCGCCCGCAGATTGGGGGTGCAGCGCGAACGCTCCCAGATGCGGCGCAGGCTGTAGAACCGGTCCCAGACCGCCTGGGTTCCGGCGCGGATCTCGTCCGGCGTCATCACGGGGTGAGGGCTGTAGACCTTCGGGCGGTCTGCCTGTGGAATCAGCCAATGGCGCGTGACCGGGATGCCGGAGACCTTCTTGGCGCCCTCCCCGAGGCGCTTCTCCCACCCTTCGAAATCGACCGTGCCTGGATAGGGCGTCAGCATGACGAACTGCGCGAAGGTCACCCCGGCGCGTTCAGCGATGTCCGCCGTCGCCGCGAACGTGGACGGCCGGTCGCTTGGCAGCCCGAAGATGAACGAGCCGAGCACGTGCACGCCGTGGTCGCGGAACTTGCGCAGCCGCAGCACCAGCGCCTCGCCGACGTCGTTGAAGCTTTTGTAGACGTCCTTCAGCCCCTCGGGCGTCACCGCCTCGACGCCAACCAGGGCTCCCTTGATATTCGCGCGCCGCATCGCATCGAGGAACGCCTCGTCCTCGGCGGCCTCCATCGTGATCTGGGTGAAGAAGACCATGTCCGACGGCAGCTGCGCCAGTCGCTCCATCAGCTCGAATCTTTCGGCCCGTAGCGTCTGCAACTGCTCGAGCCGGTCCGCGTTCTTCTGACGCTCGGCCATGGCCAGGTCCGCCAGCGTGACCGGATAGAAGTTGTCGTCCGCCAGCGCCACGAACCGGAACCCGTGTTGCCGCAGCTCGACGATCTCGGCAATGACACCATCGACCCCGCGCTGCCGCGGCTTCTGGCCGTCGGTGCGCCAGACCGAGCAGAACGAACAGTGCTTGGGACAGCCGCGAACCGTCTGGACGGAACCCCACATGTACCGGCCCTCCGGCAGCAGTTCCCAGCGCGCGGGGAGAAAGCTGTCGGCATCCACGCGTCCGCCTTCGTAGGTCCGCTGCAGCGTGCCGGCCACGGCGTGATCGAGCACCAGCGGCCAGACCACATCGCCGTCGCCACGAACGACGGCGTGGGCGCCTCCACGCTCGTGTGCCTCCTCGGGATACAGCGTGGCGTGAATCCCGCCGAAGACCACCGTCGCACCCCGAGCCCTGGCCTGGGTGCCGATTTCGTAGCCGCGAAGGGCGTTGCCGGTGTGGATGCCGATGCCGACGACGTCACCGGGCTGCAGGACGTCGAGCTCGAGTGGCTCCAGGGTTTCGTCGGTGATCTGTGGCCGGCCGTGTGTGGACGGAGTCGCCGCTGCGAGTACGAACAACCAACGTGGTGTGATGACACCAACACCGAAGGACAGATGGCTCGGATTTACAAGATGGACGGTCATAGGCCTCGAGTTCGCATCGCGCTCCATCGTTCGCCCTGGCATAAGGGGCAACGACCGGCAGGAATGTCCAGGAAACCGAGTTGACGTCGTCACGCTCCTACGCGGCAGCATGCCTACTGCCGGAAGTTCGGAGGCTGCGACGTCACCTGTGGCGTGGCACGAGCCTAGACGGGCAGAATGTACTGTATCTGTACATTCCTGGTCATTCGCCGCGCGACCTGATAGCCTCGCGTTCCGACCTGCTTTTCTGAGCTGTGCACGCGGCGAGGGCTGCGCCCTTCAGTCTCATCGAAGCACCTGACCCGTTCAGGTTCGCTCGGAGGAGACACGTGCCCTCTGCCATCTCATCCTCTATCCGGCTGCTGCCCGACGGGTCGCAGCTGCGCAACCGGCTGCTGGCGGCTCTGCCGGCTGCCGACTACGACCGCCTGCTGCCTTACCTGCGGATGCGTGCAGTCACCACCGGCGCCACGCTGCAGGCGCACCGCGTGAAGGTCAAGGACGTCTACTTCCCGAACGGCGGCGTGTACTCGATCACGAACCAGATGCGCGACGGCGCCCTCGTGGAGGTGGCCACCGTCGGGCATGAAGGCATGCTGGGCATCGGCGTCTTTTTCGGCGACCGGGCCGGGATGGGTCGCACCTTTCAGCAGGTGGCAGATGGGTACCTGCCGTCAATGGCCGTGGCCCGATTCGTCACAGAGACCGCGGCCCCGGGACCGTTTCGCGACGTCGTCAATCGCTACGCCCAGGCGAACCTGCTGCAGATCATGCAGTGCACGGCGTGCAACGCGTTGCACAACGTCACCCAGCGGTCGTGCCGATGGCTGCTGCAGACGCATGACCGGGTTGACGATGACGACTTTGCCCTGAAACAGGAATTCCTTGCGGTGATGCTCGGCGTGCGCCGGCCCACCGTCAGCGTGGTGCTGAAAGCGCTCCAGCGTGAGGGGTTGATCTCGAGCCGCTACGGCCGCATCGGCATCCTGCAACGCAAGCGGCTCGAAGCGACGTCGTGCGAATGCTACGCGACCATTCGCGGGCACTTCACCCGTCTCGGATTGTGAGCCACCGTGCCCTCGACCTACCCTTCCTGGTGGACGGTTACGTCGAACACGTGGTAGCCCCAGGCGGGCATGTCCAGATACAGACCGCGTGCTTCGTGATCGCGCCCGTCACGCTCGAAGCCGAGAGGGCCCATCAGATCCTTGAACACCAACCGACGGACGGGAGCGGCGAGAGGCAGACGAAGGTAGCATTGGCTCTGGTTCGGGGCGTAGTTGATCAGCAACCAGCCGGCGCTCGCCAGCGCTCCCCGTCCACAACCACGCAACAAAACAGTCCGACGTCCAGTTGCCGTCCCAGGCGGGCATACACTCGAGCAGCCGCCAGTCACCGTCTCGAACTGCCGGATGGTGTAGCACGGCGAGCAGGCGGTCGTAGAACCGCTGCAGCCCGCCATCGGTGGGCTCGAGCGGCGCTCGGACAAGGTGCGGCGAGATTCGCTTCTTGCGCCCTTCGAACTGACCCTGGTGGAAAAACCGCAGACCAGGCGACAGGTAGGTGACGATCGCTGCGGCTTCGTGCATCGCCGGCGAGAAGGTGGCGGCGGCTCGTGGCTCGTCATGATTCTCCATGAAGCGCGCAAGCTTGTCCTGGTAGTCGAAGCCGGCATGGAAGTGTTCGCGTACCGGACGGGCGTGACCCTCGCGCAGCCGATCGTACAGCCGCTTGTCGTAGGCGTAGTCGAATCCCTGCTGCTGCATGGTCCATTCAAGGTCCCAATAGACTTCCGCCATGAAGCAGAAGCCTGAAGTCTTCTCCCGCACACGCCGGGTCGCGTCGGGCCAGAAGAGCGGAGCACGGCGGCCCCACGTCCGCTCAAAGACGTCGGGCAGGACCAGCATCGCCATGTCGCAGCGCACCCCGTCGCACTGCCCGGCGATCCTGAGAAGCTCGCCGGCCATGGCCGCCTGCGTAGCGGGATTGCTGTAATCGAGCTGCAGCGTGTCGGGCCAGCCGGCGAAGTACGGGTCGCGTCCGAGTGCCAGCACCCTGTCGCCTCGAGCACCTGTGACCCGTGTGTAATTGAGCGGTTCGCGCGCCAGGTCTGCCGCGGTCCCGGCGACATAGTAGTCGGGGTGATCGTTCACCCATCCGTGATCGGGTGCCGTATGGTTGGGCACGAAGTCGAGCATCAACCGCAGACCGCGGCTTCGAAGGCGCTGACGGAGTCGCGCCAGCGCCTCGTCCCCACCCAGCGCCGCGTGAACCGTGTAGCCGGTGATCGCGAACCCCGAGCCGGCGATATCCTCGTCTCGCAGATCCGGCAGCGTCTGCTCGAATTCGTGGCGCCACTCGCGATTCGTGCGCGAGATCAGCTGCGCGGCAGGCCCCGTCTGCCATACGCTCAGGAGCCAGACCCAGTCGAACCCCATCCCCGCGACGCGATCGATCTCGACGTCGGGAACGTCATCCAGCGTCGCCTGCCGGCCCAGGCTGCGCGACAGGTCGGTCAGCCAGACCCGGGTGTTGATTTGGTACAGCGAGGGGTAACGCGGTGTGGCCACGCTCGGTGCTCCTTTCAGTCCTGCCGGGCCGCGAGTGCGATCGCCAAGAGAATCAGGATCGAGCCGCCCACGGTCCACTGGCTCGGACGTTCGTCGAGAAACACGAAGCCAAGCAGCAGCGCAATCGCCGGCGTGAACACCGAGATGAAGGCGAGGCTCATCACGGTCCACGTCTTGAGCAGCGAAAAGTAGACGAAAAAGGCGAGCACCGTGCCGACCGCCGACAGGTAGGCTACGGCGGCCCAGGTCGCGGCGTCAGCCGGGAGTCGAAACCCGTCGCCGTGCGCCAGCGAGGCGGCAAGCAGCGCCAACGGCGCCGATGAGCATCGACGGCGCGTTCAGCGTCGCCGCCGGCAGATCGTGCGCGTCCCGCTTGCTGACGACACTGGCGATGGCCGCACAGGCAGCACCGGCGAGCACGGCCAGCATCGGCTTGACGGCGCCGGAATCGAAGCGCAGCCGGTCGGCGAAGAGCGCAATCGTGCCAGCCAGGGCCAGCAGCGAGCTGGTGAGTTTCCGCGCGGTGATGCGCTGGCCCGGAAGATACGCCCGCGCGGCGAAGAGCGTCATCAGCGGCAGGGTGGCGAAAAGCACCGCGGTAAGGCCGCTCTCGATGTGCTGTTCCGCCCAGTAGATCAGACCGTAGTCGGCGGCGAACATCAGCAGCCCGACCACCGCGACGGCCAGCCACTCCCGTTTGTCACGCGGCCATCGCGCTCGCGTCAGCCACGCGGCCACGGTCATGACGGCTCCGGCGATGAAGAATCGCAGCGCCGCGACGTTGAACGGGCCCAGGCCCCCGTAGCCGACCTTGATGACCAGCCAGGTGGAGCCCCAGATCAGGCACAGCAGCACGTAGAGAGCGAGGCCCCAACGACGCATGTGGAATCTTATGGCGCCTGCCGCCGACGAGGAACGGTCCTAGCTCGAAAACAGGGCTTTGCGCAGAGAGGCAGAGCGCTTCGCCAACTCCGCCATGAACCGTTGGAACTGCGGCTCGCCGCGGATTGCGTCCAGGTTGGGGTCGCGCATGAACAGCGGGTAGCAGGGAAAGCCGGTTTCGGATGCTTCCCGAAGCCACTGCACGGCTTGATCGGTACGCCGCATTCGTGCCGATGCAGCTGCAGCGAAATACGCGGCATGATGCGACGTGTTCGTCGCTTTCCGCTGACTGAAACCATCAATCAGCTTCTGTGCTGCGATCGGATCGGATTCGGCGAGCAGCATTGATTCCACGCCCGTCAGCGTGCCGCCCAGATCGGTCGAGTACTTGCGTTTCGCCCGTTGGAGATAGCTCCACGCGTCCTCTCGTCGGTTCAGTCGAAACATCGCGAACACGATATTCGCGTCCACCAGTTCCGGCAGCACGGGTCCGGGAACGCTCGACAGTATCGCCAGGGCGTCTTCATCCTTCCCCATCCACAGCAGCGCCTGTGCGCGCGAATTCAGCGCCTGCGCGTTGCTCGGATTCATCGTCAGCGCGGTGTCTGCGTGATGAATGGCCTCATCAAAGAAACCGACGTGCACGAACACGCGTGCCAGCCGCCGATGTGTCTCGTCTGAACGTGGGTTCAGTGCCAATGCGTGACGGAACTGTTGAACGGCGCTTTCGTGTGCGAATCGATGCGACCGGGTCCAGAGCAGGTCTCCGCGGCCTATGTATCCTTCGGGGGCATTGGGATCGATCGTCAACGCCTTGTGCGCCATGGAGAAGGCCTTCTGTTCCAGTTCCCGGCTCTCGTCAGGCGTGACATAGGCAAGGCGAGTGACGTAGGCAGAGGCCAGCTCCCCGTACGCCGCGGCAAAATCGGGTTCCAGCGCGATCGCCTGCTCGAGCAGTTCGATGGCGCGTTTGTTGTCCTCGTCGGTCGTCCGGACGCTGAGATACCGCGCTCGCCACAGTAGATCGTCAGCCTCCGGACTGACCCGTCGTGTCGCATCTGCAGGGCTCGGAGCCGTTGATGTGACGCTGGCAGCCGTCCGATCGTCCGGCGACGCGAAGCGCCGGAGAAAACCGGCCGAAGCCACGACTGCGACGACAACAACCACCTGCGAGCGCAGCGCGGAACCATGTCGCCGGCCCGGGCTCGCAGCGGCGTCGGCCGCGTGGACCGGATCGCTCGGCTCTTGCCCGGTCAGCTGCCCACCGCGGCCACGCCACCAGGCATCGAGCTCCGGACGAAACGCATACACCGACCCCAGCTTGTCGTGAACGTGGCGGTGCACGGGCATCCGCTCGCGCTTCTCCCAGCGCTGCACCGTGCTGACGTCACGCTTGAGGTAGGCGGCGATGTCCTTCCACGAGTCCAGCCGGAGACCCGGTTGTTCGGGTGCTGGGGCTGGCGCTGCGGGCTCAGGTTGGTCTGTCATGGCGGCACCGCTGCACTGGCGGGACCCCCAGTGTAGGCGGATTCGAGCCCCGGAGGCGACGGCAACCCACCGCATTGTGCCGCACACCATGGATCCTCGACGTCTGCCGCGCTTTACAGGTTGAGCTGGACTTCCCCGCAGTCCATCGTGCGCACTGGACAGCGCCTCGAGGCTCTCTGCAACACTCCTCGCCGCTGGCCGGAAAGCGAGACGCTCACATGGCAACGCCTTGGTGGCAATTGAACCGAAACGGCTGGGTATCGCTCGCCCTGACGTACTTGCTCACGTCCGTGACCCTCTGCACGCCGACCACGGCGGGGCAGCCGCCTGACGAGCCCCCCGACCAGGTGCTGGAGTGGAACCAGGTCTTCATCGACACGCTGATTGCGACCAATACGCCCAATTCCTCGAGTCAGCGGCTCGGGGCGATTGTTCACGCCGCCGTCTTCGACGCCTACAACGGCATCGAACGCCGCTACGCGCCGATTTTCGTTCACGACCCGGCGCCAAGGGGCGCTTCTCGTCGCGCTGCCGTCATCGCCGCGGCCTACAAGACGCTCGTCAAGCTGTTTCCCACCAGAGAGGGTCAGCTCACCCAGAAGTACGCCGCTTCACTCGCGGCCTTGAGTGACGATGGCGGGGACGGCGGCCAGTCGCGCCAGCGAGGCATCGAGTGGGGCACCCACGTGGCTGAAGCGGTATTCGCCTGGCGCCAGAACGATGGGTTCACCACTCCGCAAGCGGCCGTTCTATGGTGGGATGGCCGTGGGCCAATGGCGCATGACGGCGAACTGCAATCAGCAAGTGGGGATGACGGCGCAGCCGCTGGCATTTACCGACATGTTCGTACTGGCCACGAACACGCAGTTCCAGCCCCCGCCGCCGCGCACGATTGTCAGCGATACCGTACGTGGCGGATTTCGAGACAGTCAAAGCGCTCGGTGGCGCCACCGGATCCAGCCGCAGCGCCGATCAAACAGCTCTGGCGCCATTCTGGGAGGGCAATGCGAGCGTTCACTGGAACCAGGCCGCCAACCAGATCGCACGCGCCAACCACCTGTCCATGTCCCGCAGCAATCGACTGCTTGCGGTCTTGAACCTCGCAATGGCCGACACCGCGTTCACCATCTGGAAAGGGAAGCGAGACTACGGAGCGCTGTGGATGGAAGTCACCTGGCGGCCGTGGACCGCGATCCTCCTCGCCGACACCGACGGCAATGACGCGACGATGTCGGCTCCGGGGTGGGGGCCGCTGGTGCCAACGCCGTGCCATCCGGAATATCCCGCCGGCCACCCGGGCCAGAACGGCGCAGCAGCGACCGTACTGCTCAGTCATTTCGCTGATGCTCAGACATTTACACTGACCACACGAATGGTGGTTCAGGGGCAGCCAGTCGACGTTCCGTGGTCTTACACCAGCATCTCGCAGGCGCGTGCAGACGGCAACGACGCGCGCGTCTGGGGTGGCATGCATTACCCGAGCACGGTGGCGATCAGCGACCAGGTAGGGGCTGCGGTGGCCGACTACGTAAATGCGAACGCGATGCAGCGCGATCAACGCGCCACGATGAGGGCCTGTACCTCCATCGATGACGCGAGTAGAGGTGGAGGGATCGCGCGTGGTAGCGTTGCGGCATGAAATCGACGACGAAGGGCTTGCGCGATCTCTTTCCCAAGACGAAGCCGTACCGCTCGGGGTCTCTGCAGGTCTCGAAGCTGCACACGATCCACTTCGAGGAGTACGGCAACCCGCGCGGCAAGCCGCTGGTCTTCCTGCACGGCGGCCCGGGCGGCGGCATCGAGCCCATCTACCACCGTTACTTCGATCCGAAGAAGTGGCGCATCGTGCTGCACGATCAACGCGGCTGCGGCAAGAGCACCCCCTTTTCGGAGCTCCGGGAGAACACGACCGGGAATCTCGTGGCGGACATCGAGAAGCTGCGCGAGCACCTCGGCATCGAGCGGTGGGTCGTGTTCGGCGGGAGCTGGGGCAGCACCCTTTCGCTGGCCTATGCCGAGGCGCACCCGAAACGCTGCAAGGCGCTGGTGCTGCGCGGCATCTTCCTGCTGCGTCGGAGCGAGCTCCTGTGGTTCTACCAGCAAGGGGCGAGCGAGATCTTTCCCGACGCGTGGGAGCACTTTCTTGCGCCGATCCCGGTGCGCGAGCGTGGCGACATGATGAAGGCCTACTACAAGCGCCTCACCAGCCCCGACCGTCGTGTGCGCCGCAAGGCCGCGCGCGCCTGGTCGATCTGGGAGGGGAGCACGAGCAAGCTCTTCTTCGATCCGGCTCTGGTGAAGAAGTTCGGCGGCGGCAGGTTCGCCGACGCCTTCGCCCGCATCGAGGCGCACTACTTCGTGAACCGAGGCTTCATGAAGGCCGACGGTCAGCTCCTGCGTGACGCCCGGAAGATCCGCAAGATTCCCGGCGTCATCGTCCAAGGGAGGTATGACGTCGTCTGTCCAATCCGTTCGGCCTGGGATCTCCATCGCGCCTGGCCCGAGGCGAAGCTCGTCATCGTGCCGGACGCCGGCCACTCGATGACCGAGCCTGGGATCCGCAGCGCTCTGATCGAGGAGACGGAGCGCTTCGCGCGGCTCTAGGTGAACGTAAGCTCATCCTCGCGCGCTTGCTCCAATCAGCGAGGAGCGTAGACTGGTCGTGTGGTTGACCTCGACGACTACGAGCTCGAGCGTTCGGGCGAGGTGCCGGTCACGCTTCCGCCACCGCCATCCAGGAACTACGTTGTGTGGGCGACTGCCGATCGTGGCAGCGATCGCTGTCGCGGGCGGAGCCTGGTACATCACGTCTCGGAGGCAGACCACACCGCCCGCAGCCGTGACCGCGCCCGCGGTCCCGCCAGCGACCGTGCCGGAGGGCCCCAAGGCTCCGCTTGTAAAGGCCGCGGATATCGATCTGCCGCCGCTGCCGCAAACCGACCCGGTCGTGCGTGAGCTGGTGACGCGGCTGTCGTCTCATCCCACGATTGCGGCGTGGCTCGCCACGAAAGGACTCATCGCCAACTTCACGGTGGTGACGGTCAACATCGCAGAAGGGCGGACGCCGGCGCAGTTCTTGCGGCCAATCGCACCGCAAGGACGGTTCCGGACGACGAGCTCTGGCGAGGAGTTGTTCGTGGACCCTCGCAGCTACGAGCGGTACAACCTCCATGGGGATGCGATCGGCGCCCTCGACCCCGTCGGCACCGCCAGCTTGTACCTCACCCTCAAGCCGCGCATCAGTGATGCGTACCGGGAGCTCGGGTATCCGGAGGGCGACTTCGATCGCGTGCTCGAACGGGCGATCGGCGTGCTGCTGCAGACGCCCGCATTCGATGAGAAGGCGGCGCTCTATCGCAAGGGCATGACCTACGCCTACAGCGACCCGAAGCTGCAGTCGCTGTCGCCGGCGCAGAAGCAGCTTCTGCGCCTGGGTCCGCGTAACGGTCAGGCCGTTCGCGGCAAGCTCCAGGAAATCGCCACGCTCCTCCAGCTGCATCCTTAGGGCTCGATCAGCCGAAGAAACGGCGAAGACCGCGTATACTTCGGCGGTCAACACCATGCAATTGGGTTGGAGCGCTGGTGACCCGGCTCTGGGCGACGTCAGTACGCTTCTCCGTGCGTGGAGCGACGGGGACCAGCGCGCGCTCGCCCAGCTGACGCCGATCGTCTACGACGAACTGCGCCGCCTGGCGCGCCACTACATGAGACGCGAGCGCGCGGGCCACAGCCTGCAGACGACGGCGCTGGTCAACGAAGCCTACATGCGGCTGGTCGATTACAAGCGCATGCGCTGGCAGAACCGCGCCCATTTCCTGGCCGTCGCGGCTCAGGCGATGCGCCGCATCCTGGTGGACCATGCGCGGCGCCGCAACGCTGAAACGCGGCGCGGACGCCGAGCATGTCTCGCTCGATGCCGCCGCCGTGATTGGCACCGATCGCTCCCATGACTTCGTGTCCCTCGACGATGCCCTGAACGCCCTGGGCGAGCTGGCACCGCGCAAGGCGAAGGTGGTGGAGCTGCGCTTCTTCGGCGGCCTGAGCGTCGACGAGACCGCTGAGGTCCTGCACGTGTCGTCGATCACCGTGATGCGCGAGTGGAAGAGCGCCAAAGCCTGGCTGTACCGCGAGCTGACCGGCGGCACCGTGAATGGATCCCGAACGCTGGAACCACGTCGATAAGCTGCTGCAGTCCGCGCTGGATCGTCCCGCGGCGGAGCGCGACGTGTTTCTGCGGCGCGCCTGCGGCGGCGACCAGCAACTGGAGGACGACGTCCGTTCGCTGCTCGCCGCACACGATCGCGCTGACAGCTTTCTCGGGGCTCCGGCGATCGAACTCGCCGCCCGCCAGCTCACCGGACGGCGCGGCGGCGCTGACAGCCAGCCCGGCGGCGATGCACTGATCGGTCAGACGTTCTCGCACTACCGCACGGTGGAGAAGCTGGGCGGCGGCGGGATGGGCGTCGTCTACCGAGCCGAGGACGCGCGCCTGCAGCGCCCTGTCGCGCTGAAGTTCCTGTCGCCCGACCTCGCCGATGATCCCGACGCCCTGGCCCGATTCCGCCGCGAGGCGCGGGCCGCCTCGGCGTTGAACCACGCCAACATCTGCACCGTCCACGATATCGGCGAGCACGACGGCCGCGCGTTCCTGGTCATGGAGTTCCTCGACGGGACGACGCTGAAGCAGCGTATCGCCGGGCGCCCGCTCGAGATCGATCTGCTGCTGGCGCTCGCGATCGAGATCGCCGACGCGCTCGAGGCGGCGCACGCCGCCGGGATCGTCCACCGCGACATCAAGCCCGCCAATCTGTTCGTCACCAGCCGCGGCCACGCCAAGATCGTGGATTTCGGGCTGGCGAAACTCCGTCCGATGGGCGGCGGTGACGAGCCGACGGCGACCGTGACGACGCGCGCGGACCTGACGAGTCCGGGGAGTGCCGTCGGAACGGTCGCCTACATGTCTCCGGAACAGGTGCGGGCGGAGGAGGTGGATGCCCGCACCGACCTGTTCTCGTTCGGCGTGGTGCTGTACGAAATGGCGACCGGCACGGCGCCGTTTCGCGGCGACAGCCCGGGACTGATCTTCGACGGCATCCTGAATCGCGCGCCCGCGTCCGCGGTGCAGCTGAACCCGAGGCTGCCGCAGGAACTGGAACGCGTCATCGACAAGTGCCTGGAGAAGGATCGCGCGCTGCGCTACCAGCACGCCGCGGAGATTCGCGCCGACCTCCAGCGGCTGAAGCGTGATCGCGATTCGGGCGCGTCGGGCGGCGCCGACCGCGACGACCGAGGCGCCTCGCGACGATCGGGCGACGCTGGAAGATCGGGTCATCGGCGGCGGCCGGCGTGGCTGGCCGCGGTCATCGCCGGAGCCTGGTATCTGCAGCGCCCGGCGACGCTGACCGAGAGGGACACCATTGTCCTGGCGGATTTCGAGAACACGACGGGCGATCCGGTGTTCGACGACACGCTGCGCCAGGGACTGTCGGTCGAGCTGCAACAGTCTCCGTTCCTGACCCTGATTTCGGACCGGCAATGTCCAGCAGACAGCTGGTGCTGATGGGACAACCGAAAGAGGCGCGGCTGACGTCCGGAGCGTGGCTCAGCAGATCTGCGAGCGAACCGCAAGTGCGGCTGTCCTGGAGGGCTCGATCGCACGGGTTGGAAGCCAGTACGTCGTGGGCCTGATCGCAAAGAACTGCAACACCGGAGACATTCTCGATCAACGAGCAGGCGGTGGCGGCGAAGAGAGAAGACGTCCTGAACGCTCTGAGCGAAATCGCCCGCAGATTTCAGAACCAGAGTGGGCGAATCGCTGGCGACGGTGGAACAGCATTCGAAGCCGCTCGCCGACGCGACGACACCGTCACTCGAAGCCCTCAAGGCTTACAGCACCGGACTCAAGGTGAACTTGGCCGCCGGGACTGTCGCGAGCATACCGTTCTACCGCCGTGCCGTCGAAATCGATCCGCAATTCGCGATGGCCGTACGCGAATTTGGGGCTCGTCGTACAGCGCGATTGGAGAGTCCGTGTTGTCGGCTGAGAGCACCGCCAAGAGCCTGGCAACTGCGGGATCGCGTCAGCGACCGGGAGAGGTTTTTCATCGACTTTACTTACGACCGGCAGGTGACGGGAAATCTGGAGAAGGCGTACCAAACCCTCGAGTCGTGGCTGCAGACATATCCTCGCGGGCCGCACACCGAATGCGCAGAGTTTGCTGGGCGGCCTTTCCACGCATGGGACCGGCCGATTCGAAAGAGTGATCGAGATTGCTCAAGAGAGAATCGAGGCAGAGCCTGACGTTGTCTTTGGCTACAGCAATCTTGCCAGCGCCAATTTCTACCTTGACCGCTTCCCCGAAGCCGAGCGCACCCTTCAGCTTGCGTCCGAACGCAAGGTGGACGAATCCTTTAATCTGGACGCTCCGGTACACCATCGCGCTGTTAAAGGGTGACCAGGGCCAGATGGATCGAATCGGCGGCTCTGGCCAAGGGCAAGCGCGGAGCGGAACATCCGATGGCGCACGCGCAGGCTCTCGCACTGGCGCGTTCCGGCCGCCTGCAAGCCGCCCGGCTGTCATCGAGCCGGGCCCTGGATCTCGCCTTGCAAGAAGGGGCACCGCGAGGCGGCCGCGACCTACCAGGCCGCACGAGCGGTGTGGGAAGCCGTCTGCGGGAATGGTGCCGAAGGGAAAAAGAACGCCATGGCGGCGCTCGAGCGGTCAAAGGGGCGGGATGTCCAGTACGCCGCCGGCCTTGCCCTGGCCCTTGCGGGAGACTTCTCCCAATCAGAGGCGCTCGCCGGCGATCTGGAAAAGCGCTTCCCGGAAGACACGTTCGTGAAGTTCACCTACGTACCGGTGCTTCGCGCGCTGGTCGCCTGGAGACAGGGCAGGCCCGCAGACAGCGTGGAGCGGCTGCAGATCGCCCTTCCCTACGAGCTGGCGGTGACGGGCCTCAGCTTCAGACCTCTATCTTGGCGGTTTGCACTCGGCCTACGTCCGTGGCGAGGCCTTCAGAGCCGAGCACCGGTATGCGGAAGCGGCCGCCGAGTTTCAAAAGATCCTCGACCATCGAGGTCTCGTTGGGTCGGACCCGATCGGCGCATTGGCGCACCTGCAACTGGGGAGAACGCTCGCGTCGCTGGGCGACGCGGCCAAGGCCAAAGCGTCCTACCAGGATTTCCTGACACTGTGGAAGAACGCCGACTCCGATCTCCCGATCCTGAAGCAGGGCCTGGCCGAGTACGCGCGGTTACCTTAAGCGGCGTGAACGGCTCCGCCCAGACGCGCAGCGTCCACGGCGCCCGGCCTGTCCGCGGCTCTCTGGCGACGCACGCCAACGTCATAAACCCCGACCTGCCGGGTCGTTCAGGCGAACACACAGAAGCTCAGCCAGATCGATACGAAGGTGTCGTCGATCCTTCGTCGGATTGATCAACGGCCACGCATCTGGTCTCATTGTTCGTTCTTCCGTGCCCGAGTCGTGTCATCGTGGCGGCGACCAACTGGGCGACAGTAGAGGTAGAGAGATGAAACATCAGCACATCACCGCGATCGCGATCGCCGCGGCCTTCTTCGTTGCCGGCAAGACTCTGGCGGCACAGGATCGATTCATCCTCAAGACGCCGAGCGGCGTCGCGTTCTCCGGCATTCCAGCGAACGGAACGTCCGTTCCCGACGGCGCGGCGATGGCCAAGGTCGAATGGGTGAAGCTACACAATACGGCGCGGTCTTATGCCCTGACCGTGCCCGGGCCGGAGGGCAAGCACGACGGAGCAGCCATATGAGCACGACGTCTGCGCTGGCGGCGGGTGTACAGGCACCCGAGTTCTCACTGCCCTCGACACCCGATCAAATGGTCTCGCTCAGCGAATTCCGCGGCCGCCCGGTGATTCTCGCGTTCTATCCAGCCGACTGGAGTCCGGTCTGCGGCGATCAGATGGTGCTCTACAACGAACTGCTCGCCGAGTTCTCGCAGTTCAACGCCGAATTGATCGGCATCTCGGTGGACGGCGCCTGGTGCCACCTCGCATTTGCGCACGATCGGCAATTGCACTTCCCGCTGCTCGCTGACTTCGAGCCCAAGGGGCACGTCGCCCGCCAGTATGGCATCTACCGCGAACACGATGGGACGAGCGAGCGCGCGCTGTTCGTGATCGACGCCGGCGGAATCATTCGCTGGAGTTACGTCTCACCTGTCGGCATCAATCCCGGCGCCGACGGAATCCTTCGCGCGCTCGAAGGCCTTGCAACGGGAGAGAAACATGAGCGTTGACAGTGAAATCGCCAGGCTCAGCCTTCCCGTCAGCGACCGCGACCACGCGCAAGGCGGCGCCGACGCGGCCGTCACGCTGGTCGAGTACGGGGACTACGAATGCCCCCACTGCGGAAGGGCGTATCCGATCGTCAAGGAAGTGCAAAGGCGCCTCGGCGCGCAGCTGCGATTCGTCTTCCGCAATTTCCCGCTCCAGGAGATACATCCGCATGCAGGCCACGCCGCGGAAGCGGCAGAAGCGGCCGGGGCGCAGGGCAGGTTCTGGGAAATGCACGACCTGGTCTTCGAGCATCAAAGGGCGCTCGATGATCGCCATTTGCTCGACTATGCGGCCAGGCTGGGCCTCGATGAGCAACGGTTCCAGCGCGAGTTCGCCTCGCACGCGCATGCGGCGCGGGTTCGCGAGGATTTTCTGAGCGGGGTCCGAAGCGGCGTGAACGGCACGCCGACCTTCTTCATCAACGGCCTGCGCCACGACGGCTCGTGGGACCTGGATGCACTCGGCGACGCGCTCCGTAGCCGCGCCGATGTGAGGTGAGGTGTAGGAGGTGCTCTATGAATCGCAACAGCATGCTGACGATTGGTATTGCGACGGCGTGGCTCGCCGTCCTAGGCGGCTTGGCCATTTCCGCCCAGGACAAGTACACAGTGAAAGTGCCGGGCGGGCTTGCGTTCTCTGAGTTCAGGGGATACGAAGGATGGCAGTCCATCTCCATCAGTCGGAGCGAAAAGGTGGTCGCGGTGATCCTCGGCAATCCCGTGATGATCGACGCCTACCGGGCCGGCATTCCCGGCAACGGTAAGCCTGTCCCGGATGGTGCCAAGATGGCCAAGATCCACTGGATTCCGAAACAGAACGAGTTCTTCCCGGACGCGACCGTACCGGGCAGCCTGCTGAACGTGGACTTCATGGTGAAGGACGGCAAGAGATTCGCGGACAGCGGCGGATGGGGATATGCGGTGTTCGATTACGACGCGGCGTCCGATACGTTCAAGCCGGGCACTACAGCGGGCACGCCACCACAGGGCAACGACGCCAAGTGCGGGTTCGCCTGCCACACGAGAGCAAAGGCAGAGATTACGTGTTTACGGATTACGGGAAGCGGTGAAGGCGCCGGCGGATCCCCGGCCGCCAGCCCGCCGTCACACCGCCGAAGAGGACAGCATGAAACCACTTGACCGACTGATGCACCGCGTTAGCGTCCGCACAGGAATCATCGTGATCGCCGCGATGACTGCGCTGATTCGCAGACCAAACGAAAGGAGCTCGTCATGAGCACGACCGTCGCAACCGCTCCAGAGATCCGCCCTTTCCACCTCGAGATTCCCCAGGAGAAGATCGACGACCTGCGCCGCCGCATCGCGGCGACGCGCTTGCCCAGCAAGGAGCTCGTCGAGGATCGGTCGCAGGGCGTGCAGCTCGCGACGATTCAGAAACTCGCGCGTTATTGGGCGACCGAGTACGACTGGCGCAAGTGCGAGGCGAGACTGAACGCGCTGCCGCAGTTCACGACCAAGATCGACGGGGTGGAGATCCACTTCATCCACGTCAGGTCGCGGCATGAGAACGCGTTGCCGCTGATCATGACGCATGGCTGGCCCGGCTCGGTCATCGAGCTGCTCGAGACCATCGGCCCCCTCACCGACCCGACCGCTCACGGCGGCACTCCCGAGGACGCATTCCACCTGGTGCTGCCGTCCTTGCCTGGCTACGGCTTCTCGGGCGAGCCGACCGAGCTCGGTTGGGACTCCGGCCGCACCGCACGCGCGTGGGCGGAGCTGATGCACCGCCTCGGCTACACCCGCTACGTCGCCCAGGGCGGCGACGTGGGTGCCCTCGTCACGGACCTGATGGGCCGCCAGGCGGTCGAGGGTTTGGTCGGCTACCACCTGAACCTGCTCACGGCGGTGCTCGCAATCGGCGATCACCTGCCCAAGAAATCCGAACAGGAACGCGTAGCGGCCAAGGCGGTCGCGACGTTCAGGGAGGACGGCTTCGGCTACTTCCTCGAGATGGCAACGCGGCCACAGACGATCGGCTACGCCCTGCTGGATTCACCCGTCGCGCTGGCGGCCTGGTTGCTCGACCACGACACGGACAGCTACTACAAGATCTCCCGCGCGTTCGTCGACGGCGAGCCCGTGGGCAATCTCACCCGGGACACCATCGTCGACAACATCACGCTGTACTGGCTGACTGGCACCGCAGCGTCGGCGGCCCGGTCGTACTGGGAGGACGGGCGAGCGCTGGCCGCAGCGCTTGCGAGCGGCCAGGCTCCTCCGGCGGTCTCGGTTCCCGTCGGCTTCACGACGTTCCCCGGCGAGATCTGGGCTTCCCCGCGCAGCTGGGTCGAGGCGGTCTACCCCGGCCTCGCCTACTTCAACGAGGTCGACAGGGGCGGCCACTTCGCCGCCTGGGAGGAGCCGCAGCTCTTCTCCGAGGAAGTGCGGGCGGCGTTCAAGTCGCTGCGGTAACGCGTGGTCCGGTCCACCATGATCCATGGCCGCCGACACTTTCTGGGCGGCGGCGGCAACGACGCTCGCGGCCGCGCAGTTCGGCATCATGGGCACAGCGAAGGCGAATGAAGGCGAGTCACGCCAGCTCGCGGCTCTCGGCCGTTCGACGGGGTGGCTGAATTCGCCACCCCTGTCGGCAGCAGGCCTGTCGGGGAAGGTCGTGCTCGTCCAGTTCGGTACCTATACCTGTATCAATTGGCTGCGTACGCTTCCCTATGTTCGAGCGTGGGCCCGGAGGTACAGACAACAGCTGACCGTGATCGGCGTGCACACCCCCGAGTTCGCATTCGAAAAGAACCTCGACAACGTGCGTCGTGCCGTTCAGCAGCTGAAGATCGACCATCCGATCGCCGTCGACAGCGACTATGCGATCTGGCGCGCTTTCAACAACCGATATTGGCCAGCCCTTTACTTCATCGACGCGCGCGGACGTCTTCGTGACCATCACTTCGGCGAGGGCAGGTACGAACCATCAGAACAGACGATTCGTAAGTTGCTGGCAGAGACGGGCGTCACAGGCGACGACCAGGACGTCGCACCTGCCGCTGCCAGCGGCTTCGAGGTGCAGGCTGATTGGCAAAACTTGAAGTCGCCGGAGACGTATCTCGGCTACGGAAGGGCCGAGAACTTCTCGTCGCCCGGCGGCGCCGCACTGAGGCAGCGTCGCGTCTATGCGGCTCCCGGCCGCTTGAGGCTGAATGACTGGGCCCTCGCGGGCGAGTGGACCGTGGCAGATGAGCCCGCCATTTTGAACAAGGCGACCCGGCCGAATCGTGTACCGATTTCACGCACGCGACGTCCACCTGGTGATGGGACCGCGGCGCCAGGACATGCCGGTACGCTTCCGCGTATCGATGGACGGCCAGCGTCCAGGTCCTGCTCACGGTTTGGACGTGGACGACAGCGGCAGCGGCACCGTCGCCGAACAGCGGCTGTACCAGCTAATCAGGCAGCCGGGACCGGTCGTTGATCGCACGTTGGAGATCGAGTTCATTGATGCCGGCGTGGAGGCATTCGCGTTCACATTCGGATGATGCTCACCACGTGGACGCCCACCAAGGAGAATGCGATGAGAACCGTGAAAGCGGCGGCCGTCCAAATCAGTCCGGTCCTCTACAGCCGCGAGGGAACGGTCGACAAGGTCGTGCGACAGATCAGGGACCTTGGGCAACAGGGCGTGCAGTTCGCCACGTTTCCGGAAACCGTGGTGCCGTACTACCCGTACTTTTCGTTCGTCCAGGCCCCCTACCAGGCCGTTTCCGGCCGTGAGCATCTCAAGCTGCTCGATCAGGCGGTTACTGTTCCGTCGCCTGCCACCGATGCCATCAGCGACACCTGCAAGGATGCGGGAGTTGTTGTGTCCATCGGCGTCAACGAACGTGACGGCGGCACTCTGTACAACACGCAGCTTCTCTTCGATGCAGACGGCGCCTTGATCCAGCGGCGCCGCAAAACCACGCCCACGTACCACGAACGTATGGTCTGGGGGCAGGGCGACGGGTCGGGCCTGCGCGCCGTTGACAGCAAGGTGGGCCGCATTGGTCAGCTGGCGTGCTGGGAGCATTACAACCCTTTGGCGCGTTACGCGATGATGGCGGACGGCGAGCAGATCCACTCGGCGATGTATCCGGGTTCGATCTTTGGAGACCTGTTCGCCGAGCAGACGGAAATCAACATCAGGCAGCATGCACTGGAGTCTGCATGCTTCGTGGTTTGCGCGACGGCCTGGCTGGATGCCGATCAGCAGGCACAGATCGCCAAGGATACCGGTGGCAGCATCGGCCCGATCTCTGGCGGTTGCTTTACGGCGATCGTGGCGCCAGATGGAACTCTGCTCGGTAATCCAGTCCGCTCGGGCGAAGGCGTGGTCATCGCGGAGCTCGACTTCACGCGCATCGACAAGCGCAAGCAGCTGATGGACTCGCGCGGCCACTACAGTCGGCCCGAATTACTCAGTCTCCTGATCGACCGCACGCCAGCTGCGCATGTTCACGAGCGCGCTGTGCATCCCCAGGCCGCCGCTGAGCAACGTCCGGGCGAGCTTCTCACCGCGATTACCTAGCCAAAGGAATCGGAGGGACGAACATGCCCACGATAGAGGTTCCGCTCCGAAGAGTCAGCGTTAGTCCAGCGGCAGGAACGAAACGGGCAGGGTCCGAGGATCTTGAGCGCTACCAATCAGCGTACCCGGATCAGCGCGCGCCGGCAGCGGGAGCAGCTGAGGATCGCACCGCCTCCAGCCGCGTGCGAACCAGCGCGGCGACCTCATCGATGCTGATGCTCTTCAGACACACGTTGTCATTGCACGGCGACCGCCGCTGGTTGTGCGGACCGATGCACGGGCTGCAGGAGTATCCGGTGTGGATCACGTCCGAGGTGCTGGTCAGCGGTCGATAGCGCTCGGGGATCTCCGGCCCGAAGAAGACCACTTCGTGGATCCGTGTCAGCGCCGCAAAGTGGGCCGGCCCCGAGTCGTTCGTCACCAGCACGTGCGCGAGATCGAACAGATGCAGCAGCTCTGTGATCGTCGTCTGGCCCGTGAGGTCCAGCGCACGGGACGAGCCGAGCCGCGCGCATATGTATTGCGCGTCCGGCTTCTCGCTGGCAACGCCTGTGATCAGCACGAAGACCTCGGGATCTTCCAGTAACTGGCGAGCGAGCTCGGTGAACGACTCCAGCGGCAGGCGGCGCATGGGAAACTTGTCGCTGGCGTTGGGATTGAGGACGACGAGCTTGCGCGTCGGTCCGACCTCGGGATGGATCGCGCGGAGCTTCCGCCAGATTCCGGCGGCCGCGCTCTCGTCCGTCGAAATCTTCGGAACCTCGAGGATGTCCATCGCCCTCGGCCGTTTCACCCGCGGCACCTGCTCCGGCGGCGCGTCGAGAGCGTGCACGAGGTCGAGGAACGTATGGCCAGCATGGATGTGCCCGTTGTGCAGCACCTTGTGTGTCAGCAGATCGCCAACGTACAGCCCTTCCTGGTGGAAGCCGTGGAAACCGACGCGCCGGCAAGCGCCGGACAGGTAGCTCAGCAAGCTGCTGTACCTGACGAAGGCTTCCATGTTGACCACGGTGTCGATGCGGCGACGGCGGGCACGCCACAGAAACCGCAGCGAGTCGCGCGTGAGTGACAGGCCGGAATGCGCGTCAATCGTGATGATGTTCTCGGATGGGATGATCTCGAGAATCTCGACGCTCGGCCGGACCTGCGTGAAGCACAGAAAGTGCAGCGTGGCGTCCGGATGGAGCTCGCGCGCTTTCTTGAGCGCGGGATAGGCGACGACCATCGTCCCCATCTCGGCGAGCTGAACGAACAGGATGTTCCGCGGCCTGCCGGCCGGCGAGGTGGCCAGTCCGATGAAGCGCTGGACGCGGTAGACGATGGTGAGGAGAAACACGAGCGGGATTCCGACCCAGTAGTCGATGGCCCGCATCAGGTCTGCGTTCAAGGCAGTCTCGTTTCGAAGCGTACGGTGTGGCAGTCGACGTAATTCCTGCGGAGCGTTCGGTGAGGGCGACGCGGCGTGATTGACACCGCGACTATGCCGCCATAGGGCGTGGTCGAGGCTCCGACAGCAGCAGCCTGACGGTGCGCAGCGGATGCCGTGCGTCGTCGCGAACCGTTGCCCAGCCGATTCTCCGCAGATAATACGCCAGGAATGCGAACAGCAGAACGGTGGTGATGTAAAGCACCGACCCGAGTCGAAAGACATCCGGAGCCGCGGCGTAGAGCGCCAGGCCGATGGCTGCCGCGATGTTGCGGGGACCCCGCTTGTCCGGCACCAGGAGGACGATCAGCAGGTGCCGGGCGACCCGCATCTTGATGCCGACGAACATCGCGAACGGCACGAGCGACCACCCGATCCGATCCTCCATGTCGAACCCGAGTCGGGTCTCGACGTACCACAGCACAATCGTGAAGGGCACGACCAGTACGACCGCCGCCACCGTGTCGTAGACGTTGCCTTTGACCTCGTCGTGGAACGTGAAGATGGTCAGGTAGTTGTCCCAGATGAAGTAGGGCAATACGAAACCGGCGAACAGGATGGCGGCGAAGATCATCGCCATGCCACGCCGCATGGTCAGGATCTCCCGCGCGTACGCCGCCGGCGAGAGCTTCATCGCGATGGCGAGCGCCATCAGGATGTGACTGGCTTCGCGCCTCCAGCGGGCGAGGACGAGCGCGATCATGACCACGACCAGCATGGCGAGGTACGAGACGTCCTGCACGTAGACGAACCGATAGCCGAAGTAGGCGAAGTTCAGGTAGAGGAGGGGAAAGAGGTACCACCGCGTGTTCAGGAAATACCAGAGGGACAGCGCGACGAACAGCGCGGCGAGCAGCAGGACCATGCCGTAGAACTCGATTCCGATTGCTGCCCCTATGGCATACAGCCCCGCCGACACGAGCAAACCCGCCGGCGGATAGGGAGCTGATGCCTCCTTGGTCCACGTCGCCTTCTCGAGCGGTGTCTGTTCAAGGCGCGCCTTGGTGTACATGTCGAGCGGATCGTTCAGAACGACCTTGGCGACGTACGAATCGCCGATCGTGTCCGTGCCGTAGGTGTCGTACTGGTGAACGCCGCTGAGCAGTGGGAAACGGGCGTAATCGACGTAAGCCCGCGGGACGTTCGGAATCGCCACGGCGATCATGTGCAGCACCGTCGCGGCGATCACCGTGTACTGGACCGGTCGGTTCACCCGTAACAGGAACCTGTCGACCGCCGCCGCCGCTTCGAGAACAGTCACCGGCCTCCTGCCTTGAAGAACCCGGGCCATCGTGTCGCACGGTCCGCCGTATCACAGTCCTATCACAATCGGCGTTGTCACCTAACGCCCGGCCGACGGCTAACCGCTATGACCTGATGCTCTCCCATTCGCGCTGTTCGCCGCAATTCGATCCGCTATTCTGATCCCGGGGCTGACCGATGTGGGCGTGGCCGATCAGGGCGCAAGTGTCCATCAGCGGGAGCGCGCCTTTTTCGGGCATCGTGACGGGCGGCGTGATTGCCGGCAACGAATATAGACACGCAGTAACTGCTCGGCCGCGGGACGGACATCAAAGGGCGCCGGCGCCCCGTTCTCCCGCGCGAGTCGATATCGCACTTCTGGGTGTGCTTCATGTGGGCACTGATCGTCGCCACGATGTGTGCGGGCCTGTTCGCTGGCGCGGCGATCTACATCAACGCGGTCGAGCACCCGGCGAGGATGTCGTGCGGCAACGACGTCGCGCTACGCGAGTTCGCCCCGAGCTATCATCGGGCGACGGTGATGCAGGCGTCCCTTGCAGTCATCGGTTGTGTGGCAGGTCTGTGGTCAGCGTGGGTCTTGGGAGATGCCTGGATTGGCTTCGGAGCCTTGCTCTTGGGTGCCGTTGTGCCATTCACCTTAATTGTGATTCTGCCGACGAACAAGCAACTGCTCGAGCCTTCACTCGATCCGAGTGACACGAAAACGACCAACCTTCTGATCCGATGGGGACGTCTTCACGCGGTACGTAGCGTTCTGAGCAACATCGCGTTTGTGATCTACCTGCTTCGGCTCGGAGTCAGGTGAGCGTTAGAGCTCGACTGTTAACCGTGCACGTAACGGTGCTTGCGGTCGATTGATCTGACTTCGCCCGTCGAACGGCCCCCGGAGGGAACCCGAGAAATCGCTTGAACGCCCGGCTGAACGCGGCCTCCGACTCGTATCCGAGACGACTCGCCATCTCGCTGACCGGTGCATCTTCTTCTTTCAGCCACGTCAAGGCGACATGCATGCGCCAGCGCGCGACGTAGTGCATCGCTGGCTCGCCAACCAGCTCCGTAAAGCGCGCGGCAAATGCCGAGCGGGACATCGCGACCTCGTTCGCCAGCGACTCGACCGTCCATGGACGCGCGGGTTCTCGATGGACGAGGGCAATGGCGTGGCCGATCTGTTTGTCCTGAAGCGCACCGAGCCATCCCGTCTGAGCGGCTGGATCGCTCGCAATCCAGGATCGGATGGCCTGGATGACCAGAATGTCTGCGAGCCGCGTGATCACGGTCTCGCCGCCAGGACGCAGCTCTCTGGCTTCGATCGCCATCAATCGCAGCGTGCTCTGGATCCACTCCACCTCGGGCGAGCTCCACGCGTCGACGGCGATCACTCTGGGCAGCAGGGTCACCAGCCGATCGGCGGCCGGATGATCGAATCGAACCACGCCGCAGATGACCGTCGTCGGCGCGCCGCCCCCACCGTGGCGCAGGATTTCGTACCGGTCGCTCACTTGTTCGCGAGGCAGATCGAAGAGCTTCGCGCCACGAACTCCAGGCTCGCTCGCCAGCCGGTGGCCGGCACCGTGCGGCACGAGCGCAAAGTCGCCAGGCTGCAGGACGTGATCCTCGGAGCCCTTCACATCCAAGCACGCACCGGCCTGACGTCACGACATGGAACATCAGGCAGTCCTCGAACGCAGGCAGATCGAGCGCCCACGGCGCCGTGAACTCGGAGCGACAGTAAAAGACGCCGCTCATCCGTAGAAAGTGCAGGGCTTCGCCAAGCGGATCGTGCGCCAAGGGAATCTTCATGACGCGAGTATGCGCCGCGCGTGTCTGACCGTCCAGACCGTTGGACGAACGAGCACGAATCAGCGACTCCCGGGCATTGTTCGGTTCGATTGCGCGCGCCATAGTGGACCTGCACACACGAAAGGAGTGACCCATGATTTGCGTCACCGGCGCCAGTGGAACCCTGAGCAGCGAGGTCATCAGACAGCTCGAAGGGCAAGAGATACCGTTTCGCGCCGCCTATTTCTCGGAGAGGGCTGCGGAGACGGCCCGGGCCCGTGGAATCGAGGCCGTCACGATCGACTACAACCACCCGGCGACGCTTCGCGCGGCATTTCAGGGCTGCGACGCCGTGTTCCTCCTGGGACCCAACGCGTTGAATCAAACCGAGCTCGAGTTGAATGCGGTCGACGCGGCGAGAGCCGCCGGCGTGCGGCACATCGTGAAGCAGTCCGTCATGGGCGCCGCAGAGGAAGCCTACAGCCTCGCGAAGATTCACCGACCCGTCGAGAAGGCCATCGAAAGGAGCGGCATGGCCTGGACGTTTCTCAGGCCGAACAGCTTCATGCAGAACGCCGTCACCTTCATGGCGCCGACGATCAGGGCCGAAGGTGCGTTCTACAGCGCGAGCGGTCAGGCGCGGATCAGCCACGTCGACGTCCGTGACATCGCCGCGGTGGCGGTGGCGGCGCTCACGACCGAAGGTCACGAAGAACAGATCTACACGCTGAGCGGTCCTGAGGCATTGACCTACGACGAAGTGGCTGATGAACTGTCGAAGGCGCTGGGACGAGTCATCCGTCACGTCAGTCTGCCGGCGGCGGATCTGAAGGTCGGCATGCTCGCGGAGGGGATGCCGGAAGCGATCGCGGATCGCATGCTCGACCTGGAGCGATACTTTCGCGAGGATCGGGCGAGCACCATCACCGACGATGTGAAACGGGTGACCGGACGAGAGCCGAGGCGATTCGCCGACTACGTGCGGGACACCGCCGCGACGGGTGTGTGGAATGCGGGCGTCGCGTCAGCCGTGAGGCTGAAGTCGATCCGCCGGCGTGGAGACAGGCCGGAGTGGTTGGCGAGCAAGACGCTGCCGGCGGGGGAGTCACGTCGCCGCGGGAATCAGGACTTGATACCTCGAACGGCCTCGAGTTGGTTCGGCAGATCATGGAGTGCTTGGAAAAGGATCCGGGCCGCCGACGAAGTGCGAGCTCTACGGCCGAAACGCAGGGGGGCCACGCATTAGGGCGCAAAGAGGTTTCAGGACGGGTCATCGCGGAGGGCGCGATACCAGTCGACAATCTCCGGCATGCCGGATTCGAACCCGCCGGGGATGAACACGTTGAGCGCACTGGCAGGCTGCGCGGTCCGGTTCTCGAAGTCGTGTGTTACACCAGCCGGGATGCGCACGAAGGCGCCAGATGTTGCGTCGACATGGCGGTCCCCGAGAAGAAACGTCATCGTGCCTTCGATCACATAGAACAGCTCGTCGTTGGCCTCATGCCGATGGGCTCCGGGCCCCGGCTTCCCCGGATCCACTCGCCAAATCGACACCGAGTATTGGTCCGCGGTCTCGTCGCCGTCCGCCAGAAAGACGCTGTGCATTGGACCGCACTCGTAGTGGCGGCCTTCTCCTGGGAGCAGGACAATCACGCCAGCCGTCAGACGAGGGCTGGACGGCACCTTGAGGTCTCCCTCGCCGAGACTCGGGCTCATGTCTGCCACGCTCTGACCGGCGCGGCAATCCACCACGTGATGCCGTTCTGATCGATGACTCCGGCGTTTCGATGTCCGTACGGCTTGTCTTCCGGTTCGCTTTCGGACGTCGCTCCCGCCTGCAGCGCTCGTGCGTACGTGACGTCGACGTCCTCCACCCACAGGTACAGCGCCGCCGGGCGAGGCTTCCAGGGGCCGCCCGCCTGACCGAGCATGACGAGCGAGTCGCCAATCGTGATCTCGGCGTGCATGACAGTGTTGTCTGGATTCCTCTGACAATTGAGCTTCGGTCCGCGCCGAACGCGGCCTTCAGAAACGCCAGTTCGGCATCCGCATCGGAGACGAGCGAGGTACGGCGTAACCGTGCGATACGTGTCTTTTGAATCAGCCATGGCGTCATCGTCTCAGATACCGCCCGCGCTCGGATTGTAGAAATTTGACGTGGTTCTGAAACGGAGTCCGGGCGCGACTGATACGCGGTCGGCGTCAGGCCCGCGAACGACCGGAAGTCGTGAATGAAGTGCGCCTGATCGAAGTAGCCGCAGTCGAGCGCCACCCGCGTCCATCGACACGGCGGCCGCGGTTCGCCATCGTAACGGCGCGCTGGAATCGGCGAATGCGACAGTAGCGCTTCGGCGTCAGGCCAACTTCGATCGTGAACCGCTCGATGAATCGCTTCGCGCTCAGCCCGATGGCGTCCGTCACCGCGCCAATGCTCGTCGTCAGTGGCGCTCGATCGAACGCGGCCAAGGCAAAGGTGACGGCCGGATGCAGCCCCGGTGGACGCCACATCTCCTGCAGCGCGGCTTCGAGGACATCGAGCTTCGCGTCGATGGTGTCACTTTCGAGAAGGCGCTCGCGGAGAGCCGCGGTACGACGGCGGCCCCAGAGCGCCTCGAGCGGGACGTCGGCATCGCTCGTTTCGTGCGCGGGCATCCGCATGAACGGCACCGTCCCTCCCGGTTTGAAGGCACGCCAGCCACGTACTCCTGTTCCGACGTATCGATGACCTGAAAGCGGGATTGCACACCGGACAACACGGAGCCCGATGTCGCGACACACCGGTGTGGCGACTCCGGATCGTAGAGCCGCGTCTGGTCCTCCTTCAGATTGACGATCAACTGCGCGGCGCCGGTCGGCAGGATCCGCTCGAGCGCATGCGGCTGCGGGTCGTTCTGATACACCCAGATCGACTCGATGAACGAATCGAGCGGCGGCCTCGGAACACGGTGACGATAACGGCATGGCGGTCCGGCTCACCTGTTCTCGTGTCAAGCTCAGTCTAACGCGCGCTGGCTGAACCGGCCTTTCTCGATTCCCAGCTGCTTGATCTTCGACTCGAGCGTCGACGCCGGGATTCCAAGTGTGGCAGCGGCCCCGTTCGGACCTGCCACCTTCCCTCGACTCTTCGCCAGGGCGGCTTCAATCAGCTCCTTTTCCTGATCCAGCAGAGTGGTGGGCAACGCACCGGCCACCGCGGGCCGTAATGGCGCTTGGCTCAGCCAGGCCTCATCGATCGACAACGTGTCGCCGCCGCACAGGATCACCGATCGCTCGACAATGTTCTGCAACTCACGAATATTGCCCGGCCACGAGTACCGCTCGCAGAGTTCCAACGTGCGTTTCTCGATCCGGCGGATCCTCTTGGCCATCTGTTCAGCAAATCGTTTGACGAAATACTCGACCAGAATCGGAATGTCCTCTCGTCGTTGTCGCAGCGGTGGCACGTGAATGGGAAACACGTTCAGCCTGTAGAAGAGGTCAGACCTGAGCGAGCCGTCAGCGACAGCGGCTGCCAGGTCGCGGTTGGTCGCGGCCACGACTCGCACGTCTACTGGAATCGCGCGACTGCCTCCGACCCGCTCGATCTGGCGCTCCTGGAGGACCCGCAGCAGGACGATCTGCGTATCCATCGGAATCTCCCCGATCTCGTCGAGGAAGATCGTGCCGGAGTGCGCGAGCTCGAACCGCCCGCGCCGCTGCTGCACGGCGCCGGTGAAGGCGCCCTTTTCGTGGCCGAATAATTCCGAGGCAATCAGCGATGGAGGCGTGGCTGCACAATTCAGGCTGACGAAGGCGCGGTCCGCCCGACGCGAATGCTTATGGATGGCGCGAGCGATCAGCTCCTTCCCCGTGCCTGTTTCGCCTGAGATCAGGACCGTCGAGTCGGTAGGCGCCACCTTCGACACGTGAGACAGCACGGACTTCAGAGCAGCCGATGCTCCGACGATCTCCTCGAACATGAACGCCTGATCGATCTCCTCCCGCAAGGCGAGGTTTTCATCCTGGAGCCGATCCTTCAGGCGCTTGATCTCTTCAAAGGCAGTCTGCAGCGCGGCTTGAGCCTGCCGTTGTTCGGTGACATCCATGCCGGTGCCGACGTACTCCACGACGTCACCGGCGTCGTTCAGGACGGGATGGCCGATGGTGTGAAGGTGCTTAATCGTGCCGTCACGCAGCACGATGCGGTACTCGGCATCGAACTCACCTTTCCGCATCTGCGCGGCTTCATAGGTGTCCCTGACCCTCGACCGGTCGTCAGGATGAATCCCGCCGTACATCCGGTCGATCGTCGACAGAGGCTCCGCCGACTCGACGCCGCGTATGCGAAGCACTTCCGGAGAGACAGTGAATGCTCCGGACGCAAGATCGTGACGCCAGCTGCCGGCATGGCTCAGCCGCTGAGCTTCGAGCAGATCGGCCTCACTCCGCCGCAGCTTCTCCTCGGATTGCTTGCGCGCATCGATGTCTGTCAGCAGGTTGTACCAGCGAACGATGCGGCCTTCTGTGTCGCGCAACGGGAGACCGCGCGACTGAAACCACCGATATTCGCCATCGGCCCGACGGATGCGGTGCTCAAAGTCGTATGGTAGGCCGGTCTCAACGGCGTGCTGCCAGGCGGCCATGACGCTGGGCAGGTCGACCGGATGCACCGCATCCGTTGTTCCCCATTGCTGTAGCTCTTCAAGCGTTCGGCCAAAAAACTCGAGCACCTGGCGGTTGACGTGTTCGACGTGGCCTTCGGGTGTCATGACCGCGATGAGACCGGGAATCGTCTCGACGATCAGCCGGAAGTTCTCTTCGCTGGCCCCGAGGATCAGCCGTTTGAGGTCGCGCTTGGGTTGATCGGGTGACTCGGTCACGTGAAACCGCCGTTCGTCGAGAACTCGCGAAACCCCGCGAGGGACCTCACGAATCTTCGCGCAAGTCAGCGGCAATACCTATAACACGCAAGGACTTACGGGTGGCAGCCGATTTGCCTCTACTCGTGCTGACTGCCGTCATCAATCGCGATGCTCAAGATCACACGCATGACGAACGCAGGTATTTCCACGCTGATCGTGAGCGGACGAATCGATGCGGAGCAGTTGCCCGACCTCCGCCGGTTGGTCGAGGCGGAGCAAGCGAGGGACGTCGTCCTCGACCTGAACGAAGTGAGCCTCGTGGACGTGGAGGTCGTGCGGTTCCTACTGCATTGCGAAATGCAGGGCATCCGCCTCACACATTGTCCGGCGTACGTCCGCGAATGGATGCTCGGCGAGAACCGGCCGCCGTGATTGAGAGCGCTGCAGCGCCAGGTCCAACACAACCCAGAAGCAGAGAGGGAGGAATCAGATGTCGACAGCAATCGGGGGTGTCAAGAACGTCGTGCTGGTGCACGGGGGGTTCGTAGACGGGTCCGGGTGGCAAGGTGTCTACGACCTTCTGACGAAGGACGGCTACAACGTGTCGATCGTCCAGAATCCGACCACCTCGTTGGCCGATGACGTCGCGGTCACGAAGCGCACGCTGGCCGCGCAGAACGGCCCCACGATTCTCGTGGGCCATTCGTACGGCGGCGTCGTGATTACGGAAGCCGGCACCGATCCGAAAGTCGCAGGCCTCGTCTACATTGCGGCCTTCGCACCGGACAAGGGCGAATCCGTGTCAGCGTTGATCAAGAACCCGCCTCCCGGGGCGCCTGTGCCGCCGATCCTGCCGCCTCAGGACGGCTATCTGTTCCTCGATCGGACGAAGTTTCGAGCGTCGTTCGCCGCGGATGTCAGTGCTGACGCGGCGGCATTCATGGCTGACTCGCAGGTTCCGTGGGGTCTCGAAGCGCTCAACGGCGCCGTCAGCGAGCCGGCGTGGAGAGCCAAGCCCAGCTGGTATCTCGTTTCCACGGAGGACAGGATGATTCCGCCCGACGCGCAGCGTGCAATGTCGAAGCGCGCCGGTTCGACGGTTTCCGAGGCCAAGGGCAGTCACGCCGTCTATGTGTCCCAGCCAAAGGCTGTCGCCGCGATCATTGCGGAGGCAGCAAACGGCGTGGCCCCGGCCACACGGTAGGGTCCGGAGTCGGTGGGTGCTGATTGTGGCCAGTCACGTCCGGTTGCTCCGGCTACCGGATGTGACCTGGCCAAGCGAGGGGAGCGCTGACATCGGATCAGCCGGCCATTTCCAGCCAGTCCAGTTCCTCTTCGATGTGATGGAAGGCGTCGTCGCCGATCTCGTCGGTGTCACGCATCGCCAGCACGGCTTGCCTTGCCGCCTGCAGGGCTCCACGATGCAGCTCGCTGTGCGCGGGCTGTGTCCTATCGGCTGCGCTATCGGTCGCGTCGGCTTTGGCCAGATGCTCCCTCAACTCGTGGCGGACTATCTCCGCAGCCGGGGAATCGTCCTGCGCAAGGCTCGCAAGCCCCGCCTGCAAGGCGCGCTCGCGTGCTGCCCGCAGTTCCCGGCCGACCGGATCGTCGTCATGTAGATCGAGTACGCGCAGGAGGGGCTTGAGCGTCAGTCCCTGGATGATCAGCGTGCCGAGAACCACCGAGAAGGCTGTGAGCACGATCAGGTCACGATAGGGAAACGCCGGTGGGAGCGCCATTGCGGCTGCGAGAGAGACGATGCCGCGCATGCCAGCCCACGAAATGATCAGGCCGCTCCCCAGCGTCGGCCTCAGCATCGGCCGGAGCGGATGGAACCCGAACCGCCGGTGGCGCCAGCGGACGACGGCGTTGAACGACATGTGCCAGGCGAGCCGCACGAGGATTAGGGTCAGCAAGGCGGCCCCGGCGACGGTGAAGTACGGTCCGCGCTGTGCCGGTTCCAGGCTGTCGAGAATCGGCCGAATCTGCAGGCCGATGAAGATGAACGCCAGGATGTTCAGCGCGAACACGGCGGTTTCCCAGACGGCGTAGGTGGGGATGCGTGTCCGTGCCGAAATCCTTGCCGGCGCCGTCCGCGCTACCGTCGCGGCATAGCACACCATCGTCAACACCGCCGACAGCTCCAGCTGCTCTGCCAGCAGCCAGACGCCGAACGTCGTCACGAACTGCAGAATGATGGCGGTCGGGATGTGCTGCACGCGGTGCAGCAGTCTCAAGGTCAGCCATCCGAGCGCCGGGCCAACCACCACACTGCCTGCGATCCCGAGTAGAAACGCCGGGGCCACTGCGGAAAGAGAGAAGCCGTTCGCCGCGACAGCACCCACGGCCAACCGGTAGATCAAGAGTGCGGTGGCGTCGTTCAGCAGGCTCTCGCCTTCAAGGATCGTCAGGAGGCGATGGGGCGGCCGCAGCGGACGCAGCACTGCGGTTGCCGCGACGGCGTCCGGTGGAGCGATGACAGCGCCGAGCGCAATCGCCGCCGCCCACGGCATCGACGGGACGATCGCCCGGGTGACGATCGCGACGGCGATGGTCGTCAGACCGACCGCGGCGACGACGAGGCTCGCGACGGGCGCCCAGTTGTCTCTGAGATCTCTCAGCGACGCGTCGTAGGCCGCATCGAGCAGGATGGGGGCGACGAACAGCGCCAGCGCAAGCTCGGGCGGAAGCGCGAAGGTCGGCGCCGCTGGCACAAAAGCAAGCAGCGCACCGCCGATCGCCAGGAACACGGGATACGGTGCCCCGACGCGACGCGCCCCTGCGGCCAGAAGCACCGCGGCGACAAAGAGCGCGAGGAGTTGTTCCAGTTGCTGCACAGGCTTCTAGCTCCTGCCGACCTGGCGCGCGCGACCACCTGGGTCAGTTGATAGGCGATACTCGGCTCTGACGTCTCGCTCCCGACGGTAGGCATCAGCTTCCCTGGAAAGGACTCACGGCCCATGCACAACGACCAAGCCGCCGAAGGCGTCGTCATCGTACGAGGCGCAGCCACTGGTATTGTTCAAGAGATCATCGCCGGCCCGCATCAGCTCGTCGCCGACGAACCGGCCGCCGCGGGTGGAACCGACAGCGGCCCGACGCCGTACGATCTGCTGCTGGCTGCACTCGGCTCGTGCACGTCCATGACCATCGGGATGTACGCGCGGCGCAAGCAGTGGGCTCTCCAGCGGGTCACGGTTCACCTTCGTCATTCACGGGTCCACGCCGAGGACTGTGTCGGGTGCGAAACGCATGAAACACAGCTGACGCTCATCGAACGGGACATCGAGCTCGACGGCCGGCTGGACGAGGAGCAACGTGCCCGGCTCCTGACTATCGCCGATCGCTGCCCGGTGCATCGGACGCTCACTTCTCAAATCGAGATCAGAACCAGACTGACGCCTCGTTCCGAGAGCTAGGACCTCGACGATGCTCGGGTGCGATGATCGGTGCCCCGGGTGGGGACCCAATTCGACTCCTTGCCGGCCGGCGCCCGCGGACCGAAGTAGACGTCCACTGAACCATCGGGATTCTTCGGCAGTCCCGGCGATTGCGAGGAGCGGCTGGGCCGAGCGCGCGGCCGTCGTTGTCCTTCATGGCCATCAGGTAGCCGTCGGTCTCTGCGCGGATGAAATTGTCGGCGGTGACCGGAACGGCCATGAGCGTCTCCTCGGTCTCTAACTCATAGTCACGGGACCTCCTCAATCTCGCTGGGTCGCCAGGTCTTGTCGAAGAACGGCTGCAGCGGACCGTAGAGGCGAAGAATGACGGTCCACCCCTTGCCGGGCCAGGTCTGCACCCAGTTGCTCTCCTTGCCTGGCGGCGCCGTCGGCCCGAAGTAGACATCCACCGACGTGTCGGGGTTGATCGCGACGCCCTTCTTCTGGCTGCTGATGCTGGGGAATTGCTGGTCGGTCTGCAGCATCGAGCGCGTCTGGGCGTCGTAGAGCACCAGCGACCAGAACTGCTTCGCGGGGATGTTGGGCGGCAGGTGCAGCCTGTAGGTCTTGCCGCCGTCCATCGGCTGCTTCTGCGCGTCCACGAACGCGGCGGCATACGCCGAGCCGGCGCCGACCCTCTGAATGGCCATCGCCGGCGTGATGCCGGTCGCATAGAAGAAGAAATACGAGCGCGCGTCGAGGAGACGAGCGCCCTGGTGCAGGAACTCGGAGCTGCCGCCGACGAACGGCGTGTTCCACGCACTGTTCGGATAGAAGAACGCGTCCTTCAATCGACACCGATAGGCGAGGGCGCGGACCGTGGCCTGACCGACCGCCGCGGCTTCGGCGAGGATCTTCTTCATCCGCGCATCCGGCGCGAACGGCGTGCCCTTCTCGATGCCGATGGAGGCCAGCAGTCCCAGCGTTTCGGGATCGATGGCGTCGGCCGGTTCCTCCTGGATGACCTCGTTCACTTCCTCGAAGAACGAGGCATCCATCGCATGGATCGTGTTGAAGGCCTTCCCGGACACGTTGATGAAGTTCGTCGCCGGCGGGTTCGCGGCGTCCGTCAGCGGATAGATCCGCAGCTGCTGCTTGATGGCGTCAACGCCCGGTTTCGGATCGCCGTTCACTTGAAAGCCACGTGTCCCGAACCAGTTACCGAAGGTTCGGGACTTGAAGATGTAAAAGCCCTCGGGCGGCGCGCCCGTGAAATCCGGGGGCAGGAACAGGAACTTGCCGCCCTTCCCCTTGTCGGGCCCCGCGAGCCCGAGGTCCGTCACGTAGCGGAACCAGAAGTCGTCCACCAGCCCGAGCGTGTTCGGCGGACTCTCGACGACGATTGGGCCGTTCTTGAGGTCGAGCCACGCCATCGCGTAGATGCTCTCAGTATTCGCGGTGAGGATACAGCGATCGCGAGTCCATCAAGGACTCGAAGATGGTCACGGTCTGATTGTCGGGACCGAAACCGCGCGCAGCTTTCCGCATGGCGGCGAGCGAGGCGGCGGGCATCGTCGTCAGGAACGCCTGCACCGCGTGCTGGAAGTCGAGGTTGTCGAACACCTTTTCGACCGTCGCATCATCGGGAAAGCCGTCGGTGAAACGGAGCGTCCCGAGGCGCGTCTCGACGCTGTCCGGCATGGTAATCGCGGCCGGGATGTCCGTGACCATCTTCGCTCTCGTCATGTCGTCAACTCACCTTCTCGACGTTCGGGCAAGACCCACGCCTTCTCGAATAGCACGTCCAGTGATGTGCCGTTAAACAGTTCGGCCGGAGTTTCGGTGCCACTCATGAAAGACCTCTGGTGTAACTCGTCACGGATCGTTGTGCCTTACCCTCACAGCGCGTCGGCCGTCACTCACGACATGTCGTGGCCGATGGCCGAGCGAGGCACTGCCCTCATCGAAAATCTTCGACAAAACTGCCGTTCGCATGCAGGCGTGTATGGAAGAGCACATCACGTGCCGAAGCTCCCAACCTGTCGAGCTTGGGTCGAGGGTCCAGACCGCTCACATCGGACGATGAGCCTGTGGCGGGTGCCTGAAGTTGAACGGCGGCGCCCACGAACCGTGTGGCGGGAGCGCCTACCTAGGAGGGAATTGAGCGGTGGTCCCAGAGCGCGTCAGCAAGTGCCGCGCGGTCAGGTTCAGTCGCCGCTGACCGGCAGCGTGATCGAGAAGGTCGCGCCGCGGTCGGGATTGTTCGCCGCCGATATCGTACCGCCGTGGCGTTCGATGATGGAGCGACAAATCGAAAGGCCCATTCCCAGTCCTTCCGGCTTGCTGGTGATGAAGGGATCGAAGATCGACTCGAGCTTGTCCGCGGCGATTCCGGTGCCGCTGTCTTGAACTTCGACCAGCACGTTCGTTTCATCAATCGAATTCGTGCGCACGACCAGCCACCGCGCGCCGTCCAGTCCGGTTCCGCTCATGGCGCTGAAGGCATTCAGCATCAGGTTCAAGACGACCTGCTGGAGCTGGACGGTGTCGCCCTTGACCGGGCGGACGTCGGACGACAGGTTGAGGTGGACCGTCACCTTGTGCAGATTCGCGTCGCCGTGCACGATGCGCTCGACCATGCGGATCACGTTGTTCACATCGACATCGGTCATGCCCGCCGCCGTGCTGTCACGCTTGAGCATGTCGCGCAGTCCGCCAATGACCTCGCCGGCTCGCTCGGTGACTGGCAGATATCGGCCAGCGTGCTGCGCACCTCCTGGAGATCGGGCTCTGGTGCATCGAGTAAACGCACGCCGACGTAGGAGTTGGGGCGGATCGCGGCGAGTGGCTGCTGTAATTCGTGCGTCAGGGTTGCGGTGAGTTCGCCGAGTGTGGCAAGGCGTGCGACGTGCTCCAGTTCTGCCCGCTTTTGCGCGGCCCACGCCTCCGCCTGTTTGCGAGCCGTCACATCCATCGAAACACCGAAAAGCTTTGGGTCTGTGCCGTCGTCAGCCTCCACACAACGACCGCGCCCATGAATCCAGCGGGTCGTGCCATCCGCTTGCTGCACGCGATATTCCATCTCGTATTCACCTCGCGTCTCGAAGGCCTGTTTGATCGCGCCGTCACGGGCGGTGCGGTCCTCGGGGTGCACGCGATCGAAGTTGCCGCAAAATCGAGGCGGGCATCTGGCTTGAGGCCAAACAGCGAGCGCCCCGCTCGGTCATCCACCCATCGTTGCCGGAGACATCCCACACCCACATGGCCACATTTCCTGCTTCCGCGGCCAGACCCATTTGGTTCTCGCTCTCACGCAACGCTTCTTTCGATCGTCTTTCCTCTTCGATCACAACCGCGAGCAGCATCAGCGGAGTGGCGACCACCAGGAGGAATAACTGTAGTGCCAGTCGCATTCTCGGCGGGCGTTTGGCTCAGGAATGGGCCGTGCCCGCGCATGGTCCCCCAAATCGCCTGAAACGTAACGATCAACATCGAGACGCTGATTCCCCAAGCCCGAAGCTCAGCGCCGCCCAAATGAGCAGAGGAATCGGCGTATATAAGAGAGCTGGCGAAGTGCCGAGACCCGTTGGCGTTCTTATCAAAGACAAAGATTCCGACTGCAACGATACATACACCGAGGAGAGCTGCTTCCAGCAGCGTCGGGGGGACAGGGCTCTCGGCCGTCCGACGGCCAGATGGTATGCACCGAGCAAAAATGCCGGCACCATGACGACAGTCGTTACTGCATTCGAGATCCCCAAGTTTCGCCATTCGGTCCAATAGTGAGTGCCAAAACCGTATGACACCGTAAAGGAAGCTCCCCAGAAGGCGGTCCCAAAAGGAACAAGCACCACGGCGATCAGGATGAAGATAATCGCGTCACGAAGTGTGAGCGCCTTGAGGGGAGATTTGATCAGGATGCGAATCCCGGCCGCTGCCGCGACGAATTTCACGGCATCAAAAAGCTCGCAGGTTAATGCATACAGTGGCGGCCAGTGCGCCTGCTGGGTCGCGAGGAAATGAGCGCTCGCGGCGGCGAGCACGTAGGCCCACCAGTGCCGCGTGGGGACGAGCAGAAGAATAGAAAGAAGAACCGCCTGCGGGGGAAAGAAGAGTGAGACTTTGCTGTCGGGGAAAGAAAGCGCCCAGGCGATCTGCGTGGCGACGTAATAGCTAACGGCGCTCGCCAGGACGGAGCACACCGTGCGGAGAGATGCCCCGGTGGAGCGTCCCTTTGGTCCGGCGCTCATCCGGGCCGCGAGTTCGCGATTCAGCGACTGTTCAGGCTGTGCAGCGATCAGTGCCGTTCCGATTCCTTGTCGTGCCAAAACCATAACGTACGAACTGTTCGAGACGCAGCGACACAGGCCGAATAGCCTTCAAATGTGGCAGGAAACGTATCACATCTACCTGGGGCTCCTCGCTTGGGCGTAGGGCTCCAATGAGGGCCGGCCTGCTCGCGTTCCGTCGCTGTGGGGCACTTCAGCGAGCCTCGCGCCGTGCACGCCCTCGCCGCATCTTAGAGGGCTTGGACGCTGGCGTGCCGTGTCGTTGTGTCTGACTCTGAGCGGTGTTAGCTTAGTGCAGCTAGACCGTCTTCCCTTCCTTGATCGTCTCCAGAACCTTGAGGTAATCGTGGGCTTCGTCAACTCGCGCGCTTCACCGGTGGCGGCGCCCACGTGCCGTCCGCGACTTCCTTCTTCGGCGCATAGAGCCGGAGCGCCAGCTTGAACCCGGCATCCTTGGGCGCCGGCAGCCAGTTGCTCTCCTTGTCCTTGCCGGGCGAGTCGCTCTGGATGTACAGCGTCAGACCGCCGTCGGCATCGAACGTCAGGTGACTGCGGTCGCCGAGCGCGTAGCGGTTGATCGGGTTGGCGACGAGATAGGCATCGTCGTCGTACATCGTCAACGACCAGAACGCGTCGACCGGCGGGATCTCGGCCTTGGTGAAATGCAGGCGGTACTTGTTCGCGCCGTTGAACGGCTTGCCGTCGCCGTCGAGTTCAGCAAACGGATAGACGGCATCCTCGGGTAGGTTGCCGCCGACGCCGAAGAAGGTCCAGCCCGCCCGGTAGGTGTACTTGGTGCCGTAGCGGCCCATGTCGAGCGCAATCTGCCAGCCGTTGACCACCTTGCCGCGCACGGTCTCGCGCATCACCTTGATCCCGTCGGCGACGCCGGCCTCGATCGCCTTGCGCACTTCCGGAGTGAACGCGTCCATGCGGAACGTCGCTCCCGGTGCGATGCCGAGCGTCGCCAGGCGCGCCATCGTCTTCGGATCGTCCGGTTCTGGCGGGTTCGTCACCAGCAGACGATTGAGACGGTTGAAGAAGTCCTCGGGCGACAGCGCCAGCACTTGCTTCGGCACCGGGGTCTTTGCGTCCACGCCTTCTTTGAGCGGCACGTTGTCCGGGGGCGTGTACTGCTTGCCCCATGACGAGAGCGGACCAACTTGTACTGGTCTTGCAGCGCATGGACCGCGGCGTAGTCGTCGGGTCCGCCGGTATACGTGCGCCCGCCGATCATCGCCAGGTTCGTCGGCACGCGCAGTTCGGTCACGCCCTGAGGTAGTGTGCCCTTCCACGTCGGCCCAACGATCGCGAAGTGACCGCCCTTGCTGCCGACCGTGCGGGAACCCGGAGCATGCGGCACGTTGTTCCACGCGTCGATGATCTGCATCACCCAGAACCGCTTCCCCATGTCCGGCACCGACAGGACCATCGGTTCTTTCGACAGATCCAACGTGCGCCAGCGAGTAGAGCGTGTCGACGTTGAAGCCGACCACGGTCCGGTTCGACGCGTCGGGAAACGCCCGATAGTGAACAAACTGGTTGATTGGGGCATGGCCCTTGTCGACCTTGGACACGTGCGTCGCTGTGTCGATCTGGATCTCGATGTAGACGAGCGGCATGCCAAAGATCCACGCCTCCTGCGCGATGGCCTTCGCTTCGTCGGGAGAGATGGACGCCTGTTGGTGTTGGGTTGTGGTCATGAGTCGCCTCACACGATTCCAGCGGCGGGCACGATAGGTGTCGCCGAACTCATCTCTTCTGTTTGCACCATCGTCGATCCTTCAGCGCATACCCTCACAGTGCGCGGGCTGTCACTCACGATATGTCGTGACCGATGGCAGAGCGAGGCACGGCCTTCGCCGAAAGTCTTCGGAAAAACTGCCGCGCGCGAGCGGTCGTGTATGGAGGAGCACATCACGTGCCTGGGCCAAGCCTGAGGGTCTCACGCGCGACGACATGCTCGACAACATCAGGATCACCTGGCTGACGAACACGGGGATTTCTGGCGCCCGTCTCTCACCGGGAGTATTGGAGCAAGGGGTATTTCAATGCCAAAGGCACCAAGCTGATCCACTACAACAAGGTAGAGAAGGGCGGGCACTTGTGTTCATGGACTGCTCGACGTGACTCGTCGGCGATCGCCGCGTTGGCTCTGAATCAATCACGCACGAGCAATTGGTAGCAGTCGCTTTGCAGCGCGATATTGCTGGTGCCGGTTTGGATCACGCGGAAGTGGATGTCGGATGGCGTTACAGTCGCGGGCACGGGACGCCACAGTTCGGCGCGACCCGTCCCCCTATCGTCGGTGAGAATCGGTTGTGGTGTCGTTCCCTGACCCATCGTCAGCCAATTCGTGCCTGTGCAGACGCCATCCCGAGGGCTGTCGACCGCGCGCTGCAAGCCATAACTCGTGTTCGGCAGCAAGTCCCGAACCCAGACGTCCATGTAGAGAATGTCCTGCGTCGGATCTTTCTGCTGGCGGAGCTTGACGAGCCCGAACCCATCGCCCCGCAGAATGGCCTCCAGATTGAAGTGCGGCTGTGCGGCAGTGGCCCACGACGATGCCGGGCGTCCATCAGTTGGCGTGCGTCCCCCGCGGACGAAGACAACCCCGCGATTGGAGCAAGCGAGGCGCTCGGCGCCGTAGGAGTCGCGCCGCTGCACGCTACCGTGACTGCACACAAACCAATAACCAGGTGTCGCATTGATCGACCTCCCCGGCCCCCTTGCTTTACGGGGCTCCTACCCAAATAGGCGCAAAAGCCGCGAAGGAGCTATCAATCGAGAAAGGGAGAAGGCCGCATACAAGGCATCAGGCACAGTTCTGAAGCCCAATGTTCGGATGATTTTCTGCCCGCGACCGTCCGCGAGGCACGCATATTCAGAGGGCTCGCCGGGGGCGAAGAACTCCGCGGGTGAATTGCGGCTCCTCGAAGCTCTTCGTCAAAAAGCGAGGACTGCCTGCAACATCGGCACCCAACCGTTGAGACCTGAGGTATACGGCGTAAAGGCGCCGCTATAAGGAGCCTTGTTGACCCGGAGCAGCTCTGGGTTCAACCACACTCGCTCGGTCGGAAGGAAATACACCCTTGCCCCACCGCCATATTCGGAAGAGTCGCCAAACTGTCCAAAGACCTGAGACCCCCGGCCATAAAGCTGCAGCTTCCTGGGAACTACAAAGAACCCCGACGTCAACTCATACCCGTGGTCATATGTCGGATACAACCGGAAGCGGTCCATCGGCTACGAAATCATTTAGCCAACGCATGAAGTATTGCCCGTTGACCGAGAGCCCCTTCCATTTCATGCCGCCGTCGATCGCCCACATCTTATACGTGGCCTTGTCGACGGTTACACCCGGCGCAAACGCTCCGGTGGAGAAGGTAAGCACGCCGTCGGAATTGTGCAGTGAAGTGTTCTCGGGATTTGATTGATCGAGATTTGAAAAACGGTCCTCCCGGGATCTCGTAAATGAGGTGCCAATTCGAATGCGAGCTTTGTCGGAGGAGAAATAATCATCGTACATGTTGCGTGATTTGCCTGGTTCCCCGTAGGCTCCCAGCGGTTCCCACCAGACACTGCCGGAAAGCACCAGATTCATATCGATCTTGGTTGCCGAGATGTTCAGGGTATTGAGACCGTTACCGACGAACGCCAGATAGTTCAGCCCCTTCACGGGTTCTCCGAGCGACCAGGCGCCCTGGGTGAAGCCGGGACGGAAGAAGTTGTCCGCCATGGTCCTATCGATCGCCTGAAAATATGGGAAGGTGGCAACCAGTGATCGACTGCCTGGAACTCCGGTGTAACCTGCCAGTGAGCGTCAGGCCCTTGTTGAATACCCAGCTAAGGTTCCCGGCTACCACGATCGAGGCGGCGCCAGCCGACGTCCAGACCTTGAGGCTATATACCAGCTTTGGGTCGAAGATGTAGCCGGAGAGATGAACATCGAGCGATTTACCGTGATGTCGTTGCGTCGATGAACATCGCGGACATTGCCAAGGTGGTCGGTGAAAGTTTCGTCGGATGAAATCGTATTGAGATATCGGAGCTGGGTATCGTCGTTGAACTTCAGCAGAAAAGGCACGCGAGCGCCGTCGGCACTCTGCACGATGATGATTCCATCGTCGAAACGACCGCCCGTTGGTGGTGTTGCGGCGGCGGTTGCCGGCTGTTGGGAAGTACTTGCTGAATCTGTCACTGCCGGGGAGGTAGGCACATCGGTTGCCGCGCCGTCGTCAGGCTGGCGCTTGGCGTTCTCCGTCGTCACCGCCTCTATTTCGCTGTGGCTCGTTGGGTTGGGGTCCTCAGCGGCGGAAGACTGTCCGAAGGCTGAAGTCGTGAGGAATGGACCTGACGTCAACGCCAATGCGAGTGAAGCCTTGATCAATGCGGGAAATTGGCACGTTAGAAGCTCCCTCTCGGAGCCAGCCCGAATTAGTTGAAGTGCTGGGATTGCGACACACGCCAAAACACGCAGGGGCCCATGGCCTGGCGAGCCGTCGCCGGGAAGCAATGGAGGCTCCTC
>CAVQMT010000007.1:0-91310 GCA_963713655.1 uncultured Acidobacteriota bacterium
TGGGCACCGTCCGCGGCCGCGATGAGCTGCGCCGTTACACGGATGCGGCTGCCGGATTTGCGGACGCTTCCCTCGAGCACGCTGGTTACGTTCAGGGCATCGGCGATTCGTCGAATGTCAGTGTTCTGGCCCTTGAAAGCAAACGCCGAGGTGCGTGCGATCACCTTCAGGCCCGGAATCTGGGCAAGCGCGTTGATGATCTCCTCGGCCAAGCCGTCGCTGAAGTATTCGTCGTCGGCGTCCCGGCTCATGTTGGCAAACGGAAGCACTGCGATGGACGGCTCCCGCTCGACAGGGCTCTCGATGATGGCCTTCAACGCAGCGAGTACATCGGTCATCGCCTGAAACCGTTCTCGTGGCTGCTTCGCGAGACACCGCCGCATGACACGCTCCAGGGCCGGCGACACCTCCAAAGGAGTCGGTTCTCGTCCCACGACGGCCGCCATCGTCGCGAGCGTCGTGTCCCCGGTGAAAGCCCGCCGCCCGCTGAGCAGTTCGTAGAGCACCGCGCCAAAGGAAAAGACGTCCGACCGGGAATCGACGTCCTGCCCCTGAGCCTGCTCTGGTGACATGTAAGCCGCTGTGCCCACAATCGCGCCCGCGTTGCTGGCTGCGCCGGTCGTTGCCGCATCGAGGTTCGACGCAGCAGTCTGCTTGGCCAACCCGAAATCGAGGAGTTTCGCGCCGTTTGGTCCGACCAGAACGTTGCCGGGCTTCAGGTCGCGATGAATGACCCCGTTCCGGTGCGCCGCCTCGAGCGCCTCGGCAATCTGCGACGCCACTCGTACGGCGTCGACTGCAGGCATCGGCCCTCGCAAGGCATGCCCGTCGACGATACTCCATCACGAGGTAGTCGGGACCGACGTCGTACAGCTGGCAGATGTGCGGGTGATTGAGCGCCGCGATGGCACGCGCTTCGCGCTTGAAACGTTCGGCGTATTCGGGCCTTGAGCCGCTTGATCGCGACGATGCGGTCGACACGACGGTCCCGCGCTTTCCACACCTCACCCATGCCGCCGGCACCGATCGGGGCTTCAAGCACGTAGGGCCCGAGAGCCGTGCCGGGAACCCAGGTCACGGCCGTCCCGTCAACGCCGGTAGCGGCCCACTTCGGCGCTGCCGGTCCCGGTGCAACTGGCCGGGCCGTAGCGCAGGTACTTCTGCACGCGCCCGGCGCCATCCACCTCGCCGGTGTAGAGGTTGCCTTCGGTGTCGGTGCCGACCACGTGCGGCCAGTGCAGGTTGCCCGCCTGGCGCCCGCCCGTGCCGACTCGCGACAGCTCCTGCAGGTTCTGGCGGTTGACGACGTAGATCGTGTCGTTGGTGAGGTCGGCCACGTAGAGGCAGCGTCTGCTTGCGCGTCGGTGGACAGGCTGACGGCACCAGACGTGCCGCTGGCCGTCTGCGGCGCCACCGGCATCTCGCCGACGAAGCCGCACTTGCCCACCTCGCCGGTCGGGTTCGCGCACGGCTTGCCGGCCTCGGACGCGCGGAAGATCTGGACCCGGTTGTTGCCGCGGTCGCACACATACAGCAGGCCGTCGTTGGCCAGCTTGGCGCAGTGCAGCGGGCTGCGGAAGAAGGCCGGCTTCAGCGCGCCCTTGCGGAAGTCGCCCGCCCACGATCCCACGCCCTCGCCGTCGTCGCCGCCGTTCTCGCCCACCACCGGGTTCTGCCCATAGGCGCCGAAGTGGCCGATGTACTTGCCGGTGGCCGCATCGACGATCAGCACGCGCCGGTTGCCGTAGCCGTCGGCGACGTAAAGACGGTTGGTCTTGGGATCGACCGTCATGTCGGCGACCAGGTAACGGCTGCGGCGTGCCGTTGATGCCGCCGTTCGTGTCGTTGCTGTTCGGCCCTTTCGCGCCCGGCCGTGCCGATCTGGTAGACGAACGTGCCGTCCGACCGGAACTTCAGGATGTGCGAGTCGTTGCCGAAGCTCGGCGCCCAGGGGAACTGGCCGCGGAAGTTCGGCCGCCTGGCCGTTGCCGGACACGTAGACGAAGCCCTGGTGATCGACGAAGATGCCGTGCTCGCGCGCCGGCCAGGTGCAGCCGTCCTGCGACGCGGCACTTCTTGTCGAGGAAGCCGGGATCGGCCGGACCGCCCCACGCCTGCAGCAGGTTGCCGGCCTTGTCGAACTCGAGCACCGACGGCGCCGGCACGCAGCACCCGGACAGCTGGCCGTACGGGCGCGGGTGGCCGATGGCGCTGATCGGGAGGCCCTTCGCGTCCTTGCCAGCAGCGCCCTGCGCGCCGGAGTCGGTGGTCGAGAGCGCGCGCGGGCGGTGGTAGACCCAGATGTGATCGCGGCCGTCCACGTACGAGCCCGCCGACGTCGCCGATGATCCAGTTGTTCGGCAGCGGCTTGGGCCATGCCGGATCGAGCACGAAGCCCGGCCCGCCGTTCGGCGCCGCCGTCGACCCGGCCAGCCGTTCGAGCACGCCGGCCTTGCGCAGTGCGTCGGCGCCCGAGGTGGGACCCTGGGCGCCCAGCGGATCCACGGCCATCATGGCCAGGCACGCCAGCGCGCCGAGCCGAGTCGCGAGTCTCGAAGCTGTCATTACGCCCTCCACTGAATCCGCTAAAAGAGGGGCCGGAAGAGTTCGTGCACGACCAGGCCGGGGCGGCCGCTGGCGCCGGAGAAGATGCGGCCCTTCTCGTCCACGCCCAGGAACTCGGTGCCCGCGCCCTGGGTCAGCTCTTCGTCCGGGATGAACGCCTTGATCCACCCGGTTTTCACGTCGCCCACACGGATGCCGCGCTCCCAGCCCGGGTTCCAGTGGTCGTTGGACATGCCGTCGGCCACGTAGATGTGGCCCTTCTTGTCGATGGCAATCGCGCTCGGCTTGCCGAACTGGGTCCAACGGGTGATGAAATTGCCGTCCTTGTCCAGCACCTGGATGCGCTGATTGCCGCGATCGGCGACGTAGAGCCGATCCTCGTCGTCGATCTCGATGCCGTGCGGATCGTTGAACTGCAGCGGCAGGCTGCCTTCGGAGCCGATGCCACCACCCCACGCCTTGATGAACTTGCCGTCCTTCGAGAAGCGGACCAGGCGGTTGTTCCCGCCGCGCGAGCCGTACATGTTGTCCTTTCAGCGGCCCGACCTGCGGACCGCCGTGCCCGTCGGTGATCCAGATGTCGCCGTTTCGCGAGACCACGACGCCGGTGGGGCCGTTGAAGTGTTTCTCGTCGTCGCCGGGCACGCCGGCTTCACCCAGCCGCATCACCAGCTTGCCGTCGCGGGTGAACTTGTAGATCTGGTGGCCCAGGCCCTTCTTGAACCCGGCCGCGCCGCGCGCGTCGCCTTTGGGCGCGCCGTCGGTCACCCAGATGAACCCTTCGCGATCGATGAAGAACCCGTGGGGGAAGTTCATGATCCCCTTGCCGAAGCTCTTCACGAACTTGCCGTCGAGATCGACCTGGATGATCGGATCCAGCGTCGAGTCGGCGCAGCCGTTGGCGCCGCAGCGGTCGAGGATCCACAGGTGCTTGCCGTCGGGGTCCAGGCGTATGCCGCTGGCGACGCCGATCTTGCGCCCTTCCAGCTTGTCCCAGTCGTACTGCACCTTGTAGGGGTTCTGCGCGGCCACGCCGGCGATCGACAGCACCACCGCTGCTGTCCACAGCACCACGAAGCGCGAGACGCGAATGCCGGTCGTCATTTCTCGACCCTCCGAAACAGATTTGTTGCTGACGCTCGGCGGCTAGCTTACGTCAAGTCGCGCAGGACCGGGCAGCCCTCTGCCGCGCGGGCGCTCCCGCGGCACGGCAATGTTCTTGCGCCGACTCGGGCGGCGTTCCATCGCGGTGACGCCTGGAGCTCATGGGATGAAGGCCATACACGCAGCCGTTTACGTTTCGCTCGCCGCACAACTGCTCGCCGGGTCGACCCTTGCACGCCCAGGGCCGCGGACACGGCAAGCAGAACGCCAAGCACGACGACGTCAAGCACGAGGCGGTCGAGCGGCACCCAGACGCAGATCCACGTGGTGTTCTCGACCCACGACACCACCGTGATCCGCGAGCACTACGCGCCGCAGTACCGGAGCCTGCCGCCTGGCCTGCAGAAGAAGTACGCCCGGACCGGCCAGCTGCCGCCCGGATGGCAGAAGAAGATGACGCCGATGCCGGTGGTGCTCGAACGGCGGCTGGAGCCGCTGCCGTCCGGCTATCAGCGCGGCGTCTTCGAAGGCCACGCGGTGATCTACAAGCCCGGCGGCCTGATCATCGACGCGACCGTGCTCTTCTGAGGCGCGGCTACTCGCGCCTCACGCGTCGCGCCGGCTTGTCGTCGCGGAGCGCGACGAACCGCGCGTGCCGGAGGTGAACGTCGGCGGTCCACTCCAGGAACTCGAAGTGCCCGACCAGCACGGGCTTCAGCCAGCGGCAGTCGGCCATCTTGGCCTTGGTGAGCCCCTCGCCCCAGCGTCCACTGCGAGCCTCGGGCAGGTTGGCGAACGGGCAGTCCGGAGTCTCGAGGCCGCGGAACGCGCGGAACACCTGCTGCCGGGTGGCCGGCGTGAACCCGGCACGCGTGCGCGCCGCGAACAGCAGGCGGCCCTTCTCGTAGTAGCCGATCACCAGCGCGTCGAAGGTCTTGGTCCCCAGCGTGTAGCCGCCGATCACGAACTCCTGCCCCTGGTTCACGCGCATCTTCATCCAGGCGCCTGATCGCAGCCCGGGCTCGTAGCGGCTGTCGCGGCGCTTGGCCACCAGGCCCTCGAACGACTGCTCCTTGACCGAGTGGATCAGATCGCGCAGCGGCGCACGCAGCTCGCCGAGGTAGCGGACGGGCTCGGCCAGCCTCGGCAGCACCTTGCGCTCGAGCAGCTGGCGCCGAACCTCCAGCCGCTCGCCGGTGAGATCGCGGCCGGCCAGCATCATCAGGTCGAACACGTAGTACACAATCGTGGTGCCGGAAGGGGCAGCGTTCTGCAGCGCGTTGAACGACGGCCGCCCGCCGGCATCCAGCGCCACCACTTCCCCGTCGATCACGGTCTCGTCTGGAAGCGCGGCCAGGCCGCGTGGGATGCCCGGATAGCGGCGGTTGAAGTCGTTGTCGTTCCGGGAGCGCAGGTGCACGATGCCGCCGGTCTTGTAGGCCACGGCACGGTAACCGTCCATCTTCAGCTCGTAGAGCCAGCGGGCCGGATCGTCGGGCAGCGTCTCGGTGCGCAGCAGCAGCATCGGCGCGACGAAACGGGCCCTGGCGCGCGCCGGCATGCGCTGAGTGTAGCCGCCGCGCGCCGGCTACCGCACGATGTCGGCGAACGACTTGATCGGCCGTTCCGGCTGCCGCAGCCCGCCCGGCGCCACGGCGCTCGTGCAGCGCCTTGGCGTCCACGCGCCGGAACGCGGTCATGCGCAGGCCGGTCAAGCGTCTCGATCTCGCGCACGTCCACCTGGAACATCTTGAACCTCGACAAGTCCAACCGGCCGGTCGGCCCCGGCTCGAGCAGCGACGGCCTGCGACAGCCGGAAGGCCAGCGCCTTCACGCGGCCGTCGTCGTTGTCGCGGTAGGCGACGATCTTGAAGAACTGGCGCGGAATCAGCACCGGCGTGGTTCCGCGGGGTGCGCCCGGCGGCAGGAAGGGTCGATCGTCAGGCGGCCAGGATCGGGCCGCCAAGCAGCGCGATGCGCAGGTCGGCCACGTCCACCTGCTTGAAGATCTCGTCCTCGAGCGACTTCCACAACGCCGGCGCCAGGCGGTTGAACTTCTCGTGCTGGGGGGTGGCGTTGGTGTAGCAGAACGAGTCGTCGTTGGCGCGCGCCGCCAGGTCTTCGCCGCCCCAGAGCAGGTCCTCACGCTTGGCGATGTGTCCGCGATCGAACGTGGTGCCCTCGTAGAGCGTGTTGTCGATCTGGACGTCGGCCGGCACGCGCGGATCGAGCTGCCAGCTGGCGCTCCTGCTGCCCGGCTTGGTGATGTGGCCGTCGATATTCCAGGCCACGAACGCCGCGAGCCGCCGCGACTTGCGCATCGACAGGGAGAAGTGCGTGTAGTGCGCGATGCGCGTGCCGGCGGCGCCAATCAGGTCGTTGCGCACCGCGGCCGTGGCGGCGACGGGAACCGGCAGCCGCACGCCGATGAAGTGTGGATCGTAGCCGGTGCCGCCGATGGTTCTCGCGGCAGCGTCGGGACGGGTCAGCACCTACTTCGCCTGCCGCGCCTCCTCGGCTCTCGCGGCGCTGAGGATGTTGCGCATGGCGTAGTTGCCCTCGTGGCACGCGTACTCGAACAGCGCCTGCTCCGGGTCGTTGGTGAGCGCCATCGCAAACGTCCACGGCTTCACCCACGTGTCGGGGTCGTTGACGGTCACCGACCACTCGAGCTTGCCCGGCGCCAGCGGCTTGAACCGCTCGACCAGCGTCAGCTTCGGCGACGCGTTGCGATAGGCGGTGCGCGGATCGAAGTTGGTCGTCTCGACCACCAGCGTGTTGCCCTCCCAGCGCCCGCGCGCGTCGCCCATGTGCGCGCGCAGGCCGGTGCGCGGGCTGTTGTCGAGCGGGATGATCCGCGTTTCGTGGATCATCTCGTAGCGGATGGCCACCAGGCCCGGGGCCTGGGTGATGTCGTAGGCGTTGCCGTAGATCGCCGGCATCATCGAGCCGGGCAGCCCGCGGGTGATGCAGCGGTCGTAGAAGCTGCGGTCGGTGTAGGAGTCGGCACGGCCGCCCTCGCCCGAACTGCGCCGGCGCCGCGGCCGCGGCCGGCGGCCCGAGCCGGGCCTGCGCCGCCGGCGTCTGCGCCGGGATCGTGCCCTCGGGCGGATCGACCACCAGCCAGGCGCGGCTGTTCTTGGCGCCGTAGTGCTCGTACCAGTGGACCGGGCCGGCGCCGGTGTCGCGGCCGCCGATGCCGCGCGCGGCCTCGAGCCGGTTGGCGTCGCGCGAGGCGGCCAGCTCCGCCAGCTCCGAATCGTCGAACTCGCCCAACTGCTTGCCGGACAGATTGCCCGGGCGCTCGAACGGAATCCCGTTCTCGTCCTTGTTGCTGTAGCCGCCCTGGATGTCGGGATCGCCCCACGGCGTCTTTGGCGGCGCGTAGCTCTTGGCGGCGGTGCCGCGCGCGCGACCGGGCGCCGGCGACTGCCCGGCCACGGGCCGACAGCGACGGCGAACACCAGCGACGACGTGACGGCAGCCAGCGAGAGCAGATGTCTGAGTCATGGACGCCTCCGGTATCTGGAGCAGAGTAAACCCTTCGGCGGATTTGGAATGAGGGCTACATCTCGACCTGGACGCCCAAGCTCCACCACGCGCTCGGGCGGCAGCCGGAAGAAGGCGGTGGCGCGGACGGCGTTGCGCGCCATCACCACGAACAGCTTCTCGCGCCACACCGCCATGCCCTTCCGGCGGGTGACGATGATGGTTTCACGGCCCAGGAAATAGGTGAGATCGTCGGGATCGAGCTCCAGGCCCTGCGTCCGCGCCTGCGCCAGCGCCTCCGGGACATCGGGATCCTCCATGAACCCGTACTGCACCCGGACGTTGAACAGGTCGTGCCCCAGCGGCTCGACCGACATCCGGTCCTCCGGCGCGACATGCGGCTGCTGCGCGGTGGTCACCGTCAGCATGATGACGTGCTCGTGCAGCACCTTGTTGTAGCGGAGGTTGTGCGCCAGCGCCGGGGGCGTGCCCGTGGGCTGCGCGGTCATGAACACGGCCGTCCCCGGGACGCGCACGGGCCGCAGTGCGGTCACGCGTGGCGATGAAGTCGTCGAGCGGGACCGCGCGCGCGGTCAGGCGCTCGGCCACCAGCCGGCGGCCGGTCTTCCACGTCGTCATCAGCGTGAACAACGCCAGCGCCACGACGAGCGTCACCCAGCCGCCCTGCATGATCTTCAGCGCGTTGGCGCCAAAGAACGCGAGGTCGATGACCAGGAAGACCCCCATCACGGCGATGGCTGCCGCCTCGGCCAGTGCCAGCGTTCGGTCATCACGACATAGAGCAGCAGCACGGTGATGACCATGGTCAAGCGTGACGGCGATGCCGTAGGCCGCGGCCAGCGCGGTGGACGACCCGAAACCGATGACGATGATCAGCGTCGCGAACATCAGCGCCCAGTTGACCTGCGGGACGTAGATCTGGCCCATCTCGCGGGCCGAGGTGTGCTCGACCTCGAGCCGCGGGGCGAGCCCGAGCTGGATCGCCTGGCGGGTAATCGAGAACGAACCCGAGATCAGCGCCTGCGACGCGATGATCGCGGCCGCGGTCGCCAGCCCGACCAGCGGCAGCAGCGCCCACGACGGCGCCAGCAGGAAGAACGGATGGTCGGTCCCCGGCTCGAGCAGCAGCAGCGCGCCCTGGCCCAGGTAGTTCAGGATCAGCGACGGCAGCACCAGGGCGAACCACGCCAGACGGATGGGCTTCCGGCCGAAGTGTCCCATGTCGGCATAGAGCGCTTCCCCGCCGGTGACCACCAGGAAGACCGCCCCGAGCACGGTGAACCCGACAAAGCCGTTGTCGCGGAAGAACGCGATCGCGTGCCGCGGATCGAAGGCGCCGAGGACGGCCGGCAAGCCTGACGATCCACACGAGGCCCAGCACCGCGAGGGTCGACGAACCAGACGACCATGACCGGGCCGAAGAGCCCGCCCACCCGGTGTGTGCCATAGCGCTGGATCAGGAACAGCCCCACCAGGATTACGACCGTGACGGGCACGACGTACGGCTGAAACAGCGGCGTCACCACTTCCAGCCCCTCGACAGCCCCGAGCACCGAGATGGCCGGCGTGATCATGCCGTCGCCGTACAGCAGGGCCGTGCCGAAGATGCCGAGCGCAATCAGCACCGCCCGGCCGTCGGCCAGCCGCGGCGCGCCGCTGCTGCCGCGGGCGCGGCCGGGCACCAACGCCGTCAAGGCCAGCACGCCGCCCTCGCCCTGGTTGTCGGCGCGCATCACCAGCGCGACGTACTTGATCGAGATGACGAGCAGGAGCGAGTAGATGATGAGCGACAGCACGCCGAGCACGTTGTCGTGGGTGGGCGGCACGGCGTGCGAGCCGAAGAAACACTCGCGCAGCGCGTACAACGGGCTGGTGCCGATGTCGCCGTAGACGACGCCGAGCGCCGTCAGCGTGAGCGGGAGCAGGCGGCGCGACTCGCCGTCCGCCTGCGACCCAGCATGTTGTCGGGAGCGAACCGCCGATTCGGAAACGAGGGACGCGCGGCTTCAGCGGCCCCGGAAGTGCTCGAGTTTGCCAACCCTTCGATTATCGGAGGACGGCGGGTGGAGCAGGGGTGCGCGGCCGCGCTTCTTATGAACTTTTTATGACTTTCTTACGAGGCACCCGGCTGAACCACGTGCTCGGCGGCGCCGGGCACCTCCTTGAGCCGACTGGCGAGGAGGCGGTCCAGCCGTAGCTCGACCAGCCAGGCGAAGCCGATTGCCGCCAGGAATCCTGCACCGATCAAGAGCGAGGCTGCCGGCGGCAGCCATCCCAGACCCGGGCCCACGGCCACGATGGCAACCATCGCCAGACCACAGCGGGTCACGAGCAAGCGGCGAAGCTCCTTGGCGTGCTCCAGGGCCAGGTAATCCGTCATCAGCGCTTTCAGTTGCTCAGGCGGGACATCGGAGCCGTGGAAGGACGTGACCGTGTGCATGACCGTCGAGCATCAACGGTAGCGCGCAGCCGCCTAAGAAATACGTAAAGAGTCCGTAAGAAGGCCGCAGCCGCCGCCGGCGCCGCTACCGCGTGCCGGAGAAGGTTCGCTTCTCCAGGGCGTTCTGTAGAGCCCTCAGCGTTTCTTCGCACTTCGCGGTGAGCATGCGCTTCTGACCGAGCGACAGCGCCAGCGACTGCACGTCGCTGTTACGGCGCGACAACCCGATGATCTCGGCATTGAGGCCCATGAACCGATCGAAGGCAGCGGTCGCGGCCGTGAGCTGCGGCCGGGATCCCGGCGGCGTGACGCTGGCGAGTGACTGGAGCGCGCGACGCGCCCGCATTTCGGCGTCCGTCATGCGCGTTTCCAGCCGATCCATCTCCTCGTCGCTGGGTTCGGCGATGTGGGGCGCCTGCACGGCCTGGATCTCACGCACTGCAGCGACAGCGCCGGCGGTCAGCGCCTGGATATGCCATCGGTCGCTGGCTTCGGCCGACCGCGCGATGGCCTCGAGCTCATCTCGGAACGCGTCGGCGGATTGCTGCGCCGGGCCGAACGAGAGCCGCTGCGCCCTGAGGTTGGTCTTCTCGACTGCCAACCCGAGGATGCGCTGGCTCAAGGTGCGGTATTCGCCGAACTGCCGGCCGAAGTCCTGGAGCAGGCCGGTTTCGTCGGAATAGCGCAGGGCGGTGAGAATCGGCGCCAATGCGTCCACGTCCTTCTGGACCGCCTGCATCGCCTCCTCGGCCTCACGCGCATACATCATCGAGGCCTCGTCGCTGTCGGCCATCACGGCGCGATTTCCGGCATCGGCGGTCTTGGTGAACTGCACCAGCAGGTCGGCCGACAGTGCCCGGGCTTCCGACAGCCGTTGCAGGGCGGTCTCCAGGTTGCCCGTGCACCCGGCTGCCACACCGGCGAAGACGGCAATGAACGTAGTGGCCCTGACGGTCGCGGTCATGGGACGTTGCCCAATCGTAACTCTAGTGCGTCGTGCGAAATAGTTCCGTAAAGAGTTCATAAGAAGCCGCCAGCCTGCGTCGCGTGATACGACGCAGTGTCACAATGGCGACCGATGACGCGTATGCACCATGGGCTTGGCGCACGCGATGCTGCGGTCCTGATCGGGGCCCTCCTGGCAATCACGGCCACCGGCCTGGCGCTTCGCCGGATTCCGGATGTGAGCCCGACAACCGCGGCGTTGGCGCTGCTCCTGGTCGTGCTCGCTGCTGCCACGCTGGGGAGGCTGTGGATCGCCACGGTCATCGCGGTGGTAGCGATGCTCACCCTCAACTTCTTCTTTCTGCCTCCGGTCGGCACATTCACGATCGTCGACCCGCAGAACTGGGTGGCGCTGTTCGCGTTTCTCGTCGTCGCCGTCATCGCCAGCAATCTCTCGGCGACCGTTCAGGCGCGCGCGCGTGAAGCCGTGGCCAGCCGCAACGAGGTCACCCGCCTGTTCGACCTGACGCGGGACGTCCTGCTGACCACGGAGACTGCCGACGCCATCGATGCGCTGGCCCGGCACGTGGCCCGGCGCTTCGAGCTGGCGGGGGTGGCGATCTGCCTGCCGACCGATGACGGCTGGCGCGTCCACCAGGGCGGCGGCAAAGACGTGACGGTCGATTCGGCGGTGCTGAATACTTCGCTCGCCAAGGCGCGCGGGACGCTCGAGTTCGACGCGCAGCGGCGCGTCTACGGCGGCCACCAGCGGATCGATGGCGAGGGCGGAGGCGTGCTCATCGTCCCGCTTCGGCACGGCACCAAGCCGGTGGGGCTGCTGGCTGCGGTCGCTCCCGCCCTGGACCTGGGCGCGCTGGACGCCGTAGCTGGGGTGGTGGCCATCGCGATTGAACGCACGGAGTTCCTGGCAGAACGCGAGGCGGCGGAGCTGGTGCGCCAGAAGGCGGACCTGGCCGCCACGCTGCTGGCGTCGCTGAGCCACGATCTGAAGACGCCATTGACGGCAATCCGGGTCGCGGTCGAAAACCTCCGGGGCGATCTCCCCGCCGCGGAGCGCGAGGCGCAGGCTGGGGCCGCGCTCATGGAGCTGGGTCGCCTGACCCGGCTGTTCCAGGACATCCTGGACATGGCGCGGATCGACGCGGCGGCCATCCATTTCGATCCTCAGTGGGTGACGCCGGCCGACGTCGTCGATGCCGCGGCCGCCCAGGTCCAGCTCGTCCTGAACGGGCATCCCCTCCGTATCAACGCCGACGACCAGACCGAGATCGAGATCGACCCACGCGTGGGATCGGTAGCGTTGTCGCACCTGCTCGAGAACGCCGCGCAATACTCGCCCCCGGGCAGCGAGATCGAGGTCGACGCCCGGGTGCAACCCGACGGCTTGCGTGTCGCGGTCACGAACTCCGGCAACGGCCTCGACCCAGGGGAATTGGAGCACCTGTTCGAGCGTTTCTATCGCGGCCGTGTGGCACGGACCCTGTCGCCGGGCACCGGAATGGGGCTCGCCATCACCCGGGGGCTCCTCAAAGCCGCCGGCGGCCGGGTCTGGGGCGAGAACGTGCCCGGCGTGGGCGCACGATTCACGATCGCGGTACCGGGCCGGGCGCGATCCGTCCGCGCCAGAGACTGATCGATGGCGTCCCGAATACTGCTCGTCGACGACGAGCCGAACATCCTGGCCACGCTGGCGCCGCTGCTCCGTTCCCACGGCTACGACGTCCACACTGCCATGACCGGGCAGGCGGCCATCGCGGCGGTGGACCGTGAGAAGCCCGATCTGGTGGTGCTGGACCTGGGCCTGCCCGATATCGACGGCGTCGAGGTGTGCCGCGCGATTCGCGACAGCGTCAAGGTCCCGATCGTGGTGCTGTCGGCGAGGGGGGCGGAAAGCGACAAGGTGCGCGCGCTCGATGCCGGTGCCGACGATTACGTGACCAAGCCGTTCGGAGCGGAAGAGCTGCTGGCCCGCGTGCGGGCCGCGTTGCGGCGCGCCGACCAGCCGTCTCCACCTTCGGAGCCGATCGTGCGCGGCGGCCTGGTGATCGATCGCGAGCGGTTTCGCGTCGTGCGGGACGGCCAGGAGGTCCGGCTGACGCCGAAGGAATTCGAGCTGCTGATGTTCCTCGCCCAGCATCCGGGGCGCGTCCTCACCCACCGCACCATCATCAAGGCCATCTGGGGGCCGCATGCGGTGGATCAACCGGAGCACCTTCGCGTGCTCGTGGGGTCGTTGCGGAAGAAGATCGAACCCACGCCGTCCGCCCCCAGGTACATCCTCACCGAGCCGTGGGTGGGCTATCGTTTCGCCGAGAACTAGCCTGGCTCACGCCAGACCCACCGCCACCAGCACGACGTCGATCGCCTTGATGCCGACAAACGGCAGCAGCACGCCGCCGACGCCGTAGATCAGCAGGTTGCGCCGCAGGATCGCGGCCGCGCCCAGCGGCTTGTAGGCAATCCCCCGCAGCGCCAGCGGAATCAGCGCGATGATGATGACCGCGTTGAAGATCACGGCCGACAGGATCGCCGACTGCGGCGTGGCGAGCCCCATGATGTTGAGCGCGCTCAGCTGCGGAAACGCCAGGATGAACATCGCCGGGATGATGGCGAAGTACTTGGCGACGTCGTTGGCGATCGAGAACGTCGTCAGCGCGCCGCGCGTCATCAGCAGCTGCTTGCCGATCTCGACGATCTCGATCAGCTTGGTCGGGTTCGAGTCCAGATCGACCATGTTGCCGGCTTCCTTCGCGGCCATGGTGCCGGTGTTCATCGCCACGCCCGACATCGGCCTGGGCCAGCGCCGGCGCGTCGTTGGTGCCGTCGCCGGTCATCGCCACCATGCGGCCGCCGGCCTGCTCGCTGCGAATCAGCTTGAGCTTGTCCTCCGGCGTCGCCTCGGCCATGAAGTCGTCCACACCTGCCTCGGCGGCAATCGCCGCGGCGGTCAGCGGGTTGTCGCCGGTGATCATCACCGTCTTGATGCCCATCGCCCGCAGATGCGCGAACCGGTCGCGGATGCCGCCCTTGACGATGTCCTTCAGGTGGATCACACCGAGCGCACGGCCGTTTTCGGCCACGGCGAGCGGCGTCCCGCCCTCGCGGGCAATCCGCTCGACCTGCGCCTTGAGCTCCGGCGGCACGGTGTTGCCCCGCTCCTGCACCAGGCGCTCGATCGCGTCGAAGGCGCCCTTCCGAATCTGGCGTCCGTTGAAGTCGATGCCCGACATGCGGGTATGCGCCGAGAACGGCACGAACACCGCCTCCTTGGTCGCGAACTCCCGCCCGCGGATGCCGAACTTCTCCTTGGCGAGCACCACGATCGAGCGACCTTCGGGAGTCTCGTCGGCCAGCGAGGCGAGCTGCGCGGCATCGGCGAGGGTCACATCGCTGACGCCGGAAGCCGGACGGAAGTCCGTCGCCTGACGGTTGCCGAGCGTGATGGTTCCGGTCTTGTCCAGCAGCAGCGTGTCGACGTCGCCGGAGGCTTCCACCGAACGGCCCGACATCGCCAGGACGTTCTTCTGGATGAGCCGATCCATGCCGGCGATGCCGATCGCCGAAATCAGTGCGCCGATGGTGGTCGGAATCAGGCAGACGAGCAGGGCGATGAGCACCGGGATCGCGATTTCCGTGCCGGCGTAGTAGGCGAATGGCTGCAGCGTCACCACCACCAGCAGGAAGACCAGCGTCAGCACCGCCAGCAGGATGTTCAGCGCGATCTCGTTCGGCGTCTTCTGCCGCTCGGCGCCCTCGACCAGGGCGATCATGCGGTCGAGGAACGTCTCGCCGGGGTTCGAGGTGATCTTCACCTCGATCCAGTCCGACAGCACCCTGGTGCCGCCTGTGACCGCCGATCGATCGCCGCCGGCCTCGCGGATGACTGGGGCCGATTCGCCGGTGATGGCCGACTCGTCCACGCTGGCCACGCCGGCGATGATCTCGCCGTCGCCGGGAATCATCTGGCCCGCCTCGACGCGCACGACGTCACCGGACCGCAGCGTGCTGGCGTTCACGGTCTCGCGTGCTCCTCCGTGAAGCAGGCGAACCGCCGTCGTCTCGGTCTTGGCCTTGCGCAGAGTGGCCGCCTGCGCCTTGCCGCGGCCTTCGGCCATGGCCTCGGCGAAGTTGGCGAACAGCACCGTGAACCACAGCCAGAAGGCCACCTGCCCCGTGAAGAGCGGGCTGCCGGTTCCGTTCGCCAGCTCCTGGATGAAGATCGATCGTCGTGATCAGGCTGCCAGCCTCGACGATGAACATCACCGGGTTCTTGATCTGCACCCGGGGATCCAGCTTGACGAACGAATCGGCGATCGCCTGCTGGACGATCCCGGGATCCCAAATCGACGTACGTGCGCACGCGTTCTGACATGGTCGTGACCTGAATCAGCTAATTGCCGGAAGTCGGCGCCGGCGCGCCCAGCGCCTCGTCGAGCGCCAGGTTCAACCCCAGCACGTTGACGCGCGCACGTCCCAGAAACCCGAATGTCGGCGACTCCGTGTTCGCCTGAATCAGCTCGCGCACGCGCTCGATCGCGACGCCTCGTGCCGCGGCGACGCGCGCGGCCTGCAGTTCTGCCGCCGCGGGTGGGATGTGCGGATCCATGCCGCCGCCGCTGGCCGTCACCATCTCCGACGGCACCTGACCGGCGGCGACCTTCTCCTGCGCCATGATCGCGTCCAGGCGTTCCTTGACCGCCTTGAGGTGATCCGGGTTCGACGGCCCGTAGTTGCTGCCGCCCGGTCGAGGCGGCGTTGTAGTCCACCGCCGACGGCCGCGGCTGGAAGTATTCGGGCCTGCGAGAACTTCTGGCCGATCAGCCGGGAGCCGATCACCGTGCCGTCGGCGCGGCGGACGAGGCTTCCCTCGGCCTGCGCCGGGAACACGACGCTGCCGATTCCCACCAGCAGGACGTTGTAGACGCCCCCCAGCAGCACCATCGTCACGAGCGTGAACAGCACGCCTTGCTTGATTTCCTTGAACATGACCCGCCTCTTACTGCAGCGCCAGGTGCTCGGCAATCGGCCCGAGCACGGCCACCGGCATGAACATCAACAGGCCGAGGATGACGATGACGGCCCACAGCGTGAACCCGAAGGTGGCGCTGTCGGCGCGCAGCGAACCCGCCGTTTCCGGCGCCGCCGGCTTGGCGGCGAGCGCGCCGGCCAGGGCCAGCGGCGCGATGATCGGGATGTAGCGCGACAGCAGCATCACCAGGCCGGTGGAGATGTTCCAGAACGGCGTGTTGTCGCCGAGCCCCTCGAAGCCGGAGCCGTTGTTGGCGGCCGCCGAGGTGAACTCGTACAGCATCTCCGAGAAGCCGTGCGGGCCCGGGTTCTTCAGCCAGGCGAGAGCCGTACCCGGATCGGCGGTCGTCGCCCAGACGTAACAGGCGATGGCCGTCCCGACCAGGATCGCCAGCGGATGCCACAGCAGCGCCAGGCTGGCGAGCTTCATCTCCTTGGCCTCGACCTTCTTGCCCAGGAACTCCGGCGTGCGCCCGATCATCATCCCGGCCACGAACACGGCGACGATCACGAAGATCAGCATGTTGATGAAGCCGACGCCGACGCCGCCGAAGATGTTGTTCAGCCACATGCCGATGAGCGGCATCAGGCCGCCGAGCGGCGTCAACGAGTCGTGCATGGCGTTGACCGACCCGTTCGACGTCACCGTCGTCGTCACCGCCCAGAGCGCCGACAGGCCGGCGCCGAAGCGGACTTCCTTGCCCTCCATCGAGCCGGTGGACTGATCGACGCCCATCGCGGCAATCGCCGGGTTGCCGGCCGCCTCCTGCGCGACGCCGAAGACGACCATCGGCAGGTAGATCGCCAGCATCGTGGCGAAGATCACGACGGCGAGCCCGCGGCGCCTGACCATGATGCCGAGCATCACCACCATCGACATCGGGATGATGGTGATCGACCAGGTCTCGATGAAGTTGCTGAGCGGCGTCGGGTTCTCGAACGGGTGCGTGGAGTTCGGGCCGAAGTAGCCGCCGCCGTTGGTGCCGAGCTGCTTGATCGACACGACCCCGGCGGTGACCCCGCGGGCGATGGTCTGCTCCGCGCCCTCGACCGTGGTGGCCTTGGCGGCGCCCTCGAAGGTCATCGGTGTCCCCTGCCACATCATCAGGAGCGACACCACCACCGCCAGCGGCAGGAACAGGCGGATCGTGGCCCGCGTGAGATCCACGTAGAAGTTGCCGAGCTGGGTCAGGCGGTTGCCCGCCAGCCCGCGGATGATCGCAACGGCGGCCGCCACACCCGTTCCGGCGGTGACGAACTGCAGGAACGAGATCACGAACATCTGCGACAGATACGAGAGGCCGGTCTCGCCGCTGTAGTGCTGCAGGTTGGTGTTGGTGGTGAAGCTGGAGATCGTGTTGAAGGCGAGCGTCGGCTCCATGTTGCCGATGCCGTCGGGATTGAGCGGCAGATACTGCTGCAGCGTGACGATGGTCCAGGTGGCCAGCCACATGAAGACATTCGAGATCAGCAGCGAGATCGAGTACCGCTTCCAGTCCTGCTGCTCGTTGACGTCGACGCCGGTCAGGCGCAGCACCAGCCGCTCGATCGGCACGAAGATCGGATCGAGGAAGGTGCGCTTCCCCGTGAACACCTTCGCCATGTAGCCGCCGAGCAGCGCGCTGGTGGCGATGGTGAAGAGGATGGTGACTGTTATGGCGACGTATTCCGTGCCCATCGACAGCCTCAGAACTTTTCCGGCCGCAGCATCGCGTAGACCAGGTACACGAATGCGGCGACGCTCAGAACCAACGACAAGAGAGTCATGGCGTTACCTAGATGCGGTCACACAGGGCGACGAATCCGACCATGGCGGCGAACGTCGCGAGCCCGAGAATCACCATACCGACTGTCAACATGACGTGTTCCTCTCATGCTCAGACTACGGCCGGGCCCCATAAGAAGCGCCTCAAGACTTTGTAAGGAAGTCGTAACCGGGCACATCCGGCCGAAAGGCATAAAGAGTTCATAAACCCGCCGGGCGGCCCGGACCGCGCTTGCTACGATGGGCCGTGACCGAGCGCAGCCGTCCGACGGCCGAGCAGATGCTGGCGAAGCTGCAGACCGAGCCGCGGGCCAGGCTGCGCATCTACATCGGCGCCGCACCGGGCGTGGGCAAGACCTACGCGATGATCGAGGACGCGCACACGTTCCGCCGCGAAGGCGTGGACGTGGTGATCGGGTTCGTGGAGACCCACGGCCGCGCCGACACCGAGGCGCGGATCGACGGCCTCGAAGTCGTGCCGCGACGCAGGATCGACTACCGCGGCGTGGTACTCGAGGAAATGGACGTGGACGCGATCCTGGCCCGAAAGCCCGGGCTCTGCGTCGTGGACGAGTTGGCGCACACCAACGTCGCCGGCAGCCGGCACCAGAAGCGGTATCAGGACGTGCTCGAACTCCTGGACGCCGGCATCGGCGTGATGACGGCCGTCAACATCCAGCACCTGGAGACGCTGAACGACGCGGTCAGCCGCGTGACCGGTGTCCGCGTGCGCGAAACCGTGCCCGACACGTTCCTCGATCGCGCGAGACGAGATCGTGAACGTGGACGTCAGCGTCGAAGAGCTGCAGAGCCGCCTGCGCCAGGGCAAGGTCTACAAGCCGGAGAAAGTCGAGCAGGCGCTGGCGAACTTCTTTCGCGAGAGCAACATCTCGACCCTGCGTGAGCTGGCGCTGCGGGCCGTGGCCGACGAAATCGGCGAGAAGGCCGCGTCACGCCGGAAGCGCGAGGGGCTGGAGCCCGCGCTCATCCCCGAGCGCGTGATGGTGTGCATGAGCTCGAGCGCCGATGCACCACGCGTGATCCGCGCCGGCGCCCGGATCGCGGGACGGCTGGGTGCACGCTGGTACGCCGTCTACGTCGAGACGCCCCGCGAGGCACCGGGCCGCATTTCCGCGGCCGACCGCGATGCCCTCCAGCGCAACCTCGCGCTGGCCGAAGAGCTTGGCGCCACCGTGGTACGGGTGAGGGCCGACCGGCCGGGCGACGGGCTGATTGCCTTCGCCAAGCGCGAGGGCATCACGCACGTGGTGTTCGGCCAGAGCGCCCGGACACGCTGGGAGATCCTGCTCAAGGGATCGACACTGAACCGCTTCCTCGAGGAAGTGGGCGACGCGGCCGTGCAGGTGATCCCGCTCGGCGGCGAGAAAAGCTGACGACCGGCGGTCAGAACCTCACGAGCCGCGACCTATTCTCATGAACAGATTGTTCAGGACAGCGTCCCGGGCCCACCCTCACCAGGGCGGTCATTTTCCCGGCGCAGCCCTCCGGCGCCAGCAGACTACCAGGCCCTGGCCTTGATCCCTCGATCGAGGATCGCGCGACGAACGTCGTCGATCGTCGCCAGGCCGCCAGGCGCGGCCCCGCCGCCCTCGAGTCTGGTCGCAGCCGGAGTCCAGTGAAACAGCGCGACATGCCACGTGTGGTCGATGCCGCCGCGCTCGTAATAGACGAGGCAGTGATAATCGGTCGAGCACCCCGCCGCGACCAGCCGACGACTCGGCAGCTTCGGATTGACGACCACATCGGTCACCTGAAACTCGGCTCCTGGCTCGGCGATGTCGAGTGAGCCGGTGCCGAACAACGTCTGCAGCGCATCGCGGACGCCGAGAGGCAGTCCTCTGATCGATGTGACAATTTGGAACTGCTCGTCCTGCACGTGGGCCCGCAACGCCCCGGACAGCGCGCCGGCGTTCGCCGCCTGGCTCCCGGCAGCCACCGCCGCCCAAAGACTCAGGCCGATCGCGCAAAGACAGCTGCCGCGGGTTGTCGAAGCGCCTTGTGTATCCGACATCTGCGACTGCGCAATTATCCCTACGGCTCTCGCTCGTCGCAAATGAGGTCCGTCGGCGATGCCTCGAAAGCTAACGGGAGGCGCCTAGCTGCCGCAGCGGGCGTCGAGCATCTGCAGCGAGGTGAGGTTCAGGCGATTGCCGTCGGCGTGCTTCAGCACCAGCCCGCGCGCTTCCATCTTGTGGCCGACGTGGCCGTCGGCCCCGTGCGACGCCAGCACGCTCAGCAGCCTGAATTCCAGCGAGCCCAGTGGCTTTGCCTTGGCCGCGTCCACGTTGGCCGCGCTGGGCGTCTCGTCCCGTGTCGTGGCCGGCTCGCTGGCCTTCGTCAGCACCCACTCCTGGTTCGGCCCGCGCGCCAGGCAGCCCACCGCCTGCACCAACGTGAAGTTGGCTACCGCCGGCGTGGCGGCACCGCCCTTCTTGGTGACGAGGATGTTCTCGAGCGCGCCCGGCTTGAGGCTCAGCTCCTCGGCTCCCGGGGGGACCTCGTTGACCGACAGGATGTGGGCCAGGATGTCCAGCTTGCCCTCGTCGGGCACGGACTCGATGCCTCCCTGCGGCATCGTGTCGCGAATCTTGGTGAAGAGCGTCAGCAGCGCGTCGTCTTCCCAGTGCGACCAGAACAGCTCGCCCTTGAGGGCCGGCCCGCGCTCGGACCCGATCAGCTCGGGGTTGTGGCAACGTGAGCAGCTGTTCTGGAAAATCGCCTTGCCTCTCGCGGCCTGAGCGGCTGTGTAGACGCCGTCCCACATCTGCTTCTCGCCGGGGCGCTGCTGCGCCGCCGGCGTGGCCAGACCGACCGCCGACACCAAGAGCAACGCCGTCGCCGCGCCCGTCCACATCGCTCGCGCAGTCAGTTGTTCGCGCATGATCCCCTCACGGCTTCGGTCGCTCGATCGTGATCGCCGCCAGCTCCTCGGCCTTCTCCGGCAGGTCCGACTGGTCCGCCGGGAACCCGTTGGATTCGAGCACGAGAGCCACCACGTCGGCGTAGGCCCGCGGCGTCAGGCTGCCCCGATCGTCGGCCGGCATCGAGCGGCTGACGTGCTCGAACAGCTCGCCACGCGTGCGCCCGCTCCACTGCCGAATGAACGGCTCGTACACCAGCGCCGGAATCTCGCTGGTGTCGTTGCCCTCGAGCGACGCCCCGTGGCAGTGCTCGCAGGAGCGCAGGTAGACGCGGCGGCCGCGATCGACCTGCTGCTCGCTGAAGACGCCGTCGCGTCACCGACCGTTTCGCCACCGCCTCCTGGCCGTGGATCCCCAGGCCGGCCAACAGGACGGCACCCGCCAGGCACGAGGCAACGCGCATCGTCAGCGAGCGGCGCTCTTCTGCGCCATCAGTTCCCGCAGCAGCGTCGCGGTACTTTCCCGTACCGTGAGGCTGAAGGGACGGCCGGCCCTGCCACCGCCGCTGCCGACGCCGAGCGCCACGTCCAGCGGGGTGCGGCCCTGCTTGTCGGGCAGGTTCAGGGTCGCGCCCTTCTCCGCCAGGAACTTCACGACGGGGTCGACTCCCCTGCCAGCCGCCGCATGCATCGCCGTCTGCCCGGTGGTGCTGAAGGCGTCGATGTCCACGCCTCTCGCGAGCAGCATCTGCATCGCAGCGATGGTGCGCGCGCCGTCGGGATCCGGCACCCGCGGCTGGCCCCCGGCCACCATGATCAAGGCCGTGGTGCGATCCTTCTTCGTCAGCGTGGCGTCGGCGCCGTTCTCGAGCAGCACCTTCATCATCTCGACGTCGACCGTCTTGGCCGCGCGCAGCATCGGCGTCGAGCCTTCGCCGAGCGCCGCATCGCCCGAGCCGTGATACCGGCCGAGGATAGGCCTCAGCAGCCGCGGGTTCAGGTTTGCGCCCTTCTTGACGAGCAGCTGGAGCAAGCGCTTCCGGCGTGATCTTGCTTTCCAGTTTGGGCTGGGGCCGTCCCTGCATGTTCCCGAGGGTGTTCATGTCCACCAGCGCGTAGACGGCCGCCATGCCGGCCGAATCGGCCACGTTGGGATCGGCGCCCTTTTCGAGCAGCATCGCCGCCAGGTCGTAGTGGGCGTTGATGATGGCGAGCACCAGCGCGGTCGTGCCGTCGGGATCCTTGAGATTCAGATCGGCGCCGCCATCGGCCAGCGCGCGGGCGCCGTCGATCGACGCCCTGACGCGCCGCGTGCATCAGCGGCGTCCAGCCGCCGCGCGGCAGCGCGGTGCTGACCATGCCCGACGTGACCCACCGGAACTCGGGGAAGCTCAGCACCTTCGACCGCGCGTTCGGATCGGCGCCGAGCTCGAGCAGCGCCGTCACGGCCTGCGCGTGGTTTTCGGCCGCCGCCCAGGAGAGCGGCGTTTCCTCCATCCACGCGTCCTTGACCTTCACCGTGGCGCCACGCCCGACCAGCGCCTTGATCGCCGGCGCGCTGCCGGTCCGCGCCGCGATCATCAGCGGCGTCTGGCCGTCCAGTGACACCGCATTCACGTCGGCGCCGGCCTTGGCCAGCAGCTCGATCACCTCGGCGCTGCCGTTCTGGGCCGCGAGCGCCAGCGGCGTGATGCCGTAGCGGCTCGCCGCCTTCACGTCGGCCTTGGCGCGCAGCAGCACCTGCACCATCGCCGCGTCGTTGGCCCGCACCGCGTAGTGCAGCGCCGTCATGCCGTCAGCCGCCGCCACGTTGACTTGTGTCGGCTGCCGTCGCACCAGGGCGAGCACCGCCGCGCGGTCGCCTCGCTCTGCCGCGTCCACGAGCGGCACCGCGTCGGCCGCATAAGCAGCCGACGCCATCGTCAACGCGAGAACCCCGAGTATCGTTCGCATGGCTGTCGCTCCCGCCCGCAGCGCTTCGCTACACCACGTCCAGCCGGCTGGTGCTGATACCGAACTTCTCGCGCTCGATGCCGAACTTGTTGGTCAGCTCGAGCAGGAAGTTGGCGAGCGGCGTTTCCTTCGCCGCCACGTGATGGTGGTTGCCCTTCAGCGTCCCGCCGCCGTGCCCCATCAGCAGCGTCGGCACGTTGAGGCGGTTGTGGGTATCGCTCTCGCTCATGCCGCTGCCGTAGAGGATGATTGAGTGATCCAGCAGCGAGCCGTCGCCGTCCGGCGTCTTGGCCATCTTGTCGATGAACTTGGCGAACAGGCTGACGTGGTAGGTGTTGAGCTTCACCAGGTTGGCCAGCTTCTCCGGGTTGTTGCCGTGGTGCGACATCGCGTGATGCGGCTCGGTGATGCCGACCTTCGGGTAGACGCGCTGGCTGGCGTCGCGCGCTTTCATGTAGGTGGCGACGCGGGTCACGTTGGCCTCGTAGGCCAGCGCCATCAGGTCGTACATCAGCGACGCGTGGTCATCGAACTCCTCGGGGATGCCCACCGGGGCGTCGGGGACGCTGACCGACGTCGCCGACATCTTCTCCGCCTTCTGGATCCGCGACTCGATCTCGCGCACGTTGTCCAGGAAGTCGTTCAGGCGGTTGGTGTCGCGCTTGCCGAGGCCCAGCTTCAGGCCGCCCACTTCCTCTTCCAGCGAGTCGAGGATGCTGCGGTCGGTGGCCATGCGCGCCAGCCGCTGCGCGCTGGTGCCCGGGCGGCCGAACATGCGCTCGAACACCACGCGCGGGTTGATCTCCATCGGCATCGGCACCGTGGGGCTCTTCCACGAGATCGTGTTCATGTAGGCGCAGCTGTAGGACGGGTCGCAGCCGCCGATCCAGCCGGTGAAATCCTCGGTCGCCAGTTCCAGCGAGCGCAGCGGCGTGTCGCCGCCGATGTGCTCGGCGATCACCTGGTCCACCGTCACGCCAGCGTGCACGTCCTCGGCGAGCGTGCGCTTCGGAATCACGCCGCTCAGCCAGGCCGCCACGGTCGTGGCGTGGCCGTCCAGCGGGTCGCACAACTGCGACACCACCGTCATGCTCTTCTTGTATTCAGCCAGCGGCTTGAGGATGGCCGACAACTCGAAGTCGTGGCCCGTCGTCGGCGGATCCCAGTAGCCGGGGCGCTCGCCGAGGGGCACGAATATGGCGCCGAACCTTTTGACCGGATTGGCGGCGGTCTGCGCGGTGAGCGTCAGCGCCGGCACCATCGCTTCGAGCAGCGGCAGCGCCATCGTCGTTCCCAGTCCCCGCAGCACGGTCCGGCGTGAGAGCGCCTTCTTCGTGATGAACATGACCAGACTCCTTTTTTGGTCCTTGGTCCTTGGTCCTTGGTTCTTGGTCCGTCCGAGAACCGCTACTATTCCGACTCCGGCGCCGCCGCGGTGCGCATCTGGAACGCGCTACTGGCGACGATACCATCGACAATCGACGAGAACCGATAGCCCTGCCTGCCCGAACTGCGCAGGATGGCCCGCACCGTCGGCATGTCGGTGGGCGAGACGCCGCGGCCCAGCGAATAGGTCATCAGCTTCTCCACCACCGTGCCGACGAAGATCTCCGGATCGCGCAGCAGCGCCTGCCGCAGCGAGGACACGCCGTTGATCGGCGTGCCGTCGAGCAGCACGCCCGACGCGTCGATGTCGCTGCCCAGCGTCCCGCCTTCGCGCGTGCGCCACGCGCCCACGGCGTCGAAATTCTCCATCGCGAATCCGATCGGGATCCATGATGCGGTGGCAGCTGGCGCACACCGGATTGCTGCGGTGCTTCTCCAGACGTTCCCGCATCGTCATCACCTTGGCCCCGACCGGCGCGCTTTCGTCGAGCGGCGGCACGTTGTTGGGCATCGGCGGCGGCGGCGCGCACAGCAGGTTGTCGAGCACCCACTTGCCGCGCACCACGGGCGAGGTGCGATCGGTGTGCGAGCTGACCATCAGCACCGCGCCCTTGCCCAGCAGCCCGCGGCGCGCGTCGTCGTTCAGCGTCACGCGGCGGAAGTGGCTGCCGTAGACGTTGTCGATGTCGTAGTGCCGCGCCAGCCGCTCGTTCACGAACGTGTAGTCGGCCGTCATCAGATCGAGGACGTTGCGATCCTCCTGGATGATGCTCTGGAAGAAGAGCGAGGCCTCCTGCTCGAACGCGCGGCGCAGGTTGTCGTCGAAGTCCACGAAGGTGGTGGACAGCGGCACCATGTTCTTGAGGTTCCGCAGGTACAGCCACTGGCCGGCGAAGTTGGTGACCAGCGCCTGCGCCTTCGGGTCGGCGAGCATCCGGCGCGTTTCCTGGCGCAGCACCTCCGGCTGGCGCAGGCGCCCCTCGGCGGCCACCTTGATCAGCCGATCGTCGGGGATGCTGCTCCACAGGAAGAACGAGAGCCGCGACGCCAGCTCGAGATCGCTGATGCGGTAGATCGAGCCGGGCGCCGCGCCGGCCGGGTCGCGCTCGATGCGCAGCACGAACTTGGCGCTGGCGAGCATGCGCTGCAGCGCCAGCTGGACGCCGCGTTCGAAGTTGCCGGCCTTGCGCCCCGTCGCATAGAAGCCCATCAAGCGCTGCAGGTCGTCCTGCGTATCCATGCCGCGATACGCGCGACGAACCAGCGTGGAGATGATGCGGCGCGCGCACGGCTCCTCTTCGGCCGGCGTCGCCGGGCGGCACAGGAAGATCTGGCGGCGGCTCGGCGTGTCGCCGGGGCCGGTCGCAGTTGTAGGGCCCGGTGATCGAGAACGTGTCGATGTGCGGGTAGCCGGTCGGGTCGAAGGTGTCGTGCGAGCTGCGCACGAACGGCTGCAGGCGCCAGCTGTTCTGCGTCGGCGCGCGCTCGATGAAGGCCACGCCGATCTCGTGCGGCCCCGCCTTGAGCGGCACCCGCACGCGTGAACGCGCGTCCACGTCGTCGCCGGCGACGGTGGGGTTGGCGAGCGAGGCCTTGAAGTCGGCATCGCCGCCGAAGCTGGCCAGGTGCACGCGGGCGCCATCGACCGTGACCTCGATCTGATGCGGATACTCGAGGCCGCGCATCGCGCCCAGGTTGGTGCGGAACAGCTTCGACTGGATCACGTACTCGCCGTCGAGCGGCAGGGTCGTCTTCGCCAGCATGCCGCCGACGGTCCCGATCGGCAGCCCCTCGACGTGCCGGTCCTGAGAAGCATCCTGGCGAATGCGGAAGGTCTCGGCGGCGACGCCAATCTCGGGATCGCCGATGGCGAGCGCGCTCACCTGGCCGGCGGCGCTGATGTATCGCTCCAGCAGCACCGGAGAAATGCTCAGCACGTCGGCGACGTTGTCGAACCCGTAGGCCGAGTCGTCGGGCGGCAGCAACGCGGCCGGGTCGACCTCCAGCGCCAGCAAGTCGCGGACGGCGTTGGCGTACTCGGCGCGGTTGAGCCGGTGCACGAGCTTGCGGCCCGGATCGGGACGCGCGGCGGCGGCCCGGTCCAGCGTGGTGCTCAGCCAGCTGACCAGCCCCTCGCGCGTGGGGCGGTCGGGCTGAGGAACGCCCTGCGGCGGCATCATGCCCACGCGCACCTTGCGGATCACCTTCTCCCAGACGTCCGGTGCCTCGGCCGCCTTGGCGAGATCCAGGCCTTCGAGCGACAAACCGCCGGTCTTGGCGCGGGCGTTATGGCAGGTGACGCAGTACTGCTTGATGGTGGCGCCGTTGGCCGCAGCGGCCGCGGCCGGGTCCTGAGCCGCCGGGCGCGCCGGCGGGGTCGCGGGGGTGCCTGCGCGGGCGATCCGGCATCGACGCCGGTCCAGCAGACCGCCGCCAACGCCACGGCCCCGAGCCCTTTGGACGCGCGATTCACCACAGGTCCCCTCCAGCTTTTCGCCACGCGCAACTTTGTGCGCGGGGTGATGGTAGACTCTACCCCCGCGCGCGGCCGCACGCAGGCAGAAAAATGACATATCTCTCGCTTCGGAGTCCTGAATCCGGCGCTGAAAAGTCGTTTAATCCTCTTAGCGGCGGCTGAATACCCACCGGGTGGTGTCTATGGGCACGAGCGAGCACCCCTCCCCGCAGCTTTCTTCCCAGTTTGCGTTCGGTCAGTTCCGGGTTGATCCAGGCTCACGCCAGCTCTGGTGTGAGGATCGGCTGATTCCGCTCAATACCCGCGTATTCGACACGCTGCTGGTCCTGCTCAAGCATCACGACCGGGTGGTGGAGAAGGACGAGCTGATGAGGACCGTCTGGCCGGACTCGTTTGTCTCCGAGGACAGCCTCACGCAAAGCATCTGGGCGCTGCGGCGCGCGCTTGGCGACCACTCGAGCCAACCCAGCTTCGTCGCCACGGTGCCCCGTCGCGGCTATCGATTCGTCGCGCCGGTGACGACCGGATCGAGCGGGCCGGCTCCGGCACGCGAGCCCCATCCGGCGGAGGCGGGCGCCTCCCGCGTGGAGCCGCACCACCCGGCTCAGGCGCCCGAATCGGTCGCCGCCACGAGGTCACCATCGATTCAGCGGCCGCGCTATCTCGCGTGGGCCACCGCGGCGGTTGCCGTGACGGCGATCGCCGCCGGAATGGTGGCCTTCAACGGCGGCACGGCCGAGCCGATCGCCACAGCCGTTCGCACCGTGGTCGCGGCGCCGCTGGGCACGTCGATCGTTTCCGGGGCGGTAGTGTCTCCCGACAACCAATACCTGGCGTTCGTCGCCCAGGACGACGAGTCCGGCAGCATCCGCCTGTGGGTACGCACTCTGGAGACCGGTGAAGCGCGGGCCATTGCTGGTACCGACGGCGCGGTGCGGCCGTTCTGGTCGCCGGCCAGCAACGCGCTCGGCTTCTTCGCCAACGGCAGGCTGCGGACCGTGGCGCTCAACGGCGAGGCGCCCCGCACGATTGCCACCGTGGGCATCAACCCCGGCGGCGGCTCCTGGGGGACTGGTGGCGTGATTCTGTTCGCCGGCTCGCGCACGCCGCTGCAGGCGGTGGCCGAAACCGGCGGACGCATCACCGCGGTGACCGAACTGGACGCCAGCCGGCGCGAGCGCGGGCACCGCTGGCCGTCGTTTCTCCCAGACGGGCGCCAGTTTCTCTACACCGTCGTCAGCAGCGACTCCGACCGCGCCGGGACCTACGTGGGAGCGCTCGGCGGCGGCGCGCCGAAGCGGTTGTTCGACATGCCGACGGCGTACGCCACCTACGCGGCGTCGGGCCACATCCTCTACGTGCGCGACGGCGCCCTGATGGCGCAACGATTCGACGCCGAGTCCTCGACACTGCGCGGCACGCCGGTGATCGTCGCGGCGCGCGTGGCCGCGCCAGACTTCCTGAACGGCGCCTACGTCTCGGGGTCGTCGGCGGGCCTACTGACCTACGGCGGCGGCTGGACGGGCGGCAAGCTGACGTGGGTGGACCGGGCAGGGAACCGCATTGCCGACATCAACTCGCCGACGCCGCTCCACAATCCGGCGCTCTCCGACGACGAGCGGCACGTGCTGGCCGATACGAGCGGCGAGTCGAACGCGGAGCTTCAGGGCGTCTGGCGGATCGATCTCGAACGCGGCAGCCGGAACCGGCTGCTCCGCGGCGGCATCGGTCTGTGGTCGCCGGACGGGCAGCAGGTGGCGTTCGGCACCGGCGAGGGCGGCGTCAGCGACATCTTCCTGACCTCGGCGGCCGGCCAGAACGAGCGGAAGGAACTGCTGCGCACCGGGGAGAGCAAAGGCCTGAACGACTGGTCGCGGGACGGCCGGCACCTCGTGTTCATCAGCACCAACCCCGAAACCAAATCGGACTTGTGGGTGCTGCCGATGACGCCGGGCGCCGCGCCCGTGCCGTACCTGCGGACCGCGTTCGAAGAACTGCAGGGCCAGGTGTCACCCGACGGGCGGTGGCTGGCCTACACCTCCGACGAGTCGGGACGCTGGGAAGTGTACGTGCAGTCGTTCCCCACGCCGGGCACGAAATACGTGATCTCCAACGACGGCGGCGGCGAACCGCAATGGCGGGCGGACGGCCGCGAGCTGTTCTACATGGCTCTGGATCACACGCTGATGTCGGTGCCCGTCGTCTCCAGTACGCCGTGGAGCAGCGGGCGGCCGGTGCCGTTGTTCCGTGCCCTGGTGGCCGGCGACCTGACGCGGTATCGCAACCGCTACCAGGTCGCGGCCAACGGCCAGCGGTTCCTGCTCGATTCGGTCGTGAAGGATGGCTCGCAGGACGTCACGCTGGTGGTGAACTGGCAGTCACTCGGCCGGCGCTGAGCGCGGGTAGCTCAGCGGAACGGGCGTATGGCGTGCGGCCGTGATCCCGATGCCCTTCCGTGACCGTCACAATCTGCCCGGCAGCGACCGGGCATCGAGGGCGTCGACCGGCCGGCTCGGCCACCGGATCTCCAGGCTGTCGACTCGTCGCGGCGCCGCCGAGCCCGAAGTGCGCGCGTACGTCGCCCTGCGCCGAGATAGCTCGAACCCGCCTTCACTTCCCGCACCTGCGTGCGTCCGCGCGACCACCGCGCGCAGCCGCGCCCCGACGCCGTCGCGGTTGCTCGTCGCGGCCGACCAGCCGCACGGTCAGCGACCCCCGGCGCGTGACGGCCTCGTTCCGCAGCAGGTCGGCGGTCTGGCCGTTGTTGGTCACCAGCAGGTCCAGGTCGCCGTCGTTGTCGATGTCGCCAGCGGCACGAGTGCCCGGCTCACCTTCTCGAGCGCGAAGCCGGGACCGGCCGCCACGCCGGCATCCTTGAAAGCAGCCGCGACCATCGTTGACCAGCAGCAGGTTGCGCTGGCCGTAGTGCGAGGACGCGCGGAACAGGCCTCGGCGTTGTCGAGCACGTGGCCGTTGGCGATCGCCAGGTCGAGGTCAGCGTCGTTGTCGGCATCGAGGAACACGACGCCGAAGCCGAGGAACGGCAGCGTGGCCACGGCGATCCCGCTCTCGTAGCTGGCATCGGCGAAGAGCCCGCCGCCAAGATTGCTGAACAGGTTGTGACCCTCGAACTCGAAGTTGGTCACGACGAGGTCCAGCCGCCCGTCGCCGTCGTAGTCGGCCAGGTCGGTGCCCATCCCCGCCGCGCACCTTGCCGTCGGCCGCCACGGCCACGCCGGCCGGCAGCGCCGTCTCGCGGAAGACGCCCTGCCCTGGTTCGATGCAGGAGGTTCGGCGTCAGGTCGTTGGCGACGAAGAGGTCGGCGCGGCCGTCGTCGTCGACGTCACCGGCCACGACGCCCAGCCCCTTCCCCTCCGCCCCGCCGACGCCGGCGCTCGGCCGGTGATGTCGGTGAACGTGCCGTCGCCGTTGTTGCGAACAGCAGGTCGGACAGCCCTTGAAACACGTCGGGACGGCAGTAGGCGCGGACCGTCCGTTTCCGCAGGCCTTGACCGGACCGCGCGCGTCCACATAGGTGACGACGAAGAGATCCAGGTCGCCGTCGCCGTCGACGTCGGCGAACGCGCAGCTCGAGCTGAGAACGTCTCGGCGCCGACGCCGGCGGCGCGCGTGCGATCGCTGAACGTGCCGTCGCCGTTGTTGCGGTAGAGCACGTTCGGACCGAGCTGGGTCAGGTAGAGGTCGATGCGGCCGTCGTTGTCGTAGTCGGCCGCGCAGGCGCCCATGCCGTAGCCGGTGCTGACGCGAGGCCGGCGCCGGCGGAGACGTCCTCGAAACGGCCGTTGCCGCGATTACGAAACAGCCGATGGCGGGCGCGCGCGGCCACCGCCGGCTCGGTCGGCGATCCGCCATCCACCAGCAGCACATCCAGCCAGCTGTCGCCGTCGAATCGAACAGCGCACCGCCGCCGATCTCAACGTCTCGGCAACGTGCTTGGCCGGCTCGGCGCCGTTGACGTGCTGGAACACGAGGCCGACCGCCGCGGCCACGTTCTCGAAGACGGGCGTGCGAGACCGGCCGCACCGGCCCGCCCGTGCGCGAACTGCGCCCGACACGGCGGCCGAGCACGCGCACGCCACGAGCAGCCGGACGGCGGCGCGGCGCGATCACCGTGCGGCACCGGCGCCGAAATCGCTCGTCCTTCGCGCGGGCCGCAGAGCGACAGATGCCGGCGGCTGTCGGCGGTGCGGCCCGCGCGGCCAGCACCTCGGCCAGCAGCGACGTGCACGCCGGGCCGGCGCCGCGCGCCGCGGCCTGCTCGAGCGCCTCGAGCGCCTCCTGCGTGCGGCCGGCCCTCTTCAGCACGCGCCGAGGCTCGAGTAGGCCTCAGCCGGCTCAGCGCCAGCGCGTCCTGCAGCGCGCTCACCGCCTCGTCGAACTCGCCGCGCTCCGCATGCATGGCGGCGCTCTGCCGCAGCAGGCGCAGCTCCCAGGCCCGCTCGTCGCGGGCGCGTGCGGCGTCCTGACGGCGCATGGAATCGCGCCAGCGCGGCTGCCCCTTGCGCGGCCTGGCCGAGCCGCAGCAGCGCCGTGCCGAGCGCGTACAGCGCGCCGAGGTGGTCCGCGCATCGCGCGCGAGCGCGGCACGCGCGGCCGCCGGCGGCGCCTGGTAGCGCCGATGCGCAGGTGCAGCCTGCGCGCGCACGGCGTGCGCGAGGGCGTCGGCCGGGTCGATCAGGGCGGCCGCGGTCAGCTCGGCAAGGGCTTCGTCGTCGCGGCCAAGCTGCAGATACGTGTCCCCCAGCGCGCGATGCGCCTCGGCGTGGTTGGGACTGGCGTCGACCCGCCGGCGTGAAGGCCTGCGATGCGCGCCGTCGAAGTCGGCGTCGGCGAGCCGAGCCGGCCCGATCAGCTCGTGGAGCCGCTCGCCGCCGAGGATGGGCGCCGCGGCCGCAGCGGCCGCGAACGCGCCGGCGCGCCTCGTGGCGCCGCTCGAGCGACTGGTGCAGGCGGCCGAGCTCGAAGTGCGACTGCGCCGACGCGGGAGCGCATCAGGGTGTCGCGGAAGGCCCGTTCGGCCATCGGCGGCCGGCCCGCCGCCGACAAGCGTGCGTCCCAGCGCGAGGCGCGAACGCTCGTCGCGTCGGGTCGGGCCGCACGGCGTCTGCAGCTGTTCGACGGCGTCGTCGTGGCGATCGTCGGCCTCGAGAGCGAGGGCCAGCAGCCGGCGCGGCTCCGCGGCATCGGGTGCGGCCGCTACCGCCGCCTCGAGCTGCCCAGGGCGAGTCGCAGTTGCCCCGCGCGGAGTGCCGCAGGCCGGCCGCCAGCGGCGCGGCTGCGGCGGCAGACTCGCGACGAGCGGGTCCTGCGCCACGGCGCGGTCGAAGCGACCGCGCGCGCCTCGACATAGTCTCCGCGCGCCAGCGCATCGAACCCGGCCGAGTACCGCGCCGGCGGCCAGATCGGCGCCACCCCGGCCGACTCGCGCAGCAATCCCGCCGCGCAGGAACGGCTGCTGGCGGCGCCGCTGCGGGCGGCGCGGGTGGCTCCACCGCTCGGTGAAAGGCCCGGAGTCCGTCGATGGCAGCCGCGGGCGCTGCCCGAGTCGCGCCGCTGCTGCGCCAGCGCGTAGAGCGGCGGCAGCGTTGCCCGGTGCCAGCGTCATGCCGCCTGCGCGAACGCCTTGGCGGCGTCGGCGTGGCGGCCGGCCGCGTCGTAGGCCAGGCCGAGGAGCAGGAACACGTCGGGGCGCGCTCCGGCGCCAGGCGGCTGGCGGCCGATGAACTCCGTCGGCCGCCTGCTGCGGTCGGCCGCGCTCGAGACTGCACCGTGCCCAACGCCAGGTGGACGTCCGCGATTGCCGGTCGCCTTCTCGAGCGGAGCCTGGTACGCGCGAATGGCGCGATCCCAGCGGCCGAGCGCCTCCGACATGCCGGCGGTGGCGGCGCGCAGCGCGGGGCCTTCGTCGCCGTGGGTGCCGGGCAGCGCTTCGAGCAGGCGCCGCAGCGAAAGGACGAAGTCGGTTCGCGCCTGACGGATGCGGGCAGCGGATTGGGCGAGCTCGTCCGAGAGCACGTGCGCAGTCGCCGGCGTCGCACTCCGGGCGCATCCTGCGCGGAGACGCGACCAGACGGCTCCCGGAGCCAGCAGGATCGCCAGCACGAGCAGTGCGCGAAGACCGACCGGGAACCCGCACGGCACGGATACTACGCTCACTGCCTCGACGCTCCAGTCTTCGGTCAGCTGGCTCCGGTCTTCAGGTCTTCGGTCTGCAGTCCAAACGAAAAAGGCGGGTCCGGATGACCGGACCCGCCTCAGTTCCGTCTACAGGCCTGTAGCCTGTAGCCCGTAGCCTGTAGCCTGCCTCAAAAATCCATCTGCACGCTGAACTTCACGAACCGCGGCGGCACGATGCTGGTGGGAACGCGCCATCCCGAGACGCTCGCGTTGCGTGTAGGTCGCGTTCTCGGTCAGCACCGCGTTGGTGTTGAACGCGTTGTAGAGTTCGAAATTCACGCCGAGACGCGTCCCGCCGAAGCGGAATCGGCTTGGTGAAGCGCAGGTCGAGCTGGTTGCGGCGATCGCCGAACAGCGTGCCCGGGTGCACCATGTTGACCGTCGCATTGGGCGCGTTGTTCGACAGGCTGCGGCCGAGCGACGGGACGATTTCGGCGTTGGGCACGACGCGATTGGCGGAAATGGCCGGCCCCGGACGGCTGATGAACAGGCCGCTGACGTTGACGTCGATCTTCGGGATCGCGTAGGTCCACACCAGCTTGCCGTCGGTCAGGAAGTTCTCCTCCTGCCGGCAATAGGGCCCGGTCAGCAGCGCGGACTCGGGCACGTCATCGACGATGTCGCAGTTGTCGGTCACCCGGCGACCGGTGCTGATGCCGCCCTGCAGCGTCATGCCGGCCCGGATTCGCGCGTTCAGGGTCAGGTCCACGCCGTTCCAGTGATCGATCTGCGTGCCGTAGTTCCGGGCCAGCGTGAAGTAGTTGTTCGGCGGCCAGCGCCGCCTTGTCCGGGTTGACGTCCTTGAAACCGGACACGCGTCGCCGCCGCCGTCCGGCAGCCGCGGGTCGGCCGGAATCGCGATGCCGAAGGTGCCGAAATCCGACGGCGCTCAGGGTCAGGTTGTCGGTCACACCGAAGTTGCCATACCAACGGCGGAAGTAACCCACATCAACCGACATTCTCGGCACGATCTGGTGCTGCACGCTGGTCGAGAACTCCCACTGGAAGGGGCGAGTGCCCCAGCCGTTGAGCACCTCGGGGTCGTAGTTCAGGCTGAGCGTCGGCTTGCCGAAGTTCGTATCCGACACCACGCCGCAGAAATCGCCGCCCGACGTGCGCAGGTCCTGGGCCAGCACGTTGGTCAGGTCGCAATCGGCCACGAAGTCGCGGTCGGCGTCGGTCCACGTGCGGGTGACGATGTTGGCCAGGCGGTTCACCGGGTTGGCCGTGTCGCCGTACGTGCCCTGCAGCCCCTGGGCGGTCACGTACTTGTTGAGCGACACCTTCAGCGCCGTTTTGCCGTTGCCGAACACGTCGTAGGACGCGCCCATCCGCGGCACGACGTCCTTCCAGTTGGCCATGTCGGTCTTCGGGAACGTGATGTTCCGGTTGGGCACGTGCGGCCCCGGTCCGAGCGTCTGCTCGGGGAAGTAGCTCTGGAACATGTCGAAGCGAATCCCGCCGCTGAGCGTCAGGCGGTTGATCGTCCACTTGTCCTGCGCGTAGATACCCAGGTCGAACCTCTGCCGCTCGGCGCGATCGAGCGGCGTGGCCCGCTGCGTCAACTGGTTCGGCACGCCGTTGTTGAACCGGTAGGTCAGCTTGGCGAAATTGTCGGGCACCGTCGACGTCGCGGCTTGGCGGTGACGTTGTAGACGCCGAACTTGGCCGAGTGGCTGCCGGTGACGTAGGACATCGACGCCGACCAGGGCATCACGACGCCCAGCGTGCGCTGGTACGGCTGGGTGGCGTTGCCGAGACCGCCGCCCCGATAGAGCAGGCCCGGGATGAGGCCGCCCTGCTCGATGACGGGAATCAGCAGCCGGAGGGGATCTTCGAGATTGTTCGGCGTGTAGGCGTACTCCTCACGCCTGACGCCGGCACGGGCCTCCACCAGGATGCGGCTCGACAGCGCGGCCGTATAGGACACGGAGAACAGGTCCTGGATGGGGTATCGATGTGGTTGGCCGGCCTCCTGCGAGATGGTGGGGTTGGTGACCGCACACTGGCAGCGCCAGTGCGTGTCGTAGAAGAAGCTGAGCTTGTTGGCCTGGCTGGCCTGCCAGGTCAGGCGCAGGTTCACGCTCTCCTCGGTGGCGTCGGCGAAGGCCGGTTCGTTCTCGTCCGGCTCGTAGGCCCACTTGGTGATGTCGAAGGCGTTCTTGTTCTGGAACAGGCCGCCGACGTAGTTGTTCTGCCGCGTGAACCGGGCCGAGGTGTAGAACCACAGCTTGTCGGCCGCGAGATCGGGCCGCCCAGCCCGGGGTTGAAGTCGTACTGGTAGCTTCAGGCTGTTGGGCGTGCGCAGGCCGCGGGCTATGAAGCTCGCGGCGTGGTGTTGGAGCCCTGGAACGAGGAGTTCACGGCGGTGGCGAAGAGCGAGCCCGCGATACCGGTTGCCGCCGGTCTTCGGGATCATGTTGATCTGCAGCCCGCCGGTGATGCTCTCGGCGCTCGCCGACGAGTAGTCCACCGCCACTTCCTGGGTGCTGCCCATGTTGGGCAGCATGTTGGCCGACCAGCCCGTGCCCTCGGCGTTGGCGATGGTGATGCCGTCGACGAGCAGCCGCGTGTCGCGCGATGCTGCCGCCGTGGATCGACAGCGACCCGCCGGTGGTGTTGATGATGTTGGTGCCGCCCACGTCCACGTTGTTGAGGTTGACGCCGGGGATCATGAAGGCCGCCACCTGCGGCGTCCGGCCGGTGGGAATCGCCTCCAGCAGTTCCTGGTTGATGACCCGCTGGCGGTTCGCGCTCTGGATGTCCACGATCGGCGACTCGCCGGTCACCGTCACCGTTTCCTCGACCGCCCCGACCCGCATCTCGGCGTTGACCGTGGCGGCGAACGACCCGCTGAGCTCGAGGCCTTCCCGCTTGACGGTGTTGAAGCCCGGCAGCGTGAAGGTCACGGTGTAGACGCCGCCGCGCAGCTGTTCGAGGCGGTATTGGCCCGCCCCGTCGCGTGACCACGGTCCGGACCTTCTCGATCAGCGCCGGGCTGGCGGCCTCGACCGTCACCCCGGGCAGAACGGCGCCGGAGGCGTCAGCGACCACGCCCGCAATCGACGCGGTAGTCCTGGGCCAGAGCGGTCGATGGCAGCGAGAGCGAGGGCGAGCGTCAGAAATACCGAAGGGAATGCCAGCGCGCGGAACCTAAGTGTCATGTTTCCCCTCCCAAAAGCCGTGCCTCACCCCGCGGAGGTGGACATTACACAGGCCCTTGCCGGAGTCCTGAAAGCGCGGCTGAAAAGCCGTTAATCTTCTTATTTCGGGCTTAAACCCGGACGACCGGCCCGTGCCAGGTCGCCTCCTCAGCGCAGGTAGGGCGCTATATTACTCGCGATCACCTGAAACTCAGCCTCTGTTAGCGGCAGCGTCGCGAAACGCCACCCGGACATCCTCCCTCGCGGCCATAGGCGAGCTGTCGGCGTGAACAGCACGGCATCGACACCTCCGGGCGCTTAGACGGCGAAACTCCGGCGGAGGTTCATGCTCATCAGCAGGCTGGCGCTGGCACCTCAATTGCTCCTTTCTCCTGTGAACTGACTCGACAGGAGGAAACTGATGAAGCCAACCACTGGTGTTGTGCTGCTGGCGGCGATGATCGGCGCCGGCGCGTGTGCATCGACGTCGATAATAGCGGCACTGTTTCGACCCCACAGACTCGCACCGGCAGCAGCAGCACGACCGCGCCGACCGCGCCGGTGGTGGCCAACGACAGCCGCACCGGCGTCGTGCCCACCGGACAAGAGATCGATGTGCGCCTGCAGAGCACGCTGAGTTCCGAAACCGCCAACGTCGAGCAACGTTTCGAAGCCACAACGGCGGTGGACCTGGTGCAGAACGGGCGGGTGCTGGTTCCGGCCGGATCGGTCGTAAAAGGGATCGTGAGCGGTGTCGAGAAAGCCGGACGCGTTGAGCGCACCGGCAAGCTCACACTCTCGTTCGACGGCATCTCGGTGCGAGGCCGCGAGCACAGGATTCGCGCCACGGCAACCGATGTCTTCAAGAGCGGCGGGATTCTGGAGGAAAAGGGCACGGCGGGTGTCGGCGCGGGCGCCGGCGCAATCGTCGGCGGCATTCTCGGCGGCGTGAAGGGCGCGGTGCTCGGCGCCGTGATCGGCGCGGGCGGCGCCATCGCGGCCACCGACGGCAAGGACGTCGAGCTGCCGGCCGGGTCGGTGGTGCGGATCCGGTTCGACACGCCGGTCACGTTGTCGTAGACTACAAGCGCTGAAAGCGAGGACTGCCATGCTGCATCTGGCCCACAAGATCCACGGCACCACCATTCGCTCCCGAGATGGCGAGATTGGGACGCTCGACGATTTCCTGTTCGAACAGTCGCGATGGGCGGTCCGCTACCTGGTGGTCAACACGGGCTCGTGGCTCGAGGGGCGAAAGGTTCTCATCTCGCCAATGGCGGTCGAAGGGCCGTGGGATCGGTCGGGCATCTCGCTTTCCGTCCGTCGGGCGCAGGTCGAGGAGAGCCCCGACCTGCAGCCTGCGACACTGGCGCGCGACAGCGAATCGGTGCTGCTCCAGCACTACGGCCAGCCCTTCTACTGGGAGGGCGCGAACATCTGGGGGATGTTCGACACCCCGACCGCGCTCCTGGGCGCGCGGCGCGAGCCGCTGCCGCGCAACGGCAGCAACAGCGCCGCCGCCCGAGTGGCCGCGGAACGGCTGCGGAGCACCGAAGAGCTCAAGGGATTCCACATTCAGGCCTCGGACGGCGAGATGGGCCACGTGGACGACCTCTTCATCGGCGAGGAGAGCTGGCGGATCCGCTACCTGCTGGTGGACACCAGCAACTGGATTGGCGGGAAATCAGTGCTCGTGGCGACCGACGTGGTCGAGACCATCGATCGCGAGGCCGGGAAGCTGCGCGTCAGCGACAGCCGGGAGGACATCCGCCACAGCCCGACCTACGACTCGATTGTGACGACGCTGAATCCGGCGGAAACGGGCCCGCCGTTCCTGTTCATCTGACCGCAGCGATCAACGCGACCGCCGTTCGCCGATCGCGTAGTGCTTCGCCCACGGACGCGGATCAGTGGGATCCCAGTAGGCCGGGTCGCCCTGGACGCGCTCGTCGAGCACACCGTCGGGCCGGGCGAAGATGTTGCTCGAGGGCCCGTTGGTATCCGTGCACGTGCTGTAGACCGGACGCTCCGCGGCATCGGCCCGCGTGTAGCGGATCCGCGCGTGCAGCGGCTGCAGGAACGCCACCGGATCGTAGAGGGTGACCTCGGCCACGATCGCGTCGCCGGAGCGCTCGTAGCGCTCCACCGTGGTCATCTGATCGCTCCACTCGAACATCGAGTGGGTGGTGTTCCACTGCCGGATCTGATTGGTGTGCACCACCAGCGCCGGCCCATCCCAGAAGCCGACCGACTCCCCCTGCCACTGCGGGAACTGCTGCGGCTCCGGCCGGTGGCCGCGATCGGTGTGGACCCAGCGCACCTGATTGGCCACCAGCATGTCGCTGAGGATCAGGACCTGCGTCGGCCGCACCACGAACTGGTTGGCGCGCAGCACGCCGCGGATGTAGCCGTCGGGCAGGCAGAACGACGCCGCCCACCAGTGGCGTCCCTCGGCCTCGGCCTTCACCTGCTGAACGTAGTACTCGCGGTACTGCGGTGTCAGCGCCGCCGCAATCGTGGCCGGCCTGGACATCACGGCTGTCGAGCCACGACCGCCCCGCCGCCCACAGGCCGTCCCAGTCGGGCAACGTCGCCAGCGTGTGTTTCGTGCCGCCGTTGGCCTTGGCGAGAAGGGCCTGATAGTGCTCCTCCGACGTGCGATACGGATACGGGCTCTTGAGCACGTACTCGTCGGCCCCCTTGCCCTTCTGGCCGAAGCGGTTGTCCACCTGCATGTCGGTCAGCTCGCGCGCGGTGTTGTGCAGGAAGTAGGCGGGATCGGTCCAGCGATCGCGGTCCCTGCGGAAGTCGTCGGTGGTGAAGAGCGTCGTCTGCGCGTCCGTGCCGGCCACCAGCAGCGCCAGCAGGACGACGAGAGCCCGAGAGCGCCATCCTGACGACCATCTATCCTGACCGATGATCAGTTGCTACGGTCTTTCCGTCGGCGGCGGTGACCGACGTGTAGTTGCCGCCCGCGCGGCCGTCGTGAAGCGGGTTCAGCTTGACCGTCACGACGTCGCCCGGCTTGAAGGTCGAGCGGTAGATGCCGCGCCGCTCCATGTTCGAGATGTTCGACATCTCGACCGACCAGGGCGTCACCTTTCCGTCCTCGCCCTTGACGTCGAGATACAGAAAGACGTGCGGGTTGCGGTAGGAAAAGCTGGTGACGGTGCCGGTGACGCTGACCTCGCGGGTCATGTCGAACATCGCGTGCGAATGATGCGCGCGCGCGAGCGGTTCCGGCCGCGAGCGCCAGCGCGGCCACCATGAGAATGCGTGCCACTGTCTTCAAGACTGCCCCTTTGCTCATGCGGCCAGCCCGAGCCGATGCAGTAGGATACGCGCGTTCGATGCGGATTTGCGCCGTCGTCGCGACCCTGCTGTTGTTGGCCACGCTCCATGGCCAGGAACGGACCGTTCCGGCGGCCGTGCAGCCGTTCGTCAGCATGGACGCGCCGGTGGTGGCGTTGACGCACGTCCAGCTGGTGGACGGAACCGGTTCGCCAGCTCGAGCGGATCAGACCGTGATCCTGCGCGGCGCGACCATCGACTCGGTAGGACCGGCGGCCACCACGCCCGCGCCGCCCGGTGCGCGCGTGCTCGATCTCAGCGGTTACACAGTGCTCCCCGGCCAAGTCGGCCTGCACGAACACACCTACTTCGCATCGATCGATGCCGCCACCGGCGGCGTGCACCGGTTGACGCCAATGAACGTCAGTGCGCCGCTGCTCTACCTGGCCTACGGGGTCACCACCGCGATGACCGCCGGCAGCTTCTTTCCCTACCAGGAGCTGAACTTGAAGCGGGCGGTCGAGAGCGGCCAGGCCCCTGGCCCGCGGTTCCTGATCACCGGCCCCTACCTCACCGGCCCGTCGCGGAATATCGGGTTCCGCAGCGTCACCGCCGCGGAGGACGTACGGCGAGTGATCGCGTACTGGGCCAGCGAAGGCGCCACCTGGATCAAGTTCCACAACACCGTCCCTCGGGAAGTGCTGAAAGCCGGCATCGAGGAAGCCCACGCCCTCGGCCTGCGGGTCACCGGGCATCTCTGCTCGGTCACCTTCCCCGAAGCGTCGGCGCTTGGCATCGACCTGCTGCAGCACGGCTTCATCACCAACAGCGAGTACGTACCCGGCAAGGTGCCCGACGTCTGCCCGGCCGGGAACCAGCGCGTCCAAGCCGACGTCGATGTGTCGAGCCCCGCGGTCCAGCAAAGCATCCGGGCGATTGTGGCTGCCGGGACGCCGGTGGCCTCCACGCTCGGGGCCTACGAGACCTTCATCGCCGAGCGCGCCTCGGTGCAGCCGGGCGCGCTGGAGATGCTGGAGCCGGAGACACGAAAAGAGGTGGAGGCACTTCGCGCGACCTTGGCGGGACGCGACTGGGCGCTGCCACCCCGGATGCTCACGAAGATGATGGAGTGGGAGCGCGCGTTCGTGGCCGCAGGCGGATTGCTCGGCGCCGGGTCCGACCCATGGGGCACCGGCAACCTGCCCGGGTCCGGCAACCTTCGGAACTACGAGCTGCTGGTCGAAGCGGGGTTCGCGCCCGAGATCGCCGTCCAGATCATGACGCTCAACGGCGCCAGGATTGTCGGCCAGGAGCAGCGCATCGGATCGATCGCCGCGGGGAAAGCGGCCGACCTGATGGTGGTCCAGGGAGATCCGGTGCGCACCCCGTCCACCATCTACAACGTGGTGACCGTCTTCCGCGACGGCGTGGGCTACGACTCGGCGCGGCTGCGGCGCGCCGCGGCTGGCCTGGTCGGCCTCAACTGAGCGGACGCTACGAAGCCGATTCGTCGGGCTTGTTGTCCGGTCGGGCTGGTCGGTCGCCTTGTTCTTCTCCGCGGCGTTCCGCTGCAGCAGCCATCCGGCCGCTCCCAGCACCGCAAGACCGACGACGCCGCCGCGCACCAGCCGCTTGGTCATGCTCGTGTCGTGGTTGGGCTCGAGCAGCGCGCGATAGGTCGCCGCCCTCTCAGCCCTCTCGGTGCGAGACTCGTTATCGACCGCCGCACGGGCCCGCGCCTCGGGCGTCGTCACCCAGCGCTTGATGAATGCAAACGACTCCGATGCGCACGAGGGACAATGCCCTTCGTCGTGCACCTCGTCGCAGTCGAGGCACAGCCGCGCGTTGTTCAACTTCATAATGTCAGTCTACCCGCTCATCCGTGACCGCATACGCCGCCTTCGCTTCTCGAAATTACCGCTATTTGCTGGCCGGAACAACCCTCTCGAACCTCGCCACGCAGATGCTGGGCGTGGTGGTGGGGTGGGACCTGTACCAGGCCACCAAATCCCCACTGGTCCTGGGAAACGTCGGGCTGGTGCAAATCATCCCGGTTTTCCTGTTCACGTTCGCCGCCGGCCACCTGGCCGACCGGCGGAATCGCCGCACGACGTCGGTGCTGATGCAGGCCGCGGTGGCGGCGGTGGGATTCGCGCTCGCCGCCGCCGGGGCGCGGCGCGGCGTCGCCGCCATCTACACCGCGCTGTTCGTGACCGCCTCGGCGCGCGCCTTTCAGTGGCCGGCCAACTCGGCGCTGCTGCCGCAGACCGTGCCGCCGGAGACGCTGACCAACGCCGTGTCCTGGTCGGGCACCGGGCGCGAGTTTTCCACCGTCGGCGGGCCGGCGATCGGCGGCGCGCTGCTGGCCGCCTTCGGCAGCGAGCTCGTCTACGCGACTCAAGCCGTGTGCTCCCTGCTGGCGGTGGCGTGCTTCGCGGCGATGCGGGTGCCGTCGCCCACGCCGCCGCCGCACGGCGAGGGGAGCGGCTGGCAGACGATGCTCCAGGGTCTGCGCTTCGTGTGGCGCGACAAGCTGATTCTGAGCGCCATCAGCCTCGACCTGCTGGCCGTGTTCTTTGGCGGCGCGGTGGCGCTGCTGCCCGTCTTCGCGACCGACATCCTGCACGTGGGCGCGTCGGGTCTGGGCTGGCTGCGGGCGGCGCCGGCGATTGGCGCCGGCCTGATGTCGGTGTGGATGGCGCACCAGGTGCGCATCCCGCGCGGCGGCGTCGTGCTGCTGGTCTCGGTCGCGTTGTTCGGCGCCGCCACCATCGGCTTCGGCCTGGCCACGGCGGCGTGGCTGTCGTTCCTGATGCTGTTCCTGACTGGGGTCTTCGATGCGGTCAGCGTCGTGCTGCGCATCTCGCTGGTGCAGACGCGCACGCCCGACGCGCTGCGAGGGCGCGTCGCCGCGGTCAACGGCCTGTTCATCGCCTGCTCGAATCAATGGGGGGCAGTGGAAAGCGGCGTGACCGCGCAGTGGTTCGGCACGGTGCCGTCGGTGGTCGTCGGCGGGCATCGCCACGATTGCGGTCGTGCTGGTGATGTGGGCGACATCGAGGAGCTTGCGCGACTGGCAGTCGTAAGCTCCGGCGGAAGTGCCACAATCGGCCCGTCATCTACCGGTCATCTTCGCCGTGACATCGTAGCGTCCAAGGCTCCAAGCCATGTCCTTCGTGCGCTCTTTCGCCGCCGTGAGTCTCCTGATCGCAGGAGCGGGATGTGCTCCGCAGATGTCGGTCGCCACGCCGAGCTCCGTCGTCCAGCGGACCGGAGTGCCCGCGCGCCCGCCAGAGGCTCGGGGCACGACCATCCCACCCGGGGTCGCACTCGAGGATGGCCTGACGCAGGACGAGGCGGTGGCGATCGCGCTCTGGAACAACCCGGAGTTCCAGGTGCAGCTGGCCAACCTGGGCTTCGCACGCGCCGATCTGGTGGAGGCGGGCCTGCTGCAGAACCCCGTGCTGTCGCTGCTGTTCCCATGGGGCCCCAAGCAGTTCGAAGCCACGCTGCGCTGGCCGGTCGAGCTGCTGTGGCAGCGCCCCCGGCGTGTCGCCGCCGCCCAAAAGGCTGCCGAGAGCGTTGCCGCCGGCCTCGAGCAGGACGGGCTGACGCTGGTGTCGGACGTGAAGCTGGCCTACGCCGAGTTCGGGTTGGCGCAGGACCGGGTGACGCTGTCCGAACGCGCGTTGGCCGAGCTGAACGCCATCGCCATGCTGATGGACTCCCGGTTCCAGGCGGGCGACATCAGCCAGCTCGAGGCCCGCGTCGCATCCATCGACGCCGCGCGCGCACGGCAGGACGTCGAACGCGCCCGCCTGGACGCTGTCCTTCGCGCCACCGAACTCCGCGCGCGGCTGGGCCTGGCACTGGAGCCCGCGCCCACGCCACCGCGCCTGACCCCGGCGCCGCTTGTTCCGTGCGCGGTCACAGCCACGGCTCCTGACCGACGCCCTTGCCTCGCGTCCCGATGTGCGCGCCGCCGAGTTGGCGGTCGAAGCTGCGGGGTCGCGTCTGGGATGGGAGCGCTCACGCGTGCTGACGCTCACGGCGGTCCTCGACGCGAACGGCGCAGGGACAGAAGGCTTCGAATTGGGCCCCGGGATCGACATGGGGATCCCGCTCTTCAACCGCAACCAAGGCAACATTACCCGCGCCCAGGCCGAGCTCCAACGCGCGAGCAGCCAGTATCTCGCGGTGCGTCAGCGCGTCGCGACGGAGGTCCGGGCGGCCGCGGCGCAATACGACCAGGCGTCGGCGGCCGCGGCGGAGTGGCGGAAGACAGTCCTGGAGCCGCTGGAAGAGCAGGTCGCCGTCGCCGACCGTGCCTTCAACGACGGAGAGGTCGCCTATCTCTTCGTCATCGAGATGAACCGCCGGCTGATTGATGCCCGCCTTCGGACCCGCGAGGCGGAAGCCGACATCGCGCGCGCACTGGCCCGCCTCGAGCGGGCGGTGGGCCGGCGCTGTGACACCACGGAAGGAGAGCGCACGGGTGGGTCCTAGACTCGTCGATCTCGATGGTGTGCCTGGCCATCGCCGGCTGCGGCCGCGATCAGCCGGCGCCGGCGCCGGCGGCCAAGCCCGCCACCGTGACGTCGCCCGTGAAGGAAGCCCAGCTGACGACCGTGACCCTCAGCGAAGAGGCGGAGCGGCGGCTGGCGATCAAGACCGAGCCGGTCGAACAGCGTCGCGGTGCCGCGCACCAGGACGCTGGGCGGCGAGATCATGGCGCCGGCCGGGACGGCGCTGGCGATTACCGCACCGGTCGCCGGGACACTGCAGGCGGCATCCGCTCCCGATCGCCGGCTCCGCGGTGACGCGCGGACAGACCCTCTTTCGCCTGGTCCCGATTCAAGCCGCGGAACGGGATGCCGGCGTCGACCGCGCAGCAGGCGGTCGACACGGCGCATGGCCCGGCGTGACGTCGCGGCGCTCAGGGCCCAGCGCGCCGAGCGGCTGGTCAAGGACGGCTCGGCAAGCCGCCGTCGTTGGAAGAAGCGCAGGCCGAGCTGGCGGTCGCGGAGGCGGAGCTCAAGGCCGCGCGCGATCGCCTGGCGCTGGCGACGCGAGGCGGCGTGTCGAGCGGCGGCGTCGTCATCGAGGCGCCGGAGAGCGCCATCGTGCAGAACGTGCTTCGTGCGGGACGGTCAGGCCGTTGCCGCCGGCATGGTCGCTCATCGAGCTGGCGCGCCTCGCCACCGTCTGGGTGCGAGTGCCGGTCTACGCGGGCGAGGCCGGCGCACTCGATACCAGGGCTCCGGCCCAGGTCGCTGATGCTCGGCGACGGCGCCGATGCGGCCGGCGTGACTGCGCAGTCCGATCGCCGCCCCGCCGTCTGCCAATCCCAGCACCGCCGGGGTCGACCTCTACTACGCCCTGCCCAACCCGAACAACCGGTTCAGGCCTGGCGAACGCGTGGCGGTCCGCCTGACGCGGCGTGAGGCGCGAAAGCGGCCTCGTCGTTCCGAAGGCCGCGCTGCTGCACGATGCCTACGGCGGCACCTGGGTCTACGTCGTCCACCACAGCCCCAGGTCTACGCCCGGCAGCGCGTGGTGGTCGCCGACATCAGCGGCGCGCTGGCCGTGCTGTCGCAAGGGCCGGCCGCGGGCGCGCGCGTCGTGACCGATGGCGCGGCCGAGCTGTTCGGCGTCGAGTTCGGCGCCGGAAAGTAGACCGTCATGATGCGGTGGCTGGTCGAACGCTCGCTCCGCCTGCGCTTCGCCGTCGTCGCGCTGGCGCTGGTCCTGATCGTCGCCGGATCCCGGGCGGCGCAGAACACGCCGCTCGACGTCTTTCCCGAATTCGCGCCGCCGCTGGTCGAGATCCAGACCGAGGCGCCCGGGCTCTCCACCGGCGAGGTCGAAAGCCTGGTCACCGTGCCGCTCGAGAACGCGATGAACGGCGTGCCGGGTCTGCGGACCTTGCGCTCGAAGTCGGTGCTCGGGCTGTCGTCGGTGGTGATGATCTTCGAGGAGGGCACCGAGCTGATGGGCGCGCGCAGCTGGTGCAGGAGCGCCTGCTGCGCATCGCCACCAGCCTCCCGACCGCGGCGCATCCGCCGGTCATCCTGTCGCCGCTGTCGTCGCTCAGCCGGGTGATGAAGATCGGCCTGACGTCCGAGCGGCTGTCGCAGATGGAGCTGACGACGCTGGCGCACTGGACGATCCGGCCGCGCCTGATGGCCATTCCCGGCGTCGCCAACGTCGCGATCTGGGGCCAGCGCGACCGCCAGCTGCAGGTGCTGGTCGATCCCGATCGCCTGCGCAGCCAACAACGTCACCCTGGCCGATGTCGTCACCGCCGCCCGCGAAGGGACGGCGGTGGCGGCCGGCGGCTACCTCGAAACGCCGCAGCAGCGGCTGGCGGTCGCGCACTTCCCCGCCGTGTCCATCGACCGACGATCTCAGGCAGATCATCGTGCGCCCGGGCACGCCGGCGCTCCGCGCCGCAGGCGCGGCCGCCGCCGGGCCGTCCTCGAACGCGCTGCGCATCGGCGACGTCGCCGACGTGGTCGAGGGATTCCCGCCGCCGATCGGCGACGCCGTGATCAACGCGGCGACGGCCTGATGCTGATCGTCGAGAAGCAGCCGGACGGCAACACGCTGCAGGTCACGCGCGACGTCGAAGCGGCCATGGCCGCGCTGAAGCCCGGCCTGCCGGACGTGGCCATCGACACCACCATCTTCCGGCCCGCGACGTTCATCGAGATGTCGCTGCAGAACCTGAACCGGGCGCTGCTGATCGGCTGCGTGCTGGTGATCCTGGTCCTGATCGTCTTCCTCTACGACTGGCGCACGGCGCTCATCAGCATCATCGCCATTCCGCTGTCGCTGATCGCGGCCGCGCTGGTGCTGCGCTATCGCGGCGGCACGCTCGACACGATGGTCATCGCCGGGCTGATCATCGCGCTCGGCGAGGTCGTGGACGACGCCATCATCGACGTCGAGAACATCGTGCGCCGGCTGCGGCTGAACGCCGCCGCCGGCCATCCGCGGCCGGCGTTCGAGGTCGTGCTCGACGCGTCGGTCGAAGTCCGCAGCGCCGTCGTCTACGGCAGCCTGATCGTGGTGCTGGTGTTCATTCCGGTGTTCCTGCTCGAAGGGCTGGCCGGATCCTTCTTCCGGCCGCTGGCGCTGTCGTACGTGCTGGCGATCCTGGCCTCGCTGCTGGTGGCGCTGACGGTCACGCCGGCGTTGTCGCTGATGCTCCTGCCGCGGCACACGCATGCACGCGAGGCGCCGGTCGTCACCTGCCTGAAGGCGCGCTACCGCCGGCTGCTGCCGCGGCTGATCGCCGCGCCCAGGCGCGCGATCGCGATCGTCGCGGTCGTCGCTGGCGGTCACCGCCGCGGCGTTTCCGTTGCTCGGCGAGGAGTTCCTGCCGCACTTCAAGGAGTACGACTTCCTGATGCACTGGGTCGAGAAGCCGGGCACCTCGCTCGAGGCGATGCGGCGCATCACCGTGCAACGCCGCGCCGGGAGCTGATGGACGTGGACGGCGTCCGCAACTTCGGCGCCCACATCGGCCGCGCCGAGGTCGCCGACGAAGTCGTGGGCGTCAATTTCACCGAGCTGTGGATCAGCCTCGATCCCGTCGGTCGACTACGACAGCCAAGGTGGCCAAGATCCAGCGCGTGGTCGACGGCTATCCCGGGCTGACGCGCGATCTGCTGACCTACCTGCGCGAGCGCATCAAGGAAGTGCTGACCGGCGCCAGCGCCACGATCGTCGTCCGCATCTTCGGCCCGAACCTGACCCAACTGGCGGCGAAGGCGCGGCGAGGTCGGCCAGGCGCTCGGCACGATCGACGGCGTGGCCGACCTGACGGTGCAGCAGCTGACCCTGGTGCCGCAGGTCGAGGTGCGCATGCGCCCCGAGGCGGCCCAGATGGCCGGCGTGACGCCCGGCGCAGGTCCGTGACGCGATGGCGACGCTGCTGCGCGGCACCAAGGTCGGCGAGATCTACGACGACCAGAAGATCTTCGACATCGTGGTGTGGAGCGTGCCCGACCGTGCGCTCGGACCTGTTCGCCATCAAGCGGCTGCCGATCGACACCGGCGGCGGCGGCTACGTCCCGCTCGAGGCGGTCGCCGACGTGACGCTGGCGCCGACCCCGAACGAGATCACGCGCGAAGGCGGGTCGCGGCGCATCGACGTCACCACCAACGTCCGCGATCGCGATCTGGGCGCCGTGGCGCAGGACATCCAGGCCGCGCTCGGCAGCGTGACCTTCCCGGCGGGCTATCACGCCGAGGTGCTCGGCGAATACGCGGCGCGCGAAGCCTCCCAGAACCGGCTGCTGACGCATCGGCTTCCTGTCGCTGCTCGGCATCCTGCTGGTGCTGCACGTGGACTTCGGCTCGGCGCGGCTGGTCGCGCTGGTGGCGCTGACGCTGCCGTTCGCGCTTGATCGGCGGCGTGGCGGCGGCGTTCCTGTCCGGCGGCGTGCTGTCGCTCGGGTCGCTGGTCGGCTTCGTCACGGTGCTCGGCATCGCCGCGCGCAACGGCATCATGCTGGTGAGCCACTATCGCCACCTCGAGGACGTCGAGGGCATGCCGTTCGGCCGCGAGCTGGTCGAGCGCGGCGCCGAGGAGCGGCTGGCGCCGATCCTGATGACCGCACTGGCCACGGGCCTGGCGCTGGTGCCGATCGTCGTCGGCGGCAGCCGATCGGGCCAGGAAGTCGAGCACCCGATGGCCGTCGTCATCCTCGGCGGGCCTGTTCACCTCGACCGTCCTGAATCTGTTCCTGCTGCCGGCTCTCTACTTGCGCTACGGACGGCGCACCGCGCCGCCGCTAGTTCCTCACGTACTTCGTCACGCCCCGCAGCTGCGCCTCCGCGGTGTAGATGTTGCCGGCGGCGTCGATGGCGATGCCCTCGCCCATCGCGCCGTCGGGCGAGTTGGGCGTCGCGTGCGGCGGAACGAACATCGTGACCTTGCCGTCCTTGAGGCTGCCGATACGGATACCCCGCTGCCAGCCCGGATGCACCCGCTCGGTCGACTCTGAATCGGCGGTGTAGATGACGTCGTTGCGGTCGATCGCGAGCCCGCTGGTCCGGCCGAACTCCGGGTACTCCGCGATCGACTTGCCCTCTTTGGTCAGGATCTGGACGCGGTGGTTGTGGCGATCGGCGACGACCAGCCGGCCCTGCGAGTCGAACTCCAGCGCGTGCGGCGTCCGGAACTCGCCCGGCCCCGTGCCGGTCTTGCCGATGACTGCGCAGGAACTTTCCGGTGCGGTCGAACACCGAGATGCGGCCGATCAGGTTGGGATCCGCGACGTCGGTGTGGCTCTCGGCCACGTAGACGTCGCCGTTGGCCGGATCGGTGACGACGTCGGTCGGCTCGGTCAGCGCCTCCGGCGGATTGCCCCTCATGCCCGGCTTGCCGAGCGTCAGCAGCACCTTGCCGTCCGGGCTGAACTTCACGACGGCGCTGCCCTTGTCCCTTCCCCGGAAATTTCTTCAGGTCCTCGGCGCTGGCGGCGCCCGAGTCGGCCACCCACACGTTGCCGTCGCGATCGACGTGGATGCCGTGCGGCCACACGAACATCCCGCCGCCGAAGCTCCGGATCTCCTTGCCCGACTCGTCGAAGTGGTGGACGGGGTTGGCCTTGGTGCCGAGACAGCCCGGCGTCGTGCCAGGCGAGCAGCGGTCAACCGCCCACACCGATCGGCCATCGCGGTCGATGGCGACGCCGTTGGAGCCGCCCCACGGCCGCGCCTCCGCACCGAGCTGCGCCCAGTCCCGGATGACGCGATACGGATTGGCGCCGCTGTTGACCGGCGGCACCTTGTCGGTCTGCGGCGTGCCGCCGCGCTGCTGTGCCTGGACGATCACGACCTGCAGCAGCGGCCGCGACGACGGCGACGAGCGGGCGAGCTTCCTCATTTCCAGCTCGCGATCGCCTTCTGGTGCAGCGAGTCCGGCGGCAGCTGCGCCAGCTCGATGCGGCCCATGTAGGGGTCGGTGATGTTGGCGAGCATCGCCTCCGTATCGCTCTTGTTCACGTCGGTAACCGTCAGGCCGGCCTGCCTGAACCGCGCGACTGCGGCGGCGACGTCCTCGACGTGCAGGCCGTAGTGGTTGAAACCGGCGGGCCGCTGCGCGTTGGCCGGCTGGAGCTCGAGGAACGTGTTCCGGCTGACGTGCATGTAGACGAGCCGCGGCTGGCCCTTGTCGTCGAGGGCGCGGAACGCCTCGCGATAGCCCATCTTCTGCGGTGTAGTAGGTGACCGCCTCGGCGATATTCGGCACGTTGATGGCAACATGGTTCATCATCACGACGCCGTTGTTGGCGCTCTGCGCCGATCGCCACGTGCACCGCCAGCCCCGCGAAGAGGCCGGCCGCGAACATCATCGCGCTACGCATATGCTCTCCTCTCACTCCAGCGTCTTGGCGACGCGGAACCCGAGATAGTTGCGGCCCGCGGCGCGTGGCGGGATACGGCGCGCCGCGTCTCGCCGAGCGGTGCATGGCGGGATTGCTGAGGAACGTGCCGTTGCGGAACACGCGGTTGGCGCAGTTGCCTTCCTTGTTCGCCGAGCCGTCCGCCGGCGCGTGCGCGCGGTCCGCCTCGAAGCAGTCCTCCACCCACTCGAAGACGTTGCCGTGCATGTCGTAGAGGCCGAACGCGTTGGGCGGGAACGACGCGACCGGGGCGGTCTCGTTGACCCACTGATCGCGGCCCTCGGCCTTGCCGCCGAGCCCGGGGCCGACGATGCCGAAGTTGCCGTAGTTGTGATCGAGCTTGGCGCCCCACGGATAGGCCGTCGTCGTGCCGGCGCGCGCGGCGTACTCCCACTCGGCGTCGGACGGCAGGCGGTAGGCGTCGTCCTCGCCGGTCTTCCAGTTCAGCCAGCCGACGAACGTCTGCGCGTCGAACCAGCTGACGCCGACCACCGGACGCGTGCCGCGGCCGTAGTCCTTGTAGTCGGGGTTCGGCTGGCCGTCGGCCTCCAGGGTCCGGAGCGCGTGTTCGATCGCCGAGGCCGTCACACCAGCGGTCGCGAACGCACGCCTCCCACTGGTCCCAGGTGACCTGGGTCTTGCCGATGGCGAAGGCCCGCGCAATCGTCACCTTGTGCTGGCGCTCGCTCGGGCGGCGCTCCGGCTCGTCGGCCGGAGACCCCATCATGAACGTCCCCGGCGGCACGACGACCAGCTCGGGACAGTTGCGGCACTCCTTCAGCACGTGCCCGGCCTTGAGCGACGCCTGGGACGGGCCGGGCGATCGTTTCTGCGCCGATACCGGCATGGACACCGCAACCATCGCCACCGCGAGCAACGCTCCAACATGCAGTCTGACCATCACACCCCTTGCTACGTGACGGGAGCATACGTCCTGGGGCGCCGATCTGTCAGCCCGTTCGGGCACAATGGCGCGGCGACGATGATCAGCTTCGAGACGGCGGCGGGCAGGTTCAACTATCGGGTGGCCGGCGTGGCCATGGCGGCGGACCGCGTGCTGCTACACCGGCGCGAGGGTGACGACTTCTGGACGCTGCCGGGGGGCCGGCCGGAGCCCATGGAGTCGGCCGGCGATGCGCTGCGCCGCGAGATGCGCGAAGAGCTGAGCGTCACGTGACCGTGGGCCGGCTGCTCTGGCTGGTCGAGAACTTCTTCACGTTCGAGGGCGCGCGCTACCACGAGCTGCTGCTGTGCTTCGAGATGGCGTGCGGCGACCTTGCGTCCGGGCTCGACGACTTCGAAGGCATGGAAGGCGACACGCCGGCTGTCCTTCCGATGGTGTCCGCTGGAGTCGCTCGCTGGGCTGCCGCTACGCCCGGCGTTTCTCGCTCCGGCGCTTCGCAATCTGCCGGCGACGCCGGTGCACGTCGTTCACGAGGATTGAGCGCACGGCCGTAAGGGAACCGCCGGCTTCAGTTGCCGGCCGGCGCAGCGCCAAGCTCGATGGTCTTCGCCACCATCGTCTTGTCCTTCTGCTCTGCCGCCGTGACGACCACCCGGGTCCCGACCTTGATCGCCTCGACCTTGATCGCCGGCTTGGCCTTGACCCTGGTGTCCTTTGTGACCTTCACGATCACATCCTTGCCGTCAGTATCCTTGACCATGATGTGATCGGCCGCCGCCATCGTGACAGTGCCCATCACTTGTGATCGTGGCCCTGGTGAGCCCACAGGCGCACGCTGGAACCCAGCGCCAGCACGAAAAGGAAAACGGCTGCGTAACGGATCGTCATCAGGGAGCCTCCACAGCTACGAGTTTAGGCCAGAGCCAGTGTCAGGAGGTTCAGTGGTGTGCCCCAGGCGCGGCCGGCGCCGGTGGGGTCGTGCCGCCCCCCAGGAAGCGACGCACATCCTCTTCCTCCCGCAATTGCGCCGGCGTCTTCGGATTCAGCTCCTCCATGCGTTCGATCTCCTCCGGAGTCAGCACGGCAAGCGTCGCACAAAATGCACGAGCCCCCAGCTCTCGCGCTCCCCTTCAGCTGTTCCAGTTCGCCCATCCCGGCATGCCGGTCAGCCGGATGCCGTGCTCGATGATTGAAAACAGCTCTCCGTCGGTCAGCGCTTGCGTCTCTTGCGCCCGCATGTCGGGCGCCCTGGGGTAGAGCCCGCGGCCGATTTCTGTATCGCCGCTGCCGTCGTTGGCGTGGCAGGTCGCGCAGTGGTCGGCCCAATGCTCCAGGGCTTCGGCGAGGACAGCTTCAGTCGGCGGCACAGGATTGGCGCGCGCCCGCACCGCTTGAGGCGTAGCCCAGCGGCGCATGGCGCAGCGAGAAGCGCTTCGACGGTGCTCGGTTCGTCATGAGCACTCAGCCCCCGGCTCACGACGGAGTAGATGAGGGCCCCGGCGGCCGCGGAGAGGATCACGATCAGAACAACCAGCGCGCGGAGCATTTCCCCTCGCCTCTAGCCGGCACACGCTCAGTTAGGACGGCGGATCAGGATACCAGGGCTCCGGCTCCGCAGCTGGGTCGTCGGGAAGCGTGACGACAAACGTCGTGCTTCCCGGCCTGCTGTCAGCGAGCTGCACGGTGCCGCCATGAGCCTCAGCGATCCATCTCGCAATCGGGAGCCCTAGACCAGCACCGTCGGAGGCGCCGATGCGGACGAAGCGGTCGAAAATGCGATCGTGATTTGCCGCCTCGATTCCGGGTCCGTCGTTGGTGATTCGAAGCCTCACGTGACCATTCGATCGTTCCAGGCTCGCGATCACGTGCCCGTCGGCGTCGGCATGGTGAATGGCATTGTCGAGGAGGTTTCCAATCATCTGACGCAGAAGCGCATCATCACCGGTGAACCCCACCTCCTCATCTCCCGATGTCGTCAGCGCCACCCCGCGCTGACGCGCGAGCACACCACATGCGCGCGCGCACTCCGCGAGGATGTCGTCGAGATTGAGAAACTCGCGCCGTAGCAGCACACCCTGCGCCTCGGCGCGCGAGAGCAGGAACATCGAATCCACCAGGCGAGAAAGGCGGGTGGCCTGTTCGCCGATGATCGATCAGTGATTCTCGATATTCCTCGGCCGAACGAACGTCGCGAGCGAGCGTGACCTGAGTGGCCGTGCGCACGACGGACACGGGTGTTCGCAGTTCATGCGACGCATCCGCCATGAACTGGCGCTGACGAATTCAACGCCGAGGCAAGGCGATCAAGGAGCCCGTTGAATGCTGTCGCGAGCTGACCCAGTTCATCGGCGACGCGGCGGCACCTCGAGCCGTCCCCGTGGGATCCCGCTCGTTGATCCGACGCGCCTGGTCGAGCCATCAGGGTCAAAGGCTTCAGCGTTTGGCGTCCGATCACCCAACCGCCGGCAGCCGCCAGGAGTAAGCGCCATCATCATGCCGACTGACATCGCGCGGAACATCTCGAGCTGAAGCGCGCGCAACGGGGCAAGGGGCGCAATGACCGCCGCCTGGTGAGCGATGACCGGCATCATTCAACCTGGTGACGCAGGACCCGGATGGTCACCCACTCCAGTTGAGAGCGTGACGGCGTTTGCGTCGTGGCCGAGCGCAGGTAGAAATCGCGACTGTCCAAGGGCAGGCCCCAGACTTCCAGCAGGGACCCGTCCGGACGTCGAAGCAGCAGTGTCCTGTCGGGAACGACGACTTCGATGCTGGCTTCTTCTGACGGCGCCCTCGAGTGTCAGACCTTCGCCAAATTCCGTGCGCATGACCGCCTTCGAGCGTGGCCATGCTCCTGGCGATGTCCTCATCCAGGTGCTGAAACGTCAGCTGCCATTGCATGAACCACCCGGCGACTGCACCGGTCGCCAGAGTCACGACGACGACGCTGCTGTACCAGAGGGTGAGGCGTGTGCGAATGGACAGATTCATGCGTCGTGAGACGAGTCGGCAGCAAGCGTCAACATATATCCCTCACCACGTCGTCGTCGTGATCAGCGAAGGGCGGCCTGGCTCGTCAATTTTTCGGCGGAGCCGTTGGATCATCGACGTCGATCACGTTCGACATCGATTCAAACGACGAATCCCAGACGTGCTCCGCGATCGCTCCGCGGCCGACGACTGTCCCGGCGTGGAGGACCAGGAATTCGAGCAGCGCAAACTCACGTGCCGTCAATTTGAGCGACTTGACCCTGGCGATAGGCCTGGCGTCGCTCGCAGGTCCACACGTCAGATCCCCAACGGTGAGAACCGCGGGCGTCAATCGCAACTGGCCGCGCCGAATCAGCGGCTCGCAAACGGGCCAGCAGTTCGCCGAAATCAAACGGTTTGATCAGGTAATCGTCGGCCCCGCTATCAAGACCCGAGATGCGTGATTCCACCGCATCTCTCGCGGTGAGCATCAGAACCGGGACGTTCGAGGCGCTGCGCCGCAGTTCCCGGCATACCTCGAATCCGTCCATACCCGGCAACATGACGTCCAGACACGACCGCGTCATAGTCGGTAATGGCCGACTGGTATAGTGCGCTTTCGCCGTCCTTCGCTGTGTCGACCGCGTACCCCTGCTCACGCAGCCCTTTGGACAGCATCTGCGCAGCTCGCGGTTCATCTTCGACGAGAAGCACCCGCATTCATCAACACCTTGGCCGATCCACACGACCCGTGATGCAAGGCCAACCTGCGCCCTGGTAGAACATACGCTGAAACCGATCCTGTCCGCGCAATCATCAACGATCGATGAATCACCTGGCGTCAGTCCGGTTGACGCACAAGCGCGACCATCATGCCGCCGCGGATGGGAACCGGTCGCAGTGGCATCTTGAGACTTGCCGTGTCGCCCGACAATCGTCCAGCCAACGGCTTCGCCCAGCGCGGCACCAAACACCACGTCGCTGAGGAAGTGGCGATTGTCGACGAGCCGGGAGGTCGCGACATACGTCGCGGCGGCCAGGGCCGGCCACGAGGCGCGGTAGCCGAAATGACGCTCGAGCACAGATGCAGCAGCAAAGGCAGTCGTGGCATGTCCGGAGGGAAATGCGCAGCACTCGCCGGTCGGTCGATCGCGTTGAACCGAATACTTGATGGCGTGGACCATGGTCTGAGAGACAATCTGCGCGCGTATCAAGTCGAACCCAAGATGAGAGAACTTGTTGGTTTTCGAGCCGTTCTTCTCTGGCACGACGAAGCGGCCGATTAACAACAGACTTCCAGCGGCACCCACCTGAAAGGCTGCGCCTCCCACGACCTGCCCCACGGCGAAGAACTTTTCGGCATTCTGATTGCCGACGATGTGCTCCTGGACGTAGTCGTCAGCCGGATGCACGGCAAGCGCGAGGGCTCCGCCTGCGGCCAGGAGTACCCATGTCGATCGGCGGCGAGGAAAGGCCGCGAAGTCCTGGCCGGTATTACGTACCAGCGATCGCCAACCTGTTCCGGCGGGTTCGGGCGGCGGCGCTTCTTGGCTCTGTGTTTCCTGAACCGGTTCAGGAGGTGGTGCCTCAGCGGTTTGAGCTGCCGCCGAGCTTGCAGCGATCAGGAGGATCGGTCCTATCGCACGCAGGCGGAAGCACCAGTACATGTCCTTCATTCCGGAATCGTATGTACTCGCCCATGAACGACCGATGAACTCGTCAGGCAGGACTTCTGCCGGGCCAGGCAATCGTGAGGAGCAATGCGCTTTGTTCGAGGGCGTGGACCTCGTGAGGGACGCCGTGGTCGAGCGCCAGCAAGCCGCCTGAGCGGAGGTTGAACGTCCGCCCCAAAGCCTTGAGCTGGATGTGACCAGACAGCACGTGAAGCGAGAGACGACCGTCGGCCTTGTGCTCTCGCATGCGAGCCTCCGCAGCGAGAGCAATCAGCACCACCCTGAGGTCATCGTATTTGACGAGCGTTCGTCGCGTTCTGACCAGTGGTCCAAGTGGTTTCGGCGAGCAAGCGATGGATTTCGGCCGGCAGGTCGAACTCCATGAACGGATCCGCCATCGATTGCGGGTGCGGTCGTCGATGGGCTTCGTGCTGAGGAGTATCGGACATCGGCGCCTCCCGGATGCTACGGATTGAGTCCGGGTCTAGCGCGACAGCCAGACGCTCATCTTCACGGCGAAGAAGTTGTCGCCGCGGGCGCCGAGCGATCGGAACATGTCGCCGATCGAGGCACGCGCGCGCGTGATTTCTTCCTCCGCGCGGTTCTGCTGCCACACCACATAGAAGAAGCTGCCGGGCCGCCATTCCCAGCGCAGCACCAGATTGCTGCGGAACGACCGCACCTGGAAGTCGCCCGCACGGCAGCAGGTCCTGGGGCAGGGGCAGGAGTCGCGGGTCGCGTGCCGCGGCCAGTTCGCCGACCGAGTCGTAGCGGCCGCTGGCGACGAACGGCTCGCCGTAGAAGTCGAGGTTCAGATCCGGCTTGAAGGTGTAGTTCACGCGGAACTGCGCGGCGTAGGTGGAGCGATCCAGCTGGCCGAAGATGTAGCGGCCGCCGTAGGTTTCCGGCGGACCGCCCGGCAGCGTCGGCCACGTATTGCTGCGTGTCCACCTCCCGGATATAGGACGGGCTGACCGACAGCTGCCATTGCGGCGCCGGCCGCACGCTGAATCGCGGCGCGAGAGTGAAGTTCAGGCCGCCGTCCTCGTTGCCGCCGTACGCCATCTCGAGGTTGCCCTGCGTCTGCGCCCCCTCGCGCGTGTCCACAGTCAGCGTGTTGGACCACGACGCGGGCCGCTGCATCGACGGCCCGCCGCGCGTCAACCGCATGTCCTGGCGGCGGAACTGATAGACCGTGCTCAGCTCGGCCTCCCAGAAGTTCGGCAGCGTGACGCTGACCTCGGTCCGAACGGCCGACGTCTGGAGGTCGCCGCCGAAGTTCCACTCGTGTTCGTGACCGACGCTGATCGCGTAGTTCCGCAGCCAGCGGCCCGGCGTCGTCTCCTGATACTCCAGCTCGCTCGACAGCAGCACGCCGTCGGCCCGCGTCAGCCGGCCGATGTCGTTGGTCTCGAACTCGGGCGTCGTGAACGACGTCGCCGCTTCCCACAGCCAGTGCCGCGCGTTCTGCCGCTCGATCGAGACGCCGCCCTTGGCGCCCGACAGCTGCCGTGCGCGTCGGGTCCACGCTGGACGTAGCTGACATCCGGGCGCTGGAAGAAGCGGGCGCTCGATCGCTGCAGACGCAGCAGCGCATCGGGCTCGCCGTCCACGTAGCGTGACGCCCGAGGAACCCCTGCACCTCGTAGTCGCCGAACCGCAGGACCGAGTCGCCGCTGAGCGTGAACGCATTGCGCGTGCAACAGGGCGGACAGCGGGTCGCTGGCGTCGAGCTGGCGGTGGACGGCCGTGGTCATCAGCGCGACGCTCGACGCCTGCTGCCCGAATCTGCTGCTCGATGCGCGCCACGCCGTAGAAGGTGCGCGGCGCGACGCGCACGCCGCCGAACGCGCCGCTGCTGAAGGTCCGCGCCGACTCCTCGTCCGTGACGGCGCTCAGCACGCCCAGCGACGTCCCGGAGGCCAGCCGGCCGGTCAGCTTGGCCGCGCCGAGGATCGTCGTGGTCCGCGGGAAGTCCACGAAGTCGCCCGAGGCGCCGCCTGGCGGCGGCGCGCCGATGCGGCGCGAGTAGAAGTAGTCCTCGACGTTGCCCACCAGCAGGTTCGCGCCCTCGACGAAGAACGGCCGGCGCTCGTCGAAGAAGGTCTCGAACGCGGACAGGTTCACCTGGGCGGGATCGGCCTCGACCTGCCCGAAGTCCGGGTTCACGGTGGCTTCGAGCGTCAGGTTCGAGCCGATGCCCAGCTTGACGTCGCGCGCCGGCGCCGCCGCCAGGTTGGCGCCGTCGTTGAACGGATCCGCCGCGTCGCGGTTGCCGATCAGCCGCGCGTTGCTGGTCACATACGGCAGCAGCTCGACGCGCTGGCGCGGCTGCACGTCGATGCCGTGCAGGTCGCCGAACAGCGACGCCCAGCGCTCGTCGGTGCGCCGGACGGGCGACCAGAACACTTCTTCGTTGAGCGACGGGATCCAGCGGCGCACGTTGAGGCCCCAGATCTGCGGCGAGCGCTGTTGAAGCGCAGCTGCGAGAACGGGATCCGCAGCTCGGCGGTCCAGCCCCGCTCGTCCACCGAGCGTCTGCGCCTGCCAGACCGGGTTGAAGGTGTCGTCGTCGTCGAAGTCGTTGTCGCTGGCGTAGTAGTGGTCCAGGCGCGCGCCGGTGGCGGTGACGCCGAAGGTCGAGGCCGTGCGCCGGTCGAGATAGGTGTCGAGCGACACCAGGAGGTGCTCGGCCTGCTCGACGTCGTCGCGGCGGCCCAGCGGCGCCTGGATCGGCGCGCTCGACGTCATGCGTGCGCCGACGTAGAGCGCGCCGTTGTCGTAGACGAAGCGGACGTCGAGGTCGTCGGTGGCCGGATCGCCCTCGACGGGCTCCTTCTGGGTGAACCCGGCGAGCTGCGTCGCCTGGCGCCACACGGCCTCATCCAGGCGGCCATCCACCCGGACCGCGCCCTCCGCAACACGGACGGCCGCCGCGCGCTTCCGCTCCCGATCCTGCGCGTCGGACGTGGCCGGGCCAAGCCAGACCAACGCGATCGTGAGAAGGCAGGCTCGCGGCGCCATCGAGTAGGGTCATTCTAGAGAATCACCCGATGGCACGTCGCCATCAGCTCACCGGCGCGCAGGAGAGGCGCACGAACGTGCCGGCCTGACCCTTGCCGCCACCTTCACCGGCGAGAGACACCGTGATGTCGTTTCCGAGCGCGACGCCTTCACCCTGCGGTTCCTTCAATGGCGCCAGGCTGACACGGCTGGCCGCACGCCATGTGCCGGCCAGGAGATCGGAGGCGCGATAGAACGTCAGGACGGACCTGGTGCGAAGGACGGCCCACTGCCCGTCTGGCGACACCGCGCCGTCGGTGATCTGCGATAGGTCGTCCGGCTTCGACGACGGCGGATCCGACACGCTCGAGCTCCATGGTCGTGCCGGGTTTCAACGCGCTCGGGAACCGATAGATGCGGGCGGCTCCCTTGTCCGCCTTCGTGACGATGTGCAATCGGCCGTCGCCGCCGACGAGAAGCGTTTCGGCATCGTGCGGCCCGTCGGGATACGTTGCATGAAGAACGTCGGCGACTTTGGCGGTTCCGCTGGCAGCGTCCGGCTCGGGCAGCCGGTAGATGGTGATGCGTTGGCGACGGGCGGCGTTATCGCCGATGTCGCCGATATAGAGACACGAGCCGCCTCCGCACGGTCCGACGGCGATTGCCTCCCAGTCCGCCACCGTGGCGCCGGTGATCTCGACGCTTCCGGTCACTGCACCTCGGGTGTCGAGGGCGAAGAGCACGGCTTGCCGGAGTCGTTGTGCGACCACAGCCTGCCGGCAGTGCGCCGACTGAGGGCAAGGCCGCTGGCTTCACGAAGCCCGGGCACTCGCACCAATGGCCCCGCCGGCTGGCATTGCGGCGCGTTCTGTCGAGCTGCTATTGGAGACGCCGATGCGATCAAAAGGGCGGCGGCGGCGACAAGGGCCAGGGGCGCAGTGACCTTCACGCTGACAAGTGTATGCGCCAGGATGGCCCTCGACTCGCTGTGGGCGCGGCCTCGGGTCAGCAGCGTCAGCTGTCCGACTTCGCCGCGACGGGGACCTTCACCTCGAGCGTGCGGCCCAGAGGGACGGACACGCGGCTTCCGCTTGCCAGGCCGACTTCCTTCCCGCTGGTCGACAGCACCACGGCCGTGCCAGCGCCACCGCCGACCGCCGCGCCGATCGCGGCGCCCTTCCCGCCGCCGAGGATTCCGCCGAGCACGGCCCCTCCGGCCGCGGGGATGCCGATGGTCTTCGCGTCACGCGCCTTGGTCGCCTGGGCCACCATCGTGTAGCCCGCGTCGATGGGATAGTGCTCGCCGTGCGCGGCGATGCCGCTGAACGACAGGGCCAGACGGGCGCGTCCTTTGACCTTGCCCGACGCCTCGGCTTCGCTGACCTGCGGCGCGGACCAGGCTGCCGGCCGGCAGCACTTCCACGCCATCAACCTTCACGGCCTCCGCCAGTGTCGCCGTCACCGCGTCGCCAGCGTTGCTGGTGGCGGAGCCCACGGCCTCGTCCAAGCGAATCGACACCCTGGTGCTGCTGGGCACTTGATACTCGCGGAAGCGCGCGGCGGCCGGCAGTTCCGGCGCCTTGCCGCTGGCGTCCGCCACGCCGATGTGCGCAACCTCGTCGCGCCGCACCGATCGGGTTACGGGGCCGACATCGACTTTTACGGTTTCGTCATCGCGAGCTGTGAGCGTGCCTTCCACGACGCCGCCGTCCTCGCGCGTGACCTGCACCTCGGATCCGATCGGAACCTGATCGAGGTTGGCTCCGTTGGAACACCCGCTCGCGGCAAGCATCAGCAATCCCAAGCCCAGCCATGGTTTCGCCATTCTCATGCCCCTCCTCGGCGCCAGCGCGCGAACCGGTGAGTGCAATCGGCGCGCCAGAAGGCGCTACGCCCTCAGGTCGTAGCAGAGCAGCCTGGGACCGTTGCCGCGGCCGATTTCGCGGGTGTTCTGCACCACATACAACAGGCCTCGGCTCAGCACCGGCAGCGTCCACGACTCACGCGCCTGGAACAGCCACGCGCGCGACAGCTGCCGATAGCCTTTCGGCGTGAGATCCAGCCACAGCAGGTGGCCGAGTTCACCGAGGCACAGGTAGTTGCCGTCCACCGCGAGCAGCGATCCACGGAAGGTGCTCAGCGTCTGCGACCGGCCGCCGAGTGTTTCCGGCCACTCGGGAACCTCCCGCCAGACGATCTTGCCGGTGGCCGCCTCCAAGCATGCCAGCGACGCGTCGGGCTCGTTGCGGCCGTCGAAGCCATAGAGGTAGCCGTCGCGATAGATCGGCGTGCTGAAGTGCAGCCCGAACTCCTGCGTCGTCCACAGCACCTTGTGCGTGAAGTCCGGGTTGATCTGGACGAGCGCACCGCCGGTGCGATAGCTGGCCGAGATGAACACCTTGTCGTCGAAGACCACCGGGCACGAGGCGTTCACGCTCTCGTAGCTGCGGCTCCGCCACGGAAACGAGAAGTCCACTTTGCCCGATGCGGGATCGATCGACATCAGGCCGCCGGCGGGCGGCATGGATTCTCCCCCGGCGAAGACGAAGACGCGCCGCTTCCCGTGCACGACGGCCGGCACCGGCGACGCGTAGCTGGGCCCCCAGGCGTTGCCGGCGCGCCACACCTCCTTGCCCGTGGAGGTATCGAGGGCGACCACACAGGGGCCGCCCGGCGCGCCGACGTTGATGATGAGCAGCCGGCCCTCCACCAGTGGCGTGCCGGAGGTGCCGAAGAAGTCTTGCGGCACCTTGTACTCGGCGGTCAGATCGCGCCGCCACAGCACCTTGCCCGACGGCAGATCGAGGCAGTGCAGTTTTCCTTCCGCGCCCAGTGTGTAGACGCGCGCGCCGTCGATCACGGGGCTCGAGCGGGGGCCGTTGTTGTAGCCGTAGCGGTCCTCGAACACGGTGCCGTACTTGAACTGCCAGCGGCTGGCGCCGGTGGCCGCGTCCATGCACTCGACGATCTCCTCGTTGCCGAGGCGATGGATGAACAGCAGCCGGTCACCGGCGATCGCGGGCGATGAGTAGCTGGTGCCCTTGGGAAACTCCCAGACGAGCGGCGGCGGCAGCGTCCGGCTCAACTTCGTCTCGGTGGAGACCCCGTTGTGGGTCGGACCGAGAAACGACGTCCAATCGTGCGTCACCGCCCCGGCCGGCAGCGGCTTGGGCGGCGTGCCCTGGCGCACCTGCGCCTGCGCGATGCCGGCAAGCAGCGGCTGTGCCATCAAGGCCTGCAGGAGACGCCGCCGGGAGACGGAAGGCATGCCTGATTGTAGAGGGGCCGGTGGACTACATATAGAGTGATTGCTCATGGACCCGGATCCGGCTACGACGATCGCCGACGGCGTCGCCCGTCAGCTCGATCCCCGCTGGATTGTCGTGCAGCGGATTCGTGGCGCCATCTTCCTGGCCGTCGTGATGATGCCCTCGTTCGTCGCCGTGATCGTCCTCTGGATCGCCAGCCGGACGCTGGCCGCCGGCCTGCTGCTGGTGCCGGTGTGGGGCGTGGCCATCGCGGCGCTGGCCTGGCAGTTGTACCGCTGGCCCGCCATCGCCTATCGCCACGCGTCGTACCGCCTCGACGGCGAAGGCTTCGAGATACTGCGGGGCGTGTATTGGCGGACCGTCACCAACGTTCCGCGGTCCCGGGTCCAGCACACCGACGTGTCGCAGGGACCTCTGGAGCGCCGCTTCGGCCTCGGCACACTGGTGATCTACACCGCCGGCACCATGCACTCGCAGGTGACGTTGCCGGGCCTCGACTTCACGGTGGCCCGCGGCATTCGGGCGCACCTGCTTCCGGGTGACGAGGGCGATGCCGTCTGATCATCGCCTCCATCCGACGTCGATCCTGTTCGCGCTGGCCGGTAGCCTCAAGGCGTTCCTGGTGCCGGCCATCGTCCTGATGCTGACGACGGGCCGAGCGACGGACGACCCCGTCCGCGCCCGGCGGCTTTGGACCCGGGACGCTGGATGAACCGGTGGACGCCGGGCGACATCGAGATCGCCAACTGGCAGTTCTGGCTCCTGCTGTTCCTGATTCCCAGCACCATCGCCGCCGTGGCGCGCTACCTGTCCTTCCGCGTGCGCTACGAAGGCACGGAGCTGGTGATTCGGTCCGGGCTTCTCTTCCGCAACGAGCGCCACGTGCCGTATGCGCGGATCCAGAACCTGGACGCGGTGAGAAACGTGGCGCACCGGCTGCTGGGCGTCGCCGAGGTCCGTGTCGAGACCGGGGGCGGACAGGCGCCCGAGGCCACGATCCGCGTCCTGCACGAGACCGTCTTCGAGGAGATGCGGCGGCGTATCTTCGAGGGCCGGGCGCGCGGGCAGGCGGGTGCGCCGCTGCCGGAGACGCCGGAGGCCGCGGTTCCGGCCGTCGAATCGAAGACCCTCCTGCACCTGCCGTCTGCGCGAGCTGTTGCTCAACGGCCTGCTGGACAACCGCGGCATGCTGCTCGTGGGCGCGGCCTACGGCGTGCTGTGGGAGGCGGGGCTCTTTCGCGGGGTCTGGAATCAAGTGGCGCGCGGCGCCTATGGGCCCGGGCTGGTGCGCGACACGGCGCAGACGATTGCGGCGGGCGGCGTGCCGTCGCTGGCCCGGATCGCGGTACTGCTGGCCGGCGTCGTCGGCCTGCTGGTGCTCGTGCGCGCGCTGTCGATGATCTGGTCGGGCGTGCGCCTCTACGATTTCCGCCTCTCACGCGTGGGGGGCGACTTGCGGACCGAGTACGGGCTGCTGACGCGCGTCGCCACCACGGTTCCGCTGCGGCGCGTGCAGACGCTGACCATCCGGGAGGCGCCGCTGCAGCGCCTGGTGAAGCGGATGTCGGTGCGGGTCGAGACGGCCGGCGGCACCGGCATGCCAGAGGGCGGGGCCAAGCAGCCGCGAGAGTGGCTGGCGCCAATCGTCCGGGGCGCCGCCGTGCCCGGCCTCGTGCGCGAGGTGCTGCCCGGCCTGGATCTGGGCGCGCTCGAGTGGCAGCCGCTGCACCCGCGGGCCTTTCGCCGCGCGCTGAAGCCGTCGATGATCGTCGCCCTGGTCACCACGGCGCCGCTGGTCGGCGCGCTGGGCTGGCCCGGGCTCGCCGTGGTGCCGTTCACGATGGCGTGGCTGAGCCTCGTCGCCTGGAAGCAGGTGCAGCATACGCGGTGGGCGGTCACCGACGACACGATTGCGTTCCGCAGCGGATGGTTGTGGCGGCACCTCACGGTGGCACCGGTGGTGAAGGTTCAGGTGGTCGATTGCGTCGAATCGCCGTTCGACCGGCGGGCCGGCATGGCCAGCCTCCGGGTGGACACGGCAGGCGGCCGCTCTCATCGCATCAGCATCCCGTATCTCGCACGGGAGACGGCCAGGGCCCTGTTCGAGAAGCTGGCCACCCAGACGGCGCAGACGGCGTTTCGCTGGTAGCGTCGGCGCTCAGTAGCGCTCGCGGATCGGCTTGACCGGGCCCCTGAACCGCTCCTTGGCTGGCTTGCCGGGCAGCGGGGGCAGCGTGATCGTCTCCTCGGGCACGTGGGTGTCGGGCACGTGGTCGAGCAGGTGGTGGATCAGGTTCAAGCGCCCCCGCCGCTGGTCGGCGAAGTTCACGACGTGCCAGGGGGCGTACTTCGTGTGGGTGGCCTTGAACATCAGGTCGCGCGCGCGGCCGTAATCCACGTAGCGCTCGCGGGCCTTGATGTCGACCGGTGACAGCTTCCACCGCTTCAAGGGATCGGCGGCACGCTCCGCGAATCGCTCCTCCTGATGACGCTGATCGACGGCAAGCCAGTATTTGTAGAGCAGGATGCCGTCGTCCACGAGCATCCGCTCGAACACCGGAGCCTGCGCCAGAAAGCGCCGGTATTCCTCGCGCGTGCAGAAGCCCATCACGTGCTCGACGCCGGCGCGGTTGTACCAGCTGCGATCGAACAGCACCATCTCGCCGGCGGAGGGCAGGTGTTCGATGTAGCGCTGGAAGTACCACTGCGACTGCTCGCGCTCGGTCGGCTTGGCCAGGCCGACGACCCGCATCTGCCGCGGATTTCGTTCCCGGGCGATGGCGTTGATCACCCCGCCCTTGCCGGCCGCATCGCGCCCCTCGAACAGCACGACCATCCGGCGGCCGGTGTGCTGCAGCCAGTGCGCGAGATTATTGAGCTCGAGCTGCAGCGGCTCGAGCAGGCTCTCGTAGTCCTTTCGCTTCAGTGCGGCCACTTGTCCTCCCTCGGCGCGGGAAGCTTATCGCAAGTGCATTTCGCGCTCCTCGGGCGGGCGTAGATGGCGAAACGAGCGGTACAGCGCCAGATCGTAGGCGATCTTCAGCGCACCGCCGATGAACAGCGGCGCCGCCAGCGTGACGTGCTGCATCACGGAGCCGCCCAGCAGCGGCCCGATCGCCCAGCCGGCGTTTCGCGCCACGTTGGTCATGCCGCTCGCGTAGGTGCGCGCCGGCGGCGGAACCACGGCCATGACGTAGGACTGCCTGGTCGGCACGTCCATCTCGACCAGGGCCTCGCGCGCCAGAAACAGGGCCGCGGCGGCCGCGGCCGTCGGCGCGGCCGGCGCCAGCATCAGGAAGACGCTGGACGGGAGATGGGTGAGCACCATGGTGTTCAGCAGGCCGATCCGCCGCGCGATCCAGGCGGCGGCGAGGTGTGACACGACATTCAGCGCGCGTGCGGCGAAGAACAGCCACGCCAGCTGGACCTCGGACATCCCATACCGCTCGAAGAACCAATAGGCCACCAGGGCGGAACTCAGAAAGCCGCCGCCGATGCTGTCGAGGCCGAAGAGCGCCGTCAACCGGCGCACGACGCCACGGGTCTCATCATCGATGCCGGACCCAACGACGGATCCGGTGGCGGGCGCGGCGCGGTCGAGGCCGGAATCCAGAAAGGCGTACGGGATCGCCGAGAGCACGAGCGCGAGGCCGCAGAGGACGAACGTTCCCGTGTGGCCGGCGTCCTCCGTGACATGGAACGCGCCGACCAGGACCGTGGGCAGCACCGCGCCCAGCGCTCCGGCCGCATGCCCGGTGTCGATCGCGGCGTTGTACCACGCCATCGTCCAGGTGCGCCGTTCGTCCGAGGTGGTGGCCGGGAGGAGTGCCTGCTCCAATGCCGAGGCGGGACCCCGGTCGCGGCCCATGCCGTTCACCATGGTCAGGGCGGCGATGACGAGGAGGGGCAAGAGGCTGCCGGCAAACGCGATCGCCACGTAGCCGAGGCCCGCCAGCGTGCTCAGCGCGATCAGCGTCCGCCGCCGTCCCCAGGCGTCCGCGCGCAGGCCGGTGATGACGGTGCCAGCGGCGCTGGCGGCCATGCCGGCGGCGATCACGAGCCCGATACCGGCCGGTGTGAGGCCGCGATGCGACAGGTGGATGGCAATCAGCACGCCCGCGAGGCTTACCGAGGCGGCGCGGAGACCGCCCGCGGTGCACACCAGCGCGGCGTCGCGAGCCAGGCCTCGACTCACGACTACTCGACGGGATAGGGCTCGCCGTCGAACGTCTCGGCGTGATAGCCCTTCGACCCGACGAGCTGCGCGAGCGGACTGCCGACAGGGCCGCCGGCTGCGATCTGTTCCAGCACCGTGGCGAAGTCGTACTTCGGCTGCCAGCCGAGCTCGCGCCTGGCCCGTTCGTTGACGTAGACGCGATCGATGTGCCGGAAACATCGACCAGCCGTGCGGCGCATACACCTCGCTGGTAGCGAGGCACGTGCCGCGCGACAACCGCCGGCGCGTCGGTGCGCAGCTCTGCGAGGTCCTCGCGCGTGAAGGGCGTGGTGGCGCTGATGATGTAGCGGCCGAATCCCAGCGCGCCCGCCCGCTCAATCGCCAGCAGGTGCGCGTCCACGATGTCCTGGATGTCCACCCGCCGGTACAGGAACTCGTTGGCCTTCACGTTGAGGTCCGCATAGGCGTCGCGCGTCTCCTTCCGATCGTCCTCTTCGGGAAAGAACCGCGACGTCCGGAGGATGACGCACGGGAGGCCGAACCTGTGGTGGAACAGCTCGCACAGCCCTTCGGCGGCAACCTTGGTGATGCCGTAGATGTTCTTGGGCACGGGAGCCACCTCTTCGGTGATCCACGCGGCCGGCGCGCCAGCAGGAGGCACCAGCGCCCGGCCGAAGACGCTGGTCGTGCTGGTGAAAACGAAGGCCCGGACGCCGGCGCGGGCGGATTCCTCGAGCAGGTTCAGCGTGCCCGTGACGTTGGTGTCGATGAAATCCTGGCGTGAGTGAGTGGCCACGTGCGGCTTGTGCAGCGTCGCCGCGTGCAGCGACCACGTCGATGCCGCTCATGCACTGGCCCACGAACGCGCGATCCGCGATCGAGCCGACCTGCTGCGTGAACGGCGACGGCTTGATGTCGGCGCCGATCGGCTCGTGACCGGCGGCGGGCAGCGTACGCATCAGCGCTTCGCCGAGATGGCCGGCGCTGCCGGTCACTAGCACCCTCATTCCTCGTATTCCTTCGCGCTGACCGGGCGTATCCTAGCACCGATGAAAAAGGGCACCCACCGCCGACTGGGCGCCGTGCTGGTGCTCGCCGTGCTGGGACTCGCGCAAGCGCGACCAAACGACCCGGCTGCGCGAGAATGGATTCAACTGTTCAACGGGCGGGACCTCGCGGACTGGACCGTCAAGTTCGCCAAGCACGACCTGGGCGAGAACCTTCACAACACGTTCCGGGTCGAGGACGGCCTGCTGAAGATCCGCTACGACCAGTGGCCGTCGTTCAGCGGCGAGTTCGGCCACATCTTCTACAAGGACCCGTTCTCTTACTACTTGCTTGCCGCCGAGTACCGCTTCGTCGGCGAGCAGGTGGCGGGCGGACCGAGCTGGGCCGTCCGGAACAACGGGCTGATGCTGCACAGTCCCCACCCGCGCACGATGTTGAAGGACCAGGACTTTCCGATCTCCCTCGAGATCCAGCTCCTCGGCGGCCTGGGCACGGGCCCGCGAACCACGGCCAACCTCTGCACGCCGGGGTCGCACGTGGTCTACAACGGGCAGCTCCACACCGCGCACTGCACCAACTCGACGTCCCGAACCTACGAGGGCGACCAGTGGGTGCGTGTCGAGGTGCTCGTCCACGGCGACGAGCTGGTCCGCCACATGATCGACGGCCAGACGGTCCTCGAGTACTCGAAGCCGCAGATCGGCGGCGGACAGGTGGCGCCGGTCGATCCCGCGGTCAAGGTGGACGGCACGCCAATGACCGGCGGATACATCTCGCTGCAGGCCGAAACGGCACCGGTGGATTTCCGGAAGGTGGAACTGCTCAATCTCGAAGGGTGCAACGACCCGCGGGCATCCAACTACAAGTCCTACATCGTCAAATCGAACCCGGCGCTATGCCGCTAGCCGCGAGAATCCTGGCCCTGGCGGTCGGCGCGCTGACGCCGGCTGTGCTCGCCGCCCAGGGCGGACCCACCGATCGACAACTCGTTGACGACGCGGCGGCGGCTCGCGGCCGCGCCGTGTACGCGGAGCACTGCATCAACTGTCATGGCAGCACGGCCAAAGGCGGTCCGAACGGCCCCGACCTGATTCGTTCGACCGCCGTGCTCCGCGACCGCCTGGGGAGCGGCATCGGCCCGGCGATGCGGGCGGCGGCGTCCTCGCATCCGGCGGCGCTGACGCCACAACAGATCGTCGATCTCTCGCACTTTCTGCGCCAGCAGGTCGAGGCCGTGACCCGCAACCGCACACCGACGGCCCCGATCGACGTCTTGACCGGCAATCCCGAGGCCGGCCGCACCTACTTCAACGGCGCGGGCAGGTGCAGCACGTGCCACTCGCCCACCGGAGACCTGGCTGGCCTGCGCTCACGAACGGCGGATGCCCTGACGCTGCAGCAGCGCGTCCTGTTTCCGACCCTGTTCAGGAGCACGAAGCAGGTCGAGGTCACGGTCACACCGCTCTCAGGTCCTCCGGTGTCGGGCGCGTTGGTGCGCATCGACAACTTCAACGTCTCGCTGCGAGACGGATCCGGCGACTATCGCGCCTTCTCGCGTGTGCCTGGCGTGAAGGTCGAGGTCCGCGATCCCCTGGCGGTCCACCACGAGCTGTTGGACCAGTACACCGACGAAGCCATCCACGACGTGGTGGCCTACCTGTGGACGATCAAATGAAAGTGGCCGCTCTCCTGCTCGTCGCGTCGCTCGGGGCGCCGCTATACGGACAAGGCGTCGTCGAGCCGTCGGCGCTGCTCTCGCCGACGCCAGATTCGTGGCCGATGCACAACGGCGACTACTCGGGCAGGCGCTTCAGCGAGCTGACGACCCTCAACACCGCCAACGTCGGCTCGCTGTCGCTCGGCTGGACGCACCGCATCGCGGCGGCCGGACCGGCCGGGGGCGGCGGCCAGACCGCCGCGGTCATCAAGGGCACGCCGGTCGTGGCCAACGGCGTGCTGTACGTGACGATTCCCGATCACGTGTGGGCGCTCGACGCGCGCAGCGGACGCGAGCTGTGGCACGCGACCTGGCCGTCGAGGGGCGGGTGGCACATCGGCAACCGGGGCGTCGCCGTGCTGGGGACCACCGTGTACGTCGAGACGCCCGACTGTCAGCTGCTGGCGCTCGACAACCGCACCGGCAAGGAGAAATGGCGGACCGGGATCTGCGATCTCGATCAGTTCTACTACGCCTCGGCCGCGCCGCTCGTCGTCAAGAACCACGTCATCGTGGGCGTGAGCGGCGACGACCTCGACATTCCCGGCTACATCGAATCGCACGACCCGGAGACGGGCGCGCTGCAGTGGCGCTGGTACACGCACCCCGAGCCCGGCACGCCGGAGGCGAAGACCTGGCCGAGCGTCGAGGCGATGCTGCACGGCGGCGGCATGACCTGGGGATCGACGACCTACGACCCGCAACTGAACCTGATCTACTTCGGCACCGGCAACCCGCAGCCGGTCATCAACGGCCGGAAGCGCCAGGGCGACAATCTTTACACCGAGTCGATCGTTGCGCTGAACCCCGACACCGGCAAGCTGGCCTGGTACTTCCAATCGTCGCCCCACGACACGCACGACTGGGACGCGACGCAGACGCCGGTGCTCTTCGACGGCATCGTCAACGGGCAGCCACGAAAGCTGCTGGCCCAGGCGGCGCGCAACGGCTGGTTCTTCGTGCTCGACCGCGAAACCGGCCGCAACATCTCGAGCACCGAGTACGTGAAGACCAACTGGACGAGCGGACTCGACGCCAAGGGCCAGCCGATCCCCAACCCGCGCAAGGAGCCACAACTGGACGGCGCGCTGACGTCGCCGAACCAGGGCGGCGGACAGAATTGGCCGCCGCCGAGCTTCAGCCCGCAGACCGGCCTGTTCTACGTGAACGCGACACGCGCCTTCAGCGTGTACTACCTGTACCAGAACGAAAACGACGACAAGCCGCAGGGCTGGGCCGGAAGCGATCGCGGCGGCTGGTCCGAGGCGATGCTGCTCGGACTCGACTACCAGACGGGCGCCGTGCGGTGGCGTTTCTCGTGGGAAGGGAGCGCCACAACGAGATCGGGCTTGCTGTCCACGGCGGGCAACCTGCTCTTTGCCGGCGACTCGGCCGGCAACTTCGTGGCCTTCGACGCCGCGCGCGGCGTGCCCCTCTGGCGCGCCGGCCTGCACGCGTCGATCACCAACGGGCCGATCACGTACCAGCTCGATGGCGTTCAGTACGTGGTCGTCGCGGCCAACGACACGCTGTACGCGTTCGCGGCCACCGGGCGGTAGCCAGGTAACTGTCCGTTACGGAGCGGCTGTCGGGCCCCCCAATGCCTTGTAGACGTCCACGACGCTGGCAAACACTCCGGCTTCTACCGTGGCCACGGCGTCCTCGGCGCTGAGCTGCGTGCGCTCGGCGTCCAGCAAGTCGAGGAAGTCGGTGAGCCCCTCGCGATAGCGCGTGCGCGCCAGGTCGGCCGAGCGGGCGCTTTGCCGCGCCTGCTCCATCAGCCGCTCGAGCCGCGCCTGCTCCTCGCGATAGCCGACCAGCGCGTTCTCGGTCTCCTCGATCGCGCGCAGCACGGTCTGCTCGTAGCGCGCCATCGCCTCGCGCGTCGCGGCCTCGGTCCCGCGCAGCCGGGCCCGCGCGCTGCCGAGGTCCGTCCCCACCCAGCTCAGCGCCGGCGTCACCGCCCACTGCCGCGACTCGGCGAAGGCGAAGGGGTTGCCTCGTCCGGCCAGGAAGCCGAGCACGCCCGAGATCGTGATGCGAGGATAGAGATCCGCCGCCGCAATGCCCTCTCGCGCCGCCGCGGCTGCCAGCTGGCGTTCGGCCGCGCGCACGTCGGGACGGCGGCGCAGCAGCTCGCCGGTGGTGCCGAGCGGCAGCGTCGTGATCAGCGGCGCGTAGGCGCGCGGCGCAAGGTCCTCGGCGAGATCGCCGGGCCGCACGCCGACCAGCACCGCCAGCCGGTGGCGCTGAATCTGCGAGCGCCTGCCGCAGCGGCGGAACGCTCGCCTCCACGGCGGCGACGTTGGCGGAGGCGCTGGCCACGTCCTGCTCTTCGCCGACACCGGCGTCGCGCCGCACACCCGTCAGCCGTTGCGCCTCGCGCTGGTTGGTCAGGCTGCGCTCGGCCACGGCCAGCTGCTGCTGCAGGCCGCGCAACAGGAAGTAGTTCCGCGCCACTTCCGCGGCCACCACCACCCGCACGTCCTCGAGCGACGCTTCGAGTCCCTGCGCCTCCGCCTCAGCCGACCGCACCGCCGAACGGATGCCGCCAAAGAGGTCGATCTCCCAGAACGCCACCGCCCCGGCGCGATAGGTGTTGGTCCGTATCGGCTCGGCAGTGAAGCCGGGAATCGCCTGCTCGCGGACGTCCACGGAGGCCCCGGCCTGCACCACTGGATAGCGATCGAGCTCCACGTCCCGGAAGATGGCGCGGGCCTGATCGACGCGCGCCACCGCCTGCCGGATGTCGTGGTTGCTGGCGAGCGCGGCAGCCTCCAGCCGGTCGAGCACCGGATCCTGAAACAGGTGCCACCAGCGCGGGTCGTACGGCTGCTGGCTGAACGCAGGCTCCTGCGCTTGCGTGAGCGCGACCGGCGTCGCCACCGGCTCGCTGTACGGCTTCCGCACCGCGCAGCCGAGCGCCAGCAGCGCCGCGAGCAGCAGGCCGATGCCGAGAAAGGCCACCTGGTATGTCGAGCGACCCATGATCACACCTCCTCCGCGGGCATGGCCGCAATCGGTGCGCGATCGACGGCCCGCCGCTGGCTCAGGCGTTCGACCAGCGAGCCGATCACGACGTAGAAGACCGGCGTGAGCGCCAGGCCGAACACGGTCACGCCGAGCATCCCGGAGAACACCGCGATGCCCATCGCCTGCCGGATCTCGGAGCCGGCGCCGTGCGCGACCACCAGCGGCACCACGCCCATGATGAACGCCATCGATGTCATCAGCACCGGCCGCAGCCGCACGCGGCAGGCGTCCAGGATGGCGCTCAACCGGCTCTCGCCGTCGTGCTCGCGCTGCTTCGCGAACTCGACGATCAGGATCGCGTTCTTGCACGCCAGCGCCGCCAGCACCAGGAAGCTGACCTGGGTGAAGACGTTGCTGTCGCCGCCGGTCAGCCACACCCCGGCCAACGCCGAGAGCAGCGTCAGCGGCACGATCAGGATCACGCTGAGCGGCATCGTCCAGCTTTCGTACTGCGCCGCCAGCACCACGTAGACCAGCAGCACGCACAGCGGGAACACCAGCAGCATCGTGTTGCCGGCGATCACCTGCTGGTAGGCCAGCTCGGTCCACTCGAAGGTCATCGAGCCCGGCAGGCGTTCGCGCAGGATGCCGGCAATCGCCGCCTGGGCCTCGCCCGAGCTGTGGCCGGGCGCCGGAGCGCCGTTGATCTCGGCCGCCGGGAAGCCGTTGTAGTGCATGACCTGGTCGGGCCCGTAACCCTGCGACACCGAGACCAGCGAGCCGAGCGGCACCATCTCCCCGGAGGCGTTCCGTGTCTTCAAGCGGCCGATCTGCTCCGGCTGCAGCCGGAAGCCCTGCTCGGCCTGCACGTTCACCTGGTAGGTGCGGCCGAAGCGGTTGAAGTCGTTGACGTAGACCGAGCCGAGGTAGGCCTGCAGCGTCTCGAACACGTCGGTGACCGCGACGCCGTAGGTCTTGGCGCGCTCGCGATCGACGTGCGTGTCGATCTGCGGCACGTTCACCTGGAAGCTGGAGAGCAGTCCCGCCAGCGACGGGTTCTGGTAGCCCGCGGCGATGGCGCCTTGCGTCTGGCGATACAGCTCCTCGAAGCCGTTGCCGCCGCGGTCCTCGACGTAGAGCTTGAAGCCGCCGATCGACCCCAGCCCCTGCACCGGCGGCGGCGGAAAGATCGCCACGAACGCCTCCTGGATGCCGGCGAACTGCCCGTTCAAGTCGGCCACGATGGCGTTGGCCGAGAGCCCGGGCGACTGGCGTTCGTCCGCGGGCTTCAGCGCCACGAACGCCGTGCCGACGTTCGACGCGTTCACGAAGCCGTTCACCGACAGGCCGGGGAACGAGATTGCGCCCTGGACGCCGGGATGCTTCAGCGCCAGGTCGGTCATGCGCCGGATCACGGCGTCGGTGCGGTCCAGCGTCGCGGCGTCGGGCAGCTGTGCGAAGGCCACCAGGTAGTCCTTGTCCTGCGCGGGGATGAAGCCCTGCGGGACCTTGGAGAAGCCGGCCGCCGTCAACGCCAGCAGGCCGCCGTACAGCAGGACCACGGCGGCGCTGACGCGCAGCAGGCGCGTGACGCCGTAGACGTAGCCGGTGGCGCCGCTGGTGAACAGCCGGTTGAACCAGCCGAAGAACCGGCCGAAGACGCGATTGGCCACGCGCTGCACCGGGTCGGGCGCGGCGTCGCGCGGCCGCAGCAGCCGCGATGCCAGCGCCGGGCTCAGCGTCAGGGAGTTGAACGCCGAGATCACCGTCGAGATCGCGATCGTGAGCGCGAACTGGCGGTAGAACTGCCCGGTCAGGCCGCTCACGAACGCGGTGGGGATGAACACCGCGCCCAGCACCAGCGCGATGGCGATGATGGGCCCCGATACCTCCTCCATCGCCTTGTAGGTCGCGTCACGCGGCGACAGGCCGTGCTCGATGTGGCGCTCGACGTTCTCCACCACCACGATCGCGTCGTCCACCACGATGCCGATCGCCAGCACCAGGCCGAAGAGCGACAGCGTGTTGAGCGAGAAGCCCGACACCAGCATCACGGCGAACGTGCCGACGAGCGACACCGGCACGGCGATGAGCGGGATGATCGACGCCCGCCAGGTCTGCAGGAACAGCAGCACCACCACGACCACCAGCGCGATCGCCTCGAACAGCGTGATCACGACGGCGCGGATCGAGTCGCGCACGTAGACCGTGGGGTCGTAGATGATGCGGTAGTCCACGCCCTCCGGGAAGCTTTGCTTCAACCGCGCAAACAGCGCCCGCACGTCGGACGACGCCTGGATGGCGTTCGACCCCGGCCGCTGCGAGATGCCGATCGTCACCGCCGGCTTGTTGTCCAGGAGGCTCCGCAGCGCGTACATGTTCGAGCCCAGCTCGACCCGGCCGACGTCGCGCACGCGCGTGATCTGACCGGTCGGCGTCGCCCGCACGACGATGTCGGCGAACTCGTCCTCGGTGGTCAGCCGCCCCTGCGCGTTGATCAGCAACTGGAACGTGGTGTCGGTGGGCGCCGGCGGGGCGCCCAGCACCCCGGCGGCCACCTGCACGTTCTGCTCGCGGATCGCGCGCACCACGTCGGTGGCCGTCAACTGGCGCGCCGCCAGCTTGTCGGGGTCCAGCCACACGCGCATGCTGTATTCCCCGGCGCCGAACACCTGGACGTTGCCCACGCCGGGGATGCGCGCCAGCTCGTCTTTCACCTGCAGGTGGGCCAGGTTCGACAGGTACAGCATGTCGTAGCGCTCGTCCGGCGACACCAGGTGGGCGGCCATCATGATGTCGGGCGACGCCTTCTCGGTGGTGAGGCCGATGCGCTGCACTTCCTGCGGCAGCCGCGGCAGCGCCTGTGCCACGCGGTTCTGCACCTGAACCTGCGCCGTGTCCAGGTCGGTGCCGAGCGCGAAGGTGATGGTCAGCGTCATCCGGCCATCGGCCGTGGCCTGCGAGAACATGTAGAGCATGTCCTCCACGCCGTTGATCTGCTGTTCGAGCGGCGACGCGACCGTCTCGGCGATCACTTTCGGGTTGGCGCCGGGATACATGCCGCGCACCACCACCGTGGGCGGGATCACGCTGGGGTACTCGCTGATCGGCAGCCGCAGCAGCGCCAGCGCGCCCGCCACCGTGATCACGAGCGACAGGACCGCGGCGAAGATCGGGCGGTCGATGAAGAAGCGGGCGAATCTCATTGGTTGCGCTCCGTCGCGGCGTCCATGGGTTCGAGCGCCGCATTGACCTTGACCCCGGGCCGCACGCGCTGGAGGCCGTTCACGAGCACCACTTCGTCGGGCTGGAGGCCGTTGCGCACCACGCGCAGGCCGTCGACGATCGGCCCGAGCGTCACCGGCCGATAGGCGATCGACTGGTCCTGCCCGACCACGTAGACGAAGCGCTTGTCCAGGTCGGTGCCGACGGCCTGGTCCTTCACCAGCACCGCGGGATACGGTTTCCCGCCGCTCAGACGCAGGCGCACGAACAATCCCGGCGTCAGGGCGCCGTCGGCGTTGGCGAACACCGCGCGCACGCGGATGGTGCCGGTGCCGGCATCGAGCTGGTTGTCGAGGAACTGGAGGCGGCCCGCGCGCGGGAAGTCCGCCTCGCCGGCGAGGGCCATCCGGATCTCCGACCAGTGCCCCGCTCCCCCGCTCTTCCGCGCGCCGGCCGCGGCGCGCTGGAACGCGAGCAACGACTGCTCGTCCACCTCGAACGAGGCATAGATCGGATCGAGCGACACCAGCGTCGTCAGCAGCGTGGCCTCCCCCGGCCCGCTCGACACGAGGTTGCCCTCGGTGACGATGGCACGGCCGACGCGGCCGCCAATCGGCGCGATCACCGTGGTGAACTCGAGGTTCAACTCGGCGGCGCGCAACGCGGCTTCCACGGCCGCGACCTGCGCCTCGGCCTCGGCGGCCGACGAAAACCGGCGGTCGTGCTCTTCGGTGGAGATCGCGTTCTCGGCCGACAGCCGGCGGGCGCGCTCGCGTTCGGCGGTGGTGCGCGCGAACGCGGCCTTCCCGCGCGCCAGGTCCGCGCGCAGCCGATCCACTTCGGTCTGGAACGGGCGCGGATCGATCTCGAACAGGACGTCGCCGCGCTGGACGATGGCCCCTTCGGTGAACTGCACGGACGCAATCAGCCCGGACACACGCGGGCGCACGTCGACGTGGTGCACGGCTTCGAGCCGGCCGGTGAACTCGTTCCATTCGGTGACGTCGCGGGCCAGGGCCTTGGCGGCGGTGACCGGGGGCGCCGGCGGCGGCGCGACCTGCGCGGCCGGCTGCGCGCACCCGGCAAGAGTGAGGGACAGAAGAACGGCAAGGGATGCGGGACGCAATGTGATCGACATGGACCGCATCGTCGCGCGCCGGTGCGGGTCCAAACAATTCGGCTGAGGGCCGAGGCGAAGATCGGTCGAGAGTGCCGCGCGCTGCTCGGGCTTTCAGGGCACCGCGGCCTCGTCCATCGGGACATCGTCCTTTGGTATGAGGGACAACTCGGTCCACCGCCCAATCGACACCTTCGGCAGGCTGGCGGGATAATGCAAGGCATGTTCGACGTCCCCGACGGCCGGGTGGTAACCGCGCGTGCGGCAGACGAGCTGGAACGGGAGCTGGCGGCGGCAATCGATTCCGAGCGCCGCGCCGACTGCATGGCACGGATCCAGAGCGACGCCGTGCAGCTGGCCCTCGATCTGGTGGTGCGCGAGACCGACATCGACGGCTTCTTCCGCGCCTTCATCAAGACGCTGGTCGAGGAATGCGAGAGCCGCGCCTGCGGCGTGTGGCTGCTCGACGGCGACGGCCGCTGCGAGCCGTGGATGGCGTTCGTGGACGGGCAGTTTCACACCCGCGACGCAGCAGGCTGGGACGCGGCGGCGGTGCCGCGTCAGGCCATGGCGGCGCATCTCGTGAGCTATACCCACGGGTGGCAGAACACGGTCGAGTACTTGCCCGACGACTCGCGGCTGCCCGACAGCGTGCAGGCGTTCAACGCCGCGAACGGCATCGCGTCGCTGCAAGTGGCGCCGCTCAGGCTGCCGACGCACACCTTGGGCTGGATCGCGCTGGCCTCCAACGACGCCTAGGCGTGCGAGACCACCTGGCGCCGCGCCGTGCTGGAAGCCACCGCCCGGCAGGCGACGTTGGCGCTGCACCAGGATCGGCTGGCCGAACAAGGGCGGCGCGAGGCCCGGCGTCAGGCCGCGCTCGAGGAGCGCAACCGGCTGGCGCGCGACATCCACGACACCTTGACGCAGGGCTTTGCCGCCATCCTGATGCAGCTGCAGGCGGCGCAGCGGTCCACACCCGCCCTGCCGCCGAAGGTCTCGGCGGCGCTCGAGACCGCCGTCGATCTCGCGCGCTCGCACATGGTGGAAGCACGCCGCTCGGTTGGCGCGCTGCGCCCGGCTCAGGCCGGCGAGGAATCGCTGCCGGACGCGCTGCAGCGGATCGTCGCCACCACCCAGCGCACGACCGACATCCCGATTCAGCTCACGGTCAACGATCCGCCGCCGCTCGGCGGCCTGGAGCGCGACGTCGCCGGCATCGTCCAGGAAGCGCTGACCAACGCCGTGCGCCACTCGCGCGGCAAGTCGATTGCGGTCAACGCGTCCGCCGTGCGGCAGATCGGCCTGCGGCTCTCGGTGTCGGACGATGGCCGAGGCATCGCCGGCGAACATCGGTTGCGCGGGTTTGGGATGACCAGCATGCAGGAGCGTGCCGAGCGCATCGGCGCGTCGTTGACCATCGTCACCGCGCCGCGCGCCGGCACCGAGGTGGTGCTGGCGTGGGAGCCGCCCTCGTTCTCGATCCCGGTGAAAGCCGATGCACGCTGAGCCTGTCGCCGCCGTCGCCGCCGCCAAGGTGCTGCTGGTGGACGATCACGCGCTGCTGCGCACCGGCGTGGCCAACATCATCAACCAGGAACCCGACCTGCACGTGGTGGCCGAAGCCACCAACGGCGCGGAAGCCGTGGACGCGTTCCGCACCCACCGGCCCGACGTCACGCTGCTCGACCTGCGCATGCCGGTGATGGAAGGCGTGGAGGCGGTGCGCCGGATGCGGGAGATCGACCCGCAGGCCAAGGTCATTGTCCTTACCACTTACGATGCCGACGAGGACATCGCGCGGGCGCTGCAGGCTGGCGCGAAAGCCTACATCCTGAAGGACATCTCGGCCGACGACCTGATCGCGTGCGTGCACGCCGTGCTGGGCGGCAAGACCTACCTGGCGCCGGCTGCAGCCGCCAAGCTCGCCGAGCGCGTGACGCACATCCAGCTGACGCCGCGCGAGCTGTCGGCGCTGCGGCTGATGGCCGACGGCAAGGCCAACAAGGAGATCGCCGCCGATCTCGGCATCACCGAGCGCACCGTCAAGACCCACCTCGGGCACTTGTTCGAGAAGCTGGGCGTCACCAGCCGCACCGAAGCCGTCAAGATCGCGACCCGCCGCGGCCTCGTGCGGATGGACTGAGGCGCTCGGGATCCGGTGACATTAGTCACCGCCGTCCGTCGTCCCACCGCCCGGCACCGCTGGTGATCGCGCGGAGGTTGGCGATTTCGCACGTCGTCGCTGGAACGTTCGTTGCTCTACTTGTTCGATCTCCGGGGTAACGACGTTCTTAAGGATCGACATCCATGGCTACGGCTCACGTGATCGGTCCGCCGGACGGATGGGCTCGTCGGGCGGAGCAGCAAGACGGCAGAACCGGCTTCGGCGAGTGGCTCAGGAGGGCGCGTGAAGCTCGGGGGCTGACGCTGGACGATCTCACCCGCGAAACCAAGATCCCGCTGCGGAACCTCGAGGCGCTCGAGCACGGCGACCTGGGCGCAATGCCAACGTTTTATCAACGGGCCGAGGTTCGCGCCATCGCCAAGGCCGTCGGGGTGGATGAACGGCTGGCGGTAGACCGGCTCGCCTCTGCCATCACACCCGTCGTGGCACTGTCCGAGGCGAAGGTGTCGCGCCCAGCGCTGAAGCTGACGCTCACCGTCGTCCTGGTGGCGTTCGCGCTCGGCGCCTTGATGTTGGCGGCCGCCGTGAGACGGACCGCCGACGCTCCGTCCACCGCGACCGCCGGCCGGCGCGAGCCTGTGGCCGTCGCACCTCAGCCGCCGGTCGTCGCGTCACCTGCTGTTTCACAGGCCTTACCAGCTGCGGTGCCAACGCCGGCCGTCGCGGCATCAGCTACATCGTTTACCGAGCTCGTCGTCAGGACCGAGCCGTCGGGCGCGCACGTGACCGTGAACGGAATCGGCTGGGGTGTGTCGCCGGTGACCATCCGGCACCTGCCGCCGGGTGAGAAGCACATCCGGGCCACCAAAGAAGGGTTTGCCGCGACGGAACGGGTGCTCGCGCTCGACGCCGGCCAGCGGCAAGCGCTGGACCTTCGCCTGGCCACGGCGCGGTAGCCCAACCGGCATCATCGGCGGCGTGCGATCATCGCTCGTGCGCCTCATCAGGGGAGTCCTGGCCGGCTTTTTGGTGAGCGGCGGCCTGGCGTACGGCCAGACGCCACCGGACCTCGGACGCCACCTCGGAGACATCGAGGGCACGTTCGTGCTCTTGAACGCGGCCACTGGCGAGTACGTGCGCCACAACCCTGCGCGCGCCGCGGTGCGGTTTCCTCCCTGTTCGACGTTCAAGGTGCCGAACACGGCGATCCTGCTCGAGACCGGCACAGCTCCAGATCCTGCATTCACGCTGAAATACGACCCGGCGCTGAAGCAGCCGGAGAACTGGGCCCGCGACTTCGACCTTCGCGGCGCGTTCAAGGCATCGGCCCTCTGGTCCTACCAGGCGATGGCGCGGCGGGCAGGAATGGCGGCCCAACGGCACTTCGTCGAGGCTTTTCAATACGGGAACCGCGACACCAGCGGCGGCATCGATCGCACCGGCGCTCCCTTCTGGGTTGATGGCTCGCTGCGCATCTCCGCGAACGAGCAGGTGGAGTTCCTGCGCCGCTTCTATGAGGGGCGGCTCGGCCTCTCCGACCGCACCACCAGGCTGACGAAGGAAATCATGGTGGCCGACGAGACGCCACGCTGGCGGCTCAGCGCCAAGACCGGCGCCTGCCCGGCAGGTCCCGAGGAGACGGCGAACTGGTATGTCGGCTATGTCGAAAAGCCTGGCGCCTCCGCTCCCTACTACTTTGCGCTGCAGATGGGCGCGAAGGATTACGGGCGCGCCTACTCCGAACGCATCCCGATTGCGCGAGCCATCCTGACCGAGCTGGGCGTCCTGGACTAGATCGGCTGCCGATGGGTCTGTTGAACGCGATCCGGTAACAATACAGACCGTGGTCCGACGGAAATGGGTGTCGGTTGCTCTTGTCGCGCTGGGCTTCGCCGCCAGCCTGCAGGCGCAGTTCGGACGGGGCTTCGGCAGCGTCCGCCTGGCCACGCCGCAAGACTTCGACGGCCGCTTTCACTTCTGCCGTCTCGTGTATCGCGGAGGCCGCGGGGGCGGCGGCAGCTGGCAGACCGACTTCCCGCGCGCCGACATCAACATCTCGATCCGGTTGTCGGAGCTGACCAAGACGAAGGTCAGCCTCGCCGCCGGCTACCCCAATCACCTGCTGGTGCGCCCGACCGACGACACGCTGTTCCAGTGTCCGTTCCTGATCATGTCGGCTCCCGGCAGCGCCTCGCTCGACGAGAGGGACGCCGCCAGGCTGCGCGAGTACCTGCTGAAGGGCGGGTTCATCTGGGGCGACGACTTCTGGGGCAGCTATCAATGGGAGAGTTGGGTGGTCCAGCTGCGCAAGGTGCTGCCGGCCACTCAGTACGCCGTCGTGGACATCCCGCTCGATCATCCGATGCTCCGGTCGCAGTTCGTCGTCACCGAGATTCCGCAGATTCCGAACATCGGGTTCTTCCTGCGCTCGGGCGGAGGCACGTCGGAGCAGGGCGCCGACAGCGCCGTGCCGCACGCCCGCATCGTCTCGGACGGCGCCGGCCGCGTGATGATGCTGATGACCCACAACACGGATATCTCGGACTCGTGGGAACGCGAGGGTGACGACCCGACCTACTTCTACACCTTCGGCCCGCGCGGCTACGCCTTCGGCATCAACGTGCTGCTGTACGCGATGAGTCACTGAGGGCGGACTGTCGGGCAGGTTGGTAGTTGGTGGTTGTAGTGCGTCCCTTACGGACGAATCGCCAGACGCCGCCGCTGCAGGGTATCGGAGCCGAGGCATCCAGCGAGTTCGACAGTCTTCGTCTGCGGCGGGTAGGCGATGGTCACAGCGCCTGCGGTGTCCACCGATGCCGTCACTCCTGAATGCCCGTCGAACTTCGCGTCCACGACATCCAGCCCCGTCGTGCTCACCTGGATCGTTCGCGCCGCCGTATCCACTGCCGCCGTCAGACGCGAGAACGGCAGCGCCCGAAGCACGCCGATACACGTGGCAATCAGGTCGGGATTGCCATTCAGCAGGTCGTCGCGCGTCATGGCGTACGGTGTGCCCGAGACGCCGACATCCTCGATCGGAATGCCTTCGTTGGCACGAGCGCGCGTGGCACGCCGGAACGACAACGACAAGTCGATGCCGTCGGGCAGCATCGGCAGCGCCGCCGGTGAGCCGGCGAGCGCCTTCCGCAGTTCGCCGTAGGACCAGACGTTGGCGCCGCCGGCACCCGTCGCGGAGCCGACGCAGATGAAGGGTCCCATCCGATTGTCGACGAACCCCGCGGAGAAGAGGTCGCCCGATGAGTAGGTCGTGGAATCGGCGACCAGCACGACGGGGCCGCCATACATCTGCCCGAGCGCATTACAGGCGTCGGGATCGGTGATCGGGATCGTCTGCGCATACAACTCGCCGTTGCGGACGGCTGCGTCCAGCGAGCGCTTCCATGGCTCCAGGTCCTCCGCCACGTCGCCGATAGAGGCGATCTGACGCGTGAACGGTGTGGCCAGCGCGGAAAAGCGCGTCGGCTCGACGTGATTTGGCGTGAACAGCTGCAATGCCAGCTCCGCCGCCCAGATGTAGCCGCCCGGGTTGCCGCGGATATCGATGATGAGGCCGCGATCCGGCAGCAGCGGGATCAGCCGAATCAGCTCTTCGATGAACGGCTCCGGGTCCGCGTCGAACCCGTAGATGCGCAGGTATCCAAACGGCCCGCCAGGCGCCGCGATCGACATCGCCTTCAGCGTTTCGGTCAGCGTGGTCGGAATGATGCTGGCGGTGGACGTGCGGCGCGAGCCGCGGCGCTGCGCCGCCGGCGCCTGTGCCTGCCTACCGGTCAGGGCATGCGGCGCGAACAGCAGCATCTTCGCACCGCGGATCGCCTCGGCTGCCGGATCGACGGCGCGCGTTCGCCGCAGCGCCTTGGCGCGCTTTCCGGTGGGGCCGCCCGACAGCAGCGGCCTGATCTCGCTGGGGTCGACGATCTGCCACGGCAGCTTGATCTCCTTCGACTGCCCTGCGCCGTCGCCGGTTCGATAGCCGACGATCACCCAGTGCTCGTCCGGCGGCGGGCCGTACTGGAGCGACCGCAGCGTGAGGCTCTGGACCGCCCAGGCGCGCTGGCTGTCGGGGCGTCCGCCGACTTCCTGGTCGCTGTGGCGCTGTACCGCGCGATCGATCGGCACGCCGTTCCAGTATTCCAGCATCACGCCCGGCTTGAACGACGCATCGTGGCCATGGCCGACCTTGGTCACGACGTAGGTGGGCGCATCCACCGAGCCGATCATTTCGACCAGGAATGGCAGCGCCGCGACCTTGCTCTCGAGCGTTGCTGGGCCGGTGTAGCGGGTGTGCGCATCGCGGAGCCGCGTGATGGTGTCCGCCAGTTCGATGTGGAACGCGTCGTCGCTCAGCTCAGCGATCTGCGAGCGGAGGATGCGCAGGCGCTGTACCGGATCGAACCCGTAACGCGCGCGCTTGAGCGGCAGGTGGGTGTAGACACCCTCGAGCACACGCTCGATGCCGTCGATCAGCCGCAAGCGCTCGGCAGCGGTGAGCGAACCGGGTGAGAGAAACGGGCCGACGAGTGCCGCTGCTGCGCGCGGACCGCCCGCGCGCCCGACGCGGGCCTGCGCGCCGGGGCTCTTCGCGCGCCGGCGGCGTGCTTTTGTCGGACCGGGCACGACATCCGCCAGCGCGATACCGCGTTGCGCAACCGCGAGACGACTGACAGCCATCATTCACTCCTTCGATGAGCGGGAACCAGCCACCCGATACGTAAAACGTTGCGCCGCCCGAATCCGAACACGGCGCGCCAAGGCGCCGACGGCGGCGACGAGACCAACGGGCGGAGTGTTCGCGATGGGCCGGAACTATACTGCTTCCCGATGAAAAGAATGGTCTCTGGTCTCGGCCCTGCCGTCACCGGCCTGGCGGTACTGACCGCGGCGCTCGCGGCGCAGTCGCGTGCGCCGGAGGTGCCGGGCGACTGGCCGATGTACAGCCACAGTCTCTCGGGCCAGCGCTACTCGCCGCTCTCGGATATCACCGCGGCCAATGTCGCGCAGTTGTCGCCGGCCTGGACGCTGCGTCTCACCGAGCCAGCAGCCGGCCGCCGAGGCGGTGGCCCACCACCGGCACCCGCCGCCGCTGCAGGCGCACCCGCGCCCGCACGAGGCACACCGCCACCGGCCGCGAACCCCGAGGACGCTGGCGCGACCAGCAATCCGCAAGTGACGCCAATCGTGGTGGCTGGCGTGATGTATCTGCCCGCGCGCGGCAACCAGGTGCTGGCGCTCGAGGCCGACACGGGCAAGGAAGTATGGCGTCACGTGCTGCCGCGCTACATCACCACCACGGCCCGCGGCCTGGCCTACTGGCCCGGCGACGGCCGCATCGGCGCGAGGATTGTGCTGACTGCGGGCCCGCGGCTCGTTGCGCTCGACGCCGCCTCCGGTCAGCCGGCGCAGGGATTCGGCACCAACGGCATCGTCGACATCGCCGTGCCGTGGAACGGCGTGCCCACCATCTACAAGCACGTCGCCATCCTCGGCGCCACCACGGGAGAGACGACGCTCGGTCTGCCTGGCGATACGCGCGCGTTCGACCTCAGGACGGGCAAGAAGCTGTGGGACTTCCACACGGTGCCGCTGCCGGGCGAGATGGGGCACAACACCTGGTTGGACAACGGCTGGCGCGGGCGCTCGGGCGTGAACGTGTGGGCCTGGTACATGACGCTGGACGCCGAGCGCGGCATCCTCTACATGCCGGTGGCCGGCCCCTCGGGCAACTACTGGGGCGGCGACCGTCCCGGCAACAATCTCTTCGCCAACTCGATTGTGGCCGTGGACGCCGAAACCGGCCGCTACCGCTGGCACTTCCAGACGGTGCACCACGACTTGTGGGACGCGGACATGCCGAACCCGCCGGTGCTGGTGGACATCCTGCAGAATGGGCGGCGCGTGCCGGCGCTGGCGTCCGTCGGGAAGACGGGCTACATGTTCATCCTCGATCGCGTGACCGGGAAGCCGATCTTCGGCGTGGAAGAACGGCCGGTGCCGAAGGGCAACGTTCCCGGCGAGTGGTACTCGCCCACGCAACCGTTCCCGGTGAAGCCGGCCAGGCCGCTGTCGCGCGTGGACTTCGTGAAGGAGCGCGACCTGGTGCGCCCCGAGGACACCTCGGCCCAGCACGTGGCCGAGTGCGAGGCGCTGTGGGAGAAGAGCGGCGGGTTCGCCAACGCCGGTCCGTTCACGCCGTTCGGGTTCCACGAGGAAGGGGCGCCGCCGAAGAGCACGCTCCAGTTTCCGGGCGGCACCGGCGGCGTGAACTGGGGCGGCGCGGCCGCGGATCCGACCACCGGCTACGTGTACGTGAACGCGCACGACACGTCCCTGGTCGGCTGGATCGAGTTCAAGCGGCCCGGGCAGAACTACGGCAACGGCACCGCAGGCGCCACACAGTCTTACGATCGCGGCAGCGTCAACGGCGCGGGCCCGTATTTCAACTTCAGCGCCCCGTACAAGGACGCTACCGGCCGCACGCTCGCCACCCTGCCCTGCCAGCGTCCACCGTGGGCGCGTCTGGTGGCGGTGAATGCCCACACCGGCGAGATTGCATGGGAGACGCCGCTTGGCCTCACCGAGGCGCTGCCGGAGGGCAAGCAGCTGACCGGCAACAGCGGCAGCGCCGGCCCCACGGTCACCGCCGGAGGCCTGGTGTTCGTGGGCGCCACCACCGATCGCCGGCTGCGCGCCTTCGACGCGAAGACCGGCAAGGAGCTGTGGGCGGCACGCCTGGACGCCCAGGTGAACGCGAACCCGATGACCTACCGCGGCAAGAACGGTAAGCAGTACGTGGCCGCGGTGGCGACCGACTCACTCGTCGTCTTTGCGTTGCCTTGACCCGCTACGCGCGAAGGAACTGCAGCACGTCGGCGATCACGCGGTCCTTGTGAGAGGCCAGCAGACCGTGCGGCGCGCCGTCGTACTCAATCAGCTTGCTGCCCGAGATGCCGGCAGCGGCCTGACGGGCCGAGGTGTCGATCGGCACGGTCTTGTCGGCGGTGCCGTGGATGATGAGCGTCGGCACGCGGAACGACGCTAAGTCCGGCCGGAAATCGGTGGACGAAAACGCCTTGGCACACCCCAGCGTGGCGTTGAGCCCTGCCTGCATCGACACGTCACGCGACCACTCCAGCACCTCGTCGCTGACGGGCTGCGACAGCGTGCCGACGCCGTAGAACTCCTTGAAAAATCCGGGCCAGAACCTGGCGCGATCCTCCTTGATGGCCTTCGCGGCGCCGTCGAACACCGCCTGATCAACGCCATTCGGATTGTCGGCGGTCTTCAGCATGTAGGGGACGACGGATGCGACCAATATCGCCTGCTTGACGCCGTGTCCGCCGTGCCTCGACATGTAGCGCGCCACCTCGCCGCCGCCCATGGAAAAGCCCAGGATCGTGGCATCCTGCGCCCCCACGTATTCCTTGATGATCGATCCAAGGTCGTCGGCCAGGGTGTCGTAGTCGTAGCCGCCCCACGGCTGATCCGATCGCCCGAAGCCGCGGCGGTCGTAGGCGATGGCGCGAAGCCCGGCATCAGCCACGGCCATCGCGAGATCGTCGAATGAGTCGGCCGAGAGTGGCCAGCCGTGCATCATGACCACGGGCCGGCCGGTCCCCCAGTCCTTGACGTAGAGCCGCACGTGGTCCTTGGTCGTGACCTGTGGCATGGGAGTGCCCCCTTTGAGCGCCAACGCTGAGGCTAGAGACGCGAACAGGTTGGATCGGAGCAAGTCTCTCGCCATCGCCAACCGCTGAGTTGAGGGTCATCAGTGGCGGCCGGGGAAGCAGGTACCTGAGCGAGTACTCGTGAATCGACAGACCGAGCTCGCGATGATGCTCGAGAGCAGGCCGCGCGGAGAGACATAGACAGGATGGTGCTGAGCGCCTGGCTCGACTGGCGTTGCGCCCATTCGTGGAAAGCGTCCGTCCCGCGGTGACGATCGACGTGACGATTTCAGCCACAGCTGCACTCTCGGCGCCGTTTCGGGCCCGCTACGTTACGTACATCCCGGCCGGACTCCCACCAGGGTTGTCGTGGAGTCCGGTCCGTCCGAGTAGTTGGGGCGCGACGCGAATCTCGCCTGCCGAAGATAGAGTCCAAGACCGGCCATAAAATCGGCCAAGACATCGGCCGCTTTGGACCGACATCGCGTCAATATTTAGCAAGAAGGCCCTGTTCGATGATTCAGGATCGGCCAATCAGCCCTTGGAAATGCCAAGCCGCCTCGAACCGGCTCGCCTCGAGAACCCGCCCGAAGCGGTCGCTGACTTGGCGGCAGAACTTTCCGCCACATCGGCCAAATTGGCATTCTGTCTGAGCGTGCGCTCGTCGAGTTCGTGACGTGGTTCTTGCGGGTGGCGATTGATAAGGTGACATTCATGTCGAGCCTCTTCGAACTCGACACGCTCGCCAGGCGCCTGCGCGCCCTGGTGGCAGAAGACGCTCAACTCAAGTGAGGCGGCGCGCCTGCTGGAAGAAACCTTGGTGCGCGGCGAGATCGAGCGCGGCGAGGCCTCAAGGATCACGGGCCTGCCCGAGCGCTCCGCGCGCAGGGTGCTCAACGATGTGACCGACGCGGGGCTGCTCGCTTCCACGACACCGATGGGCCCAGTTTCGCTACGCTTCCCAGCCAAGAGCCTCGAAGTGCTCTTTCCCCGCCTTTACCCGCAGGCCTGATTCTCGCCGCGAACCGACGTTGGCCGGCGGGTCGTTCATGCTACCGGGCCGAGTAACGGGTGTATGGCAGTTTCACGGTGTGCCCTTCCTGAGACAACTGATTCGGACGGGTCGCCACAAACTGTCGATGGACGAGATGGCGGGCCGGCTCCGTCGGCGGCGCGCGTCGTAGTAATCAACGCACGTCCGCGCACGGCGCCCGCAGGCCCATCGCCCGCATCAGCGCCCGACGTACAGCGCGCCACAAGGACCCCTTCGCGCCGGAGCTGCTTCCAGGCTTCCGGGGCCCGTACACCTGGTGGTGCGCATCGAAGACCCGCTGAATCTCGCGTCGCAGGACCTCATCGCGATGGGCGCGGGCCGACCGACGACCGAATCGACTCGGCGAACGCGATGGCGGTGATACGTCGACGGGGCGATCGGCAACACCGCGCAGATCGGCTCAACCCCGAACCTCTCCCGATGGGCGTCGATGAACTGCACCATCAGGGCTACTTGCTCCGGCGGTCGAGCGCCGCCTGGGCGAAATACGCGGACGCCGTCTTCAGAATCTCGTTCGTCCGCTTCAGCTCGCGATTCTCGCGCTCCAGCGCCGCCAGACGCTCGCGCTCGCTCGTCGTCAGGCCCGGCCGCTGGCCGGTGTCGCGCTCAGCTTGCCGCACCCACTTCCGCAGCGTCTCCGCCGTCGTCCCGAGTTTCGTCGCCACCGCCTGCAACGCCGCCCACTCCGACGGATGCGCCGGGCGCTGCTCCATCACCAGCCGGATCGCGCGCTCCCGCACCTCCGGCGAATACCGACTCGGACGTCCCATAGACCCCATCCTCCCAAGAAATAAGGTCTCCGAGAAACCCGGTACGCTTCAGGGTTTTTTTTTTTTTTTTTTTTTTTTTTTTTTTTTTTTTTTTTTTTTTTTTTTTTTTTTTTTTTTTTTTTTTTTTTTTTTTTTTTTTTTTTTTCATTAGCCGCCAAACCAATTCGTCGGAGCTTCCCTCAAAGAGTTGTCAGACGAGCGCGCGAGTTCATCGTCTGTCGCCGTCGGGGAATCCACCCACGCGAACAGCAGGCGCTTGGCACTCGGGCAGGTCACTTCGCAAACGCCATTTCGGCACGCAGTGTTGCCGAACTGCGCCACAAACAAGTGATAGTCATGCCATACTTCGGTTGCAGGGTAGAAATTGTGGACAAGCAAAAGGGCGGTATCAGCCCCGATTCTTCGCGCCTCAAGAACCGCAGATGCAGCAGGGTGGAACAATTGGTAACGCAGTTCCAATCCGACGCCCGGTGAAACACCGAGGGTCTCGCACAAGTTCTTTAGGCGAGTTCGTTTGCCTTCTGACGCCTCGTTTAGCCATTCACCAATGGTGGTCCGAAGGGCTCTCGAGCCTTCGCTTCAACTGCTAGCGACACCCAGCCGCTCTCCGTCTTGAGAACCGCCCAGAGGTCCGTCTGCGAAGGCCGCGTGTCGCCAGGCTGGAGGTGAATGCTGCGAACCTCGCAGCTCCAGTCTTTGAACAATCCGAGAACGGTTGCCGTCGAGTCCAGCACTTGTACCGTTCCATCATCTCGACGAATGAACGGAGCGTTATGCCCGCGATTAACGTAATCCAGCTGCCGAGTCCCGTCGTCGTAGACACCGAAGAAGAGCATAGCGAACCGGTCGCCCCTGTCGATTGACAGAACAAACGATTCACCCTCGTGAGCAAACCGATGGGCTCCTCCCACTCCGCGAGAATGGATGACGGTCGAGGTAGTAATACCTGTCGCGAATGCGTGTTCATACACGGTTCCGTCCGGGTCCTCGATATGGACGACGACCGACACTCCTGGGTGAGGCACGAGCGTGTGGATCGCGTATTCTGCCTAAAGACCCTGGACGGCCCGCTCATGATGAAACACGTCCAACTTCCAGCGAACGTCACTCAATTCGAAGCATTGACAGCAACTGCCTGATGAACGGATCGTCCGCGGACCGCGTCAGTGTCTGAACCCTCCTGGAAAACAGGCGACTACCTCACTCACCGTTTCAATCCCGAGCTGGGGATCGGACACGTGACGGGCCTCGAGGCTCGGGCGCTCCTCGTCGAGTTTCCGCGCTCGGGCACGACGCTGCGGCTGGCGGCGAACGCGGACGCGCTGATCCCGGTCAATCTCAGCCCGGGAAGGCCGGTCCGGATCACCGAGACTCGCGAGGAAACGACGATCGTCGCGCGACTCCCGAACGGGACGTTGCTACTGGCGAACGGGCGCACGGCATCTTCCCACGCGCTGTGGCCCTTGGAGCTCGAAGGCGCGCTGCTCGAGCGACTCGCCTTGGGCGATCTCGATGACGTCGAGGATTTCGTGACCCGCCTGGACATCCTGCACCTCCTGGCGCTTCGCGAAGCCGACGGCCTGGGCTCGTTCCTCGGCGGACGCGTCCGGCTCTTTCCTCACCAGCTCCACGTCGCGGAGCGCGCGAGCGCCAGCGATCCCGTGCGTTGGCTGCTCGCCGACGAAGTGGGCCTCGGAAAGACCATCGAGGCCGCGCTCATCCTGAATCGGCTCGTGCACGCCGGGAAGATCGATCGCTGTCTCGTGGTCGCACCGGATGCCCTGACCGTTCAGTGGCTGGGTGAGCTCTGGCGGAAGTACCACCAGGTGTTCACGCTGCTCGATGCGCAGCGCCTCGCCGACGTGGCCCGCGATTTCGGTCCCGAGTTCAACCCCTTCGACACACACCGTCGCGTCGTGATCGCGCTGGAAATGCTGATCGAGCGCCCTCAGCTGACCGACCAGGCGGTGCGAGCGGGAATCGACCTGCTGGTCGTGGACGAAGCACAACGACTGCGCCGCCCTCCGGGCCACCCGGGCGACGCCCGGCTGGCGAGCGATCGCGCCGATCGCGGCCTGGGTCGTCACGTCCTGCTCCTGAGCGCCACGCCACTCGAAGACGACGCCCACGGATTCTTCCGCATGCTGCAGCTGCTTCGTCCCGAGGAGTTTCCCGAGGACGTGAGCTTCGAGGCGCGCCTCGCGCGTGGCACGCCTCTGCCTCCATGCACCAGCTCCACCCGCCGCGCCGACATCGGAGGCCTGCCGCCGCGGGTCGGTAGTCCAATCGCGATCGACCCTCCGTCGAAGTGGCAGCTGCGGGAGGCGGTCGAGGCGGCCGTGCGAGGTATGGCGGCTCCACATGCGGTCGCGCGGCGGCAGAAGATCGATCGCGTGCGTCGCGCGCTGGCGTCGGGGGCTGCACTCGGCCGCGGCGCTCGGATCCGACGACCGCGCGCTTCGTCAGCAGGCGGAGGCGATGGACGCCAGCGATCCGCGCCTCGAGTGGTTGCTGTCGCAGGCGCCACGCTGGCGAGAGGCGAGAGAGAAGACGCTCGTCTTCGTGGCGCACCGCGAGACGCTGGAGATGCTGCGCACGGCGCTCAGCCAGCGGGCGCAGCTCGCGACCGGCGTCTTCCACGAGGACCTGTCCCCGGCGCAGCGCGACACCGAAGTCGCCCGCTTCCGGGAGCACGAGGTCCAAGCCTGCTCGTGTCCACGGAATCCGGAGGCGAGGGTCGCAACTTCGAGTTCTGCCACCGCCTGGTGCTGTTCGACCTGCCGTGGAAACCATCGGTCGTGGAACAGCGGATCGGCCGGCTCGATCGGATCGGCCGGCGCATCCCGGTGGAGATCGTCTACTTCCGTCCGCCCGCCGGGATCGGTCGGATGTCGTGCGGCTCTTCGAGACGCTGGGTCTCTTCCGCGAGCCGCTGGCCGGGCTGGAGCCGCAACTGGCCCACGTGGAAGGCGCCCTCGAAGAGATCGCCCTCGATCCTGCGGCATCGCTCTCCGCAGAACGATTCGAAGCACTGGTCAGCGAAGCCCACGCGGCGCGCACGCGCATCCGCGAAGCGGCGTACCAGCAGCTTCATCGCGACCCGTACCGAGCAGACATGGCCGCAGGCATCCTCGCGCGCGTACCCGCGGAGCTCGACGCGCTCAACGAGGAGGTGGTGGTCACGGCCTGCATCGGCCTGGGGTTCACCATCGAGCGCCCGCGCGGCCACCGGATTTTCGCGATCGAGCTCGGCAACGAGGCGCAGGTCGACGGTCTGCCGGGGGTCGCCGGCGGGTCGAGCTATGTCGGCATCATTCGATCGCGAAGAGGCAGTGGAACACGAGACCATCGATTTCTTCGCCTCCGGGCATCCGCTCGTAGAGGGGATCTTTGCCCACTTCGAAGACAGCGCCATCGGCCGTGTCGCCCGGTTCGAAGTCGAGATCGGCGAGGAACATGGCGAGGGGCTCGTGGCCATCTACAAGGACGGCCCCATGTTCGAGGTCGTGGCGATCGACTCCGCTGGTCAGACTCGGCCAGACTGGGCAGCCGCGATCCGTCAGCGACCTCTCCGCGCGCACCCCGTGACCAACGACGCGAACGAAGGCGTTGACTGGGCAGGCATGGTCCGTCGTCTGGGTCGCACAGCTCGACGCGACGCGTCGTCCACACGCGGTCGCGGCCATCCTGGTGCGACCCTGGCATGAGGGAGGCCTCGGTGAGAACTGAGGCCGATTCGAATGTGTGGAAGGGGCTCCGAATTAGCTGGGCAAGCCAAGAGGCTTTCGCCGAAACGCCGCTCTATTGCTTCGGCGAAATTGTTTACTGCTTGTCGTAGACCGCGACGCTATCGATGTTCTGCCCCTGAGCATCCGTGCCCGCAGTCGTGATCGTCAGCGTCTTCCCATCGTTGGACGTGACCAAGGTCACGTTGCTCAACGTCTTCCCGCCCTTCTTGTTGACCAATTTCGTCGTCGTCGCGTTCACCCGCGTGCGAGCGGCCATATCGGCGTTCGGGTTGCCGACCACAGGATTGTCCTTCCCGTCAAAGTTCGCCGCGTAGGCATAGTGGATTGGAGCGCCGTCGGCGGGCACCGAGTCCACAGTGACCTTAATCCCTTGGTCCGCGGGCTCATACATGAGAGTGGTGCTCTTGGGTGCCTGACCTTGGTGATAGTTCGATTTTGCAAGGTTCAGTTTCCAGGTTCCGGTGCCGCCTGAGTGAACGCCGTGGCTCCGAGGGCAACCGCCAAAATAGTCGCTACCGACGTGAAAAGAGACACCTGCCGAATTCGTCTGTTCATCGTGTCCTCGCTGAGTTGTGAGTGGTGACCGAGAAGAAGGGGAACGGTTGGAGAGTGGGCTCCAGTCTACTTGAGAAACCGCAACCCTAACCTTGAAAGTGTCGGATGGCCACGCCATCTGGTTCGAGCGGACTACACGGACAGGTTTGCCCGCGAGGTACGCGAATGTTCGAATTGAGTCGCTACCCACGGGCTGGCGCGCACGTCT
>CAVQMT010000008.1:0-119511 GCA_963713655.1 uncultured Acidobacteriota bacterium
CCATCAAGCGATCCACGAGTATCTTGATGAATCGCTCGTAGTACCTGCATCTGCAGGTACTGGGCTGGTGGCAGGACTTCATGTTCGTAGCGGAAGTTTCGGCGGCGGGCCGGGCCAAACGGCCCCGTGGCGCGGAGCAGGCCCCACGCGCGTCCTTCCCACTCGGCATGGAATGGCCGCTCGTCTTCGCGCACTTCGATCGGCCCCATGCCATGCATGCCGCCCATGTCGTGTATGCCGTTCATGCGGCAGCTCCGCGGGGCGCCGGCACTTTTGCGACACCTACCATCGCGTCGCGCGTCACGAGAGCCGCGAGCTGCTCTTCGGTCATCCCCTCGGTTCCCGGCGGACGCTCGGGAAGAACGAGATAGCGGATCTCCGCCGTGCTGTCCCAGACACGAACCTGGACGTCATCAGCCAGCGTGACGCCGAATTCCCGCAGCACGCCGCGCGGGTCGATGACAGCCCGCGAACGATACGGCGCGGACTTGTACCACGTCGGAGGCAGGCCAAGCACCGGCCACGGATAGCACGAGCAGAGCGTGCAGACGACGAGATTGTGGACGGTCGGCGTGTTTTCAACCACCACCATGTGCTCGCCCTGGGACCCACCGTACCCGAACTCGGCGATTGCGGCGGTACCGTCGGCGAGCAGACGCTTCCGGTAGGCGGGATCGACCCACGCCCGGGCGACCACGCGGGCGCCATTGCGGGGGCCGATTTTCGACTCGTACGTCTCGATGACCGCATCGATCGTGGCCGGATCGACCATTCCCTTCTCGACCAGTATCGACTCGAGCGCCTTGACGCGGAGCGCCACATCCGACGGAGCGTTCTGGTGACCTTGGTCTTGTGCGTTCGCGGGTAGGTCCGCCTGTGCGGCCGATCCGATGTGTGGGGTCGCCACGAGGCCGGCCGTGCCTGCGGCCGCGTCGCTCAGGAACTTCCGCCGTCCGACCGGTTTGTCTGCAGCGTTCGCCAACTCCACCCAGGTCCCGCCGACGATACTGGCGAAGCGCCGCGTCGCTGTCAAGGCGGGCTCTTCCTCGTTGACGTTCGAGTAGCGAGGAGTAGTCTGCCCGTCATCGTGGTGAAAGGCACTCGGCGCAGCTTCCTGAAGGCTGCTGCGACGGTCGCAGGGGGAGCGGCGAACCCTGATCTCTGCCCAGATCGAAGCCAGGCAGCCACTCGCGACCATCAAGCGATCCCTTCGGACCTGACGTTGCGAGTCAAGTCGCTCGAGTCGCTCCTGGTGGAGAAAGGCCTGGTCGATCCCGCCGCGCTCGACGCGCTGATCGACACGATGGAACACAAGGTCGGCCCGCGCAACGGAGCACGCGTGGTGGCGCGCGCCTGGGTGGATCCCGCCTACAAGAAACGCCTGCTGGAGAACGCGCCAGCCGCGATCGCCGAGCTGGGCTACACCAGCGGTCAGGGTGAGCACACGCTGGTGGTGGAGAACGGGCCCAAGGTCCACAACCTGGTCGTGTGCACGTTGTGCTCCTGTTATCCGTGGCCGGTGCTGGGCCTGCCGCCAGTCTGGTACAAGTCCGCGCCGTATCGCTCTCGCGCGGTCATCGACCCGCGCGGCATCCTGCGCGAGTTCGGCATCGCAGATGCCAGAAGATGTCGAAGTGCGGCGTCTGGGACAGCACCGCGGAGCTGCGCTATCTGGTGCTGCCCGAGCGGCCGGCTGGTACCGAAACGATGACCGAAGAGCAGCTGGCCGCGCTGGTCACGCGCGACGCGATGGTCGGCGTGGCCAAGGTCACGCTGCCGGCGGCGGGAGGCAACCCATGAACGGCGCGCACGACATGGGCGGCCAGCAGGGCATGGGTCCGGTCGAGTACCGAGAAGGACGAACCGGTGTTCCACGCGGCCTGGGAGGGCGCATGTCTACGCGCTCAACCGTGCGATGCGGGCCTGGGGCAAGTGGAACCTCGACGCCGACCGGCACGCGCTCGAGCTCATATCGCCTGCGGACTATCTGCGAATGAGCTACTACGAGCGCTGGTTCCACCGGCTGGCGGCGCAGGTCGTGGCGTTTGGTCTGGTCAGCAAGGAGGAAATCGACCGCGGAAAGCGCGGCTCCTGGCTCGCCGAAGGCCAATCCTCCATTCAGCCTTGCGACGCCGCCCGTTGGCTCAGCCGGGAATTCCCTCGAGCCAGGATCCAAAGGTTCGACCGTTGTTCAAGGTGCGCCAGCGCGTGCGCGCCCGGAACGTCAATCCCACTGGCCACACGCGCTTGCCACGCTACGTGCGCGGCAAGACCGGAGTCATCGTCCGGGATCACGGCGTCTATCTCTTCCCCGACAGCAACGCGCATTTTCAGGGCGAGAAACGCCAGCACGTCTACTCCGTCCGGTTCGCGGCCACGGAGCTGTGGGGGGACGCCGCGTCGCCGCGCGACTCGGTGCACCTCGATTTGTGGGACGACTACCTTGAGCGGGCCTGAGCCGCTCCCCAGCTCCGAGCGGCTGTCCGATCTTCCGCGTCTGCCTCGTGACGAAGGCGGGCCAGTCTTCGCCGAGCCGTGGCAGGCGCAGGCCTTCGCGCTCGCGGTCAAGCTCTCGGAGCAGGGGCATTTCACCTGGAAGGAGTGGGCTGCCGGTCTCGCCGAGGAACTGCAGGCCGCTGCCAGGCGCGGGGAACCCGACGACGGCTCTCGCTACTACGAACACTGGTTGGCGGCGCTCGAGCGCCTGGTGACGGCCAAGGGTCTGACCGATCAGGCTGCGCTGCTCACGCGCAGGGAGGCCTGGGCCGAAGCCTACCGAGCCACTCCTCACGGGACGCCCGTCGAACTAGCGCCAAGAAAGCCTGAGGGGCGCTGGCTTCTTGTTCGGGGTCGGTGCCACGTTCGCGGGGTATTGGCTGATTCACCAGATCAACGTGGCTCCACCTGGGGCGATCCCGCAGGTGGGATTCGTCGCGAGTGCCGCTCTGGGCTCGCTGCTCGGCATGCAGCACGCGTTCGAACCGGATCATCTCGCCGCCGTGGCGACCCTGATGACGGGCGAGCGCTCCAGCGCGAAGGCGGCGTGGCTCGGCGCGTGGTGGGGACTGGGGCATACGCTGACGTTGCTGGCGGCTGGCATCGCGCTCGTCGTGTTGCGTGCTGACATGCCGGCGGCGGCGACGATGGCCTTCGAGCTTGGCGTGGTCCTGCTGCTGGTCGGTTTCGGCGCACGCGCGATCTACCAGGCCGCCTGTGGATCACTCCCACGTCGAACGCATTCGCACGCGAAACCAGCGGCGTGGAGCCCGGTTCACATCGACCGGTGGACGGTTGCACGGCCGTTGCTGGTAGGCGCCGTGCATGGACTGGCGGGAAGCGGGGCGCTCACCGCGCTCGTGGTGGCCACGCTCCCGTCGACGGCGACGCGGCTCGGGTATCTGGCGCTGTTTGGACTCGGATCCACCCTGGGGATGGTGGCGCTGTCGGGCCTGCTGGGCTGGCAGATCGCGCGAATGGGATCTGATCGTGCGGTCGTGCGCACGTTCTCACTGGCCGTTGGCTGTGTCTCGACCGTGCTCGGTCTGTTCTGGGGCTATCCACTCCTCAGTCGGTTGCTCTAGACGTCCCACGGACTTGCTCTCAGCACGAGGAGGCCAAAACCACTTGGTGAAACTCGACAGTCGTTCGCCCGCGCCGAGCCGGCTCGGTGGTAGCATATGGGCCATTTCTGACCCCGGTAGCACTTGACAAGGCGGGCTTCGTGAATGCGAGGAGTGCGAGGAGGATGAGGATGCGTGATTACAGTCTTGCCGCCGCCGCGATCCGGTTGTCGCTCGCTGCTGTGGTCGTCGCAATCGTGCCGGCGCTGGCGTCGGCACAGTCGATCGCGGGTGTCGTGCGCGACGCCTCGGGAGCCGTGCTGCCGGGCGTCACCGTCGAAGCCACCAGCCCCGCGCTGATCGAAAAGGTCCGCACGGCGGTGACCGACGGCGCGGGCCAGTTTCGCCTGGATAGCCTGGTCGCGGGAGTCTACTCCGTTACCTACACGCTCCCCGGCTTCTCGACCGTGCAGCGCACCGAAGTGGAACTCCAGACCGGCATCACCTTGACGCTCAACGCCGAGCTGCGCGTGGGCGGCCTGGAGGAAACGATCACCGTCGTGGGCGAAACACCGGTGGTGGACGTGCAGAACAGCACGCGCGTCCAGACGGTGCTGAGCGACGAAGTCCTGGCGGCGCTGCCGGCGTCTCGCGGATACGGGAACCTGCTGGCGGTCTCCGCCGGCGTTCAGGCCAACGGCACGCAGAACGGCGGCGTCAACCCGGGGATGATCTTCTTCACGTCGCGCGGCGGCCGCAGCAACGAGGGCACCGTGCAGATCGACGGCATGAACGTCGGCTCGGCCTTCAACGGCGGCGGCGTGGCCGGCTACGGCTACGACACCACCAACGCCCAGGAAGTGCAGCTCACCGTGGCCGGCGGGCTCGGCGAGGCCGACCGCGGCGGGCCGCAGTTCAACATCATTCCCAAGACCGGCGGCAACACGTTCAGCGGCACCTACTTCGGCAACCTGGCCGGGTCCTGGTCGCAGTCCAACAACGTCGACGACGAGTTGAAGTCGTACGGCATTCCCAGCCCGACCAAGATCATCAAGAACTGGGATACCAGCTTCGCGATGGGTGGGCCCATCAAGCGCGACCGGGTGTGGTTCTACGCCACGGCCCGCACGATCGGTGAGTACACCGACATCGCCGGACGGTTCGGGAACCTGAACGCGGGCGACCCGACGAAGTGGAATTACGTCGCCGACCAAAGCATCACGTCGCGCACGGTCGGCAGCCGGAAAGTGGTCGCGCGGGCGCGTCACGACGCAGCTTTCGGCGAGGAACAAGGTCAGCGCCTACTACGACACGCAGTTCGTCTGCAACGGCAGCTCGTACGCCACCGACGGCGAGCAATGCCGCGTGCGCGGCGACGACTGGGTGGGGGTCTACGGGTTCGGCGTGTGGTCGCCGGAGTCCACGATGAGGCAGGACGGCGTCGAGCACATCATGCAGTTCGCGTACACGGCGCCGATGACCAACAAGCTGCTGCTCGAAGCCGCCTTCTCGCAGTTCTTCAGCAACTGGAACCCGACCGCGCCGGCCGGCGCGCTGGACCAGGAGCCGTTCATCCCGGTGCAGGAGCAGGCTCTTTCCGGCGGCGTGCCCGTGCCCAACATGGTCTACCACGGCTACGCCGGGCTGAACAACAACTACCAGACGCACAACGTGTGGCGGGCGTCGGCCTCCTACGTCACCGGCGCGCACAGCATGAAGGTGGGCTACCAGGCGGCCTACGAAGTGACCGACATCTTCGGCGACTTCGCGTCGCACGGGCTGCAGTACCGCTTCCTCGGCGGCGTGCCCAATCAGATCACGCAGCGCATCACGCCGTGGCGGCAGGCCAACCGCACGCGCTAGGACGCCTTCTACGTGCAGGATCAGTGGACGCGCAACCGGCTGACGCTGCAGGGCGCGCTGCGCTACGAGCACGCGTGGAGCTTCTTCCCCGAGGGGATGAACGGGCTGCAGGGCGACAGCCGGTTCGGCGGCCCCAAGCGGACGCTGGCGAGCGCCAAGGGCGTGGACAGCTACAACGACGTCGCGCCGCGCATGGGCCTGGCCTACGACGTGTTCGGCAACGGCAAGACGGCCATCAAGGCGAACCTGTCGAAGTACTGGCAGTATGCCGCCAACGACGGCGTCTACATCGGCACCAACCCGGCGGCGACCTTCGCGCAGACCGCCAACCGCGCGTGGAACGACGCCAACCGCGACTTCGTGGCCCAGTGCGACCTGAACGTCGCCGCGGCCAACGGCGAGTGCGGCGGCCTGGACAACCAGAACTTCTTCGCGTTCCGGGACACCGGATCGGTGCGCAGCACCGCGACCGTGGTCAGCCCGGCGCTGCTGAGCGGCTGGAACGTGCGGCCCTATGACTGGCAGTTCGGCGTGTCGGTGCAGCAGCAGGTGGTGCCCGCGGGTGTCGGTGGAGTTCGGCTACAGCCGCCGGTCGTGGGGCAACCTCACGTTCACCGACAACCGGGCGGTCGGGCCGGCCGACTTCGACCAGTACCGGTTCACGGTGCCGACCGACGAGCGGCTGGCCACGAGCGGCCAGACGTTGAACTACTACATGCTGAAGCCGGCGGCGTTCGGCCGGGTGGACAACTACCTGGCGCTCGCCAAAGACTACGGCGACCCGACGTTCTACTGGCAGGGCATGGACATGACGGTGAACGCGCGGATGAGCAACGGCCTGACGCTGCAGGGCGGGTTCACCACCGGCGGCGGTGTCCGCGACATGTGCGAGCTGGCCGCGAAGCTCCCCGAGCTCTACTCGCAGACCGGCGTCGATGCTCTACAAAAAGGACGTGGCGGCGTGCAGCATCGAGGAGCCGTGGCTGTGGGCGTGGCGCGGGCTGGCCAACTACATCGTGCCGAAGGTGGAGGTGCAGGTCAGCGCCATCATGCGGTCGCAGCCCAACCTCGCGGCCACCAACGACCCGGCCTCGAACGGCCTGTCGATGAGCGCCTACTACTTCGAGCCGGCGGCCAACATCGTCGCGCAGCTCGGGCGTCCCGTCGCGGGCAACGCGCCCCTGGTCACGCTCGACATGGCGCGCCTCGGCGACGTCTACCCGGATCGTCTCAACACGGTGGACATGCGCGTGTCGAAGATCCTGCGCTTCGGCCGTTTCCGCGCCAACGTGGGCTTCGACCTCTACAACCTGTTCAATGCCAACACGGGTGTCTTTACGAACGCGACGACGGGGTTCAACCCGAACTGGGGGACCGACGGCTCCACGTATCTGCGGCCGAACGCGATTCTGAACCCGCGGTACGCGCGGTTCAATGCGACGGTGGATTTCTAAGGTCTTCAGTCTTCGGTCTTCGGTCTCCAGTCCTGGAGGCGGAACTGAGGCGGGTCTCGCGCGAGCGGGACCCGCCGTTTTTCTTTCTGGCCGGGGGCCCGAAGCGGAAGCCGGGGGCCGGAAGCCGGAGTACTGCAAGGAGGTGAGTGGTGAAGCGGATTCTGATTGCCGGTGGCGTGTTCGCCATCGCCGTGGCTGGTGTTGGCGAATGGCGTCAGCCTGAGGTCGGTGCGCAGCAGTCGCCGCCTCAGCCCGCCGCCACTGTGGTGACCGCGCCGGAAATACCGTGGGACTCGAATACGGAGTTCCTGAAGTACTCGCCTGACATGAATCTCGGCGAAGTGCTGGGCGTGGCCGTCAACTCGAAAGGACGGATCGCGGTCCTCAATCATCCCGGCAGCCCGACGTCGGGACCGGTCTACGGCAACGCCTCGACGCAGCTCCTGGAGTTCGACGCCAGCGGCAAGTTCGTCCGCGAGGTCGGCAAGGGTGTATACGGCCTTGCCTACGGCCACGGCATCCGCTACGACCGCTTCGACAACCTGTGGGTGGTGGACAAGGGCACGCACGCCGCCGTCCGCTTCAACCCGGCGGGCTACGTGACGCTGAATCTCGGCCGCCGGCCGGAGGGCCCCGACGAGCCCGACTACTACGTCCCGGTGCGCGGCGGCCAGGCCCCGGCCCACGTCGACGGCTATTTCGGCGGGCCCACCGACGTCGCCTTCGACTCCGACGACAACATCTACATCAGCGACGGCTACCGCAACTCCCGCGTCGCGAAGTTCGACAAGAACGGCAACTGGGTGATGACGTGGGGATCGCGCGGCCCCTCAGGTCCGCAGGCAGACCAGAACCCGTCGCAGTTCAACACGCTGCACAACATCGCCATCGATCGCCAGAACAACGTCTACGTGGCCGACCGCAACAACCGCCGCATCCAGGTGTTCGACCGCGACGGCAGGTTCCAGCGGTTCATCCACCTCAACGCCGCCTACGACAAGACGCGGCACCCGGTGCTCGGCAATGTGCCGGCAACCGCTCCGGATCAAACGCAACCGTGGACACTCTGCATCACCAACACGCCGACGCAGTATCTCTATGCCTCCGACCACGAGCCCGGTCGCATCTACAAGATGACGCTGGACGGGAAGATCCTCGGCTGGATCGGCGAATCAGGGCGCGGCCCCAGGCAGTTCAACTGGATTCACGGCATCGCGTGCCCGTCAGAGAACGAGCTGCTGGTGGCCGACATGAACAACTGGCGGATCCAGAAGGTGACGCTGCGCCCGGAACGCATCGGCCGAGCCACCGCCAGCAATCGCTGAGGGGCGGCCTGGCCAGACGCGGGCTACTCGCAGGTGCCTTCTATCGCGCGCACGCGCGAAACCCGGAACTCCTGGAACTCGCCGCCGGTTGCGCCGCCGCCGCCGGGCTGACGTGCGACCGATTCCTGGGCTGGATCCCGGGCGACGCCGCGCGCGCCGCCGGACGGTGCCGGCCACAATCCCGTGCGGATCGACAGGCCGTTGCCGGACGTTCCGCCCACCAGCTCCACACGCTTCCCGGCAAACTTGTTGAGCCCCTTGCCCTTGAGCCGGTACTCACGAAGACCGTCCGTCTCGGCAAAGGTGTACTGCCCGGACGCTTCTGGTTTGGCGCTGACGCAGCCCGCCAAGGTGATGGTGGCGGGCGCCTTCGAGGGTGGTGCGGGAGGTTGAGCCTGCTGCGCGAAGACAACGGGCGCCAGCAGACCGGCTGAGACGAACGCTGTAATCAGATAGCTGGACATCGACTCAGGATAACCTTTCCTGCGTCAGCTAGAAGGAGGGAATCATGACCCGTCTCGCGCGCCTGGCCGTTGCCCTGGTTTGCGCCGCTGTGGCCCCGGTTGCCGCCCAAGCACCCGATCAGGCGCCGGAAATCGCCACGACTGTCGCCTTCACCGAAGGCCCAACACCCGACCGCGCCGGCAACATCTACTTCACCGACATCATCAACCAGCGGATCATGAAGCTGGGCACCGATGGCAATCTCTCCGTCTACCGCGAGCACTCGAACGCCGCCAACGGCCTGGTGATCGATTCGCAAGATCGGCTCATCGCCTGCGAGGGTGCGGCCTTCGAGCGGCCCGGTGTCAAGGTCCAGGGGAAGCCGCAAATCACCCGCACCGATCTGAAGACGGGCAAGGTGGAGATCCTCGCCGACAATTACATGGGGAAGCCCTTCGAAGGCCCCAACGACGCAACGCTGGACAGCAAAGGCCGCATCTACTTCACCGACCTCGCCGGCAGCGCCGTCTATCGGCTCGATCCGCTGCCCAGCGGCGGGGTTTCCGCGCCCGTCCGCCTCCTCGCCGCGCCCACGATCCAACGTGCCAACGGCATCCAGGTCTCACCCGACGACAGGAAGCTCTACGTCATCGAAGCCAATGGCGCCAAAGGCGGCGCGCGCCAAGTCAGTGCCTTCGACCTCACCCCCGATGGCAATGTGAATGCGTCGAGCAAGAAGCTTCACTACAACTTTTCCCCCGGTCGATCGGGCGACGGCATGAGCATCGACACTCAAGGCAACCTCTGGGTCTCCGCCGGCATGAACCAACTCCGTGGCACCGACGAGACGCTGGCCAACAAGACCGGCATCTACGTCATCAGCCCCGCCGGCGCGCTCCTGAAGTTCATCCCCATCCCCGAGGACTTCATCACCAACAATACTTTCGCCGGCCCCGACCGCAAGACGATGTACATCACGGCCGGGAAGACGCTGTACAAGATTCGAACGGATGTCGCCGGGATGGCGCGGTGACCCGGCTGCTCGGCGACGTCGCGCCGGCTTCAGTACAGCGTGCTGCCGAAATGGTCGTCCGGTTCCGCCGTGTCGTCGATCCCCGCCGTCTCCTGCGTCCAAAATTGGTTGCCCGACGCGTTCAACCCGGTGCTGCTACCGTAGATGACGTGCACGGCACCCGCATTCATCTGAACGGTTTCGCTCGCAGCTGAGAACACCCACTCGAAGGGCACACCAATCGCCAGATCGGCCTGGCGGGTTCTGCCGTAGTTCCATGCCGACACAGCGTAGCCAAACTGGTCGCCGCCGTCGGCTTCGTCGAGGATGCCCGCCGAGTCCTGATGCCAATGCTGGACGCGCGTCGTGGAGAGGCCCGCTGAGGCCCCGTAGAGCACCGTCACCATGCCGGCGTCCCTCGTTTGGCCCACGTCCTCGCCAGGCGTGCCGACGGCGAGGTCGTCGCGGCCGTCGGAGTCGAAATCTCCGACGGCCAGCGCCCAGCCCATCAGGTCTCCGCTTTCCACACTCACGTTGGGCAGGTTGCTCTGGCTGATGAAGACGCTGTCATTGGCCGACACCAGGGGAAGGCCGCGGGGGAACACCTGAATCGCGCCGCCGTCTCGCTCTGCGTTGTCCAGCAGGTTTTCGAAGGGGATGCCGACCACGAGCGCCTCGCGGTTGCCGGTGAAGTTTCCCGTCGCGAGCACGCGGCCGAACTGGTCGCCTTCCTCCGCAGCGCCGCCGACGCCCGGCGTGTCCTGGGAGATCAGTTGGTTCGAGGCTGAACTCGTCGCCAAGCCAATGTCAAAGCCTCGCAGAATGTGGACCACACCTGCGTCCTGCTTGTCGAACAGGCCGAGATCTTCGCCGGGTGCGCCGATGACGAGGTCGGCGCCACCGGCGGCATTGGGCAGCGCCGCGAGCGCGGCGCCGAATCGGTCGCCAAACTCCGGCGAGTCGTGGCCCACGCCAGCCTCGTCGTTCGGGGTTTCGCAGACGCCTTGCTTCAGGCTTTGGGCCCCGAGGCTGCTCAATCCAGTCGGTGAACCGTACGCGACATTCACCCGTCCGGCGTTGTCCACATAGAAGGCGAGATTCGCGCAGAAAAGGCCATCGCCGCGCACCTTGGCGCTCGGGCTGCCGATCGCCAGATCGCCGAACCCGTCGCCGTTGAAGTCGGCCCAGACCAGCGCCGCGCCCTCGCGTGCACCGCTCCGGTCGCCGGCCGTGAACACTCCGTCGGCCGTCGATGGCAGGAGTCCACTCGCGGAGCCGTCGATGGTGACCACCACGCCGTCGCGGGAGTTAGGGCCAAAGAAGTCGTAGTCGGGCGCACTGACCGCGAGGTCCGAGTAGCCGTCGCCGTTGAAGTCTCCGGCGGCCAGCGCCGAGCCCAGGCGATCGCCGGCGCTGGCGAACGCCTTCGAGACCCAGGGTTGCGTAGGTGAAGAATTGATCGGCGGGTACGAGGATGCTGTTCGGAGTGAGGCCGAGGGTCGAACCGTAGATGACGTGCACCGCACCAGCCGCATTGAGCCCGCCGATGTCCTCGTCGGGCACGCCAATCGCGAGATCGGCGATGCCGTCGCCGTTGAAGTCGCCGCGGGCGGCGCCGCCGCCGGTGCCGATCGCCTCGCAACGTCGATGCAGGCCCTCGGCATTGCCTTTCGCCACCAGCACCTGGGCGCACGCGTCCGCTGCCGAAGCGCGTGTGTCGGGTAGCCCGCCGTCAGGGCCGGCTCCTGAAACACCAATCCTGGCAGGGGCTGCCAGGGCGACAGCGAGAAGCGTGACGAGCAGGGTGTGAGAGAACGACGTCGGCTGTCGCAAGGGGATCTCCTTCATGGGCAATGTGAGGTCTACCTCAGCTATGAAGCCGGATTCTAGCTCATCCGGTGGTCGCACTGGTGGCGTCAACAGCGCCCGCCTCGCACCGTGTTGCTGTAAGCGTCAGGTCAGAGTGAGCCGAGCCCGCAAGGGATCTCGTACGAAGACTATTGGCCACCTGAGAGGGAACTTCGACCTGTCAGTTCAGTCGCTCGGCGACTTAGTCAAGGTGAGCATCACTCCGCCTCGCACCGGGACAGGCGTCAGGGCGTAGCTGGATCGTCCGTGCCGGCCGACCACCGTCCACCCGCTCGCAACGCCCAGGGCTGCGCCGAACATCACATCGCTCAAGAAGTGTCGATTGTCCTGCAACCGCGATGTCGCGACATAAGTGGCAATGGCGAACATCGGCAACGAGCCACGGTAGCCGAAGTGTCGCTCCACCACCGCCGCGGTGGCGAACGCTGCCGAGGAATGACCTGACGGAAACGCACAGCATTCTCCCGTCGGCCGATCGCGGCGTACGACCTGCTTGATCCCTTGGGTGAACGTTTGCGAGACGATCAAGGCGCGGAGCATGTCGAAGCCGAGGTGAGACACCTTGTTCGTCTTGCTCTCGCCCTCAGCGCGCGGAAGAACGTAGCGGCCAACGACGTACAAAGTGATGGCCGTTCCAGCCTGCACGTAGAAACTTCCAATGACTTTGCCCGCGGCGAAGAAGCTGTCTGCGGCGTCTGAGTCAATGAGATGGGCGTTCACTTCGTCGTCGACCGGGTAGGCAAGCGCCGCCGCTCCCGCCCCGATTGCGAGAATCACCCAGGTCGAGCGGCGGCGAGGAAACGCGCGGAAGTCACGTCCTGTTTCAATCGCCAGCGCCTTGAAGCCGGTGTGACCAGGCTGCGGTGGTTCCTGGCCGGTTTGTGGAGCCGACGCCAAAGCCAATGCAGGCGGATCCATGCCTTCGTTCGACGGGCCGAACAAGCCGTGGAACAGGTGTGCCGTCCCAAGCTGGTCGGATTGAGGTATCAATGCTTGGTCTTGTGCAGCGGCGGGTGTGGCACTCAGGACGAGACACGCCAGAATCGCCGAGGATGATGGCGTCTTACGCACATGTATGGGCATCCGACTCCAAGCGTGGGTCGCCCGCTGGCTGATGTCAATTGTTCGTGGGTTTTGCGATATCGTCGCCACAGATTGGCGTTACGTCCTTGATGGAGGTTGGAGATGGGCGAGTGGAGCACGAGAGGACGGCGGCTCGCATCCGGCGCGGTGGGCCTGGCAGCGATGGCCGCGTTGGCCTGGTTTGTCGCGCCGGTCACCGCCCAACCTCAGGGGCCTGCGAATGCGAGCCGTCCCGTGACAACCCAGGCGCAGGTCGATCGCTGGCAGACCGAGCTGTCGAACTGGGGCCGATGGGGGAAGGACGACACGCTGGGCGCGGCGAATCTCATCACCGCTGCCAAGCGCCAACAGGCGATGGCGCTGGCGAAGACCGGCACGGTCGTGTCGCTCGAGCGCCGGGTGGTGTTGTCGGAGAAGCCGGAGGAATCGAAGGCCGACGACAAGCCGCACGGCATCTCCTTCTACAAGATCCGCTTCAAGACGTTCCCGCCCGGCGACCCGCGTGGCATTGCCGGCTACTCGAGCGACTTGCAGGAGTTTCACGTACACGGTGGAATGACCCATCTGGACGCCTTCTGTCACAAGAGCGCGGACGGCAAGCTGTACAACGGCTATCCCCTCGCCGAAACCGTCAGCCAGGAGACGGGATGCACGAAACTCGGTCTCGACGGGCTGCCACAGGGCCTCGTCACCCGCGGCGTATTGGTCGACATGACCCGCGTGAAGGGGGTCGCTCGAGAGCCGGGTGGACGCGTCTATCAGCAGGACATCGAGGCATGGGAGAAGCAGACGGGCGTCACCGTGTCGGAGGGTGATGCGGTCTTCGTCTACAACCCCAGCGCGGAGAGCGGCGCCAACGGCCCGCGGCGGAACGGCGAATTCGACATCTCGGTGCTGCCGTGGATGAAGGCGCGCGGCGTGGCGATGACGAGCGCGGTCGGTGACATCCCAGGAGACCAGCACGCCGACCACCGGCTGCTGCTGGTGGCGATGGGTGTGTATCTGCTGGATGGCGTACGGCTGGATCAGCTCGCCAGTGCGGCGGCACGGCTGAACCGGTGGGAGTTCCTGCTGGTCGTGGCGCCGCTTCAGGTGCCAGGCAGCACTGGCTCGCCCGTAAATCCCTTGGCGATGTTCTGAGCCCGAGCACGTTTGTGGTGGGCCGCTGCGCGTAGGTCTCCTGCGGCAAATGTAGCCACATACGCTAGAATGTAGACACACGAGGAGTGGTGGGATGGGTGAGCGCAGTATCGGTATTCGCGAGTTGAAGTCGAAGCTCAGTGAGTGCGTCCGCGAGGTTAAGAGGGGCGGCACAGTCGTGGTGACGGAGCACGGCCGGCCGGTGGCTCGGCTCGTTCCCGAAGGCGATTCCATTGGCGAACGGCTCGAGATGCTCAAGAAGGCAGGAACCATGCTGTGGAGCGGCCGTCGACTCGGCCGCGCCGCCCCCGGTGTGCGCCCTCGTGGGAGACGAACAGTGGCGGACATCGTCGTGGAGAACCGCGGGTGAGCGTTTACGTCGACGCGAGCGCGCTCGTGAAACGCTATGTCGCCGAGATGGCTTCGCCAGAGGTAGTAGCGCTCACGACGAATGCGGAAGCCGTAGCTACGGCGCTGGTCACGCGCGCCGAGGTGGCGGCCGCCTTGGCGCGAGCCGTCCGGGCTGGTGGTGACTGAACGACGTCGGAGGGCGGCGCGCGCAACGCCGGTTTTCACGCGAGTGGCCAGACCTGATGCGAGTTCCAGTGACCGAGGCGCTGGTCGCACGGGCTGAGGCCCTGGCGTGGGCGCATGGGTTGCGGGGCTACGACGCGGTCCAGTTGGCGGCCGCCCTGACGTGGCAGGATGCACTGGGGCGGGAGATCGTGCTGGCAACCTTCGATCGCCAGCTGTGGGAAGCGGCTTCACAAGCGGGGCTTCGCGCGTGGCCGGAGAAGTTGCCGAACTGAGAGTCAGGGACCGGACGGGCCGCTCATCGTCGCCGCCAGGGAAACAAGGGGAACTCCGAGGGAGCGAAGGTCAGGAGTGCAAGAGCCCGAAGTTGCGCGTCTCCCGTCGCTTGGTCAAGGATATCCTCGCGTCGAACGCTGAAGGGCCCAAAGCGAGGATCAGATGCGAACAGCCTGGGTGAGCGTGGTAGTCGTCCTTCTCGTGGTGGCTCTCCAGTGGGTGCCCGAGTTCACTCCGGCTCTCGCCGGCCAGCGTCCTCGCGCAGGCCGGGGCCGCTCCGCAGCAGCCGGGACGGGGAGGCGGTGGCAGGCAGGGCGGGGGCGCCCAACCTGGGTGGTGGGGGCAACCACGTCGCGAACGACGGGCCGCCGGCAGGCGTGCAGGCGCTGCCGATCGACCTGTTCACCTCGAAGAACTTCTACAAGGACCGGGCGCTGTGGCTGGACAAGCGCTATTACCGTTGCAACAACTCGATCGTGCTGTCGCAGTTCTGGGTTTCGCCTCGCCGTGTCGGCGACAACTTTCCCGCCACGGCCACGTGGGGCGACTGCAACCTCGACATCGATCGGCAGAGCATCCTGAGTCCGTATCCGTACAAAACGGCGAAGGAGCATTACGAGGCGTTGCTGGCCGACGCGAAGAAGCGGGGTGGGCCGACGGTCCATACGAAGGCGACCGTTCCTGACTGGGACGGGTATTACCAGCGCGACAATACCCACCCGGGTGCGTGGTGGGTGTGGGGTGTCGAACAGCCCTCGACCTTGGTGTCCTTGCTCACGCCGGAGTATCAGAAGCGCGCCGTGCAGCAGATGTACCACGAGGCGGTGAACAACGCTCCCCAGTGGAACGCCTCGTTCTGCTACCCGGAGGGATTCATCCGCTGGTGGGGAGGGCCATCCGGCGCCACCAATTTTCAGCTGACGATGTCCACGTGGCAGGTCCAGTTCCTGTCGAGTTCCGCCGACAACTTCATTCGCCAGGTGATGATCGGCAAGCCGAATCACGTGCAGAAAGTCCCGCAGTGGTATGGCGAGACCATCGGCTTCTGGGATGGAACGACGCTGATTAGCTGGACGGCGAACGTGCAGCCCTGGTCCTTGACGCACTCGATGTTCGAAATCAGCGACAAGATGGAGACGGTGGAAATCGTCAAGCCGACAAACGACGCGGCCGGCAACTTCACCGGCATCTCGCACGAGACCATCTTCTACGACCCCGATGCGTTCGTCGCCCCGGTGCGCGCCACGATGCTCATCCGCCGGGTGGCGACGCCGGCCGATCCCGAACGCCGGTTCTCCTTCGTGGAGTGCATGAGCAACATCGTCAACACCAATGGCCGGCCCGGGCAGCTGACCGCAGCAGACCCGCGCTTCGTTGATTTTTATGGCCGGCCCTGGGCCAAGAATTGGGAGAAGAACTTCGAGGTTGGCTGGGACAAGCCCCAAGAGGATCTGCCCAAGGAGATAACCGATATATTCGGCAAGTAGTGCCGAGGCTGGCCGCCAGCGGCGGCCGCGCACAACTCTGGAGGAGAAGGATATGAACCGCAAGCGCGCACTATCGGTGGCCTTTGTCGGGCTGGTGTTGTCGTGGCCCCTTCACACCAAAGGCGACGCCCAGAGCCAGGAGAAGCCCACCGTGCAGATACCCCAGCCCGGGGTGCCGCAGATCATGACGATGGAGGGCAGGTTCGTTCGGGCGGCGTACAACAACGAAGGCTACGTGATTCTTGGATACCAGGCCTCCAACCGTTCGGTGGGAACAGAATGGATGATGCTCGAGGTCGGCATGACGGTGCTCGAAAGGACGCCGGACTACCGGTTGACGCGCGAGGCCCTATCGCTCGAGACACCTGATGGCAAGACCCTCCCGTTGGCGCCAATCAGCGAGCAGCGAGCGGCGTCGGAGCCGGTCCAGCAGATTCAGCAACGGGCCAGGGTCCAGCGCGATTCCATCAACTACTTTCCTACGCAGGCGAGCCGGGCCTGCGCGATTCTCTTCTTTCCCGACCTGGGGGCCCGGCAGCTTCCCTACGACGTGGTGGATCTCAGCAACGACCGCGCCTGTCTCGGCCGCCTCTATTTTCATATCCCTGGCGGGATCGCCTACGGCCAGCATTGGCTCAACGTGAAGTTCGAGAAGAGCGTCGTCCGCGTGCCGTTTCGGATCCTGACCAAGGAAGAGGAGGAGTTCTTCTCGAAGAACTACAAGGCCATCGACAAGCAGGTCAAGGAGGCGTTCAAGCCGAAGAAGGGGTGAACTAGTCGCGGCGACGCGCGCTAGTGAGGCAGTTTCGTCGCGCCGACTACCAGCCCTGGAACCGGCTCGCCGGCTTCGAGACGCAGTTCCGTCGGGACGATCTCCGGCCGCAGGTTCGCCTCCCTCAGCACGCGCTCGACGTACTGACGCGTGTGGCTGTAGCGCCCGTGCGGGCTGATGGAGTACCCCGCGTCGGAGGCGCCGCCGATCATTTCCTCCACCGTGAAGATCAGCCGCCCGCCGGGCCGCAGCGCACCGGCTGACGCCGCAACGACGCCCTCGAGCGGCCCGAAATAGACGAGAGTGTCGGCCGACACGATCGCGTCGAACGCGGCGGGGGAGTCGCGCAGATAAGCGGTCAGTTCGCACTTGACCAGCTCGTCGTAGACCTGCTTTGCCTGCGCCTGCGCCAGCATGCGCGCGGACAGGTCGACTCCCACCAGCCGACGTGCGTACGGCGCGATCAGCGGCCCGCACAACCCGGTGCCGCATCCGGCATCGAGCACGTCGAGTGTCTTCGACGCTTCGGCGTCCGGCCCGGCCAGCATCGCCGCGACCAGCGCCGGGGCGCGGTACAACAGCTTGGCGAGCTTGGCCTCGAAGCTGCCGGCGAAACTGTCGAACGTCCTTTCGATGAAGGCGTCCGATGCCCGCGCGGGAACATCGCGGCCCGAGCACGCCGCGATCATGTGCCGGGCGATGGGATTGTCCGGTTCCTCCGCGAGCCATTCTTCGAACACCCGCACCGCCTCGTCCACCTCGCCGAGGGTGCAGTGCGCCAGCGCCAGCAGTCGTCGAGCTTCGGGGTGCTTCGGCCTGAAGGTGATGACCTTGCAGAAGCAGACGGCGGCTTCCTGCGTCCGCTTCTGGGCCGTCAGCAGGATGCCCAGATTGGTGAAGGCGTCCGAATGGTCGGGGCGCTCGCGAATGGCGGCTCGATAGGCCGCCTCCGCTTCAACCACACGGCCCTGCGCCCGCAGCAGGACACCGAGATTGTTGTGCGCGTTGGCATGATGCGGGTCGAGCGCAATCGCACGCTGACAGGCGGCAATCGCCTTGTCCAGCTCGAGACGATCGCGCAGGACGATCGCCAGGTTGCTGTGCCAGTCCGCCCGATCGGGCTCGAGCTCGAGACTCTTCTCGATCAGCTCGACGGCCAGCTCGCTTCGCCCCTCCTGGTGGGCGAGCACTCCCGAGTAGTGGACCGCGTCGGGCCAGTCGGGCGCCACCGCGAGAACGCTGCGGTAGATGTCGCCCGCCGCCACCCACTGCTCGTTCTGCTGCAGCCGAATCGCGATCGATATCGCTTCGTCCAGGCTGACGGCGCGGTCGCTCGCCACCGTCCCGTCCCGGTCAGCCTTCCTTGTCGCCCTTGATGTCGTACTTGAAGTGGAGCCCGGCATCGAGCGATCCGTCGGCCTTCTGCGGCTTGTATTCCAGATCGACTTTGGCGAACTGCATCGCGACGCTCTCGGCGAAGGCGGCGGCCTCGCCGGAGCCGCTCGGGTTGACCGACGTGATCAGGACGTCGCTCATCTTGATGATCAGGAACTCCTGCTGGCCCTTGCCGGCCTTGCGCACCGTGATGGTCGCTTCCTTGATGTGCTCACCGGTCGCGCACGCTTTCAACAGAACCGGCGACGCCTTGTCGACGTGATGCGTGAAGTTGAAGTCGTTGAAGTTCGCCTTGCCCGCACCGCCGCCGCCGCCGGTCTGAAATGGACCCGCTCTGCGACACACCCCAGGACCACGACAGGACCTCGACCTCGTCCTTGTGCTTGCTGTCGAGCGATTCACCCTTGATGTCGCCGATTTTCGCGAAGATGTCTGCTGCCATCAGAGGGCTCCTGTCGTCCGGGCTCCGGCACGTCTCGACCGCGGCGCGACGATTCTAGTGCTGCGCTTGATCAAGCGCGAGCTCATCCATCAGAGCGCGAACCGACGCACACTCGATCGTCCCGTGTGGGCAGCTCTGCCGTGCGGTCCGTCAACGTCCCGTCATCCGTTCCAGTTGCTCGGGATACCGCGCGCCCTGAACCGCGATCTCCGAGGCGGCGCGATCGATCTCCCGCAGGTCCTCGGCACTCAGATCGACTGCCGTGGCGCCGATGTTTTCCTCGAGCCGGTGCAGTTTCGTGGTGCCTGGGATCGGCACGATCCACGGTTTCTGCGCCAGCAGCCACGCCAGCGCGATCTGCGCCGGCGTCGCTTGCTTGCGCTCGGCCAACGTCGTCAGCCAGGCGACGAACGTCTGGTTTGCCTTCCGGTTCTCCGCCGTGAACCGCGGAACGAGGTTGCGGAAGTCCGACGCGTCAAACGTCGTTCCCTCGTCGATCTTGCCGGTGAGGAAGCCCTTGCCCAGCGGGCTGAACGGCACGAAGCCGATGCCGAGCTCTTCGAGCGTGGGCAGCACGTCGGCTTCGGAACTCCGCCACCACAGCGAGTACTCGCTCTGAAGCGCGGCGACGGGCTGAACCGCGTGAGCGCGGCGAATCGTCTTCACGCCGGCTTCGCTGAGCCCGAAGTGCTTCACCTTGCCTTCCCGGATCAGATCCTTCACCGCACCGGCGACGTCCTCGATTGGCACGTTGGGATCGACGCGATGCTGGTACAGCAGGTCGATCGCATCGACCTTGAGCCGTGTCAGCGACGCCTCGACCACGCTGCGAATGTGCGCCGGGCGGCTGTCGAGACCGCGCGGACCGTTGGGTTCGAACGTGAAGCCGAACTTCGTGGCGATGACGACCTGGTCGAGGAACGGCGCGAGCGCTTCGCCGACCAGTTCCTCGTTGACGAACGGGCCATACGCCTCGGCGGTGTCGAAGAACGTGACGCCGCGTTCCACGGCGGCGCGGATCAACGCGATCCCGGCCTGCTTGTCGACGGCCGGTCCATAGCCGAAGCTCAGGCCCATGCACCCGAGTCCGAGTGCGGAAACCTCCAGGCCACTGCGGCCAAGTCTGCGTGTCTGCATGAGTGACGTCCTCGTCGTTCCTAGGCTGAGCCTCGAGCGGTCTTTCGGACGCCCTTCCGGGACGACCGCCGCGCCGGCACCTTCGCGCCCTTCTCGCGCGCCTCGCTGAGTCCGATGGCGATCGCCTGCTTGCGGCTGGTGACCTTCCGCCCCGACCCACTCCTCAGCGTGCCCTTCTTCTTCCGCCGCATCGCCGACTCAACGGTCTTGGATGCACCCCTTCCGTACTTCGCCATAGCCACCCCCGGATTGACATTTGCAAGGAGTGTGCTGGGGCGCTGAGGCTTCCGGGTTAGCCGGCCTCCGAAGGGAAGCATCGCATGGCCAAGTGTGACCTCTGCGGAAACGACTACGACAAGAGCTTCGAGGTGGTGTTCGGCGGAAGCCGGCACACCTTCGATAGCTTCGAGTGTGCCATCCACAAGCTGGCGCCGCAGTGCGCTCATTGCGGCTGCCGCATCATCGGTCACGGGATCGAGGCCGATGGCGCCATGTATTGCTGTGCCAACTGTGCCCGCCACAGCGGCGTGCGCGGCGTCGCCGATCGGGCGTGAACCCGTGGACGACGATCTGGCGGCCCTGGATCGCGACGCGCTCATAGCCGAGGTCAGGCGGCTGCGCGAAGGCATCCGGGCCCACCGCGACAGTTCTGGGCAGGAGCTCTGCTGGCATCACCCGAAGCTGTGGGGATTGCTGCCAGAAAAGACCGATCCGCAGCCCAGTGTCCCCGACTGGCCGCAGTTCCTTCGTGGATGCCTCCGCTACCGCGAGTCGCTCGACCGGCAGCTGCCTGGGGCTCCGCGCACGCGTGACGAGTACGCCGGCTGAATCGCGACGCCTGGCTGGCTACTTCCGCGAATAGGTGTCGATCACCTGCTCGAGGGCGCGCCGGCAGACCGCGCAGAAGAAATCCGCGCGCGTGAACATGATGCAGTTGGCCTCGGGCCGGTAAAAGCCCTTGGCCTCGTAGCGGGCGCCCTCGAAGGCGCCGACCATCCCTCTCGACGTCGCGAACATCACGTCGTCGCGCCGCCGCTCCTCCGCGAACAGCGCTTCCATTTCCGCTTCTGGCCGCTTGTCCGCTCGCAGGCGGGCGCGCCGCGCCTGCGACTCGCGCGAGGCGGTTTCGTAGGCGTCCTTCGGCCAGGGCGTCGGCAGCGGCGTGCCGGGCTTCACCAGATCCTTCCACTTCAGCGTGTTCGGATCCCGCAGCGCGGTGACGTTCGGCTCCCACGGCTCGTCGCGCGTGGCCGACGGCAGATAGGCCACCGGCGACGTGTAGTACTCATCCGCCAGCGCCGCGAAATGATGGCCGAACTCGTGGACGAACACGTAGGGCGCGAACGCGTTGTCGGCCGCCACCGTGCTGTAGAGGCCGTAGATGCCGCCGCCGCCGTAGGTGCGCCCGTTGACCACGATTTCGACGACGTCGTAGGGCGCGTAGGACGCATGGCGGCGGAACGCCTTGTTGTCGAACGCCAGCACGTAGCGTTCCGAGCCGAAGGCGTCGTAGGTACTGCTGATCGGATTGCTGCGGTGGATGCCGCCGGACGGCCGCGAGATCCCGGACTCCTTTGCCGCCGGCACCAGGCCCCAGACGTTGAAATCGCTGCGCCGTTCCTTGAACGGTGACGTGGAGAACAGCACGGCCAGCAGGCGCCGGGAATCGGCCTCGAACTTCCGTCGTTCGGCGGCGGTGTAGCCGTCGCCGAGCAGCAGCAGGTCAACCTTCGTCGCCGGATCCCCGTTCTTCTCGAAGGCGATGAGCGCACCGGGCGACGGTTCCGGTGCGGCGGTGTTCACGAACATGTTGCCGGGATCGACATTCACGCTCCACACGTCGCGCCACGCCGTCTCGGTGCGCTTGCGGATGGTGACGGTGACAGGCGAGGCCGGCACCGGAAACCGCACCGATTCGTGGAAGGTCTTCGTGATGGTGGTCGCTTCCTCCGTCGTGGACCACTCGTCGAAGATCGAGCCGAAGCCCCGCGAGTAGAGCAGCGTCTTCGACGCCGCGTCGCGCACGTCGAAGCCGTAGGCGCCGTAATTCAGCGGGTCGGCCGCCCGTGCCGGATGCCCTGACCAGGCTGCCGGCTCGACCACTGCCTCGTCGAACGAGAAGAGCTCCTGCTTGGCGTCGCCGGTGTGGAAGTAGTCCACGCCGCATGGTACGAACCGCCCCGGGCGATGGCGGCGCCTGCGCCGCGGCCGCCGCCGCGGCCAGCAGCACAATCACCAGAACACGCATCCTCATCTCATCCCTCCAGCCGCCTCAGGCGTGGAGGGAAATGATAATCGCGAACGAAACGTGCCATCGGGCTCCACATGAACCACCGCGGCAACTGGTTCGCAAGAACGGGAAGCCCTTCGACCACCACCGAGCGACAGCGAACGGCCGCGTCATAATCGATCTGTCCCAACCAGACACGATAGAAGAGCGCAAGATCCGCCCGGACGATGAGATCGGAATCGAACCCTGGGGGAGTCACGCAGACCGAAACCTCGCGAGGCTCGAGCAGCAGCCACACCCGTCGCCCGTGAGGACCCGTGAAGTCGAACTCGACCACCGTCCGCCTGTCTGGCAGCACCTCGCGGTTGATTCGCTGGTGGATCCTCCAGATCAACAATCCCGCGTCCAACTCCTCGGGCCGCGGCTCGCCGAAGGCCCACCGGACGCCCCACGCGCCCAGCGACTCGATGACGGTCTTGAGCTCTCGCCCGGCTTCCGACAGGTGATACGCCGGAGCCTTCGCTGTCGCACCCGGTAGCCGCTCGACCACGCCCGCGTCTTCCAGGTCCCGAAGACGCGACGACAGCAGCGAGCGCGAGATGCCCGGCAACCCGCGCTCGATCTCGTTGAAGCGATGACTGCCAAGGATGAGCTCGCGCACGATGAGCGGCGTCCATCGATCCGCCAGAATCTCGGACGCCCGCGCGACCGGGACAGTACCTGCTGGTACTTCTGCATGCCGGATCCTGGCACGGCCGGATCCGCCGCGGCCAGTCCAAATATCGAACCGGATCAGTCCGATGGTTGCACTTCTCTGCGTCTGTTCGTCCGCGTACGTTCGCGTCATCGAAGCAGATGGAGGTGACCATGATCCGCGCACTTGAAGGTCTTGCGGCTGTGCTGGTGGTCGGGCTCGGCGTCGCCGCGGCGTTCGACGCGACGACATCGGCCAGGGGGCCTGGGACTCAGAACGCCGACACGTCCAGCGAGGCACGCGCGGTGGCCGACTGGAGCCTGATCGCCCAGAACGCGATCGTCGCCGTGGGGAAGAAGTTTCCCGGCGAGGCGGCCGTTCATATGGGCATCGTCCACGCCGCGATCTACGACGCGGTGGTCGCCATCAAGGGCGGCTATCGGCCGTATGCGGTCACGCCGACCGTTCCGGCGAACACGTCGGTGGAGGCCGCGGTCGCCACGGCCGCGCACCGCGTGCTGGTGGGACGTTTCGGTGAACAGGAAGGCGCCATGAACGATCGCTATGACGCCTACATGGATGCGATGCCGGACACGGAGGCGAAGGCCAATGGCATCGTGGTTGGTGACGAAGTTGGGGCCGGGATGCTGCTGCTCCGAGCCAACGACGGGCTCGACACCAACGTGCCCTACGTCCAGCTAGCACCCGGCCCAGGCGTCTATGAACCGACCGCACCGGTGGCGCCGCTTGGAACGCGGCTGCCGCACGTGCTGCCGCTGGCGCTGGAGCGCGCGTCTCAGTTTCGGCCCAACGGCCCCCCTGCCTTACATAGCGGGGATTACGCACGAGACTTCAGCGAAGTGAAGGACCTGGGGCGTCTGGCCAGCAGCGTCCGGAGTGCCGAGCAGACCGCCGTGGCGCGGTTCTGGACCGACCACGACATTCCTCAATGGAACCGCAACCTGCTGCGGCTCGCGCAGGCGCGCGGCCTGAACTCGATCGAGACCGCGCGGATGCTGGCCATGGCTCACGTGGCCGGGGGCGACGCCATGATCGCGTGCTTCGATGCCAAGTACCACTACCTGTCCTGGCGGCCCGTTCATGCGATCCCTCGCGCCGACACGGATGGCAACCATCGCACGCTGGCCGATCCGGCGTGGCAGCCGTTGTTGCCGACGCCGAATCATCCCGAATATCCGTCGGCGCATGGCTGTCACACCACGGCCATCGCCGAAGCGCTGGAGGCCTTCTTCGGCCCAGGCCGCTTCCCCTTCTCGATCGACAGCCTCGTGACTGGTGAAACGCGCCACTACCAGCGATTCAAGGACGTGGTCGCCGACGTCAACAATGCCCGGGTGTGGGCAGGCTTCCACTTCCGCTATTCGCAGGAGGATGGATCGAAGCTGGGGCGGAGGGTCGCCCGGTTCGTCATCGCCAACTTCTTCCAGCCGCTGGACTAGTCATCGGGCACCGACGGGGTGGCGTGGTGGCGCGTCCCCCGTGCGATAAGCTGCCGATCCAGCATGCGGCTTCCAAACTGGATCGAGCCGATGGCGGCGACGCTGACGGACAAGCGGTTTGCCGACCCCGCGTGGACGTTCGAGCGCAAGCTCGACGGCATCCGCGTGCTCGCCTACAAGAACGGCGCGAAGGTCGACCTCTGGTCGCGCAATCGCCTGCCGCTGACGGGCAACTACCCGGCCGTCGCCGAGGCGATTGCCAAGCTGCCGGTCGAGACGCTGATTCTCGACGGCGAAGCCGCGTGGGCCTGGGGCCGTCTGGGCAAGGCGGATTACCACGTGTTCGACGTGCTGTTCCTCGACGGGCGCGATCTCCGGCCGCAGCCCCTCGAGGAGCGGCGCAAGCTGTTGCGCGGCCTGAAGCTGCGGCTGCCGCTCGCCGTGGTGGCCGAGCTCGACGGCGATGCGCCCTGGGAACGCGCCTGCAAGGACGGCTGGGAAGGCGTCATCGCCAAGCGGCGCGACTCGCCGTACGAATCCCGCCGATCGCCGCACTGGCTCAAGATGAAGTGCGAGGCGACGCAGGAGCTGGTGATCGGCGGCTTCACCGACCCGCAGGGCGCGCGGGTCGGGCTCGGCGCCCTGCTCGTCGGCTACTTCGAGAAGGACGACTTCGTCTTCGCCGGCAAGGTGGGCACCGGCTTCGACACCAAGCTGCTCACCAGCCTGCGTTCGCGGCTCGACGCGCTGACGGTGCCGAAGCCGCCGTTCACGAAAGGCACCGGCCTGCCGAAGCTGCGGGCACACTGGGTGAAGCCGCAGATCGTCGTCCAGGTGGCCTTCACCGAATGGACGCCGTACGGCAAGCTGCGGCATCCGCGGCTGCTCGGCCTGCGGCCCGACAAGGCCGCCCGTGACGTGGTCAGGGAACGCCCGTGACCGCGGCAGCAAGGGTGACGATCACCCACCCCGACAAGATCCTGTTCCCAGAAGACGGCATCACCAAGAGCGAGCTCGCCGCCTACTACGACGCGGTGGCCGGCGTGATGCTGCCGCACCTGCGCCGGCGGCCGATCACGATGGAGCGCTTCCCGGCCGGCATCGGCGCCAAGGGCTTCCTGCAGAAGGACGTGGTCAAGGGCTTTCCCGAGTGGCTGACGCGGGTCGAAGCCCCCAAGAAGGGCGGGACGGTCCACTATCCGCTCGCCACCGATCGCCGCTCGCTGCAGTGGCTGGCGAACCAGAACACGGTCACGCTGCACGTCTGGGCCTCGCGCGCGCCGCGAATCGATCAGGCCCGACATCTGCGTGTTCGACCTCGATCCGTCCCGCGACGAGCCCGAGATTCTCCGCGAGTCGGCGCTGGCGCTGCGCGATCTGCTCCTCGAGCACGGGGTGACGAGCTGGGTGAAGACGTCGGGGTCCAAGGGTTTTCACATCGTCACCCGGCTGGCGCCGGGCTCGACGTTTGCCGCGTCGGCGGACTTTGCCGACTCGGTCGCGGCGGTCCTGGTGCAACGGAAGCCGAAGCAGCTGACGCAGGCGTTCAGCAAGGCAGACCGCGGCGGGCGCATTTTCATCGACACCGGCCGCAACCGGCAGGGGGCGACGTTCGCGGCGGCCTACACCGTGCGTGCCCGGCCGGGCGCCCCGGTGTCGGCGCCGTGCACGTGGGCCGAGATCGAGCAGGGCACCGCGCTACCCCAGACCTTTACATTGCGGACGATGGAGCCTCGCCTGGCGAAGGTGGGCGACCTCTGGGCCGGGCTCATCGCGCGCGGGAAGCGCACGACACGCTGAGCTAGCGACGATCGTCGCGGCGACCGCCGCCGAAGACACGCGACCAGAAGCCGCCCTTCTTCTTGGGAGCCTCGGGCTCGGCGGCCTTGGCGTTTGTCGCCACTGGTGAAGGCGCAGGGCCTTCGGTTGCGACATGGGCCTGCGCGGGCGGCGGTTGGGATTCATTGCCGGACTCGCCGCGGACTGCAGCCACGATCCCGCCGAACACGCCGCGCCTGGCGCGCAGCACGTGCAGATCGCAGTACTCCGTCGGAACCCTGTCGCTGGCGAAGTCCTCGGTGTAGACGTGCGCGCCGCCCTCGCCGGCGCACTCCTGGGTCGCCAGCTTGCCGCTCAGCGGACAGATCGTCGCGGTGGTGACCGCTTCGGGCGCTTCATACCAGTCGGGCGCGTTCCCTTTCGTCGCCCGCATCATGAAACGCCCCCACAGCGGCACGGCGAGCTCGGCGGCGTAGCCGCCCGCCATGATGGTGCGCGGCTGGTCGTAGCCGACCCAGACACCAGAGACCAGATGCGGCGTGAAACCGATGAACCACGCGTCGCGGTAGTCGTTGGTGGTTCCGGTCTTGCCGGCGGCCGGCAGGGTGAAGCCGACCCGTCGTGCCGGCCACGCGGTGCCGCTGTTGACGACGTCGGCCAGCATGGTCGTCATCAGGAACGCGGTCGATTCGCTGATGACGCGCTGCGGCTCCGCCTTGCGCTCGTACAGCACCTCGCCGGATGCCGTCTCGACGCGGCGAATCAGCGTCGGCTCCGGCAGCAAACCCTGATTCGCGAATGCCCCGTAGGCCGCGGTCATCGACATCAAGGTGACTTCGCCGGCGCCCGAGCGCCAACGACGGGACGCTGGGAAGGCCGCCCACGCCCATGCGCTCGGCGAGCGACACGGCCGACGGAATGCCGACGTCGTCCAGCATGTGCACCGCCGCGCGGTTGCTCGAGGTGCGCAGCGCCGTGCGCATCGTCATCACCGGCGACTCGAGGTGTTCGTCTTCGGGTGTCCAGCCACCTTGTGGTGTCTTGATCGGTGCGTCGAGATTCGTGATCAGCCACGCCGGCGAGTAGCCGGCTTCGATCGCCGCCGCGTAGACGAACGGCTTGAACGCGGAGCCCGCCTGGCGCCTGGCCTGGCGCGCGCGGTCGAACGGGCTGGCGCTGAAGTCGCGTCCGCCCACCAGCGCCCGCACTTCGCCGGTCTGCGGATCCAAGGCAACCAGCGCCGCCTGCAGCGGGGAGTCGTCGGCGGCCGGCGCCCCCTTCCGGCGGCGCGCGGCCTGGCGCGCCTCGATCTCCTTCAGCGAACGCTCGCGACTTCGGCTTCAGCCGCCTTTTGCATCCCGAGATCGACGGTCGTGTAGACGACCAGGCCGCCTTCGTAGACACGCGCGTGGCCAAACCGTTCGACCAGCTCGCGGCGGACGGCTTCCTTGAAGTACTGCCCGTAGGCTTCGCCGCGGCGGAGCGAGTCCTCCAGCACAACGCTCTGCCGCACCGCTTTCTTGTGCTCGTCGGCGGTGATGACGCCGGAGTCACGCATGACCATCAGCACGACGTTCCGGCGCGCAGTGGCGCGCGCGAGGTCAACGGTTGGCGCGTAGCTGGACGGCGACTTCACCAGCCCGGCCAGCAGCGCTGCCTGGGCCAGATCGAGGTCGGCCGCCGGCTTGCCGAAGTAGCCCAGCGCCGCCGCTTCCGCCCCGTAGAGGCCGGCGCCGAAATACACCTTGTTGAGGTAGAGCTCCAGGATCTCGTCCTTCGTGAACTCCGCCTCGATCCGCCGCGCGAGCACCAGTTCCTTGAGCTTGCGGGTATAGGTCTTCTCGGGGGTCAGGAAACTGTTGCGCGCCAACTGTTGAGTCAGCGTGCTGGCGCCTTGCGCCCGGTTGCCCTGCCGCAGGTTGCTGATGGCCGCACCCGCCACCCGCACCAGGTCGATGCCCTTGTGGTCGTAGAAGCGCTGGTCCTCGATGGCCACGATGGCTCGGACCAGGTGCGGCGACATGCGCGACAACGGCACCTCGATGCGCTGTTCGCGGTAGATGCGTGAACGCCCGCTGATCGTGGGCGTCCAGGAGCGTCGTCGCCTGGGACATTGCCGCAATCCGGTGAATCTCGGATCGGGCGGGGAGGGATGTAACTAATACCTGGTTATAGCAGGCTGCGCCAGCGGCCGAGGCGGCGGCCAATACGGCGAGCGCAATAAAAGGATGTCGAAATATTCGAGAAAACGCCCGCCGGGCCTTGCTAAGGACGGCGTGGCTCCCTGGCCACGAATTCATCACACTGTTCAGTTCGCAACGGCCGTGCCAGCGGCACTGACCCTTCCGCGCGGCTCAGCGAGTGCGACGCGCCTGGCGCGGAGCGGATCCGGCGGGGGCGGCACGCAGATACTGCACAGGCCAGGTCGCGGGCATACCCAGCATGGCCGCCGCGTGCAGGGGCCAGTACGGATCGCGCAGGAAGTCCCGCGCCAGCAGCACCACGTCGGCCTGTTCGTTGCGGACGACGGCGTCGGCTTGATCGGATCGGTGATCAGCCCCACCGCGCCGGTGGCGACGCCCGCTTCTGCCTTGATGCGCGCGGCGAACGGCACCTGATAGCCCGGCGCGACCGGGATCTGGGCTGGGACGGCGCCGCCCGAGGAGCAATCCACCAGGTCCACCCCGCGTGCCCGTGCCGGCGCGACAGCTCGACCGACTGCTCGATGTCCCATCCGCCCGCGGTCCAGTCAGTGGCCGAGATGCGAAGCCACACCGGCAGGTTGTTCTGGCCAGACGCGGCGGACCGCATCGATGACTTCGAGACACAACCGCATCCGGTTCTCGAGCGACCCGCCGTACTCATCGGTGCGGGTGTTCACGAGCGGCGACAGGAACTCGTGCAGCAGGTAGCCGTGCGCCGCGTGGATCTCCACGATGTCGAACCCGGCCTCGACGCGAGCGCGTCGCCGCATCGGCAAACGCCTGGACGACGCCGGCGATGCCGGCGCGATCGAGCGGCTGCGGCACCGGATAGGTGGGCGAGAACGGTTCCGGGCCCGGGCCGACCGGCTGCCAGCCGCCCGACGCAACCGGCACGGCGCCCTCGCCGCGCCATGGCACCGCGGTGCTGCCCTTGCGTCCCGCATGTGCCAGCTGGATGCCGGCGGCGCTGCCGTGCTGGTGCAGGAAGCGGACGATGCGCGCCAGCGGCTCGACATGCGCCAACGGACCAGATGCCGAGGTCGTCCGGGCTGATGCGCCCCTCGGCGGTGACGGCTGCGGCCTCGGTGATAACGAGCGCCGCGCCGCCGATGGCGCGTGACCCCAGGTGCACGAGGTGCCAGTCGGTGGCGAAGCCGTCCGTGCACGAGTACCTGGCACATCGGCGAGACGACGATTCGATGGGGGAGGGTCAGGCCGCGAAGCGTCAGCGGCTCCATCAGAGAGGGCATGCTGCTCAGCGTATCAGGCCCGGTGAGCGGCCCGACGCGTCACTGCTTCGTGCCGGTGAACGTTCCCGTCAGCTGGCCGCCGGCGATAGCGATGGTGCCCTTCATCGTGTCCTTCTCGACGGTGCCCTCGTAGACGACGTCCACCTGCTGCCCCTGGACCGACGAGTTGAACGTGAAACGAATCGCCGTGCCCTTGACCGTGCCGGTGAAGTCCACCTCGCCGAACGTTTCACTGCTGTAGTGGCCGGTGACGCGCTCCCCGTCCTGCTTGAAGGTGACCGTCGGCGTGCCGCCACCGCCGGGGGTCTGGACGCTGAAGATCCATTTGCCGGTGACGTTGGCCTGCTGGGCCAACGCCACGGTGGCCAGGAGCGCGATGGCGAACGCGGCCGCACCGACGCGGGCGACGTGACCTGCCCGCGACACGTTATCGGCCCTCGAGCGACGCGGTTGACGACACCGGCGTCGAGCGCCGTTTCTCCAGCTCCGCCTTGTACTCGTCGTCCTTCAGGTAGACGATGTTGATCCAGGCGTGCGCCATCTCGTCTACCGTGCGGTCGCCCCAGCCCACCCACTGGTTCGGGTCGGGATTGGATTTCTTGGCGGCAGTGTTGTCGTGCCACGCCGTGACCTTCAGCAGCGTGCCCTTCGGCAGCAGCGGGGCCACGTCGTCCGCGTAGACGAACGTCCTCATCCACTGGAAGTTGAAGTTGTTCACGTGGCTGAGCACCTGCCGCTGGCCGGAGGGCAGGACGGCTTCGACGAGCATCGCTTTCCCGCGCAAGTGCATGTGCGGCTGAAAGCTCTCGATGCGCGCGTTGTCGCGCAGCGGGAAGAAGCCCTCGGTCACCGTGATGGCGTTGGGGCGGATGTCAAGGGTACCGATCGCCGCGGGCACGAGCGACAGGTTGTTGCGACGGCTCGGCTCCTGGCCCTTCGGGTAGAAGTAGATGCCCATCTCGACGTTGCTGGTGATCTCCTCTCCGGCCTGCGAATAGTGCACGTCCCAGCGGAAACGGGAGCCCGGGAGCAGCAGCTTGCCGGTGTCGGGACGCATCAGCTCGCCCTGCTTCCCGACGGCCCACTCCATGAACGGCACGGGCAACGCGCCCGTCGGGGGCGCGCCGGGGTCGTTCTGCTCCAGGTACGCGATCGCGTGGTGCGTGACCTTTCGGCCCTTGACGGAGTTGGGACGGATCTCGATGGCTCGCACCCAGCGCGCCTCGGTGATGCCGGACTCCGTCACGCGCTTGTCCCAGGCATCTTGTGCGCGTGCGGGCATCGTGAAGGGTTCCGATCGCACGATCAGGTCGGGTTCCTTCTGACCGAAGAGCGGGGCGAAGTTCCAGCCCTGATCGTCCGGCCAGGTCACCGCGGGCGGCAGGTCTTTCACGTCGCCCTGCGGCGCGCCCGCATCCACCCAGCGCACGATCGTCTCGAGTTCGCCCGGCGCCAACGCCTCGTCGTTCTTGAACTTCGTCACGCCCACCGTGCGGTCGATCTGGTAGGGCGGCATCGAACCCTCGGACACGCGCGCCTTGATCGCGCGTGCCCACGGGCGCGCCTGCTCGTAGGTGACGAGCGACATCGGCGCGATTGAGTCCGGCCGGTGGCAGGCTTCGCACTTCCGCTGAAAGATGGGCGCCACGTCCTTGGTGAACGTGGGTGAGGACTGCGCCGCCACGGTCGACGGCACGGCCACGGAGGAAGCCACGAGCATGGCGCCGGCCAGTCCGCGAGTCCACCCAAGCGTGTTCCGGATCATGGTCGCTCTCCCTTCAATCACTTCACGGTGACCTTCACGTAGGCGTTGGTCCAACAGCACTGGAAGCCGCCGCCGCCTTCGCCCGATTCGTCGTTGCCCTGCACGCGCACCAGATACTCACCGGGCGCGCTGAACGTGGCCGCCGTGCTGACGGATTCGCCCTGCGCTTTGACCGGCGCCCGCTGCGGCGCGAAGGTCACCTGCCCGGGCCCACGGAACTTGTGGAAGGACACTGTGGCCACCGCTGCCGTCGCTGGGCCGCGCCTGGAGGCCGCCGAGCCTTCCTTCGTCTCCTTGGGATCGTTCACCACGACTGCAATGGGTATCGGCTGGTTCACGACGCCGGTCAGGCTGACAGGCGCGCCCGTTGGCGGACCGGCGAAGGCGGGCCCATTCGCTGCAAACCTGAACTCCGGCGGCTTGTTGCCCATGCCGGCTTCCTGGTAGGGCTCCACCACGTACATCTTGTTGAGCGTGAAAGGTATGGTCTGCGTCTCGCCGTTCGACACGATCGTCCAGGTCACCGTGTTGGTGCCGAAGTCCGCCGGCACCTTGATCACGAAGACGCCCCAGTTGCGGCCCACGGCAAAATGCGTCGGCTGGCCCTGGTCGATCGGACCAGGCTCGATGCGGTTGTTCGGACCGACTGGAATGTCCAGTGCCTCGGCCCTGTTCCTGTTGTAGTAGCCGATGAGCAGGCTGTAGCTGCCGTCCGGGTTCCGAAACCACCCCTCGTAGGCGGGCGTGATGCTGGCGCCGCGTTCGCCGGTGGGGCTGAGCGGCAGCGGCGGGGGCGTGGGTGTCGTCTGCCCCGGCTGAGATTGCGCGCGAACGACACCGAGAGCCCCGGCGAGCGCGACGACGAGAGTGAAGCCACAGGCAGACGCGATTGGTCCCGCGCTGTTGTCGCTCATAGCCAGCGTCTAGTGTACCCCTCCCTTCCTGGGGCTCCACCAACTGCCGCTTCGCCAGGCGGTAGAATGCCCCCGCCGCCGCGGCTGAGGCGGCAGGGAGGTCCGTCCATGCGAAGGTATGCGCTGCACGTTTCCCTGAGGCCTCTCGCGTGCGGTCGCGGCCATCGCCATCGCGATGCTTGCGGTGGCCGGTGCGCAGACGCACGATCCCAAGCCGGCGTTCGCCGGCCAGACCGATGCGCCACCGCCGCCCAAGCCCTCGGCGCCTGTCGAGGTGCAGACGATCGCGGGAGGGCTGACGGGCGCCTGGGCGTTCGCGTTCCTGCCCGATGGCAACCTGCTCGTGACGCAGAACGGCGGCACGATGCGCATCGTCCGGCCGGAGGGCGTCGTCTCGGCGCCGCTGGAGGGATTGCCGCCGATGAAGTCGGTGGCGGCGCAGGGGCTGCACGACGTCGTGCTGGATCCGGACTTCGCCCGCAACCGGCTGCTGTACTTCACCTACTTCGCGCCGCCGAAAGGCGAGGCCCCGGGGACCTGGCCGATCGAGTTCTTCTACGAGCGGGTGTGGACCAAGCCGTTCATCGAGCGCCGGACGATGGACCTTGGCACCGAGCGCGTGGCTCGCGCGCGACTGAGCCAGGACAACAGCGAAGCTGGAGGACGTGGACGTGCTGGCCGAAGGCGTCGAGCGCAACATCGTGCTGGCCCCCGATGGCACGCTGTTCGTGCTGGGCGCCGACCGGTTCCGGTTCTACGACTCGGATCTCGACGGCGTCGAGCGCGACTTCAGCGACAACCCCGACATCCGCCGCAACTTCACCGGCCGCGCCATCCGCATCAACCGCGACGGCTCGATCCCGAAGGACAACCCGTGGCTCAACCGCGCCACCGTCCTGCGCGAGACCTTCGCGCACGGGTTCAAGGATCCAGAAGGCGCGGCGATCAATCCGCAGACGCGCGAGCTGTGGGCCCTCGATCACGGGCCGCAGGGCGGCGACGAGATCAACATCGTCCGCGCCGGCAAGGACTACGGCTGGCCCGACGTCTCCTACGGCACGCAGTACGACGCGCGGCAGGCGGACGGCCGGAAGAACGTGCGCGGTTGGCACCGGCGCGACCCGCATGAACGGCGTCGAGGAACCGATCTACTTCTGGGTGCCGTCGATCGCGCCGTCGGGAATGATGTTCTACACCGGCGACCTGTTCCCGGCGTGGAAGGGGAATCTGTTCGTCGGCGCGATGTCGGCCGAGCACGGCCACCAGCTGGTGCGCCTGGTCTTGAACGGCGACCGCGTCGCCGCGGAAGAGAGGCTCCTGGCCGAGCGCAAGGCCCGGATCCGGCAGGTGCGCCAGGCGCCGGACGGTTCGATCTACGTGATCGCGGGATCGGAAATCTGGAGGCTCACGCCCAAGAAGTAGCTACTGGGCCGAGCGCTCGCGGTCGCGCCGATCTCCTGCGCGCGCGGTGGCGCGCTTTACTTCGCTGCGTAGGGGCGCTTTACCATCTGTGTATGACGTCGACGATTTCTTCGAAGGGTCAGATCACCGTTCCGAAGGCCGTGCGCCAGAAGCTCGGCCTTCGTCCCGGGACACCGGTGGAATTCGAGCTCATGGTCGGAGGGGTGCTCCTGCGGAAGGGTCACCCTGGCCCGCAGCGTGCCGTTGACAGGGTCATGGGGATCCTCAAGCGAGAAACCTCCACGGACGCTCTGATCGCCGAGATGCGCGGGCCGGTGCCGGCTCGCTGGCGGAAGCGCTCGTGACGACGGCCCTGGACACGACCGTGCTCATCGATCTGTTCCAGCAGGAACCTGAATGGGCGTCACGTGCCGCCGCGTCCGTGGACGGGGCCATCCGCTTGGGCCGCATCATTGCCTGCGATGTCGTGTGGGCTGAGGTCGCCGGGCGATTCCCATCCGAGGCGGCCCTGGCGGAGGCCATGACCGAGCTCGGCGTCGAATACAGCGGAATCGGGGAGTTGGCGGCGGGCAGAGCAGGACAGCTGTGGCGCCGATTCAGGAACGAGGGTGGTGCGAGGCGTGATCGAATTGTTCCCGACTTCCTGATTGGTGCACATGCACTCGACCAGGCGGACGCACTCCTGACGCGGGACCGCGGTTTCTATCGCAAGTACTTCAGAGGACTTCGAATCATCGAGCCCTGACGCGATCTGGAGGCACTATGACGGTTGGTCCGCGTTCGCACCCCTCCAGACGAGAATTCGTCCTGGCCGGCTTGGCGGCTGCCGCCGGATCGGCGTTGCCCGTGTCGGCTCAATCACGGGACCTGTCTGGGACTGACGCTGAAACAGGCCTCCGATCTGATTCGCAAGAAGGACGTCTCGCCGGTCGAGCTCACCGAGGCCTGCCTGGCGCGCATCGATCGGCACGATCGTGCGCTCAACGCGTTCATCACCGTCACGCGCGAGCAGGCGCTGGCGACCGCCCGCGAAATGGAAGCGGAGCTCAGACGCGGCGCGCGGCGCGGGCCGCTCCACGGCATCCCGATTGCGCTCAAGGACAACATCGACACAGCCGGAATCCTGACGACTGCCGCCAGCGGTGTCTTCAAGGATCGCGTGCCTACCGAGGACGCGGATGTGGCGGTGCGGTTGAAGAAGGCCGGCGCCGTTCTTCTCGGCAAGCTGAATCTGCATGAGTTTGCGTTGGGTGGGACGTCGGCCGTCACCTACTTCGGCCCGGTGCACAACCCGTGGGCCCTTGATCGCGTCGCGGGGGGATCATCCGGCGGCTCCGCTGCCGCGGTTGCGGCCGACATGTGTTTCGGGGCGCTGGGCACGGACACCGGAGGCTCGATCCGCATTCCGGCGTCGTTGTGCGGCATCGTCGGATTCAAGCCGACCTACGGCCGTGTCAGCACTCGTGGCGTGATTCCCATGGCCTGGACCCTGGACCATGTCGGCCCGATGTGCAAGACGGTGGAAGATGCGGCATTGATGCTGGCAGCGATTGCCGGCTACGACGCGCTGGACCCGGCGTCGGTTGATGTCCCGATCGCCGACTACAGCCGTGCGATTCGCCTGGAGACATCGAAGCTGCGTGTTGGCGTCGCACGTACGCCGTTCTTCGACAACCTCGACCCGGAGGTGGGGAAGGCGATCGAGACCGCGCTCGGCGTCCTGCGCAAGCTGACAGCCGGCGTCGTGGATGTGCAGGTCCCTCCGGCGGGAAACATCGCCGAGCTATGGAGTGCGGAGATCTACGCGTTCCACACCCCGTGGATTACCAAGACGCCCGAGCTGTACCAGCCAGCGACGCGCAATCTGATTCAGGGGACGGGCAAGGTCAGTCCGGCGACCTACGCGCATGCCCGACGCCAGGTGGACGTCGTGCGCCGCGAGATCCGGAAGGTCTTTGCCACGGTCGATCTGCTCGTCACGCCCACGCAGCGCGGCGTCGCTCAACCGATCGTGGCGCCCCAGCCAGCTCCGGCCGGCGGAGGAGGAGCGCCGGCGCCAGGAGGAGCGGCGGGTGGGGGCCTGGTCAATACCGCTGCCTTCGATCTCTATGGGCTGCCGACGATCTCGGTTCCGTGCGGTTTCTCCCGGTCGGGCCTGCCGATCGGCCTGCAAATCAGCGGCAACCACTTCTCGGAGTCGGCGGTGCTTGCGCTGGCGCACGCCTATGAACAGGCGACCGACTGGCACAAGCGGCGCCCGGTGCTCTCGTGAGACCTCACGCCGCTTTGGTTCCGCGCTGGAGACTCTGATGAGAACGACGATGATTCTGGCATCCGGGTTGGTATGGTGCGCCGCCGTCAACGTCAGCGCGGAAACGCATCGATTCGCGCCCTCGACGTTTTTCAACACGTTTTCCTTCGCTCATCCGCCTGCGCTCAGGATCAAGCCCGGCGATCGTGTCATCACGGTGACCATCGACGCCGCCGGCTTCGACGCCAACGAACGGCAGGTCGCGTCGGGACCGAACCCGCAAACGGGGCCGTTCTATGTGGAAGGGGCCGAGCCGGGCGACATGCTCGTCGTGACGCTGAACCGCATCGAGCCGAACCGCGGTACGGCCCGATCGGCCACACTGCTCGCCCCTTATGCCGTGGATCCCGCGTTCCTGAGGTCGACCGCGGAGCGGCAGGCGAGACAAGAGACCTGGACGATCGACAAGGCCAAAGGTGTCGCTCGCACGACCTCCAGCGATCTTCGTCCGGGAGCGCTGGAGGTTCCTCTCCTCCCGATGCTCGGATGCGTCGGGACGGCGCCGCGAAACAAGGAGGCGGTCTCCACGGCTACTCCAGGCAGCTTCGGCGGGAATATGGACTACGCGGGCATGGTTGCCGGAGTGAAGGTCATGCTTCCCGTTTACGAACCAGGTGCGCTGCTGTTTATCGGCGACGGACACGCCCGCCAGGGACACGCGGAGGTGGTGGGTACCGGGCTCGAAACATCGATGGACGTGGAATTCACGGTCGATCTCATCAAGGGCAAGACGATCGGCTGGCCACGTCTGGAGAACGACGACTACATCCTGGTCCTGGGCAGTGAGCGTCCGCTGCTTCAGGCGTTTCAACACGCCACGACGGAACTCCTGCGATGGCTGATGAGCGACTACGGATTCGACGAGCGGACCGCCTCGATGCTGATGGGGCAGGCCGTGGAATACGAGATCGCGAACGTCGTCGATCCTCACTTCACTGTTGTGGCGAAAATTCGGAAAGTGCACCTCCAGCGCCGGTAGCCTCCATGTCCGGGAGAGCGTTGATCGTCGTGCTCATGTTCGGGCTTGTCACGGCTGTAACGGCTCAGCAGCCCACCGAGTCGCAATCCGGTCGGGGCTTCTACTTTCGTTCCCGAGGAGGCCACGATATCCGACGTTCATGCCGCCCTGGGGGCCGGGCGCGTCACATGCGTGCAAGTGGTGCAGGCCTATCTCCGGAGAATTGAAGCCTACGACGACCGCGGGCCCGCCTTGAACGCCCTGATCACACTCAATGCCAGGGCACTCGAAACGGCGGCGGACCTGGATCGGGTCTCCGCCGCGAATCGTTCCCCGATGCGGCCGCTGCACTGCATTCCGGTCATCGTCAAGGACAACCACGACACCGCCGACATGCCGACGACCGGCGGGTCGCTGACACTGGCGGCCTCCGTTCCACTACGCGACGCGTTTGTGGTGCGCAAGCTGCGCGACGCGGGAGCGATCGTTCTCGCGAAAGCCAACCTCACGGAATTGGCGCGAGGCGGTACGACCGTCAGCTCGCTGGGCGGCCAGACCAGAAACCCATACGACCTGACCCGCACGCCTGGCGGATCCAGCGGCGGCACCGGGGCGGCGATCGCCGCCGGTTTCGCCGTCACCGGCACCGGCAGCGATACCGGCCAGTCCGTCCGGTCGCCGGCGTCGGCACTGAACCTCGTCGGGCTGCGTCCCACGCGGGGGCTCATCAGCCGCTCTGGCATCATTCCGGTCAGCACCACACAAGATGAAGCCGGGCCGATCACCCGAACGGTGGCGGACGCCGCGCGCATGCTGGACGTCATGGCGGGCTATGACCCCGACGATCCGATCACGGCCTTCGGCGCGCACAGGATTCCGCCCTCGTATGCGGCATTCCTGAAGCCGGGTGCCTTGAAGGGCGCCCGGATTGGCGTGTTGACGGAGTTCTTTGGCCGCGATCCGGTCCATCAGGACGTGAACGCTGTCACCGAAGACGCCATCAAGAAGATGGCCAAGGCCGGCGCCACGACGATCCGCATCACCATTCCGGCGCTCGAGCAGCTCACGCGCGACATTCAAGTGGCTGAGTACGAGGGCAAGATTGCGTTCAACCAGTATCTGGCGGCGCTCGGGCCGCGCGCTCCTGTGAAGACATTCGACGAGTTCATCGCCCGCGGCCAGTTCCACAGCTCACTCAAGGCAAGTCTCGAGACCGACCGTCGGGTCGTCGACGGCCTGAATGACGCTGAATACAAGAACCGGCTGCTACGCCGAGACGACCTGCGCAAGGCCGTCATGAACGTCATGGCGGCAAACAGGCTGGACGCGATTCTCTATCCACATCAGCGTCGCCTCGTGGTGCCGATCGGCGAAGACCAGGTGGATCGCAACGGCGTCCTGTCGAACAGCACGGGGTTTCCTGCGATCACGTTTCCGGGCGGTTTCTCGCGGCCCACTGCATCCGCGCCGCTGGGCGTGCCCGTTGGCATCGAATTGCTGGGTCCGGAGTTCAGCGAGCCGACACTGATCGCGTTGGCGTTTGCTTTTGAGCAGGCGGCGAAACTCCGCCGGCTTCCTGCGAGCACGCCACCCCTTCCTCGTTGATCGACGTGATGCTAGACCGGCGATTTGTCGGTTCTCGCTAAGACTACGTCTTGAACAGTCAGATCTCATTATGAAATCTGGCGTCGTTCAACCCGTTCAAGACGTACCCGCGCGGAGCGCGACAATCAAGAACTGCTCTAGCGAGGCGGAGCCTTCGTGCAGGCTCACCGGTCCGAGGCGGAGCCTCGCTAGCTACTGGCCGATCAACGCGTCCCAGTTGACGACGACGGTGATTGGCTCGCGGGTGCTCTCGTCGGCGGTGTCGACGAGAAACCGCTGGCCGTCGCGCGGTGGCCGCGTAGTGGTTGCGGTAGCGGGTGATGTCGCCATTGAGCGCCACGCGGAAGAGCAGCTTCGGCCGCGCCGGCTCGAGCGCCTGGCTCGCGGTCGCGATCTCCACGCTCATCATCGTGCCGTCCGGCGTCAGGTAGACGATCTCGCGGCCGTCCTTGGTCCAATGGGCCTCGGCGCCGCCGCCCACCGAGATCGCCCGCTTGGCCCCGCCGCTGGGGAACGATTGCACGTACACTTCCCAGCTGCCGCTCTCGTCCGAGGTGTAGGCGATCCACTTGCCGTCAGGCGACAGCCTCGGTTGCATTTCGTTCGAGCTGGAGTTCAGGAACGGCCGGGCCGGGCCCTGCGGCGGCATCACCCAGATGTCCAGCCGGGTCGACGGATCCGACGTGACGTAGACGAACGACTTGTCCTGGCGCGACCAGTCGCCGCTCAGTTTCATTTCCCGGCTCCGGAGCAACAGCTGCTCCTCGTTGCCCTGGCCCATGATCGGCCGCAACATCACGTCGGTGGCGCCCTGCACGCGCCGCGACGTGAACACCACCCCGGTGCCGTCGGCCGACCAGATCGGCAGCGTGCCCTGGGCGATCTTCGTCGGCGCGCCGCGCTCCAGATCGACGATCCACACGCCGTTGTTGTCGGCGACCAGCTGCCGCTGATCCGGCGAGAAGACGGGATTGTGAAGGCTGCCGAGCGTGCCCAGCTCGCTGATCGGCCGGCCGGCGCGATCGAACCACGCCAGATGCTGCGCCGTGGCATCGCCGCCGAATGCCAGCAGTCCGGCCGCCGACGACAGCATGGCCGACTGCGACGACAGCTCGCCGCCGAGCGGCATCGCGCTGCCGGACAGGCGCAGGCGCGAGACGTCGAACGGCTGCGCCATCAGCACCTGGTCGCGGACGAAGATCAGGTGGCCGGGCGCGGCATAGGTTACGGCGGTGTTCGCGCCGTCCAGCAGGCGGATCGTGGACGGTTCGTCCAGCGAGCCGACATAGGTGCCGCGGTGATCGGGGTTGGTGCTGTCGGCGTAGAACAGGAAGTGGCGCCCGTCGGGCAGGAACTGCGGCTCGTAGTGGGCGATCTCCTGGCGCGCGGCGTCGAACGTCGTGACCGCCTTTACCTGGCTGGCTCCGGACGCGGGCACCGCGTAGATCGGCGACATCCGGTCCGAGTAGAGGACCAGCCCGTTCGACGACCAGGTGCCGCCCGACGGGCGATAGCCGACGGTTGCCAGCGCCTGCGCCGGACCGCCGGCGACGTTGATGCGCTTCAGCCGTCCGTCGGCAAAGAACGCCAGCGACTGTCCATCCGGCGACCAGAAGGGGCGGAACGCGCCCTCGGTGCCGGCCAGCACGCGGGCGCGCGCGGACTCGAGCGGGCGCACCCACAGCCGGGTCTTGCCGTCGTTGCCGTGGCGGGCGATGAAGGCCAGGTAGCGGCCGTCGGGTGACAGCACGCCGCCGGACGTGAGCGTCGTGCCCGCCGGGGCCGTCTGGTCGAAGCGGATCGCACGCCGCGCCAGCACGGCGTTCGGCGCATCCATCGTGCGGATGAGCACGAGCAGCAGCACCGCCGCGATGCCGGCCGCCCAGAGCAGCGGCCGCCAGGCAGGCTTGACCGCGTGCACGGCAGCGGGGGGTGCCAGTGCCAGCACCTCTTGGGCGCCCTCGGCCGACCTGACGGGGGCCGGCTCGGCCGGTTCCTCCAGCGTGCCGATGAAGCGGTAGCCGCGCCGCGGGATGGTGGCGATGAGCTGCGGCTGGCTGGAGTCGTCGCCGAGCGCCTTCCGCAGCATCGAGATGTTCTGGGTCAGGCTGTCGTCCGACACGAACGCATCCGGCCAGACCAGCTTCATCAGCTCGTCTTTTTCCACCACGCGGTCGCGGTGGCGGATCAGGGCAGCCAGCGTGTCCACCGCCTTGCCGGTCAACACGATCGCGCCGTCGCGCAACAGGCGGTTGGCGTCGGTTTCCAGCCGAAAGCGGCCGAAGACGAAGACCTCAGAACTTCTCACAGTGTTTCAGCCGGTTTTCACCGGATCCCTCAGGACTTCCACGCCGCCGGCGTGAATCCTAGTGCCCGGTTTCGGGGCCTGGCCTCGATAGAGGCCCTTCGGACTTCACAGGAGCTTTCCATGTTGCGAGCCCTGCAATCGATTGCAGCCATTCTATGCCTGGCGTCCCTGGCTGTCACGCCGGGCGGCGCCCAGGTCGCGCCAGCGGCGCAGGTGCCGGGAACCACGGCCCGCCAGGCGGTCGAGGCCGCCGCGGCCGCGATGGGCGGTGTCGAGCGCCTTCGTTCGCTGCGGAACATCACCCTGGTCGGCTACGGCCAGTACGCCTATCAGCAGGGCGGCGGCAACATCACCGCGCTGCCCGACGCACCGCAGAAGCTGATTGCCGCCAACGATTTGCGCCGGGTCTACGACCTCGAGAACGGCCGCTACAAGCAGCAGGAGCGCCGCAACGACCTGTTTCCGTTCGCCGCCTACAACGGCCACAACTTCGCGCTGCAGACCCAGGCGCTCGACGGCACGGTGGCCTACAACGTCAACGAGAAGGGCCAGGCCAACCGCGGCGGCGACGTGCGCGACCGCCGCATGTGGATGCATACCAACCCCGCGGTGGCGGTGCGCGCCGCGCTCGACTCCGGCCAACACCCTCGGCAACCGGCGGCAGGAGCAGGGCCTGACGCTCGTGGACCTCAAGCTGAAAGAAGGCGACACGCTGACGCTGGCCATCAGGCCGCCGTCGAACCTTCCGGCCTGGGTGCGCTGGTCCGGGCCCAACGTGAACCTCGGCGAGGTCATCTACACCACGCACTTCCTGGGCTACACGCCGTTCGACGGTGTGCGCCTGCCGATGGGCTACACCACGAAGCTGGATTGGCGCGGCATCGACTTCCTGAAGATCTACGTCGACGGCTACTTGGTAGACACGGCCATCGACAGCCTGGCGGCGCCGGCCGCCGTGGCCAATGCCCCGGCGGGCGGCGGCGGGAGAGGCCAGGGCGCGGGTCCCGGTGGAGGGGCCGCCGTGGAGGTGACGCCGATCGCCCGCGGCCTCTGGCGCATCACCGGCGGCACCATGGTGATCGAGTTCGCCGACCACATGACGCTGTACGAGGTCGGCGGCGGTCCCGATCGCGTGCGGGCCGTGGTGGCCGCGGCGCGGAAGATCGTGCCGAGCAAGCCGGTCACCGAAGTGATCGTCTCGCATCACCACTTCGATCACACCGCGGGCCTGCGCCAGGGCATCGCCGAAGGGCTCACCGTCATCTCGCGCCGCGACAACGGCATCATCTTCCGCGAGATGGCGGCGCATCCCGCGCCCAACTTTCCCGACGATCTCGCCAAGAACAAACGGCAGCTGCGGTTCGTGCCCGTGGACGACCACCTGCGGCTCGCCGACAGCACGATGACGCTCGACATCTACCACGTCATCCAGAACAACCACACGGCTGATGCGGTGATGGCCTACATCCCCGAACACAAGATCCTGATCGAGGCGGATCTCGCGACCGCCGCTGAAGACCTGCAGTGGTGGGGTGACAGCTGGCTGGACAACATCGCCTACCGGAAGCTGCAGGTCGAGAAGATCGTCCCCGTCCACATGAACGTGATGACCTACGACGAGACGCTGAAGATGGTTGCGCCGGGCATCCGGCGCGTGAAGGAGTGGTGCGACCAGCACCTGGCCAAGGGCAACTACTTTCCCGGCTGCCCGGCATTCCTGAAAGGGCAGGCTCGTCCATGAAGATGCGTACGACTGGCGGTCGCCGTTGCGATCGCTTGCGGTCTGGCAGCGCCGGCGACGGCGCAGGTCGATCTCACCGGGGAGTGGGCGGCGCGCCAGCACGAGGACCAGCCCGAACGCGGCGGCGGCCCGGAGGTCGGCGAGTACCAGGGGCTCGCCATCAACGACGCGGCGCGCGCCCGCGCCGACGCCTGGACGGCGTCGCTGTGGACGGTGCCCGAGCACCAGTGCATCCCGCACCCCGCCGACTACGGCCCGAACTTCTCGGGCGTGCGCATCTGGAAAGACGTCGATCCGGTGACGCAGGACGTGGTCGCGTACCACACCAACATCGCCTGGATGAACCCGGTGCGGACGATCTGGATGGACGGGCGGCCGCATCCAGGGCCAAACGCGCTGCACACCTGGGAAGGCTTTTCGACCGGTCGTTGGGAAGGCGACATGCTGACGGTCGAGACCACGCACCTCAAGGCCGGCTACCTGCGGCGCAACGGCCTGGCCCGGAGCGACAAGGCGACGCTGCGGGAGCACTTCATGCGCGTCGGCGACGTGCTGACCTGGATCAGCGTCGTGACCGATCCGGTCTACCTGACCGAGCCCTACATCAAGAGCCGCAACTTCGTGCTCGACCCCGGCTACCAGGTGACGCTCTATCCCTGCTCGATCGACGTCGAAGTGCCGCGGCCCGAGGGCGAGATCCCGCACTACCTGCCGGGGGCCAACCCGTACCTCAACGAGTTCGCCACCAAGCACGCGCTGCCACGCGAGGCGGTGCGCGGTGGCGCGGTGACGACGCTGCCCGAGTACATGGAGCGTCTCAAGGCAGGTGCGAAATGACCTGTCGACGCCAGTGGAGTCCCTGGAGCGTGGTGGCGCTCGCGGTATTGGCGGCCACGGCCTCGCTGACCGCGCAAGGCAGCGTGCTCAGCTTGCAAAGCGGTGCCGCGCTCGAGGTGATCGCCGGTGCGCAACGGCGTCCACATGATCGCCGGGCCGAACGGCAACACCACCATTCAAGTCGGCCCTGATGGCGTGCTGGTCGTAGACCCGCAGCCCACCGCGCTGAGCGACCGGCTGCTCGCGGAGATCAAGAAGCTCTCGAACAAGCCGGTGCGCTACGTCGTGAACACGTCGGGCGACCCCGAACACGTCGGCGGCAACCAGGCCGTGGCCGCCTCCGGCCAGCTGCTCCAGGGCGGCAACACGCGGGCCGCGACCGTTTACTCCACCGGCGGCGCACCCATCTGGGCGCACGAGGGCGTGCTGAAGCGGCTGACGGCGGAATCGCCGGAAGGCGCGGCGGGCTGGCCGACGGACACCTTCTTCGTGGACCAGAAGGACCTGTTCGTCAACGGCGAGCCGGTGCAGTTGATGGCGGCGCCCGCGGCGCACGCCGAGGGCGACGTGCTGGTGGTCTTCCGCCGCAGCGACGTCGTCAGCGCTGGCGACGTCTACACGCCCGACCGTTACCCGGTGATCGACGTGAAGCGCGGCGGCAGCATCAACGGGCTGGTGAACGCCTTGAACCAGCTGCTGCGGATCACGGTGCCGGAGTTCAACCAGCAGGGCGGGACGTTGGTGGTGCCGGGCCACGGCCGCTTGTCGGACGAGGCCGACGTCGCCGACTACCGCGACATGGTGACCATCGTCCGCGACCGCGTCCGCGACATGGTCAAGAAGGGCATGACGCTCGAGCAGGTGAAGGCGGCGAAGCCGACCTTCGATTACGACGGCATCTACGGCGCCGACAAGGGCGCGGTGTTCGTCGAGCAGGTCTACAGCAGCTTGAGGGCCAAGCCATGAGGCGACACCCGACCCCAAATCCACTTTTGGGGACACTGATGCTGGTCGCGGCGGCGCTGGTGATCGTGCCGGTGGTCCTGGCGGCGCAGGGCCGGCAGGGTGGACAAGGGCGGCAGGGCGGTCCGGCTGGCCCGCCCGCCACGGCCCGCTCCGCGGCGCCGGTCGATCTGACGGGGCAGTGGGTGTCGGTCGTCACCGAGGACTGGCGCTGGCGCATGGTCACGCCGCCCAAGGGCGACTACGCCAGCGTGCCGCTGAACCCCGAGGGCCGCAAGGCCGCCGACGCCTGGGATCTGACCGCCGACAACGCCGGCGGCAACCAGTGCCGCGCCTTTGGCGCCGCCGGCCTGATGCGCATGCCGATGCGCGTGCGCATCTCGTGGCAGGACGACAACACGCTGAAGCTCGAATCGGACGCGGGCCAGCAGACGCGGCTCTTCCGGTTCGAGACGCCCACGCCGTCCGGCACGGTCACGCTGACCGCCGGTCCGCCGCCGGCAGAGCGCACGTGGCAGGGCGTGTCGGCCGCGCAGTGGTTCCGTCAGCCGCAGTCGCGCGGCCTGGGGTTCGGCGGTCGGGGCCAGCTGCAGGGCGGCAGCCTACGCGCGGTGACGCGGCACATGCGCGCCGGCTACCTGCGCAAGAACGGGGTGCCCTACAGCGAGGACGCCGTCGTCACCGAGGCCTTGCACCGCCACGACGAGCCGAACGGCGACGTCTGGTTCACGGTGACGACCATCGTCGAGGACCCGCGGTATCTCACCCAGCCGTTCATCACCAGCACGTCATTCCGCAAGGAAGCGGATCAGTCCAAGTGGAACCCGACGCCGTGCCAGACCGCGGCGCCGCTCGAGAAGCCGCTGCCGCCGGCCCGCGGCGGCGGGCCCGGCGAGTAGCCGGAGACAAGTAGAGGAGCAGTGGTGACACCTATGCAACACCTCGTGAAGTCGGCAGCGCTGTTTGCGTGTATGGTCCTTCTCCCTTCGGCCGTGTACGCCCAGGCGTCCATCGCCGGTGTGGTGCGTGACGCCTCGGGGGCCGTGCTGCCCGGCGTCACGGTCGAGGCCGCGAGCCCGGCCCTGATCGAAAAGGTGCGGAGCGTCGTCAGCGACGGCTCTGGCCAGTACCGGATCGTGGACCTGCGTCCCGGAACCTACAGCGTCACGTTCACGCTGCCCGGCTTCGCCACCGTCAAGCGCGAAGGGATCGAGCTCGCCGGCGCCGTGACGGCGACGGTGAATGGCGAGATGCGCGTCGGCGGCGTGGAGGAAACGATCACCGTCACTGGCGCGACGCCCGTCGTCGACGTGCAGACCGTGCAGCAGCAGCGCGTGATGAGCAAGGAGGTGATCGACGCCCTGCCCACCGGCCGCACCACCACCAACATGGCCGTGCTGATTCCGGGCATGGTGCTCTCCACGACGTTCAGCGGCGAATCGCAGGACGTCGGCGGCAACACCGGCGACGTGATGCAGGCCCTGTCGATCCATGGCGGCCGCGGCGGCGACCTGCGGCGCATGGTGGACGGCCTGTCCATGCAGTCGTTCGGGTCCAACTCCAGCGCGTTCGCGCCCAATAGCGGCATGATCCAGGAGGTCGCGGTCGACGTCGCTGCCGGCACGGCGGAGCAGTCCACGGGCGGCGTCCGCGTGAACATCATTCCCCGGGAGGGCGGCAACGACTTCAGCGGATCGTTCTTCGCCACCGGCACCAGCGACGCCCTGCAGTCGGACAACATCGATCAGGAACTGTTGGATCGAGGGCTGATCTCCGCCAGCAAGGTGAAGAGCAACTGGGAAGTGAACCCGACGTTCGGCGGCCCCATGCATTCGCGATCGTGTGTGGTTCTTCACTTCCGGCCGCGTGCAGCAGGTGAACAACTACATCGGTGGCGCGCTGCGCAACGCCAACGCCGGCGACCCGAACTCGTTCCTCTACGCGGCCGATCCCTCCTTCCAAGGGTCGCGGGACTCGGAGTGGAACAGCGTCAATGGCCGCCTCACCTGGCAGGTCAATCCGAAGAACAAGCTCAGTGTGTTCGTGGACGCGCAGGAGCGCTGCAGCTGCATCGACACGCGGGCGCTGACGTCGCCCGAGTCGTCGGCGAACTTCGAGTTCCCCTGGAAGCGCCTGGTCACGCTGACCTATACCGCCCCCCTCTCCAACCGCATCCTCGTCGACGCGGGCTTCGCCCACAAGCCGGAGGACTGGGGCTACTTCGAGCCGGACGGGGGCAACGACGCCACGGCACTGATTGGCGTCAACGACCTGGCGAGCGGCGTCTTCTATCGCGGCCCGCGCGGCTACTTCGGCACCTCGATGCGCTTCCGCTCCGAGCTGATGGACAACTCCTGGCGGGCGGCGGTGTCCTACATCACCGGTGCCCACGCGCTGAAGATGGGCTACCAGGACCACGTCGGGCGCATGCACAACTTCTTTCACGAGCCGGTGGCGGGCAACCTCTCCTACACGTTCAACGCCGGCTCGCCCGTGCAGCTCACGCAGCGCTCGGCCTACGAGGCACAGACCCACGTGCACGACGGCGGCATCTTCCTGCAGGATCGCTGGACGGTGGGGCGGCTCACGGCGAACGTCGGCCTGCGGTACGACTTCTATCGCACCAGCTACCCGACCCAGACGCTGGGACCCAACGCCTCCACCCCCAATCGCAACGTCACGTTCGAGGCCGGTGACGTGGCCAGCTTCAACGACTTGACGCCCAAGCTCGGCGTCGCCTACGACCTTTTCGGCACCGGGCGCACCGCGCTCAAGGCCTCGTACTCCCGGTACGTCGAGCAGATGTCGTACGGCGGGACGTTCGGCGAGTCGGCAACACCGCCGCTGCGCACCGTTCAGAGCGTGACGCGACCATGGATCGATGGCGACGCCGACTTCACACCCGACTGCGAGCTGCTGACGCTGCAGGCCAACGGCGAGTGTGGGATCGTCAACAACCTCGCCTACGGCAACCCCATCCCCAGCACCACCTACGATCCCGAGACGCTCTCCGGGTGGGGCCAGCGCGGCTACAACTGGGAGACGTCGGTGAGCGTGCAGCAGCAGGTGGCCACGGGCGTCTCGGTGGACGTCGGCTACTTCCGCCGCTGGTACGGCAATTTCCTGATTACCGACAACCGGGCGCTCGCGCCCACCGACTTCACGCCGTTCAGCGTCGTGGCGCCGGTCGACCAGCGGCTGCCCGACGGCGGCGGCCACACCGTCGGCGGGCTGTACAACATCACGCCCACGGCCTTGACTCGGCCGCCGAACAACTTTCTGACCTTCGCGAAGACCTACGGCGAGCAGCTCGAGAACTGGCAGGGCGTGGACGTCAACGTCACGAGCCGGCTGCGCGGCGGGGTGCTGGCACAGGGCGGCATCAGCACCGGTCGCACGCTGACCGACAGCTGCGAGATTCGCGCCGCGGTGCCCGAGACGACCACGCTCAACCCGTACTGCCGCGTCGAGACGCCGTACCTGACCCAGATGAAGGTGCTCGCGGCCTACACGATTCCAGACATCGACGTGCAACTCTCGGGCACGTTCCAGAGCATTCCGGGGCCTCAGGTCGTGGCCAACGTCGTCTACACCTCGGGGCAGGTGGCGCCGCTCGCTCGGGCGTCCCGCTCGCCGGGGCGGCGGTAGTACAGGTGAATGTGATCGCGCCTGGCGACGAGTACGGGGATCGGCTGAACCAGATGGACTTCCGGGTCGGGAAGCTGCTCCGGTTCGGCCGCACCAGGACGGCGTTGAACGTCGACTTCTACAACATCTTCAACGACAATGCGGCGCTGACGGAGAATCCCAGCTACGCGGCGTTCAGGCAGCCGCTGCTCGTCCTGAACCCCCGGCTGGTAAAGTTCAGCGTCAACTTCGACTTCTGATGACGATGACGCGGCCCGCCGCACTCGCGATCGCGTTCGCCGCCGCAGCGGCGGCGCTGCCCGCCGCCCGGCAGCAGGCCCCGCCGCCTCCGGCGGGGCTGGTCCAGCGCGCGGCGACGGCGCTCGGCGGCGCCGATCGCCTCCGCGCGATCCGGAACATCACGCTGAGCGGCTACGCGCAGTACGCGTATCAGTTCGGCGGCGGCCGCATCACCGGCGACCCGGGCGCACCCGAGAAGTACATCGCTGCCAACGAACTGCGGCGCGTCTACGACCTGGAGCACAACCGCTTCCAGTTGCTCGAGCGGCGCAACATGCTGTTCCCGTTCCTGGGGCCGTTCGGCCACAGCTGGGCGCCCGTCAACCAGGTGCTGGACGGCGACGTCGCCTTCGACCTGCAGGGGCCCAAGGCGGTGCGCGTGTCGCGCGAGAGCGACAACCCGCTGCAGGTGGACGGCGTCCACGTCCGGCGCATGCTGATGGTCACGAACCCGGCCGTGCTGGTGCGGCGGATGATGGATCCGGCCACACGGCTCTCGGCGCAGCGCCGCGAGGGTGCGCTCGATGTCGTGGACGTGACGCTGAAGGAAGGCGACAAGCTGACCGCGGCGTTCGCCTCGGACGGGCGGCCGGCCTGGATCCGCTGGTCGGCGCGCCACACCAACGTCGGCCAGATGAACTTCACGACCAGGTTCACCGGTTGGGCCGACGCCACCGGCAACAGTGGGGTGCTGTTGCCGCTCGCCTATGAAACGCGCCTCAGCTACCGCAACGTCGATTTCCTGAAGCTGTACGTGGACGGCTACCAGATCGACGGCAAGATCGACGACCTGGCGGCGCCGGCATCGGCCAGCTCCGCGCCCGAACCGCCGTCGTACGCGGTGCCGACGATTACGTCACGATCGATTGGCAAGGGTGTGTGGCGCGTGGATCAGGGCGGCACGACGGTGATCGAGTTCCGGGACCGCATCGTGCTGTTCGAGCTGGGCGTCAACGTCGCCACTGCCAAGGCGGTGATCGCGCACGCGCGCACGCTGGCGCCGGGCAAGCCCGTCACGCATCTCATCGCCACCCACAACCACTTCGATCACACCGCCGGCCTGCGCCAGGCGGTGGCCGAAGGGCTGACGATTGTCCAGCGCCGCGGCAGCGAGCCGCAGTTCCGCGACATGGTGGCGCACCAGGCGCCGGACTTTCCCGACGACCTCGCACGCAGCCCGAAGCCGCTCAAGTTCCAGGCGGTGGACGATCACCTGCGGATCGCCGATGACATGCAGGCGCTCGACCTCTACTGGGTGCCCAACAACGGCCACATGGCGGACGTGCTGGTGGGCTACATCGCGTCGGAACGGCTGCTGATGGAAGGCGATCTGGTCACCGCCGCTTTCGACTGGCAGCATTGGCCCGACGGCTTCCGCGACGTGGTGGCCAGGCACAAGCTCACCGTCGAGCGCCTGTCGCCCGTGCACCCCGTCGGGCTCGAGCAGGGCCAGTCCACGCTGACGCGCGCGCAGGCGGAAGAGTTGCTGAAGGGCGGCACCGAGCGAGCCCGCCAGCACTGTGCCGCGGAAGCATCGAAGGGCAACTATCACCCCGGCTGTCCCGTACAAAGCAAGTACTACTAGCGAGGCACAGCCCATGCGCACCTCGACACTGGTGCTCGCCTTGATGGTCGTCGCGGCTGGGGCTTCGACGGTGATGGGGCAGTCCGCGCCTGCTGCAGCGCCCGATCTCGAAGGCGGCTGGGTCCGGCTGGACGTGGACGGGTCGGGCAGCTTTCAGGGGCTGTCCGCGCGGGTCCCGCGCGCAGCGCTGACGCCCGCCGCTCGCAAGGCCGTCGACGAGGCCGCGGCCCGTGCCGCCAAGCCGCGCTTCGACTTCGCGCGCGACCCGTCGAAGCCGCGGGCCGCCGGCGAGGGCTACGTCGTCACCGACGGCGGCTGCACGCTGCCGGGTGGCGTCGAGCCCAACTCGGCGGCGTTCCACATCGTGCAGAGCCGCGACCAGGTGCTGATCGTGCGCGAGAATCCCGGGCTTCCGCGCACCATTCACCTCGACGGCCGCGTGCACCCGCATCTCAGCCGCTGGACGCCGACTGCCGTCGGGCACTCGGTCGGGCGATATGAAGGCGGGGCGCTGGTCGTGGACACGATCGGCCTCGCCACGGGCAACGTCACCGCGGGTGGCTGGCGGACGCCTGAAACGGTCTTGACCGAGCGTTTCCGGCCGTCGGCCGATGGCAAGCGGCTGACGATCACCTACACCTGGCAGGACCCGAAGGTGTATCTCAAGCCCCACACCTACGAGATCGTGGCCGAGCGGACACCTCCGGGCAGCTGGGCGTTCGAGGGGTGGTGCGACTCGAGCGATCCCAACCAGCGGCTGTCGATCGTGCCGCCAGCACAGAAATGACTGGCGAGACTTCGCGTCGAGCCCGGGCTCGGGTGGCCCGCGGCGTGCTGCTCCTGCTGGTCGCGACGCTCGCGCTCGCGCGCGAGGCGGCCGCACAGACGCCGCCCGACATCAGCGGCTTCTGGCAACTGTCCTTCGACGGTCGCAATGTGCCGCGCGCGGAGCTGGCGGCAGGCGTCACGCCGGCGATGCTGGCCGAGCAGGCGCGCAAGGACGCCCACGCGATCCGCTGGTGCAATTTTCAGGGCCTGCCGGCGGCGATGGATTCGCCGCGGCCGATCAACATCCGCCAGGGCCGGCGCGAGGTGGTCGTCAACTTCGAGACCGTGGCGGCGCCGCGGCACATCTACTTCCGGGCCTCGCACCCCAACATGGACGAATTCGATCCGACGACGAGCGGCGATTCGATTGCGCGGTGGGAGGGCGACACCTTGGTGGTCGACACCCTCGGCTTCGACGGTGCCAAAGGCCTCACGGCGATTCCCGGCGGCGGCTTCCGTACGTCGCAATCGCATCTCGTCGAGCGCTTCCGGCTGATCAAGGACGGCCGCGTGCTGTCGGTGACGTCCACGTGGGAGGACCCGGCCGTCTTCAAGCAGCCGCACACCTACGAGTTCCGCTACGTTCGCGCGTCGGCCCACTACGAGCCTGAGCCGCCGCTGGCCTGCGACCCGTTCGACGACGAACGCGCGGCCTTTCTGTCGGGGCGCCCGGCGCCGCCGGCCGCCGGGAGGTAACGTGTCTACCCGATCCCTCGTCGCCTTCGTCGCGCTGCTGGTGCTCGGGGGCGCCAGCGGCCGTCACGCCCTGGCGCACCACTCGTTCGCCATGTTCGAGATGGACAAGGAGCGTGACCTACAAGGGCGTGGTCACCGAGTTCAAGTGGATCAGCCCGCACGTGCACCTGACCATCGAGATCAAGCCCGGCCCCGGCGTCGACCCGGCGACCGTCGGCATCTGGGACGTCGAAGGCGGATCCACCAACATCATGGGCCGCCAGGGCTGGACGCGCGCGACCTACAAGGCCGGGGATGCGATCACGCTCGTCGGCCATCCGATGAAGGACGGCTCCAAGGGCATTTCCCTCTTCTACGCGATCATGCCCGACGGCAAGCGGCTGTACCACGACATCGCCCGCCCGAAGGGCGAGGCGGGACAGGAACGATGATCTCGCGCCGCGAATTCGGCCGGACGGCGGCGGCCGGCGTCGCGTGGTCGCTGCTCGGGCCGAGCGTTCGACCGGCGAACGCCATGACTGTCCGCGGCGTCCGAGTCGGCATCATCACCGGATCGCTGAACCCGCTACCGGAGACCCCGGGCGCGATCCGATCGACGTCATCATCGAACAGAGCCGGGCGCTGGGCGATCGTCGACGTCGAGCTGGTGACCGTGTTTCCGCAGGGCGCGCCCACGGTCGTGAACGGCGGCCGCTTCGGCCAACCGCCCGCCACCGTTACGCCGGAGTACACGACGACCAGGCAGGCGCTGCGCGAGTGGCGCATAGCCCAGCCGCTCGACCGTTTTCGCGAGGTGCGCGCGAAGTTCGACGCCGCCGGGCTGAACCTGTTCTCGTACGTGCAGACCATCGACGACCACATGACCGACGCCGAGATCGATGCCGTGTTCCGGCAGATGCAGGCGCTGAAGGTCCCGATGTTCACGACCAACCAGACGCGTGTGCCGATGGGACCCCGGACAGCGCCGTTCGCCGAGCGCTACGGCATCCAGGCGGCCTGGCACCCGCACGCGCTGGTACAGGATCCGAACGAGGTGGCAACCGCCGAGAGCATGGAGAAGCTGCTGGCGATGTCGAAGGCGTTCGTCATCAACCTCGACATCGGGCACTACACCGCCGGCAACAACGACGCGGTGGCGTTCCTGCGCAAGCATCACGATCGCATCACGCACCTCCACATCAAGGACCGCCGGCGTGACAACGGGCCCAACGTCCAGCTCGGGACCGGAGACACGCCGATCAAGGACGTGCGTGAAGCTCATCCGCGACCAGCGCTGGCCCGATCAGGCTGACCCTCGAGCGCGAGTACCGCGATGCCCCAGGCACGCCGGTGGAGCAAACGCGCTGGCAGTTGGACTACGTCAAGAAGCTCCTCGAGTCATAACCGCGGCGCCGACGACTCCGCCAACGACGCGAGGTCACGCCAGGCGAACGAGGCGTCGCAAGGCGTCGAAACGCGGGTGAGGACGAAGTGAGTCGAAAACGGCTGAGACATTGAGAAACGACAGTAGATAGCCGCCCTCCGTGGCCGCTCGGTCGAACCACTCGAACGTCGAATCCATGTCCCCAAGACCCGCGTGGATCATGCCCACGGCTTCCGCAGGTATGGCGCCGGACACCTTGCGCGTCGTCAGGTCTTTCAGGGTACTGCGGGCTTCGTCGACGTGCCCGCAGAGCGCCAGGATTCGACCCAGCAGACCCCGGGCCATGGGATTCCCTCCGGAGAACTCGTCGGCATGTCGGAGGGCGTCGAGCGCGAGGAGAGATTCACCTCGTTGCTCGTACGCCATGCCGAGCACCCAGTGCGCAAGCCAGAAATGCGGCTCGACCTCGAGCACGGTCAGCTCGGTCTCGACTGCCTCTTCGTATCGGCGCGCGAGAAAGAGCATATGGCCAACGCCCATCCTCCACATGACGCTCAGCGGGTCGAGCGCCACCGCCTCCTGCGCTTCGCGGATTGCGTCATCGAACCGCGACTGCGCGGCGAGGAAATTGGCATACCAGTTGCGCGCCGTGGCGTAATCAGGCGCCAGTTCGATGGCACGGCGAAACGACTGCTCGGCGCCAAGCCAGTCATGCTCCGCCGTCATCCGGATCGCACCCAGCGTCGCGTGCGCTTCCGCGATCGTGTCGTCGATGTCGAGGGCCTTCGCTGCCGCGGCTTTCGCGCTTACGAGGGCGTCCGGCGCAACGGGCCAGCTGTGCACCCGGAGCACGACAAAGCACTCCGCCAGGCCGACGTACGCGAGCGCATACGTCGGGTCGAGATCGATGGCCTGCCGGAAGAATCCCATTGCGGCTCGTAGTCCCTCGGCATCGCGTTTCGACCAGTAGTGTCGTCCTTTCACGTAGGCGTGGTACGCCTCCAGATTGGCCGTCCGATGGACTCGCCGCCGCTCGTCCCTGGCCGCGTCACCTCCTGTCTCTGACGCGATGCCAACGAATCGGTACCCACGGCGTGCGATGGTGGAGATGTAGCGTGGATCCGACGGTTCATCGCCGAGAGCCCGCCGCAGCATGAATATGCTTTGCGTCAGGTTCGCCTCTTCGACGATCGTATCCGGCCAGACTCGGGCCATCAGGTCGTCCTTTTCGACGGTCCTGCCGCGGTTTTCGAGCAGGACCTGGAGGACATCGAGCGCCTTGGAGGACGCCAAGATCAGTTCCCCATCGCGGAACAGTCGCCGGCGGGCGGAGTCGAGTGTGAAGGGACCGAACCGGTAAACCTGAGACACCGCTTCTCACCTCAAGGATTGAGGGTTTTTGATGGTCCTCTTGAGTACCTTTGTCGCAGACGAACCGATAGTATCGCGCCTGTCAGGAGGACACCTCGATGCCGACAGTGCTTGCGGACGACGGAGTGACGCTTGGTTATCAGGTTCAGGGTCATGGGCCGACGACGCTGTTGTTCATGCACGGATGGGCCGGATCAGGCAGCGTACTTCGACGACGTTGTCGGAGAACTCGACCTGAACGCGTTGAGGGTCGTCACGATGGACTTCCGAGGTCACGGGGAGTCTGAAAAGGCGGTGGGACCGTACGACCTCGAGCGGATTGCAAACGACGTCTGGACACTTGTTGATGACCTCGGCGTGACGCAGATTCTTCTCGTCGGCTTCAGCATGAGCGGAAAGTTCGCGCAGTACGTCGCCACCTGTCGGCCCGAGCGTGTGTTGGGCCTCGTGCTCGTGGCCGGCTTTCCGGCATCCGAGATTCCGTTTCCGCAGGACGTCGTCCGCGACTGGGTCGCACGTGCAGGCGACCGCGAACGGATGCGGGAACTCATCACCCCGTTCATCAGCGAACCCGTTGACGCGGCCGTCCTCGATCGCTTCCTGGACGACGCCGTCAAAGTGCCGGCCGCCGTGCTCGACTGCACGTTGCAGACCGCCATCAGGGCGTCCTTCGCCGATCGCGTTGAATCGCTGCGCATGCCGACGCTGGTTGTCGGCGGCAAGCGCGACCCTCTTTTCAGCCAGGAGGCGGTGGCTCAACTTGCGCGAAGTCTTCCGTGCGCGCGTGGGATCAGCCTTGCTTGCAGCCACGAGATTCCGATCGAACGACCGCACGAACTCGCGCACGCGATCGAGGCGTTCGTCTCCGGACTAGGCGTGGGCTGCCGCGCGGTCGCCGCCCAAGCGTGAGCGCAACGCCGCGGCTCTAGGTCTGCGTGTGGCATGACAACTGGGCTGAGCTCTTTTCCGATGAATCCTGACCCAAGGACGTGTCAGGGTAGCGAAGTAGACCGTTCGCCCGGCGGCTGATGGTGCAATCGCCCGGCGGCTGCCAGTCCAGCGGGCAGGTGTGGGCCTAACAGGACGGCGGGCAAAAATAGCGAAAATAATACGAAACTGTCGGGCGATTGCATCAAGTTGTCGCGGACGGGATCGCCGGACCTGATTTTCGGCTAAAGTCATGCGCGGGGAGGGCTTTGTCCGTCGTCCGTCCCCGTGTGCGTGCTTCACTCAATTGGGGCGTGGCTGTGAGCCGATACAAGTACAGAGGTGATTCGGTGCGCGGTGGCAGGTCTCTGAACCTTCGCCTGGCGTGTTTTGTCGGTGTCCTGGCCTGGGTTGGCTCGGTGGGCACGATTGTGCCGCGCGCCGCCGAGCCGCAGACCCCGGCAGCCCCGGCGCCCGCCCGCGCTGCCGCGAAGCCGCGCCCGCTCGCGCTGCGCAACCCGCGCAACCCGCGCCGTCCACGGCCGTCGTCGGAACGGTGGTGAAGGAGTACTGCGCCGCCTGCCACAACGAGCGCACGAAGACCGGCGGGCTGGTGCTCACCAACCTCGATCCCGCGAACGTTCCCGCCGACGCGGAGGTGTGGGAAAAGGTCATCCGCAAGGTTCGAACCGGGATGATGCCGCCCGATCGGCGTGCGACACCCGGATCCGCAGACGCGCGCCGCGTTCGTCTCGTCCGCTCTCGTCCACGCTGGATCGCGCGGCGGCCGCCAAGCCCAATCCGGGCCGTCCGGCCCTCTATCGGCTGAATCGCGCCGAGTACGCCAACGCGGTTCGCGATCTGCTCGACCTCGAGGTGGACGCGCCGACGCTGCTGCCGCCCGACGACTCGGCCTACGGCTTCGACAACATCGCCGACGTGCTCGGCATCTCGTCCACGTTGATGGAGCAGTACGTCAGCGCCGCCGGCAAGGTCAGCTCGCTCGCCGTCGGCAGTCCGGACGTGAGCCCGGGCGCGCAGGTGTTCAACCTCCGGCAGGACGCGTCGCAGGACAGGCACATCGAAGGCCTGCCGTTCGGCACCGTCGGCGGGCTGCTGGCCCGGCCGATGATCCAGGTCGAGGGCGAGTACACGCTGTCGTCGAAGTTCTTCCGCACCAATCTCGGCGTGATGCGCGGCCTCGAGTACGAGCACCTGATGGAGTACTCGGTGGACGGCAAGCGCGTGCACCTGTTCAAGGTCGGCGGCGCGGAGGACTGGGCCGCGAACCTCGTGAACAACACGGCCATCGGTGATGCAGATCGACGAACGGTCGCGCATCAAGGTGCGGCTGACGCCCGGGCCCCACGACATCACCGCGGCCTGGATCGACCGGGGCGCTGACCACCGATCCCTATCGCGTGAAGCCGCCGGATGCGCAGCTCGCACGATCCGCGCGATCCGCTCGGCATCCCGCATATGCTGACGTTCACCGTCACCGGGCCGTACAACCCCGGCGGCAGCGGCGACACGCCGAGCCGGCAGCGGATCTTCGCCTGCCGCCCGGCCGCGAACGCGACCCCGCAGGCCGAGGAGGCGTGCGCCACGCGCATCATCTCCGGCGCTGGCCCGCCGCGCCTACCGCGGGCAGGCCACCGACGCCGATACGCAGCGGCTGATGACGTTCTACCGCGAGGCGCGCAAGCAGGGCGGCTTCGAGGCCGGCATCGAGGCCGGCTTGCAGCGCATCCTCGCCAGCCCCAAGTTCATCTTCCGCGTCGAGCGCGATCCGCAGACGGTGAAGGTGGGCGAGGCCTACGCGATCACCGATCTCGAGCTGGCGTCGCGGCTGGCGTTCTTCCTCTGGAGCAGCGTCCCCGACGATCAGCTGCTGCAGGTGGCGAGCCAGGGACGTCTGCGCGCGCCCGGCGTGCTCGAGCGCGCAGGTCAAGCGGATGCTGGCCGACCCGAAGGCCGAGCGGCTGTCCACCAACTTCGCCGGCCAGTGGCTGTTCCTGCGCAACCTGCGGACGCAGCAGCCGAACTCGATGGAGTTCCCCGACTTCGACGACAACCTGCGCGGCGCCCTCGAGCACGAGGCGTGGATGTTCTTCGACAGCATCAGGCGCGAAGATCGCAACGTCATGGACCTGATGAACGCCGACTACACGTTCGTCAACGAGCGGCTGGCGAAGCACTACGGCATCCCCAACGTCTACGGCAGCCGCTGGCGGCGGGTGACGCTGACCGACGAGGCGCGCCGCGGCCTGCTGGGCAAGGCCGCCATCCTCACCGTGACCTCGAACGCCGACCGGACGTCGCCGGTGAAGCGCGGCAAGTGGGTGCTGGACAACATCTTCAACGCGCCGCCCCCGCCGCCGCCGCCGGTCGTGCCGCCGTTCCCCGAGGACAGCCACGCGCGGCGGCAAGGTGCTGCCGGTGCGAGAGCGGCTCGAGGAGCATCGCAAGAACCCGGTCTGCGCCAACTGCCACAAGCTGTTCGATCCGATTGGCCTCGCGCTCGAGAACTTCGACGCCACCGGCCAGTGGCGGTCGCTCGAGGGCGGCACCGGCGGTGCGCCGATCGACGCCTCGGGCGAGCTGTCGGACGGCACCAAGGTGGACGGCGTGGTGTCGTTGCGGCGCGCGCTCGTGAAGGAGCCGCAGCTGTTCGTTTCCACCGTCGTCGAAAAGCTGATGACCTACGGACTCGGTCGCGGAGTGACGGCGCACGACATGCCGACAGTGCGTGGCATCGTCCGCCAGACGGCGGTCTCGGACTACAAGTTCTCGTCGATTGTGATCGGCATCGTCAAAAGCCCGCAGTTCACGATGCGGCTGAAGGCGGCGCCGGCGGCCACCACCGTGGCGGCGCGCTAGGGCAAGGGTTTCGGACCATCTCGAAGAGCGGAAGGCAAAGGAGCGAAAACGTCATGTTCATCACCAAGAAGGGCTTGGATCGGCGGACGATTCTGCGTGGCATGGGTGCCAGTCTCGCCCTGCCGCTGCTCGATTCGATGGTACCGGCGCTGACACCGGCCAGGTTGTCGGCGGCCAATCCCACGCGCCGCCTCGGCGTCGTGTATGTCCCGCTTGGCTGGCGGCCAGGGTTCTGGGTGCCGCCCACGACGGGTACCGACTTCGAGTACACGCCAATCTTGAAGCCGCTCGAAGGCTTGCGAGAGCACGTGACGATCGTGACGCAGCTCGACAACCCGCTCGACGGCCACGCCACCACCGTGTCGGCGTGGTTGAGCGGTTCGATTCCGAAGAAGACGTTCGCCGAGGACGTGTACAGCGGCGAGACGGTGGACCAGGCGGTCGCGAAGAAGATCGGGCAGGAGACGGCGCTGCCGTCGCTCGAGCTCGCCACCGAGGACTTCACCGGCTACGTCGGCGGCTGCGACACCCAGTATGCCTGCGCGTATATGAACACGATCTCGTGGTCGTCGGCCACGACACCGGTGCCGATGGAGATCAATCCGCGGGTCGTGTTCGAGCGGCTGTTCGGGCGGCCGGGCACGTTGGATCAGCGCAAGCGGCGGATGCAGCGCGACAAGAGCATCCTCGACTCGCTGACTGAAGACGTCAGCGACCTGAAGCGCGACCTCGGCGACAAGGACTCGACCCGCCTCAGCGAGTACCTGGACCACGTGCGTGAAGTCGAACGCCGCATCCAGGTGGCCGAGAAGCGCTCCGAGTCGTCGATCGCGGCAGACGCGCCGGTGGGCATCCCCGAGCAGTGGGAAGAGCACGCCCGGCTGCAGTACGAGCTGATGCTGCTCGCCTATGCGTCGGACGCCACCCGCGTCATCACCTTCATGAAGGCGAAGGACGCCAGCATGCTGTCGTATATCAACCTGGGCATCGCCGAGCCGCACCACGGCATGACCCACAACCTCCAGGTGGAAGGGAACTCCGCCAACCTGGTGAAGATCAACACCTTCCACGTGAGCCTGTTCGCCGAGTTCCTGGAGCGGATGAAGAAGACGCCGGACGGCGACGGGTCGCTGCTGGATCACACGATGCTGCTCTACGGCAGCGGCATGAGCGACGCACCCGTGCACTCGCGGCTGAACATTCCGACGGTCCTGGTCGGCGGCTCCATGTATGGCCTGAAGGGCAACCGCCACGTGGCGGCGCCGAAGAACACGCCGTTTGCCAACATGCTGTTGACGATTGCGAACAAGTTCGACTGCAATCTCAAGTCCTTCGGCACGTTGAGCAAGGGCGAAGTCGACATCGCATAGTCCGGCAAAGGGCTCACACGGCTGTGGTGGTTTGGAGGACATGATGCGTCGTACCAGTCAGAAAGCCGGTGTGTGGCTCTGCGCCACCGCGTTGACACTGAGCGCCAGCGCCGCGGGGGGCGCTGGCGTCAGCTTGATCGACGCGGTCAAGACCGGCAGCACCCAGGCCGTCAGCGCGCTGCTGAAGCAGAAGGCCGACGTCAACGCCGCGGAGGCCGACGGCACCACGGCGCTCCACTGGGCCGCCCACTCGAACAATCTCGAGCTGACGCGTATCCTGCTGCGCGCGGGCGCCAACGCCAACGCCGTGAACCGCTACGGCGTGGCGCCGTTGCGGCTGGCGGTCGAGGCCGGCAACGCCACGGTAGTCGAGGCGCTCCTGAAGGCCGGCGCCAACGCCAACACAACGCTGCCGGACGGCGAGTCGATCCTGATGACCGCGGCGCGCACCGGCGACCCGCTCACCGTCAAGCAACTGCTCGTGGCAGGGGCCAAGGTGAACGCTGCCGAGGCCACCCAGGGGCAGACGCCGTTGATGTACGCCGCGCGTGAGAACCACGCCGCGGCGGTGAAGGTGCTGGTCGAAGGCGGCGCCGACGTGAACGCCAAGTCGAAGCCGCTCGTGTGGCCGGAGTTCAAGTTCAACACCGGCGGCATGATCTACACCCTGCAGCCGGTCGGCGGCTGGACGGCGGCGATGTACGCCGCGCGCGAGGGCGCCATCGACGCCGTGCGCGCGCTGGCCGACGCCGGCGCGGACCTCAACCTGGCCGATCCCGACGGCACCACGCCGTTGATCCTGGCGATCGTCAACGCCAAGTTCGACACTGCCGTGGCGCTGCTCGACAAGGGCGCCAATCCCAACGCCGTCGACCAGATGGGCATGTCCGCGCTGTATGCGGCGACCGACATGCACACGCTGTCGCCGATGATGGGCCGTCCGGCGCCGCCGATGCGCGATTCGATCGACGCGGTGGCTCTGGCGAAGACCCTGCTCCAGAAGGGCGCGAACCCCAACCTGCAGCTGAAGAAGCCGATCATCGGCCGGCACACCGCCTTCCAGGGCGACGGCCAGCTGGGCGAGGGGACGACGCCGCTGGCGCGAGCCGCCAAGAGCGCCGACGCGGCGATGATCAAGGTGCTGCTCGATGGCGGCGCCGATCCGCGGCTGACGCAGAAGGACGGCACCACGGTGGCGATGATCGCCACCAACGCGCGCGGCCAGCGCGTCTACGCCGCCGCCGCCTCGGTGGGGACGCCGGCCACGGAGGCCGACGCGCATCGAAGCGCTGAAGCTGCTGCTCAACACGCCGCTCGACGTCAACGGGTCGAACGCCAACGGGCAGACCGCGCTGCACAACGCGGCCGCTCGCGGCTCGGATGCGATCGTCAAGCTGCTGCTCGAGAAGGGCGCCAAGCTCGACGCCAAGGACAAGCTGGGCCGGTTGCCGATCGACATGGCCCGGGGCGCCGGCGGCGGCGGCGGACGCGGACGCGGCAATGCTCCCGGCCAGGTGCACGAAAGCACGGCGGCCCTGCTGCGTGAGGCGATGACCAGCAAGGGCATTCCGATACCGCCGCCCCCGGCCGCTCCGGCGGGCCCACCGGCGGCAGAAGAGCCCGCGCAGTAGCGCGCCCTTATTGAGGCAGGTTCCAGAGCGGCCGGCCGAGAGGCCGCCGCCCTGGAGCGGGCTTGGACCGGCCATCAGCTAAGATCGGCCCGGATTCCCGGCCATGAACCAGATTCCCTATCGCAAGCCCCAGCTCGGACGCGACTACTGGATCAAGGAGCGGGTGCTCCCGAACGCCGCGGAGGTAGCCGAGCGCTGCCTGTCGAGCGAGGACTGGGTGCTCGGTCATCCCTACGCCAGCCAGGCCTGGCCGGGAAAGCGCTCCAGGAACGCGCTCAGTCCCGAGGAACTCGCCCCAATCGAAGCGTGGGTCTTGCAGCAGACGGGCGTCAGCCGCCTCTTCCAGGAAGCGTCGCCCGCGGCCCGCTTCGTCGATCACAACTCCGCCCAGCTGGTGGGTGAAGCCGAGTCGCGGTCGATGCCACACACCGACTCGAAGGACTGCCGCTTCGCCGGCGTTCTCTACCTGACCGAGGGAGCGCCCGCCGGAGCCGGCACCTCGTTCTACCGCCTGCGGCATCCGGACGGGACGCTCGGCGGCAACCAGTGTCCGCCGCAGCACGGCAGCCTGCGCGAAGCCCTCGGCGTGCCGAGCCTGCCGATGAGCGCGTGGAAGGAAGACGTGACCGATACGCCAACGTGTTCAACCGGCTGGTGGTCTATCGCGGCGACCTGGTTCACGCCGCCACCTCCTACTTCGGATCCGAGCATCGATCGAAACGCCTGACGCTCGTGTTCTTCTGGCGGGCGTCATGAGGCGGCGCGCATCTCCGTCCGCTCGTCCTGCTGCGCGTGTCTCTGGTGATAGGGGCCTGCATCGTCGATCGGCGGCCTGACCGCCCGTGCCGCCAACAAGACGGTCTGGGACAGCGTCTACAGCGCCGCGCAGGCCGAGCGCGGCAAGGACACCTACGCGCAGCAGTGCAGTGGCTGTCACGGGGACTTCCTCGACGGCGACGGCGCCAACGGCCGGGTGGTCGCGCTGTCGGGCGACGCCTTTGCCGAGAACTGGGAGTCGGCGAGCCTGAACGATCTGTTCGCGAAGATCGGCCGGACCATGCCGCGCGGCGCCCCCGGCACGCTCAGCAGCCGCCAGACGCTGGACCTGATGGCCTTTCTGCTGCAGTACAACGGCTTTCCCGCGGGCACCGAGCGAGCTCGCCGAGACGCCCGAGCTGGCGCTCGTGGACATCGTCGGCAAGGACGGACCGCGACCTCTGCGTCCCGGGTCGGGCGTGCGTGCCGTGGGGTGCCTGACCGCGGACGGCGACGCCTGGACCCTGACCCGCGCCAGCGCGCCCGTGAGGACCCGGACTGCCACCGTCTCCACCGGCCCCGACGTCGATCGCGCCAGGACGACGCCGCTGGGCACGCGGACCATCCGATTGGCCAACGCCAAGCCTGGGTCCGATGTGCGGGCGGGCGCGAAGGTGGAGGCCAGGGGAGCCCTGAGCGCGGACGACGCGATCTCCGTGACGTCGTTGCTGGTGGTGGACCCGGCGTGCAGCCAATGACCGGCCGCGCACGCCTCGCCCTGTGCGCCTGCGCGATCGCCGCGTTCCGCGGCCCTGGGGTGCGCACCCGAAGCCGCGCCGGCGGACCGGCCCGCCGCTCGCTGGTGTTCTGGATCCTGCCGGTGCAGGCGCCGGTTCTCGAGCGCCACGCTGGCGCAGGCGTTCTCGACCGCGCTGCCCGGCGTGGACGTCCAGTTCGTCGAACGCGAGCGCGGCGCGGATTACGGGGCGGCGCTGCAGAAGGGCGAGGTGGACGTCACCATCATGTTCGCCGACACCGCCTACCTGGCGTTCGTCGGCCAGCTCGGTGGCGAGCCCTACGATCGCCTGCGCGGCATCGCGACGCTCAACCCCAATCCGCTCTATCTCCTGGTCCGGCGCGGTTCGGCGATTCGCCAGCTCGCCGATCTGCAGGGCCGGCGGGTGGGTGTGGGGCGTCCGGGAGCCAGCATTGCCCTCACCGCGAAGGTTGTGCTCGAGACCTTCCACCTCGACGTCGAAGAATCGGACGCCGCAGTCGGCGACGCGCTGGCCGCGATGGCGGCGGGCGAGTTGGACGCGCTGTTCGTCGGCGGCGTGTCGGCGGGGGACCAGGTTCGCGCGGCGCTGGCCGGCAACGCCGAGGTGCTGCCGTTCTCGCCGGAGACCATCGCCCGGCTGCAGCGGCGCCATCCCTTCATGCGGGGCATGGTGATCCCGCGCGACCTTGCCCGCGGCGCGCCCGGGCTGACGATCGGCCTCGACGGGCTGCTGGTGTGCCGGAGCGGGCTCGACGCCGACATCGTCTACGGCGTGACCAAGGCGTTCTTCCAGGCGCTGCCGGATCTGTCGGCGTTCGACACGCCGCCGCTGCGGCAGATGAACCCCGAGGACGCGTCGGCCACGCCGATCCCGCTGCACGAAGGCGCTGCCCGGTACTACCGGGAGCAGGGGACCATGTAATGTGAGTTGGCTCGAGCGCGTCCTGCTGCGGCGCTGGGCGGTCGGAGCGCTCGCCGCGGTGGCCTGCCTGATCGTCGTGATCCTGGTGTGGGTGGGCTGGGTCGCCGTGCGCCAGTGGCAGCAGAGCCTGCTGCTGCTGGCCGATCGCCAGGCCGACGACGCCAGCGAGCGGTTTGTCGTCGATCTGACGCGCGACATGCAGGCGGTGCAGCGCCTCGTGCTGCTGTCGCCCGCGCTCGACGCGTTCACCAGCCGCGAGCCGGTCCCGGACCCGACCTACGGGGCCGTCAACCTCGTGGCCAGCGCGTTCGCGCGCTACTCCTACCCCGAGGCGTTTTTCATCTGGAACCGCGAGCGCGCCGCCGCGGGGCCGGTGTTCTTCTACCGCCGCGACCGCCCGGTGCGGTGGAACCAGGCAGCGGACTCCGCGCCGTTTCCCGTGATCGTCGACGAGCACGCGTCGGTGGGCCCGGCGCTGCTGCAGCGGATCCAGGACGAAGCGGCGGAAGGGCGGCGGTTCGTCGTCTTCGAGATGCCGTTGGAGGGGGCGACCTACCAGGTGGTGGCGCGCCTGCTCTACCGCGACTTGTTCCGCCAGAACCTCGAGACGATCTTCGGCTTCGCGGTGAACCTGGACTGGGCCCGCCAGCACTACTTTCCGGCCCTGCTCGACGAGGCGGCATCCGCGGATCGTGCCGGCGAGGGCGTGGCCATCTCGATCTCCGACGATCGCGGGCAACCCGTGGCCGGCGCCCGCGCCGCCGTCGTCGCGCCCGGCGCGCCGACCAGCGACCGGACGTTCCCGCTGATGTTCTTCAACCCGGTGATCGCCGCCGCCGATCCGCCGGTGAAGCTGCAGCGCCGCTCGTGGACGGTTCGCGCGGCGACGCGCGGCGATTCGTCCCTGCTGGTGGCGTCGGCCGACGCCAACCGGATGCTGGTGCTCGGCCTGGTCGCCGCCGCGACGCTGGCCGTCGGCATCGCGCTGAGCGTACGGGCCGCGCGAGCCAGGCTGCGCCTGGCGGAGCTGCGCGCCGACTTCGTCGCCAGCGTGACCCACGAGTTCAAGACGCCGATCGCGACGATCCGCGCGGCCGGCGACACGCTGGTCGCGGATCGGCTCGAGGGCGCCGCGGCGCGGCAGGACTACGCCCGCTACATCGTCCACGAATCGAGACGACTGACCCGTCTCGTCGACAATCTCCTGGCCTTCACCCGGGTCACCGACACGCCGGACGTGAGGCCGTCGCTGGAACCGGTCGTCCTGTCGGACGTGGTCGCCGAATCACTGGACCGCTTTGCCGTGCAGCTGGCCGCCGGCGCGTTTCGGGTCGACGTGGCGATGCCGGCCGACGCTGCCGCCGGTGCTGGGCGACCGGACCGGACTCGCCCTGATGCTCGACAATCTGGTGGACAACGTGATCCGCCACTCGCGGGGAGAACACGCGCTGGCGATCACGGCCAGCGTGGCCGGGCGTTTCGTCGTGCTGGACGTCAGCGACAGGGGTGGCGGGATTCCGCCGGACGAGGTGCGGCACGTGACCCAGAAGTTCTATCGCGGCCGCCTGGCCGGCCACGGCGGCACCGGCCTCGGGCTGGCGATCGCCGCACGCATCGTGGACGACCACCGCGGGACGCTGAAGATCGACAGCGAGCCCGGGGTCGGCACCACCATGCGGATTGCGATACCGGCCGCGCCCGTGCAGCCCGCGTCGACGCCGCAGCCCGCCGCGGCGGTGGAAGACCCGTCGTGAGCGTGCGCCTGCGCATCCTGGTGGTCGAGGACGATCACTTGCTGGCCAAGGTCGTCTGCGACAACCTGGCGCTCGACGGGTTCGAGGTGCGGCGCGCCGCCGACGCGCACTCGGCGGTGAACCTGGTCAGGGAGTTCGCGCCGGACCTCATCCTGCTCGACGTGATGCTGCCCGATCGGTCCGGCTTCGACCTGTTCGAGACGCTGCACCAGGGCGGGCGCATACCCGTCATCTTCCTGACCGCGCGCGGCGAGACGGCCGACAAGCTGCGCGGCTTGGGACTGGGGGCCGATGATTACGTCATCAAGCCGTTCGACCTCGCCGAGCTGCTGGCACGCGTCCACGCGGTGCTGCGGCGCGCGCGCGGCGCCGTGGACCGGCTCACGCTCGGCGACGTCGTCATCGATTTCAAGAGCCAGACCGCCGTGCGCGGCACCGAGACCCTGCGCCTGACCCACCGCGAGTTCGAGCTGCTCAGGTTCCTGGCGGCGCGCGCCGGGCGCGTGGTCCATCGCGGAGAGCTGCTGCGCGGCGTGTGGGGCTACCCCGACGACTCCGCCAGCACGCGGTCCGTCGATCACGCGATTGCCCGGCTGCGGCGGAAGATCGAGCCGCAGTCCGATCAGCCGCGGTTCATCCACACGGTGCACGGCGACGGCTATTCGCTGACGCCTGGCGCGTGAAGGCCCCAGGCTCCGGCTCCAGGCCCCAGGCTCCAGGGTCTTGCCAGAGCCAAAAGCCGACAGTCGACAGCTGCTCTCAACGCCCCGCCCGCTTGACCTGGACGTCGCCGTTGAGCGTCTCGAACGTCAGCTCCGGACCGCCCTTGCCGACGCGGTAGTCGGTGAAGCCGCGGCGGCGGTAGACGAAGCGCGGCTGGCCGGGACGTCGCGCCGGCTCCCGCTCCACGGGTTGTTCGACGGTCTCGAAGTCGGTGTAGACGCCGCCGCGCATGGTCTTGATCCGCAGCTCGGCCGCCAGATCGCCTGGCAGGGTGACGGTGATGTCGCCGTTCACCGTCTTGAACAGCGACTCGGCCCGCGGCGCGGCGTCGAACGCGGCTTCGATGGTGCCGTTGACCGTGTTGGCCCGGCCCGATCCGCGCAGCCCCTTGAGCACGATGCGGCCGTTGACGTTCGACACGTCGAAGTCGCCCTGCGTGCCGTCCACGACCGCCTCGCCGCCGTTCACCGTGCACAGCCGGACGCGCACGTCACGCGGCACCTGGATCGCCAGCGTGACCTCGGCGTCGTAGCGGCGCCGGTCCCACCAGGCGGGCTGCCGCCAGTTGCCCTGCTCCCCGCACGTCGGGGCGCCGGCGTCGCGCACCGCAATCGTGACGGTGGCGCCTTCCTCGCGGCCCTCGATCGTCACGTCGCGCTGCGCGGCGCTCAGCGCCTCCTTGGGTCTCCGCGTCGAACGCCGTCGTGGCCTCGAGCCGGACATCCGCGCCGCCGTCTCCCGTCACGCGAATCGTTCCGTTGATCGCCCGGACATCCAGGGTCCGCACGCCCTGGCCGGAGAACTGCAGCCGCCGGCTTTCTTTCCGCTCCTCGTGGAGCGGCCCCTGGGCGGCCACGACGGCGCACAGAACCGTGGCCAGAACTGCCAGACTCCCGGCGACCACCTGAAGACAGAAGAGACGGCTGCTCATGCGTATCCCCTCGGCGTCGGTGGGGAAAACATGGGCGCGGCCGAAAGGTTACAGGCCGATCAGCCGAACGCTATGATCGGGACCGTGGAGGGGGCATTGGAGCTCCGGATCAGAACGCTGCTGCCGGAGCAGTATCAGGACACCTACGAGGCCATCCAGCCAGTGCCGATGCGATCGGCCGGGCTGCAGTACGACTCCGACGGCAACGTCGCCTGGGATCGGATGTGGGGGAGCTTCTGCGATCTCGCGATGGCCGGCGGTCCGCCGCATAAGGGCACGCTGCTCGAGCCCGGGCACGGAAGACGACGATCGACGCGCAGTTCGGCCGCTACGACGAGGTGGTGGAAGAGATCTGCCGCGGCATCAGGATGGTGACCGGCTTGCGGTCGTACCCGTCACCGACCCCTGGCTGGGTCAGCGTGACCTGCCTCGGCGACGCGATGGCCGGCTGGCTGGTGCGAGCCATCGTCATGGAGAACGTCGCCGCGCGCCATGCCGGCGCGGTGCTCGAATTGCCCGCCGCGCCGCACTTCCGGCTCGAACGGGAAATCAAGAACGTCATCACCGTCATCGCCAAGACCTGTCACTACTGGATGGGCCACGTGCCGCACGAGCAGCAGCGCGCGATCGGCGACCTGTTCACGACGATGGCGCTGGACGCTCCGTTGCTGGAGCCGGATCGTTCCAGCGACGCGGCATCTCGGAACGCCGAACGTGCATCGGCCATCGCCGCCGCAATCGAGCGGCAGCACCGGCCTGCGCCGGTCGGATCGGCACTACGACGGGTGGCTGGGTCTCGAGTGCCCGGACGTCGGCTCGGCCGTGTGGATGATGCGCGCGCTGGTGGCGAGCAATGTGCTGGCCCGACGGGAAGGGACCACGCTGTTCGTGCCGATCAACCCCGCAATCGATCCGAGCGGACGCCGCGTCGTGAGCGCCGTCACCGATGTTCACCGGCGCGCCTCCGCCCGTGGCTACTGATCATTTCGTCAGGATCCGGCGATAGCCGCCGGCGATGAGAGCCGAGACGTCAGTAAGGATACGCGGCAATGCCAGCCCGCCGGGGTAAGCGAGATAGTGTGACTCCCAGATCGGATTGAACTTCTCCTTGTAGGCCCGTAACCCCTGAAAGTGGTAGATCGACTCGCCGTGCGTGTAGAGGAACCTGCCGATGCGGGCCCACAGCGGCGCAACCGGCGACGACTCCAACCCCGACATCGGCGCCATCCCGAGCGCGAACCGCCGGTACCCTTCGGTCTTGCCCCATTGCAGCATGTGCACGAACAGCGCTTCCATCACCCCCTTCGGGGCGTCCCGGTGGTAGCGCATGAGATCGACCGAGAGTTCCTCGCGATTGGCGCCGGGCCAGACCGTGGCGAACGCTTGAATCGCTCCGTTGCGCTCGATCACGGCGATGGGAAAACGGGACAGGTAATCCGGCTCGAACGCCCCCATCGAGAATCCTTTCTCGGCTCCCGGCTTGTGACGGAGCCAGTCTTCCGACACCGCGCGCAGCGCGGACATGACGGCCGGCACGTCGTCGCGGGCGATGATTCGGAATCTGCCGCCGTCGCGCTCCAACCGGCGGACGGCCTGACGAAAGCCGGCGCCGCGCCCGCCTTCGAGGGAGAAGCCGGCAAGATTGACCTGCGCTTCTTCCCCCAACTTGACGAAGGTCAGGCCCAGGTCCGCGTAGTAGTGGAGGTGCTCGGTGCCGACCTCGTAGAAAACGGGTGTCCCGCCGAAGTCGTCACAGCGTTCGATGAAGGCCCTGATCAGCTCCGGCACCCGGATGGCTGGGCCCACTGGATCGCCGAGCGCGACCCAGGTGCGGCCGTGGACGCCGTACATGAGAAAGGCGTCACCTTCGGCACTGAACAGCAAGGCCTTGTCCCTCAATAAGGCGAGGTAGGGATAGGTGGCGTTCTGCGCGCCGATGATGCGCGAGGCGGCCTCCACCTCTTGGTCGCCCGGAAGTTCGATTTCAGGAGGTGCCTGACGCAGGAGTCTCGCGCCGGCGAACAGGACCGCCAGGCTGGCGGCGGCAACCGAGCTGCGAAGCGCCCGGGAGGCCTGTGCGTTCAACGCGAACTGCCACCACAGGTCGGGTGCGTAATCCACGTGCGTGAAGGCGAAGAGCACGAGCCACGCCGACCCCGCGATCGCCGTGACGACTGCCGCAACCCAGGCGGGGGAAAAGCGCGTGGCGAACAAGGCCGCCCGGCGGGTGAAGGCCGACCGCGCGGCGTACAGAGCCACCAGGAGCAGAGACAGCAAGCCGGCCTCTTCATAGTCGCCGCCCTTGAGCAGCGAGGCGAGGATGCCGGCCGCGACTGCGGCCACCGTCAGGAGATACGCCGCGTCCAACCGCCGGCTCAAGCCTTGTGACAGCAGCAGGAGAGCGGCACCGGCGACGCTGCCGACGACGTGTGAAGTCTCGATCACACCCAGCGGGAACAGACGATTGAGGAACGCGAGTCGACCCAAGGCCGCGGGTGTAGAGCCCGAGACCAGCAGGACCACTCCAGCGAGGAATGTCAGCCCAGCCAGCACGCGCGGCAACAGCCGCTCGGCCATGTGGCCAGCGTAGGCGCCGTCCAGGAGGGTGCGGAGGCGTGAATGCGACAGACGGAGCTGGTCTGCCATGAGCGCCACCAGCGCCACCGACAGTGGCAACAGGTAATACACCGCCCGGTACACGACCAAGGCTGGCAACACCTGTCCCGAGCCGAGGAACGGTTTGAGCAGCAACACCATCAACCCCTCGAAGACACCGACGCCACCCGGTACGTGGCTGGCGAGGCTCAGGACCTGCGCCGCGAGAAACGCGCCCAGGACCGTGAGAAACGACGCGCGGCTCGGCGGGAGGAGGACATACAGGACGGCGCCCGCCAGCGCCCACTCGACCGACGAGACCGCAAGCTGCAGGAGCGCCACGCGAACCGAGGGCAGGGGCAACTCCAAGCTTCTCAGTCGCAGCGGTGTGCGGCGTCGGCCGGCAGCCGCGACATAGCCCAGGCTCAGGGCCAGCAGCGCCCAGCCCGCCGGGCGCGCCAGGGTCGTTGGGATCACAAGGCCCGGCGCGGCGCCGTTCGGGCTCATCGCCAGGATCAGTCCGCCAACAGCCAACAGCCCGATCCAGAACGTGACCGTGTAGGAAAAGACGATGCGGGAGAGCTCGCGCGCGCTGACGCCCCAGCGGCTGTAGAACCGGTAGCGCACGGAGACGCCGGTGAACATCGCGAACCCCACGTTGTTCGCGATCGCGTAGGCCAGGAACGAGGTGGCGGCGATACGCCGGTACGAGAGCCGCACTCCCGCGGACGCGACGGCGATGAAGTCGTACGCCGTCAGCACCGCGTAGTTGAGCCCGGTCAACAAGACCGCTCCGGCCAGCGCGGACGGCGCCGTGCCCACCACAGCGCTCGACAGGGCGCCCCAGGTCAGTGCGGCCAGCTCGACGCGCAGCACCTCGAGCGCCGCGAAGAAGAGAATGAGCCCGGTCACGGTGGAGAGGGCGCGAAGGAGGCGTCTGCGCATGGCGGCGCTATCCGGGTTGCTGCGTCCGCAGCCAGCGCACGGCCTCCAGGAGGCGGCTGGTCGAACCCTGCGAGGTTGTCGCTGAAGCCGTGATCGGCGGCCGGCACGATCCACAGGCGCTTGGGCTCCCGTGCCCGCGCAATCGCTTGCTCGACGCTCGCGAGCGGCGCGAACGCGTCGCGCGTCGAGTGGATGGCCGCCAGCGGCGCGGGTGCGACCTTCTCGACGATGGTCTCCACATTGAAAGTCGGCTCGTTGGGGACACCGTGGGTGAGGTAGATGACCGAGTCCTGCCAGCGCCAGCCCAGCTCGTTGATGTCTGGCAGGCCAATCGCGAGGACGCCGCCGATCAACGGCTTCGTGCCCGGATCGGTGGCAGCCAGCACCGACAGCCCGGCCCCTTCCGAGACGCCGGCCAGGATCGGCTTCTGCGTCGACCCCCGCCCGGCGTACTCGGCCAGCACCGCGTAGTCCCCGGGTTCGTCGTTCGGCTTGAGTGTGGAGGCGCCAGCGGTGAAAGAGCGCAGATACGCTTTGGCGTCGAACCCGACGACGAAGTAACCACTCGCCGCCAGGCGCTCTGCCACGTGAGGGCCCAGGTGCATCCAGCCGCCATCGCCGCTCGACACGATCACCGGTGGATGGCCTCGCGTGCCGTAGAGGTGCACCGTTTGCTGGTGGCCGCGAATCGTGAGCACGTCGCACGTGGTCGCCGGGGTTCCCTCCCACCAGGTCAGGACCCCGATCACCAGAAGCGCGGTCGTGGCGTACCCCATCTCGGTTGCCGAACGGCCGTCGCTGTCCGGCTCTCCAACGATGCCAGCCGCAGGCTGTGCCGAAGATGAATCCCGGATTAATTGCTGCTAATCTGTCGCACGCACCCATGAAACGGGCCTTCTGCATCGGCGTCGCCGTTGCCGCCGTCACGACCGCGGTGCTCGGGCAGGTGCGACCGGAAAGCGGCGGCCCCGAGCAGGCGCGCAAGACGCTCGACACCTACTGTGTCGGCTGCCACAACTCGCGGGCCAAGGCCGGAGGCGTGGCGTTGGACACGGTGAATCTGGACGCGGTGCAGCAGGACGCCGACGTCTGGGAAGCCGCCTTGCGCAAGCTGCGCGGCCGGCAGATGCCGCCGCCCGGCAGCCGCCAGCCCGATCAGCGCGAGATCGACGCGTTCGTCACCTGGATGGAGGCGAAGCTCGATGGCGCCGCCGGCGGCTCCGCGTGGCCGGCCACGTGCCGATGCAGCGCCTGACGCGCACCGAGTTCGGTGCCGCGGTCAGCGATCTGCTGGGGATCGAGCTCGACGCGGCGCAGCTGCTGCCGGCCGAGATCGAAGTCCACGGCTTCAACAACATCGCCGCGGCGCTGAGCGTCTCGCCCGCGTTCCTCGATCAATACGTCGCCGCCGCGCGACTGGCGGCGCGGCTGGCGGTGGGCGAACCCAGCCAAGATCGCCAGCGCCACCTATGCCCAGCCCGAAGTCGGCGATCAGCCGCTCCACGTCGACGGCCTGCCGCTCGGCACGCGCGGCGGGATGAAGTTCCGGCACAACTTTCCCGCCGACGGCGAGTACCGGTTCACGATTCCGGACGTCGGCGTCGACCTCTATACCCGCGCGGTCGAGACCCGCCACACGCTGATCATCCTGGTGGACGGCCGCGAGGTGTTTCGCCAGTCGGTGGGCGGCCCCGAGGATCTGCGGATCGTCGATCGCAACGGCGCGCCGGGGCGGGCCGAGATCATGAAGCGGTTCGCCAACATCCCGGTGCAGGTCAAGGCGGGCACCTACGACGTGGCGGTGACGTTCATCGAGCGGGCGCGCGTCGAATCGGACGAGTTCGTCGGCTTCCTGCCGGGCGACGCGTTCAGCCGGGGCGACCGCGAGCCGCGGATCCAGGGCGGCGTGCAGGTGATGGGGCCGTTCAACTCGCCGGGCGTGTCGGACACCCCCAGCCGGCGGCGCATCTTCGTGTGCCGCCCCGACAACCGGACCCAGGAGAAGGCCTGCGCCCGCCGCATCGCCGCGAACCTGGCGCGCCGCGCGTTCCGCCGCCCGGTCACCGACGCCGACATCGATTCGCTGATGCCGTACTTCGACAGCGGGCGGAAAGGCGGCTTCGATGACGGCGTCGAGCAGCTGGTCGCCGCGGTGCTGGTCAGTCCCGACTTCCTGTTCCGCGCCATCAAGGTGCCGCGCCAACGTGAAGCGGCGCCGCGTTTCCGCTGAACGACCTCGAGCTGGCCTCGCGGCTGTCGTTCTTCCTGTGGAGTCAGGGCCCGGACGACACGCTGCTCGACATCGCCGCCGCCGGCAAGCTGCGCACCCCGGACGCGCTGCAGACACAGGCGCTGCGGATGCTGCGCGATCGCCGCGCCTCGAGCCTGGTGCGCAACTTCGCGCTCAAGTGGCTGGATCTCGACAACCTCGACGAGGTGGTGCCCGATCCGAATCTGTTTCCGGCGTTCGACGACGGGCTGCGGCGCGACCTCGCCACCGAGATCGAGTCCTTCGTCGTCGAGCATCCTGCTCGAGGATCGCAACGTCGGCGACCTGCTCACGGCGGACCACACGTTCCTCAACCAGCGGTTGGCCCGGCACTACGGCATCACCTCGGTGCTGGGATCGCAGTTCCGTCGCGTGACGCTCGAGGATTCCCGGCGCTGGGGTGTGCTGGGCAAGGGCGCGGTCACGCTGCGGACCTCGTACGGCGATCGCACCTCGCCGGTTCTGCGCGGCGCCTGGATCATGGACAAGCTGATGGGGACGCCGCCGACGCCGCCGCCGCCCGACGTGGAAACCGACCTCTCCAACCCCAAGGGCGAGGCGCCCAAGACGCTGCGTGCGCGGCTCGAAAGCCACCGCTCCAAGCCGGGCTGCAACCAGTGCCACGGCGTGATCGATCCGATCGGGCTGGCGATGGAGAACTTCGACGCCATCGGCCGCTGGCGCGACCAGGATCTGGAGGCCAAGGCCCCGATCGACGCCAAGACGGTGCTGCCGAACGGCCGCCCGGTCGATGGCCCGGTGCAATTGCGCGAGGCGCTCTTCGGCGGCCGGGACCTGTTCGCGCGCGCCTTCACCGAAAAGCTGATGATGTATGCCGTGGGGCGGGAGCTGAAGGCCTACGACATGCCCCAGGTCCGTGCCGTGGTCCGCCGCGCCGCGGCGCAGGATTACCGGCTATCCTCCATAGTGGCCGGCGTCGTCGCGAGCGATGCCTTCCGGATGCAGGCGCTGCCGCCCGCCAAGAGGGACTGATCATGTTCCTGACGAAACGACACCTCTCCCGCCGGACCGTGCTGCGAGGCGCCGGTGTCACCCTCGCCCTGCCGCTCCTCGACGCGATGATCCCGGCCGCGACCGCGCTGGCGCAGACGGCGGCCAAGCCGAAGCTGCGGATGGGGTTCTTCTACATCCCGCACGGCGCCATCATGGGCAACACCTCGCACGGCCAGCAGATGGACCGCTGGACGCCGAGCGGCTCGGGCGCCGACTTCAAGCTGAGCCCGATCCTGGCGCCGCTGGAGGCGCACAAGAAGTACGTCACCTCGTTCGGCAACCTCGAGAACCGCGCCATGATCGGCGGCGTCCACAGCCTGGCGCCGGCGACCTGGCTGAGCGGGATGCGCCCGGACAAGGGGTCGGCCGGGGCCAGCATGTCCACGACGCTCGACCAGGTGGTGGCCAAGAACATCGGCCAGAACACCACGCTGCCGTCGCTCGAGCTGGCGGCGGAAACCACGCAGCAGGCGGCCGCCTGCAGCGGCTCGGCGTGCTTCTACAACACCACGCTGTCGTTCCGCGACGCGCACTCGCCGCTGCCGATGGAGCACAACCCCCGCAAGGTGTTCGCGCAGCTGTTCGGCGAAGGGCGACACGCCGGAGGAGCGGGCCGCGGTTTCCAGCCAGACCCGGAGCCTGCTGGACCGCATTCGCGATCGCACCAGCGCGCTGCAGCGCGATCTCGGTGCGAGCGATCGGGTGGTGCTGGACAACTATCTGGAGACGCTGCGGGAGATCGAGCGTCGGGTGCAGCTGGCGTCGAGCCGCGACTTGTCGGCCATCGACGTGCCCGAGGCGCCGATCGGCGAGCTGAGCGCGTTCGGCGGGCAGGTCGATCTGCTGTTCGATCTGATCGCGCTGGCCTACCAGGCGGATCTGACGCGCGTGGCCTCCTACATCATGGTGGCCGAAGGCACCAACCGCACCTACAACCACATCGGCGTGTCGGATTCCTTCCACCCGGTGTCGCACCACGCCAACGACCTCAGCCGGCTCGAGAAGCTGGCCAAGATCCAGACCTGGCACGTGGATCGGTTCGCCGCCTTCGTGAAGAAGCTCGCCGCGATCCAGGACGGCGACGGCACGCTGCTGGACCACTCGATGTTCCTCTACGGCTCGAACATGTCCAACAGCGACCGGCACAACGGGCACCCGCTGCCGACCATCCTGGTGGGCGGCGGCAACGGCGCGCTGCGCGGTGGTCAGCACATCGAGCTGCGCGAGCCGACGCCGCTCGCGAACCTCCACCTGACGATTCTCGACAAGATCAACGCGCGGCAGGACTCGTTCGGCGACAGCACGGGCTTGATCGCCGGCGTCTGACGCCAGTTGGCGGACGCGTCTGTTCCGCGACCATCGAGCCCCGACCGCATTGAAGCGCTGAGGCGAAGGCAGGCCTCTCAGCAGCTGGAGGGCCTGCACCTCCATCCCGGTTCGAATCCGGGAAACCTTCCGAGCCGCGTCCGCGCGGACTCGAGACGGCGACGTGATGCTGGCGCTTCGGTCAACCGGCAGCCGGTTTCCCGAAACCGATCGCGCGGATGCCGATCGAGCATGGTTCGGCCCGGCAAAGCCACGTCCGACCGGATGCGTGTTCAGTTGCTCGTCGACGCCAAGCTGATCGACGAAGAGTTCGTCCGAGCGTACTCGCCGTGGATTTAACCAACCCCGTGCTCTCGAAATAGGAGGGCGCGTCGGATTCGCTCCGAATTCTGCTGCTAATTCACCTCTACAACCTGGTGAGCGAGCCTGGGATCGAGTCGCGGATCCCGAATCTCGTCGGGTCCAAGCGGTCGTCTCCCCACTGCGCCGCCATGATTGGATGGACGGCATCTGCGGACCTCTTTCAACTGAGATCAAAACGGATTGAACACGCCGGAGCCGCCCACTGCCCCATCGTCGGGCGTCGTTTGGCGACGTTGCCAGAATTCGGCGCGCGGCCAACGTCTTTCGATGTTGTAGTAGCTCACGCGCGTGCGGCGGTAATTCCCGTATTCATGATCCAAGACATTGCAGTAGTCTCGTAGCGCTTCGCGATCACCTGACAGATGAGCGCCGATGGCGTGTGCGGCCCGATTGCCCTGCTCGACGGCTTTTCCGATTCCACGCGACGACAGGGGGTCGAAGGCCATCGCGGCATCTCCGACCGCAAACCACCCGACATCCGCGAAACGGTCGAGCCGTTGTGACCGCGCGCAACGGACGATCGGATCAGCGAACCGGCTGTACTGCGCAACGCGACCGCCAACGTGACTCGTACATTGGAGTTGCTGTTTCCACCAGAGCGGAAGGCACGCCTTCGCGCGGCTGGGGAGAAAATCGGCATCCGTGACGAACATGCACACGCATCGCCCGGCGCTCAAGGGCGCGAAATACCACCACCCTGTTTCGGCGGATTCGATCAGGACGCGTCCACAGCTCGAGTCGGGGTCCATCCTGTTGCCACCCACGGCAACCAGGGCAATCTGCTGGTCCTCGCCACGAACGAGCGATCCATGAGCGCGGGCAAACGCGGCCGATCGCCCGGTCGCGTCAACGATGAACCTCGGCTGCAATACGCCGGCTTTTTCGCGAACCTTCACTTCGACCACCCAACGGTTCCTCTTCCAATCGGCACGGACCAGGCGCGCCGGCGCAAGAATCGCCGCTCCGTCCTCACGACATTTCTCGGCGAGCGACGCGTCGAACAGCGGGCGCGACAGATTGAAACCGCGCCCGGCGGGGTGAAAGAGGTAGTCCATGTGGCTGGCGGTCGAACCGCCCCACCAGGCATCGACCCCGGAGCTACTCAGATGCGCGTCGTCGCCGTCGGGCGCCGGAAAGCCCATCGCGCGCAAATAATGGAGCGTCGCCGGGGCAATATGTTCCCCGATGCGAATGTCGCGGTAGTCGCTGCGCTCGACCACCGACACATCCAGGCCCTTTCTTGCCAGGGCACTCGCCGTGGCAAGCCCCGCCGGCCCCCCTCCGACAACGAGAATCGCGGCCTCCCGATCAGGAAATCTCATTGATCGGCTGTCGTCCAACCTCGATCGGCTGTCGTCCAACCTCTGAAAATTTGCCGGACGCGGGATCCCTCAACACGAAGGCCAGGTTGAACCAGAGATGCACCATGTTGAGATGGCCGTTCAGGTTGATGCCATTGATGCCGCGAGCCCATTGTTGGTCGGGAGTCCCATCCTGGTCCGTGACGAGCACGGGACGTTGCGATGGCCACCAGAAGTCGGCGCAATCGGCGTAGTCCGCCTGCCAGGGCAGCGCCATCTTCTCCGTGAGGAAGCCCGCCGGGTGGTCGAGGTTGATCCGGAAATCCCGCCGCAGATGCGGCTCCGCGTGATACGTGCCGAGCCGGGCGATGTCGTACGTGGCCTCGATCCCAGGGAAAAATGGGCCACCGATGCATGCTTCGAGAGCTGCCTCGCTGAGTGCATGGGGCTGATCGCCTAACGGGATCTGGTCGAAGGGCTTTGGTGGTGGCTCGTGTCCCGGCCAATCCGCCGCGAAGTTACCGGCGACCCATTTCGGAAAGTGCACCATTTGGTACCAGGTCAGCGACAGGAATGCCCAGATCGAACCCTTCGGATCGGGGTTGGCACCGCTATTGAGCAACGGCATCTGGAAACCTCCATTCGGCATCGTGGGGAGTTTCTCAGGGCCGGGAGCCTCCCGGTTGAGCGGCGTGAGCTTCGCAAGCAGCCTGGCTCGAGCCGGCTGGCTGTCCTGCAATTCCTGTATGCGTGCGGCGTCCGAGAGCGCACGCTGTGCACCTCCGTGGGTTCCTTGGTGAACCCAGTGCAGTCCGTCAGCGCGCCTCAAGACAGGGTAGATGTCGCGGGTGAATAGGTGGTGCGCGGCGGATTGACGGTTCCATGTCGCTCGTCCGCGCCATGGCGACCGCTTGAACGTACCAGGTGACGATTCCGTAGACCTCCGGTGCGAACCGCGGCACCGTCACCAGGACCCATGCCGGAATCACCGGGCTGTGCCTGGCCATCGATGATGAGGCTCGCGGTCACCGGTCCGTCCGAAACGCTGTCGTACCATCCGTCGTTGTCGGCGAAGGAATCAACTTTGGCTTTGAACGGCGACTCCGACTTTCCCGGCCCGCCAACCACAACGAGCCGTCCCTTCGCGGCGGTGCGCAGCGTCGCGAGGTTGATGTCTTTGACCACTTGCCCTTTGGACGTTCCTTTTGCGAACTCAATCGAACCGGTCAGCGGCGAACCGACGGAGTCGGACCCTTTAATTGAGCCTTCAGCGGAAATGACGAGCTTCTCGCGGTTGAAGCCCTTGTTGCGAAGGCCCGGCTGCGGGTTGCGGCCGAGCGTATCCAGGATTTTCGCGCCCGCCGCCTTGCTGTTCGTGAGCCGCACCGTCCACTTGATCTTGATCGATGCCTTTGGGACAATCTCCGCCATCACCGTTTCGTTCTCGCTACTGTCGATGTCGAGACGATAGATTCGAAACCGGGCTCCCTGGGGCTTGATGCCGTCCGCACTGCGATATGGACCCTCTGGCGCAACGCCGGGAGCTTCCGGCCCAATGAAAAAACCGTCCGTGCTATTGCCGACGCGGGCAATGCCGATGCTCGGGTAGAGACGGTACTCGGTTCGCGCGCCGGCCCGGGACTTGAGTCCGGGGATTGTGCGCGCATGAGCCGGCGAAGGCTTGACTCGCTTCGCGGCGCCCGCGGATTTGGCGGCCGGCGCCGCCGTACGCCTTGGCAATCGAGCGCCTTTCGTCGCCGATGCTTCGCGTCGGGTTGAACTGGCCATGATGATTGACCTCCCTGAAGAGTCACAAACCTGTGTCGTTCGCAATACTACAACCGGCTGCAAGTTCTGGTGTGCTTCGGCATGGCCGGTGCGGCGCTCGATGCGTAAACGACTCTCCCACGTCCGGCCCCCGCGGACGTCATACCGCCGGCCACCGCCTCCGTCTGAGCCACGGGCCATGGATCGCCCGCCGCCCTCCTCGACTCCATTTCGAGACACGGCATGGGCTGGCCTCGAGCCTCTCTTTAGAATCGAAACAGGCGATTCACCTCGACGATCTAGCGAGCGATTGTTGAGGGTGGGGAAGCGCGGCGTGAGCGTGTTGAGCTCCTCGTTGTAGACCACGAAGATCCCAGGTCTTCCGTCTGACCCCGGGAGAGTGGGCGAATCTCATGAAGCGTATGATCGCCCGCGAATGCGGCGCGGTCGTGCGCGGTCACGTGTCGCTGCAAAAGGAGGGAGGCTGCTATGAGTGTCACCAAGAGACGGATTGCGCTGGTGTTGGCCCTCACCGCCTGGATCATGAGCACGGCAGCTCACATGGCGGCCCAGCAGGGACCGCCCGCCCCCTCGGCGGCGGCCGTCGCCGACTCGGAAGCCGTCGCAGCCACGCACCGCTTGCGTACGCTCGCGGCGCTGTTCGAAGAGTTCCGCACGACCACGCCTGACAACGCGCGCATTAACTCTCGTGCCATCTCGAACCTGTTTTCCGACGGCAACCGGCTCATGCGACTCGTTTCGAGTGGAGACTTCAGGCCCATCCAGGAGTCAGCCAACCCGATCAGCCGCTTCGAGGCCGATGCCATCGCCTCGTTCAAAGCTGGCGGCCCCGGCTTCTTCGCGCGCCTCGACCGCGTCGGTCCGCGCTGGGTCTGGTGCGAGGCCATCGCGCTCAACAACGGTGCGTTCCTCGAGGGCACCGACATGGATCCCGACGTGTGCCAGAAGTGCCACTCCAGCTTCCCGGCTGACAACACCGCCCTGGTCGGCAGCCTGAATCACTGTGACGTCGTCCGGTAGTTCGTGGACCACGCCCGCCTCAGTGTGCTGAGGAGGGCGCGTTTGGATTTCGGGTGGAGTCCGGCGTCCGTGCAAGGGGATGGTACTGCCCAGCTCAAGAGCCATCATCAGCGGCGCACCGGTCGCGCTACACTCGTCGGTCGGGTCGTCTCGATCAGGCCGCTCCCTCCCTGTTGTGTGCCCAACGAGCACGTGGCTGGGAGCGTAACCGCGGCGACCCTTGTTGCTTCTCAGTCGCCCGCTCGGTGCCTCATAGCATCTATCGTCCTTAGCGCGCACTGATGCAGTTCCTCGGGACCAGATCCAAGCAATTCGTCACAAGGAGGAACGATGTCGAAGCCATGGCCCGCGTTCACATTCGCCTCAACCCTTGTCGTCACGCTGTGTCTGACGGGTTGGCTGCAGCTCGCAGCCGCTCCAACGGCGGCGCCATATCTGAACCTCGATTTCGAGATCGTCATTCGCGACGAGCCGTGGGCCTGGGACGTAGAGGGGTCTGGATTTCGGTTCACGCTGGATCCGATGGTTTTCAAGTCCGGAACTCGGAGTCTCAGTTTCCAAAACACAAACCGTCAAGTCAGGGCGAAGCATCTCAACAGTTCCCGATCGAACTGGTTCGGGGCAAGCATGTGCATGTCAGCGGCTGGATCAGGACCGAGAACGTCGATACCGCCGCCGCCGGTCTTTGGTGGTGGCAGGTGGTCGGCACTAATGGGACGACCTCGATCGATTACGTCCCGGCGCCGGGACTTCCTCCCGGCAGTAACGAATGGACTCGGTACGAGTTCGACCGCGACATCGATCCAGAAGCAGTAGATGTGTGGTGGGGCGTGTTCCTGAAAGGCGGAGGCTCGGCATGGTTTGACGGTCTGGAAATCACAATCGACGGCCTTCCACTCGAGCAGGGGCCGCCGCCGGTTTTCGGGGAACCGTCCGACGAGCAACTCGACTGGATTCGCAACACGGCAATCCCGTTGAAAGGATCCACTCCCGGCGAGGGCTACGAGGATCTTCGGCCGCTGAAGAATCTCGTCCGCAACGCGCGCATCGTTGCTCTGGGTGAAGCCACACACGGCACCAGCGAGTTCTTTCGGATGAAGCACCGGATTCTCGAGTTTCTTGCCAATGAAATGGGATTCACGATCTTTTCCATCGAAGCCAACATGCCCGAGGCCTATCGCCTCAACGATTTTGTGCTGACCGGCCAGGGCGACCCGAAAGCGCTGCTGAAGGGGATGTACTTCTGGACCTGGAACACGCAGGAAGTCCTGGACATGATTCTGTGGATGCGAGACTTCAATCAATCCGGTAAAGGTCGCATCGAATTCACTGGCTTCGACATGCAGACACCGAACGTCGCGATGCAAATCGTTCGTGATTTTGTCACCGCGAACGACCCGGACGCATTGCCGACGTCATCCGTGCCACGAGCCTGACGCTCAATGCGACGCGCGGCTTTGGCGTGGCTACCGGAAGCTTTCCTCTGGCAGACGCGGCAGGCAAGCGCGTTCGATTCAGCGGCTACATCAAGACATCGGAGATCACGCGAGGCTTTGCGGGACTCTGGTGGCGCGTGGACGGACCCTCCGGCGTCCTCGCATTTGACAACATGGCGAACCGCGGCGCCACTGGAACCCAGGACTGGACTCGCTACGAGATCAATCTACCAGTAGCCTTTTTGGGTGTACTGGAGGAGACGTGGGCGGCGTGGAGCGAGCGATCGCACGATCAGGTCGATCGATGATGGTCGATGCATTGGAGTTATGTTATGGAAGGGTGAGATTTTTACGAGGCGGGTCTTCTCGAGACGCGGGTTGTAGTGATTTGTCGCGAGGACGAGCGCGATCGCGCGTGAGCCTGGAAGGTGACTGATTGTCGGTCTGGGAGCTCTGCGATTGGACCTCGTGGACGCACCACCGCTTCACGATGCTGCTGCATTACCGATGGCGGACTATGGGCAGCTCGGGCAAGACGGTCTGCGCTGGCGGGCACGGTGCGAGGGTTCGGGACGCATCGCTCTCGATCTCACGCTGCCACGTAGCTACGGGTCACTAACGTGGGACAGGCGCGAGATGGCTCAGCCGTTCACCTCCGCATCGCACCGGCCTACCGATCTACTTCTGCGACGCACAGCGCGTGGCAACGCGGCACGAACGAGAACACAACGGTCTGCTGCGCCAGGACTTCCCCAAAGGAGTCATGCGACCAACATCAATTTCGGAGCGCTCCATACCGGAGACGGCACTGCCTGGTTTGATGCGTTGACCGTCGAACTCGACGGGGCGCTCTACACGAATCCCAGCCGCTTCGATTTTGATTTCGAATCATCAACACCAGTCGGCTTCTCTACCGGCGGCAATGGCTATCAAGTAAGGCTGGACAATCAGACGGCTTTTTCAGGCCAGCAGAGCCTGAAAATGCAACATGTCGGGTTCACGACAAGCGCGGCAACGGCGGCTTCCGCATGGAAGGAACTGATCGACCACTTCGAAGCGTCCCGCGAATTGTATGCGTCAGGTGGCGCCGATGGACGCGACATCGAGTGGACGATTCAGAATGCGCGCGTGGCAATGCAATCGATGCAGAGCCTGGCGAACCAAGTCAGCCGAGACACCAGCATGGCGTTGAACGCGGACTGGATCCTCAAACAATCACCGAAGGCGAAGATCGTGTTGTGGGCCCACAACGAGCACGTCAACCGCCGAGGCGGAGCCATGGGTTCTTTGCTCGCCAAGTGGTACGGAAAGGATTACTTACCGATAGAATTCGCGTTCCATGAGGGCCGCTACAACGCGATCTCCGGCGCGGGGCTGGGCGCCAACGATGCATCGCCATCTTTTCCGGGCAGCGCCGAATACATCTTGCACCGGACAGGAATCCCTCAATTCATCCTCGATGTGCGCAAGGCTTCGCAGCACTTGGGAAAAATCCTATGTGTGGGGGCACCGCCTTTCAGGTCGATAAACGAACCTTGCCGGTCGGACGATGCCTACTTCCGAGCGATAGGCAGCGGCGCGATCGATGGTTTTCGCTTGCGTCGGGATCTATCGAAATACAGCGATGCGCTGATTTTCGTCGATCATTCGAGCCCTTCGGCGTTGTTACCGTGAATGGATTTCTCGACGGTCGTTACTGAAAACACGATGAGATGGTGGTGGATTATCTGAAGAAGGTGCTCGAGGCCGAGGGCATCCGAGCCCTGCGGCGGTCGCGGGCGTTTGCTACTTGCCGCGGGAGCGGATCATCCGCTCGTAGCGACTTCTCGTTCTCCAGGCAGAACTCGTCCACCAGCTCGGTATCGAGCTCGATGTTCTGCGTCAGGTTGACGGTGAAGGGACGGGTGTAGTTCTTGGGGTCGTCGATCGTCAGCTCGATGTCCAGCGTGCCGTAGTTCGGCCGGCGCATGCGCTCGGTCATCTTGGCCACGTCGCTCATCGGGCTGCCGCCGGTGTCGATCCACAGGTCGTCGCGGAAGCCCTCGGTCTGGACCACCAGCGTGTCGCCCTCCCAGCGCGCGGTCGAGTAGCCGTTCCAGGCCGGCGTCGGATCCACCGGCTGCGCCCGGCCGTCGATGTGGATCTGCCGGTACATCGCGTTCACCTCGTAGAGCAGCGCCAGCAGCTTCGGCGTGTGGATGGCCCGCGTCAGGTGCGGCAGCGTCCACGACCGCGGCGGGTTGTCGGGCAGGCAGCGCACGTGCGGATCGTCGCGGCTGTCGTCGGCCCGGCGCGCCTTCGCGAGCTCGGCCGCGTGGGGCAGATAGGGCAGGCCGCCCGGCAGGTTGCGCCCGAGGTTGCCGCCGAGCGGCGAGCCGCCGATCTCGGTGCCGCATTCGATGAACGCGCCCGCGCCCGGGACGCAGCGGTTGGGATTCGCGGCGTGCCAGATGCCGGAGAAGTCGGGCTTGCCGTCCGGGCAGGCGAGGCGCCGGCGCGGCCAGATTCGGCTTTCCGTCGGCGGTTCGCGGCACGCCTTCGGTGGGATGCTTCAGCCACTGGCCGAAGCCGAGCGCCGGCACCCCGAGCACGGCGATGAGGACGAACCTGAGCACGCAACCCCGCATACACCCCTCCCCTGAATGGGTCCCCGAGAACAGGATTTTGACGCATACTAACCCCGCCCGGGGCTGGTTCAACAGTGATGCTCGAATCGACGACAGCTTTTGGCAGGGGTCGCCGGCGGCCTGCTCGGCGCCCTGGCCTTGCCGCGCCGCGGTGCGGCCCAATCAGCCCGGCGTCGTCGCGCTGACCGACCGGCTGTCCCTGGTGACGAGCGGCGGCACCAACGTGCTGGCGCTCTCGACCGCCGACGGCCTGGTGCTGGTGGACAGCGGCGCGCCGCAGCTCACCGAACCGCTGATGGCGTCCCTGCGGCAGTTGTCCCCGGGTGGCCGCGTCGCGGACGGTGTTCAACACCCATTGGCACCCCGAGAACACCGGCGCCAACGAGGCTCTGCGGCAGGCCGGCGCCACTATCGTCGCCCACGAGAACACCCGGCTGTGGATGGCGATGCCGACGTGGATTCCCGCGGAGGATCGCTACCGGACGCCTCGGCCCCAGGCGGCGCATCCCACGCAGATCATCCGCGCCGACGGGACCATGAACGCTGGCGACATGCGCATCGATTACGGCTACCTGATCGAAGCGCATACCAGCGGCGACATCTACGTCCACTTCCGCGACGCCAACGTGCTCGCCGTCGGCGACGTGGCCTCTCCGGCGCGCGATCCGGAGCTGGACTACTTCACCGGCGCCTGGGTCGGAGGCCGCGTGGACGCCATGGACCGGCTGCTGGAGGTGAGCGACGACCGGACGCGGATCGTCCCCGGCTTCGGCCCGGTGATGAGCCGGACGGAGCTGCGCGCCGAGCGCGACATGATGAAGACCATCTACGACCGCGCGGTCGATCGCGTCCGCGAGGGCGACGAGGCCGAGGACATGCTCAAGGCCGGCGTGCTGAACGGCCTGCCGCGGACGTGGACGAATCCGAAGAAGTTTCTCTACGACGTGAACAAGGGGCTGTGGGCGCACCACAACAAGCTGTCGCCCAATGTTGTCTGATGTCCGGAAGGAGCTGGGTATGAGCCGTATGGGAACCGTGGCCGCCGTCTGTGTCGTTGCCGCGTTGGCGTTTGCGTCGACGCGCCTGGGCGCCCAGGACGATGCCGCCCGCGAGGCGCGGGACCGCGCGCAGATCGACGAGCTGATGTGGAAATACGTCCGTGCGCTCGACACGCTGAGCGCCGACGCCTACGCCGCCAACTACACCCCGGACGGATCGTTTGGCGCCACCAAGGGACGCGACGCGCTGAAGAAGATGGTCGGTGATCTGGCGGCTCGGCGGGCCGAGGCAAAGGCCAAGGGCGAGCCGCCGCCACCGCCGATGTTTCACGTCGTCACCAATCCCTACCTCTCGTTCACCGACAAGGATCACGCGATCATGCGCGCCTATTGGATGACCATCTTCGGGGCCGCCGGGGAGAAGGTTCCACCGCGGGTCGCGGCCGCGGGCCGCAGCATCGACCATCTCGTCCGGGTCAACGGGCGATGGCTGATTCAGAGCCGCGACGTCGCGCCCAAGGAGGAGTAGTGAGGCGCACTCTCGCCAGCGTTGTCGGCGCGATGGTGCTGTTGGCCCTGGCGGCCAACGCGCAGGCGCAGTCCGCGCTCGCGGACCGGATTCAGGCCGGCGACCGCAACGCGGCCCTGGCCATGATCGCCGCCGGCGCCGACGTCAACCAGACGCAGCCGGATGGGTCAACGCCGCTGCACTGGGCCGCCTACCGCGTCGATCGCGAGCTGGTCAACGCGCTGCTCCGGAAGGGCGCGCGGGCGAGGGTCGTGAACCGTTACGGCGCGAGCCCCCTGGCCGAGGCGGTCAAGGTGGCCAACGCGGACCTGGTGGGGATGCTGCTCGAGGCCGGCGCCGACGCCAACGTGGCCAACGACGACGGGCAGACGCCGCTGATGCTGGCGGCGCGGACCGGCAACGTCGCGGTGGCCGAGCTGCTGGTCCGCCAGGGAGGCCAACGTCAACGCGCGCGAACGGTACCGCGACCAGACCGCGGTGATGTGGGCGGCGGCGCAGGGCCACGCCGAGATGGTGTCGTTCCTGGTGTCGAAAGGCGCCGACCTCTCGGTCCGCGCGCAGGCCACCGACTGGCCGTCGCAGATCAGCAACGAGCCGCGCGTGCAGTACCGCCCGGTTGGCGGCCTGACGCCGCTCCTCTACGCCGCGCGCGCGGGCTGCCTCGGCTGCGTGAAGGCGATGGTGGAAGCGGGCGCGGACAAGGACCGGCCGAACCCGGACGGCATGACGCCGATGATCATGGCGCTCGACAACGGCTCTCCGCAGGTGGCGCACTACCTGCTCGAGCGCGGCGCCAACCCGCACACGTGGGACTGGTGGGGCCGCACGCCGCTGTACGTGGCGGTGACCATGCGCGGAGGGCAGGACAGCCGAGCCGGCGCCCGGTCTCCGGAGTCGCTGGCGCTGATCAAGGCGCTGCTCGACGCCGGCGCGAATCCGAACGCGCAGCTGGCCTTCAAGGAGCCCAGCCGCGGCGGGCGCGACAACCGCTTCCGGGACGACCTGCTGACCACCGGCGCGACGCCGCTGCTGCGCGCCGCGCAGACCTTCGACAACGACGTGATCCGGGCGCTGCTCGCGCACGGCGCGCTGGTCGATCTGCCGAACGCCTCCGGCGTGACGCCGTTCATGGCCGCCGCCGGCGTCGGCACGCGGACGGCCGCGGGCGTCCTGGGCGCGGGGCCGCCCGAGAACGTCGTCAAGCTGTCGCTGGAAACAATGGACATCCTGCGCAAGGCCGGCGCGGACGTGAACGCGCGCATCAGCCGACGTGACCAGCCTCACGGCTCGCATCGCGCGGACCAACACGATGACCGACCGGCAGGGTCAGACGACGCTGTTCTGCGGTCGAGGCGGGACGGACCGAGGTGGTCCGGTATCTGCTGGACAACGGTGCCAGGGTGGACGTCAAGGACGACATGGGCAGAACGCCGATCGACCTGGCGCCGGAGCCGCTGGCCGCGGACGAGGCCCGCGCCCAGGAAATCGTGACCCTGCTCAAGAGCGCCGGAGCGACGCGCAACTAACTCACGCGCGGTGCGGGAGAACGCGCGGCCGTGCGCGGCCGCGACGCTGGCTTCGTGTATAACTCTGCCAGCGCGCCGCATGGCCGACCTGCACCCCCACCCCGGACGTCACGAACTCCTCCAGGATTGGGGCCGTCACGGCCAGCGCGAAACGCTCGATCGTCTGGTCTCAGCGGTCTACCAAGATCTGCGGCGCAGGCCCGGGGCCAGTTGGGACGGGAGCGGCCCGACCATACGCTCCAGGTCACGGCGCTGGTCAATGAAGCCTACGTACGGCTGGTGGACCAACGTCGGGTGAATTGGCAAAACCGGGCGCACTTTCTCGGCGTGGCCGCCAGGTGCATGCGACGCGTGCTGGTGGACTATGCCCGACGGCGGCTCGCCGTGAAGCGCCCGCGACAGGCGGCTCTGCTCGACGACCGTTTCACCAACGGCATCGCCCGCATCGACGACGTGCTTCCCGTTCACGAGGCGCTCGAGAGCCTGGCGCGCCTCGACCCCGACCAGGCCTCCATGCTGGAACTTCGTATTTTCACGGGGTTGTCGCTCCAGGAAGTGGCGGACGCGAGTGGCGTGTCGTTGGCGACAGTGAAAAGGGAGTTGCGGGCCGCGCGTGCGTTTCTCAAGACGCGGCTGCAATCGATCCGCGCATGACGCCGGAGCAGTGGGCTCGTGTGAAGGTGTTGCTGCACAGCAGCCGGACGCTCGAGCCGTCGGCCTACCGTGCCGCGGTCGAGGCCGCGTTCCCTGAAGCTCCGGAGATCTGGGACGAGGTGCTGCTGGTGCTGCAGGCCGCAACACGGGACACGGTGAGCTCGACGCGAGCCGGCGAACGAGGGCGCCATCAGACTTGCCTGAGCCCCTCGAGACCCGCGCGTTCAGCGGAGGGCGATGTGTGTGGTCCTTATCGTGTGCAGAGGCTGATCGGTATCGGCGGCATGGGCGAGGTGTATCTCGCCGAAGATTCCCGGACTGGTCTTGCGGGAATGCCGATTCGTCGCGTGGCGCTGAAGTGCTTGAGCGGGAAGTGGCTGAGGCGCCCCGACGCTCGTTATCGGCTCCTGGTCGAGTTCGCGGCCGCGGCGGCGTTGGAGTCCCACACGCACATCGCGGCGGCGCATGACGCGTTGGAGCTGCGGGGCGGACAGCTGATGGTGTTGGTCATGGAGTTCGTAGACGGCACTCCGCTGAACCAGCTGATTCGCAAGGGTCCCTTGCCGTGGCGATACGCCGTGGAGTTGGCGGCCCAAGTCGCCGAAGGGCTCGCACAGGCGCATCTGCGGAGCATCCTGCACTGCGACATCAAGCCAGGAAACATCATGGTGACGCCCCGGCGGCAGGCCAAGATCTGGATTTCGGGCTGAGCCGCGCCCAGCACATGCCAAGCGAGGACGACGCCCGCATTGGCACGTTGGCTTACATGCCGCCGGAGCGCATCGTCGACAACGTCCTGGACGTGTCGGGCGATTTGCACAGCCTGGGCGTTGCGTTGCACGAGATGCTGACCGGACACCGGGCATTCCCGGCTGACAATCAGTTCGCGCTGATGGCGCAGGTGCTCGAGGTGATTCCTCCACCGCCGTCCGCGCTGGCGACGGACGTCCCGGAGTCGGTTGACGCGATCGTCGTGCGAGCCCTGGCCAAGGATCCCGCACAGCGGTTCCAGACGGCTCATGAGCTGGCATCGGCGCTGCGGGCAGCGATCGATCAGCGCAGAGGCGTTCGTGGAGAGTCGTTATTACGTGTGGCGGCCGGCGTGATGGGCTTCGCACTCGTTACGAGCTTTCTCGGCGCGATCAGCTCGAGGGCCGTTGACCTGGGATTGGGGCGCACGGGAGGGTTCGTTGGGGACGTGAGGCATTCGAGTCTCGTGTGGGGCGCGATGAGCCTGACCGCTCCGCTATTGCTTGTCGCCGCGTCCGGACTCTTTGCCGGAGCGGTCGCGGTGCTGCTGCGGCTGGCCTTGAGGGCGGTGCCACCGTTTCGACGCGCTGTCGAGCCGGCCTTGGACGGAGCTCGTCGCCGACTGTCGACCACCTTCGCGGCGTCCGGCGAGACCGTTGGTCAATTCGTGTTGCTCGCGCAAGGCGCGCTGCTCCTGAGTTTCGCCTGGTACTTCTGGCCGCTGATGCAGTCCGTGACTCATTTCGGCAGCGCCGACGTGCCCGGAACCCTCGATGCGCTGCGCCCCAGCAACCAGGCGATGCACGAGAACTTCCGCATCTACGGCACGTTCATGTTGGTGACATTGATCGCGTCGTGGTGGTTCGTCCATTCCGGGAGACGCAGCCGCGGGCGCCTGGCACCGGTCTCGGTCGGGGGTTTGATGGCGATCGCCATCGGGCTGTGTGTGCTGTTCTATCCCGTGCAGGTGCTGTTCCACAACCAAACGAGATCGTCGTCTACAAAGATGCGAATTGTTATCTGGTGGCCAGGAACTCCAATGGGCAGGCCCGATTGTTTTGCCCCCGGGCACCGGGGCCCGAGCGCTTGCGGACCATCAGCCTGGCCGATCCGAATCTGGTCCTGACAGGCAGGGTCGAGAGTGTCTTCGCAGAGTTGGATCGTAGCCGGGCCAACGGAACGAGGGGCGCGGAGGGAGGCGGATAGGCCGTGAGCAAGACCCCATGAGCCGGTTGGGCGCGTTCCTGCGCGTTAACCCACGGAGGACTTGAAGATGAGACGAATGCTCCTGGTCGCCCTGGCGGCCGTCGGTTCGCTGTTGATAGCAGTTCCGGCCTCGGCCGCGTATTGGGCGTGGCTGGAGAAATTCAGCGGCCCCGGCCCCCTTCGGGCCAGGAAGTGGCAGACGCCGTTATTGAGCACAGTGTGCGTGCAAGGATGGAGGCTTTCAGCCTCAGTCCGATTGCACGAAGTGACAAGCTTCATCAGAGGCTGGACGACGCCGCCTCGGCGCTCGCCAGCCGTCTAAGGAACACGGTGGACGCTGCACTGGTTGAAAACGGTTCTGGCCAACCGGCCCGGCCGAGGCTTTCCATTTTCCAACCACAGCTTCGCCGATCTGGTGAAAGCGCTTCCCGAAAATGGCCAGATCCGCCCGGAGGGAGACGGCCGAGGCGCCACCGCTGCAGCTGCAATCGATTTCATATACTCAGCTAATAAGACATGAGAGCCGACAGGACAGCCGACACTGAACCGGGACACCGTGACTGTTCGCCGATATGTGCTTACTTCGACTTCGGCGGCTTCACCAACGATGTTGGTGAGACGGGCGTCGATTGAACGGCTTCCGGAGGTCACGGCCGACCTGTTTGACTTTGGTGGAGTTGCCCGCATGCACGACGGGCTCGACATCGGCGGCGGATTCGGTTTCGTGCGTTTTACGAGCGAGACGGCTCCAGGAACCATCAGAGAGCCCGGATGACCTCACCCGTTGAGGACAGTGATTCGACCGATGCTACTGGTCGAGCCGGAACATCGCCGGAAGAAATGGATGGGAATCTAGAGCTGTATTGGAAGGAAACCTACATCGTCGGCGAGCTGCAGGGCGCAGACCGGCGCGCCGGAAATCCTACCGTTCGAACGGCGAACTGGTGCGCTCGTTTGGCGTAACCTCGACTGGACCGCCTGATCCCACTATCAAGTGGTGAAGCAGCCGCTAACGCGACATGCCTTGAGGAGCGGGCAATGGCGCGGTTGCCGCGGCACGGGTGGCGTTGGCGTTGGGCTCTCCGTCATGTGGGCGATTCCTCGTAGGATCGCCCGCTCGAAGCGGGCCGGATGATGTCCTGGTCGCCGGCTGACAGGGTGGCAAGGGCCGTGCGATACCTGCTCATGCCTTGCCGAAGGATGGCCCATTGGAGCGGCGACGGTGCCGAGTCCGGCTGGGTATCGAGCGGCGTGTCGGATTCGGGCCGCCTCCGCGCCTTGCGGACCTCACGAAACCTGTTGTTCACGGCCCGCATCAGGAACCCCAGCAGGGCGCCCCGTCCTCTTGGGTCGAACGACGCAGGCGCGGCAGGGTTTGATGATGGCGTCGTGGACGAGATCCTGCGTGTCGTAGAGGCTTCTGGCGAACCGCGGCAGGCGGCCCTTGGCCAGCGCTTCAAGGGTGGCAGGCACCGATAGAAGAGAAGGGTATAGGAGAAAGAAAGAGAGAGAGAAACTAGGAAAAGAAATAGAAGGAGTCTAAAAGAGACGCTACGCATCTCAGAGCTCCTCTGTCACACAGATACAAAGAGGTAAGGACGTCAAAAAGGCTAGGGGTAGAAAGATATAAAGGAGAGAAGAAGAAAAGGAAAAAGGTAAAGAAGAAAAAGAAGGGGAAAGAGAAAGAGCCCTGCTCAAACGCCCGGTAAACACGCGAAACTAATTGCGAATATGAAATCTTGGTATTCTTTCGGCGCGCCGCCCCGGCGATAAACCTGGGGCCGCAGTTCCGGCCGCTGTGCCGAAAACGGGGGAGCACACGATGAACACTCGTTGGTCTGCAAAATCGCTGTTGGTCGTCGGCCTGGGCATCATCGTGGCCGTGTCGCTGCAGAGTGAACCGGCCGAAGGCGGCCAGCAACAGAACGCGCAGGTCGAGCGCGGCAAGTACCTGGTGGGCATCACCGGATGCCATGACTGCCATTCGCCGAAGCTGAATGCGGCGCTCGAGCCGGACATGACCCGGCCGCTGTCGGGCCGGCCGTCCACGACGCCGGTGCCGGCGGCCACGAAGACCGAGATCCACGCGTCGCTGGACTTCACGGCGTTCGGCGGGCCATGGGGGCAGAGCGTCGCGGCGAACCTGACGCCGGACGGCACCACGGGGATCGGGACCCGCTACAACGAGGCGCAGTTCATCGTCGCGATGCGCACGGGCAAGAGGCCCAACGGCACGACGATGCTGCCGCCGATGCCGAACGTGGTCTACCAGAACATGACCGACGACGACCTCAAGGCGATCTTCGCCTACCTGAAAACGATCAAGCCGATCCAGAACGCTGTCTACGCGGGTGTGACGCCGGCAGGTCCGCCAAAGTAGCCGATTCAAGGCGCGCCGTCGAGCTTCGCGAGCGACGCGCGCGCCTTCTCCACTGCTTTCAGAGCCGAAAGCGGCGTTCGCCTACCGAACTCTCGGTATTGCCGGGCCTGGCAGCCTCCGGCATAATCCCCTCGTCACCGAGGTTCGTGTGCCTGAGGGAGAGGACTGATGCGCTGTCTGGCAAGGGCCGTACTAGTCCTGCTCGGTATCGCGGCCGTGCCGGCGGTGTCCGCCGCTCAAGGGCTTGGCGCCATCGCCGGGGTCGCGCGTGATGCCTCGGGCGCAGTGCTGCCAGGCGTCACCGTCGAGGTGTCGAGCCCCGCCCTGATCGAGAAGGTGAGATCCGCGGTCACGGACGGAAACGGTCAGTATCGCGTTCTCAGCCTCCCGAACGGCATCTACAGCGTTACCTTCACTTTGCCGGGGTTCGGCACCGTCAAGCGAGACGGCCTCGAGGTCCTCGGCGAATTTCACGGCGACCGCCAACGCGGACCTGACAGTCGGCGCGGTGACCGAAACCGTGACGGTGACCGGCGAGTCGCCGGTCGTTGGACGTGCAATCGGCAGCGACCTTGCGGGCGCTCACGGACCAGAACTTCAAAGAGATCCCGAGCGGCGGCACCTGGACGAACCTGGCCGGTCTAATTCCGGCGGTCAACGTGTCTCGGTTCCAGACGTCGGCGGCACCAGCGGCGACCCGGTTGGGGCGACGCTCACGGCGCATGGCAGCACCGCGGCGGATCAGAACCAGATGATCGACGGTATCAAGATCGGCAACGTGCTGGTGGGTGGTGCCAGAACCAACCTCTCGGTATCGCCACTGCTGTTCGACGAGGTGAACGTCACGTTCGCCGGCCAGAGCGCCGAATTCACCACCAACGGTGTGCAGAGCAACGCCATCCCGAAGTCAGGCGGCAACGCGTTCCATGGCACGGCCCTGGTGAACGGATCGTCGAACGACTTCCAGAGCGACAATCTCACCGACCGGCTCCGCGCCATGGGACTGACCTCCAGCAACACGTTCAAGTCGTTGTACGACATCAACGGCGCGCTGGGCGGCCCGATACTCGTCGATCGGGTGTGGTTCTATGGCACGGCGCGCCACAACGTGAACAAGGCCAACATCGCCGGCCTGTTCCAGCCTGTCGATCCCAATGCCATCCAGCGAGTGGACAACCAGAGCGAGACCGCCTACAGCGACATCTACTTCCGCGACTTTACCGGACGTGTCACGGCATCACTGGGCGCGAAACAGAAAATCACCGGGTTTGCGGAGTATCAGCCGAAGTGCGATTGCACCTACCAGATTTCCGGCACCAAGGCGCCGGAAGCTTCCGCGATCACCAAGTGGCCGATCGTCCTGATTCAGGGCTCCTACACCAACGTCGTCACCAACCGTGTGCTGATCGAGGCGGGCGTCGGCTACAGCGATGCGTCGTACACGATCTATCCGCAGCTGGGCCTGCCGCAAGCCAGCCCGACCGATCCCTTCAGCATCCTTCCCGGCGGCATGATCTCGTCGACCAACCGTCCATCTCGATCGTTGAGCAAGGCGGTGGGGCGCTGACATTCGCAAGCTGACCTATCGGGCGGGCGGTAACGGCGCGACCAGCAACAGCCAGGACGACACCCTGAAGCAGGTGGCGTCACGTGCGGCACTCAGCTACACCACCGGCTCGCACAGCTTCAAGGTGGGGATGGACGGTATTACGGTTACATCATTCGCCGCGCCGTGAACTACAACGGCTTCATCCAGTACGAACGCGCGACTACGTGCCGAACCAGCTCACACTGTATGCGCCGTCCGCAGGTATTGGATGGAATGGCAACGGCCTGGGGCTGTTCGTCAGGACCGTTGGACGGTGAACCGTATGACGGTCAATGCGGGCCTTCGGCTGGATTTCATGAACGAATGGAACGATCTCTGGTCCACATCGACCAGCCCGAGTCCCTGGCTGCCAAACCGGCCGGTGGTGAATTTCGACAAGATCAGCGAACGTGCCGAACTGGAAGGACGTCAAGCCGCGTCTGGGCTTCAGCTACGACCTGTTCGGCAACGGCAAGACGGCGATCAAGGCCAGCGCCAACCGTGCGGTTTGGCAGGACGTGATAAACATGGCCACGAACAACAACGCGGGCCAGACCATCGCCACCAACACGGCTCGAAACTGGACCGACCTCGATCGCGATTTCGTCCCCGATTGCGACCTGACGAACGCGCTCGCGCAGGGCGCGACCTCACCGGTGCGCTCAATGCGGTGGATGTCTGCGGTCAGAACCTGAATGCGAACTTCGGCTCGGCGGTCCCGGCCACCACCTATGATCCGGCGATCCTGAACGGTTGGGGTGTTCGTCCCTACAACTGGGAGTTTTCGGCGGGCGTGCAGCAGGAGATGCTGCCGAGGCTGTCGGCGAGCGTCAGCTACTTCCGTCGCATTCAGGGCAACTTCACCGTTACCGACAACGTGCTCACGACGCGGCTGACTATCGGCAGTACAGCATCGTGGTGCCGACCGATACGCGGCTGCCGAATTCCGCTGAGACGATGCGTGGGCTGTTCGACATCACGCCGGCGCTGGTCAGCGCCAACCGTAATGTCGTGACGTTGGCCAAGAACTTCGGCAATCAGTACGCGCACTTCGACGGCATCGACGTGACCATCGATGCCCGCATGCGTCAGGTCGTCCTGCAGGGCGGCGTCAGCGTGGGCCAGAACATGACCGACAACTGCGACCTCGCCGACCAGATCCCGGAGATGTTCCTGGGAGTGCCGGGCGTCGGGCCGACTGCCGAGGGTGTGTGGAACCCATTGGAGGACTGCCATCAGGAAAGCGGCTTCGTGCCCCAGAACAAAGCCCTCGGCTCCTATCAGCTTCCTTGGTGGGGTATCCGTACGAGCGGGACCATCCAGAGCATCCCGGGCCCGATGGTCCAGGCCAACGTGATCTACACCGGCGCGCAGATCGTCGCCGCCAACCCCCAGCTCGGCGCGTTCAGCGCCGGCGCAGTGGGGCAGGCGTCGGTCGGCGTGTTCGAGCCGGGAAACCGCTACGGCGACCGGCTGAACCAGCTGGATCTCAGCTTCACGAAGATCGTGCGGATGGGGTGGTCGTCGTTGGATCTGAACGTCGATCTCTACAATGCCCTCAATTCCGACGCGATCATCACGCAGACGTCGCAGGACAGGACTACGTGGCTGAGGCCGACCTCGATCATCCAGGCGCGCTTCCTCAAGTTCAGCGCGAGCTTCGACTTCTGAAAGGCTCCGGGCGCGGACGCTCACAGATGGATGATTCTATAGATGAGAATGCCAACGCTGCGCGTGCTTGCCGGGGCGGCTCTGATTCTGGCGGCGTCCACCGCCTGGGTGGTCGCCGCTGGGCAGGCCCTCGCGACCGCCGGTTCGGATGCCGCGCGGATTGGATTCAACCGCGACGTTCGGCCGATCATGTCCGGGACGTGCTTCCGCTGTCATGGACCGGACGAAAGCTCGCGAATGGTGGGAATGCGGCTGGATCTCCGCGAGGAAGCCGTGAAGACGCGGAGGAACGGCACGCCGATCGTGCCGGGCAAGCCCGAGGCCAGCCTGATCATCGCAGCGGATCTTCGCTGAAAACCCGGCGCGTCAGATGCCGCCGGCCGCGATCCACAAGGAACTGAGCGCGGCACAGAAGGAAACGATCAGGCGTTGGATTGCCGAAGGCGCCGAATACGAAGGCCACTGGGCGTATCAGCCGGTTCGTGCGCCAGCCGTTCCGGCGCGGCGCGCGCCGGCGAGCATCCGATCGACTGCTTCGTGTCGACGCGGCTGCGGACGGAAGGACTCGAGCCATCGCCCGAGGCGGATCGCCGCGACCCTGATCCGCCGCGTGACGCTGGATCTGACGGGCCTGGCGCCGACCCCGGCGGAGGTCGACGCGTTCCTGGCCGACCGGTCGCCGCGCGCCTACGAACGGGTGGTGGATCGGCTGCTGGCGTCGCCGCGCTTCGGCGGAGAAGCAGGCGCTCTACTGGCTCGACGCCGGTCCGGTACGCCGACACGGCCGGCTTCCACGGCGACAATCCGCTATCCGGTCTGGCCCTACCGCGACTACGTGCTCAAGCGCCTTCAGCGACCAACAAGCCCTTCGACGAGTTCACCCGCGAGCAGTTGGCCGGCGACCTGCTGCCGGACGCCGACCGTCGATCAGAAGATCGCCTCCGCGTTCAACCGGTTGAACCGCGTCTCGGGGGAAGGGGGCCTGCAGGAGAAGGAGTACCTGGCGAAGTACGGCGCCGACCGGGTCCGCAACGTCAGCTCGGTGTGGATGGGGACCACGGTCGGCTGCGCCGAATGCCACGACCACAAGTTCGATCCGATTCTGGCCAAGGACTTCTACGCGCTGAAGGCGTTCTTCGCCGACCTCGACGAGACGGGCCTGGCGCGGGATGGCGGCGGCAGGAACGGGCCCGAGGCGTGGGGCGTGAAGCTGCAGCTGCCAACGGCGTCGGAGACGCAGCAACTCGAGAAGCTGGACGCAGCGATCGCCACCGCACGGCAGAAGCTTGCGACGGCGGCGAAACAGCGCGCATCCGATCGCGCCGCCTGGGCCTCGACAGCCGCGGACCGCTTCAATCGCGGCGAGCTGCGGTGGCAGTTCGTGCGTCCGCTGTCTGCGACCGCGCGTGAAGCCACGCTGTCGATTCACGACGACCTGGGCGTGCGGATGGGTAGCCTGCTGCGGTTCAATCAGAAGCCGGTGAAAGGACTGATCGTCGCGTCGGGAAAGAATCCCGACACGGAGACCTACACGGTGACGCTGAAACCGGGCAAAGGTGTCTGGCGTTCGCTGGGTATCGAAATGGCGCGCGACGACACCCTGCCGGGCGGGTTCGTGGCGCGAGGCGGTCTCGGCGTCGAGCTGAGCGAGGTCGAGGCGTCAGTGGTGCAAGGTGCGCGGCGCGCCGCGGAAGTTGCGTCTTCTCGACCGGCATGGCCAGCGGAACCGCAACGCGCTGGGCGGATCGGTGGACGAGACGGTGAACGCCGCATCGACGGCGATGCGAAGACATCGTGGATCGTTGGCGATTTCGGCACCTCGGCATCGAATCCGTTCGTCGCGTTCCAGTTCGCCGAGCCGGTGACGACCAGCGAGGACAGCGTGCTCGTCGTCGTGTTCCGCCAGGAGTCCGGCACGCGCCGCGCGACGATCGGCCGGTTCGGCTGGCGCTCTCGGCCGGACCCGCGTGGCCGGACGATGCGGCCGGGGCGGCACAGTCGAAGACGTCACGGTCGATCAGGAGACCGAGTACCGCGGGTTGCCGGAGTCGCTGATGCGCGCCATCACCTCCCTGGCCAGCCAGCGGCGGAAGACGCGCCACGCGGCGGCGGTGGCCGGCAGCAGCGAGGGACCGCCGGTGGCTGGAGCGGACATGGTCGAGACTTTTATCAGCTCACCAACCCCGAATTGGCGTCGCTGCGGGCTGACGTCGCGCGGCTGGAGGCGGCGAAGGCGCGGCTGGAGATGGACATCAACCGAGTGATGGTCAGCGAGGCGATGCCGGTGCCGCGCGAGACGCGCATGCTGCCGCGCGGCAACTGGATGGACGATTCGGGGGCCGATGGTCGAGCCGGCGATTCCGGAATTCATGGGCGTGTTGACAACCGGCGGCCGCCGGGCCACGCGGCTCGACCTGGCGAACTGGCTGGTCTCGCCGCAGAATCCGCTGACCGCCCGGGTGTTCGTCAACCGCACGTGGCGGCAGTTCTTCGGCACGGGCCTGTCCGCCGCATCTGGGTGACTTCGGTTCGCAAGGGGAATGGCCATCGCACCTGGACCTGCTCGATTGGCTTGCCGCCGAGTTCATGGAACCGACGGTCGATCGGCAGCCCGGTGCCCACGCGTGGGACATGAAGCACCTCGTGCGGACGATCGTCACCAGCCACACCTATAGGCAGTCGTCGACGCCTCGACCGGAGGCCGAGTCGCAAGGATCCGGGCAATCGGTTGCTGGCGCGGCAGAACCGTCTCCGCGTCGAGGCGGAGGTGGTTCGCGACGTCGCGCTGCAGGTCTCCGGCCTGCTGGTGGAGAAGTTCGGGCGGGCCGAGCGTCCGGCCGTATCAGCCGGAGGGCTATCTCGCGGCGCTCAACTATCCGCGGCGCGCCTACTCCGAGAGCCGACGATGCCGACTTGTACCGCCGCGGCCTGTACATGTACTGGCAGCGCACGTTCCTGCATCCGAGCTTGCAGGCGTTCGACGCGCCGTCGCGCGAGGAGCACGTGCTCGATCGGATCACGTCGAACACGCCGCTGCAGGCCCTCGACCTGCTGAACGATCCGATCTTCGTCGAGGCCGCGCGCAGCTTCGCGACGATGGCGCTGCGCCAGGAGGGGGCGACGGACGCCCGCATGAGATGGGTGTTCACGCGCGCCCTCAGCCGTCCGCCGGACGCCGCCGAGCTGCGCACGCTGTCGACGCTGCACGCGAAGAGTGCTGCGCCGGTTCCAGCAGAAACCCGGCAGAGGCGCGAGCGATTCGTCAGCATCGGCGAATCGCCGGTGCCGCGCGGACATCCGCGCACCGGAGCTGGCGGCGATGGCCACCGTCACTCGTGCGGTGCTGAACCTGCACGAGATGATTACCCGCAACTGAGGAAGTGCTGTGATGAATCCGATAGGGCCGCACGCTTTCTGACGTCTGCCGGAGAACATTCCTCGGCCGGGGCCTGGTCGGCCTCGGCGCGGTGGCGCTGCAGTCGATGCTGGATCCGCGGATCGTGCAGGCCGCCCAGGCGGCCGCCGCCGGAGCCGTCGCGCGGCGTCATCAACCCCTTGCACCACGCCGCGAAGGCCAAGCGGGTGATCTACCTCTACCAGGCCGGCGGCCCGTCGCATCTCGAGACGTTCGACTACAAGCCGAAGCTGGCGGCGATGAACGGCGAGCCGATGCCCGAGTCGATGACCAAGGGACAGCAGCTCGCGCAGCTGCAGCGGCAGAAGCTGATGTGCTACGGGCCGCAGTTCGCGTTCAAGAAGTTCGGCAAGTCCGGCCAGGAGATGGCCGAGATCTTCCCGCACATCGGCAGCGTCGCCGACGACCTGTGCATCGTCCGATCGATGTTCGGCGAGCAGATCAATCACGATCCGGCGCACCAGATCATGAACAACGGGTCGATTCTGCCCGGCCGCCCGAGCTTCGGATCGTGGCTCCTCTACGGCCTGGGCTCGGAATCGGAGAACCTGCCCGGCTTCGTCGTGATGGTGTCCACGGGGCGCGGCGGCAGCATGCAGCCGATCGCGGCCCGGCAGTGGCAGACCGGCATCCTGCCCAGCAAGTTCCAGGGGGTGAAGATCAGCTCGTTCGGCGACCCGGTGTCCTACATCGACAACCCCGCCGGCATCGCGCCCGACACGCAGCGCGAGACGATCGACGCGATCGCGTCACTGAACCAGGCTCGCCTGACGCAGGTGCACGACCCCGAGATCGTGACGCGGATTGCGCAGTACGAGATGGCCTTCAAGATGCAGAGCAGCGTCCCCGAGCTGGTGGACATGAGCAACGAGCCGCAGAGCGTGCTCGACGCCTACGGCGCCAAGCCCGGGGACGGCTCCTACGCCTCGAATTGCCTCCTGGCCCGCCGGCTCGCCGAGCGCGGCGTCCGCTTCATTCAGCTCTACCACCGTGACTGGGACCATCACTCGGCCGTCAAGAACGGGACGCTGCTCAAGGCCGAAGAGGTGGACAAGCCCACGGCCGCCCTGATCAACGACCTCAAGCAGCGGGGCATGCTGGACGACACCCTGGTGATATTCGGCGGCGAGTTCGGCCGCACCCCGATGTCGCAGACCGGCGACGGGCGCGACCACCACATCAAGGCGTTTTCCTATGCCATCGCCGGCGGCGGCATCAAGGCCGGCCTGGCCTACGGGACCACCGACGAGCTGGGCTACGCCGCGCAGGACAACCCGGTCAGCGTGCACGACTTCCACGCCACGATGCTGCATCTGCTGGGCATCGACCACGTGCGCCTGGCGGTCCAGTTCCAGGGGCTCGACGTGCGGCTGACGGGCGTAACAGGCCGGGTGGTGAAGGAGATCGTCGCTTGAGTCTGCCTGTTCCTGCACGCCCGGAGGACTGCCACACCGCTCGAGAATCCGTGTAAAATCCGAAACAAATTGCGGATAGCGAAGTTCCGGCGTGCGCAAGGCGCCGCCGGGCCTCGCGTTTGATCAGAAACGGGCGGGAAAGAGCGACACTTTGGTCCACGGCCGTCGGCGTCGCGCACGCGAGCGGCAAGGTATGATCGCGGCGGTCCGCGGCGGGTCCGCGAGAGAGGTCCTACATGAGAGTGAAGGGGTTTACGGCGTTGCTGGCCGTCGCCGTCCTGGCCGCGCTGGCCGGATGGACGATGGTCGAGCCGATTTCGACCGGCGTGTATGCGCAGGCCGCGCCGGCGCAGGGGGGACGGGGAGCGCCGGCCCCGGGTGCTCGCGGCGCGGCGCCTCCCGGAGCACCGGGCCAGGGCCGCGGACGGGGCGCGCCGCCGCCGATCCTCGGGCCGCCGGCCGGCGTGCAGCCGCTGGCCGTTGATCTGTTCACGACCAAGAACTTCTACAAGGACCGGGCGAACTGGCTCGACAAGCGCTACTACCGCTGCAACGACTCGCGCGAGCTCTACTCGGTGTGGGATTCGGGCCGCATCGGTCCCAAGCCGCCGCAGTCCGCGTCGTGGGGCGACTGCAACGACGACTTTGCGCGCGAGCGCATCGTCAGCCCCTATGCCTACAAGACGGCGAAGGAGCACTACGAGGCGCTGCTCGCCCAGGCCAAGACGAAGGGCGGCCCCACGGTCTACACCAAGGCGACCGTGCCCGATTGGGACGGCTACTACGCGCGCGACAACATGGCCGACACCGGTTCCCAGTGGATCTGGGGCGTGGCGCAGCTGCCGACCGTGCTCTCGGTGTTGACGCCTGAGTACCAGAAGCGTCTGGTGCAGTCGGCCTATCACGAGGCGGTCAGCAACGCGCCGCAGTGGAGCGCGTCGTTCTGCTGGCCCGAGGGATTCACCCGCTGGTGGGCGCAGCCGTCGCAGGCGGGCAACTTCCAGCTGACGATGACGCCGTGGAACGTCCAGTTCCTGTCCGGCATCGCCGACAACTTCCTGCGTCAGGTCATGGTCGGCAAGGCGGCGCACGTGCACAAGGTGCCGCAGTGGTACGGCGAGACGCTCGGGTTCTGGGACGGGACGACGCTCGTCACCTGGACGGCGAACATCCAGGCGTGGCAGCTGTCGCACGTGATGTTCGAGAACAGCGAGAACCTGGAGACCGTCGAAACCTTCAAGCCCGCGCTCGACGCCGGCGGCAAGTTCATCGGCCTCGATCACGAGACCATCTTCTACGACCCCGACGCGTTCGTGACCCCCGTTCGCGCCTCCTATCGCTTCGTGCGTCAGGCGACGCCGGACGCGCCCGATCGGCGCTATACCTTCATCGAGTGCCTGAGCAACATCTTCAACACCGACGGCCGTCCGAAGCAGGTGACCGGAGCCGACACGCGCTTCGTGGACTACTACGGCCGGCCGTGGGCGAAGAACTGGGAAGAGCATTTCGAAAAAGGCTGGGACAAGCCGCAGGACGACCTGCCTTCGGCCATCACCGACATCTTCAAGTAGGACGGTAACCGTTGTATCTTCGATTCCGCGGAGGAGACATGAAATCGCGCACAGTCAACGCCTCGGCGATGGCCGCGTGCCTGGCCCTGCTGGTGGTCCTGCTCGGGAGCACCGTGTCCACGCACCACTCGTTCGCCATGTACGACCAGAAGAAGGTGGTGACGCTGACCGGCGTCATCAAGCAGTTCGTGCCCCAGGCCAACCACGCCGAGATCCATTTCATGCTGCTCGCGCCGGATCACAAGTCGCTGGCCAAGGGCGAGGACGGGAAGTACGTCGAGTGGGGCATCGAGATGGCGGGCACCGCGCAGCTCGCCCGGCAGGACATCACCGGGAAGACATTTGGACCCGGTACGGTGTTCAGCGTCCACCTGAACCCGCTCCGTGACGGCTCGAACTTCGGCGCGCGGGTGGGCACCATGGTGAAGTGCCCGGTGGATGCTGCCACCAACAAGCCGAAGCTGCCCGAGCCCGGCAAGCACTGCGATTCCGTGGCCGGCCACACAATGAACGGCGGCACGACCTTCTAAGACCCGTGGGGACGGCGGTCCTGCCGCCGTCCCAACTCTCGAGCACTCGCTAGAACCGCGCGCCCGTTGCGGTCGAACAGCCGGTCCTGTACACCTCGCCGTTCGCCTTGTAGAAGGTGTTGGTGCCTTCCGATGCGAGGTGATCGGCGTCCGTGAACCGGACCGTGTGCCCGATCGTCTGCCATCCGGCGAAGAATCCGGGCGACACCGGCTTGGTGGGGTCGAAGGTCGGCGTACCGGGGAGATTCGGCTCAGTGTCGAACAGCAGCAAGGCAACCATGTCTTGCCGATAGGCGTGCCCGCCTTCTTGTGCCCACGTGCCGTGTCCCTGGCTGCGTTGGCCCGGAGCGAACGCGACGCCGCCGGCCGATTCTGCGGTCGTTCCGCCGCGGTGGAACGTCACGAGCGAGTTGAACGGCGGACTCAGCGGAGCCTGGGTGGCGCAGTTCCGCGGCGTCACCTGGATGAGCCAGGTGCCGACGAGGCTGTGCGAGGCGGCCGAATCGTTCGATTGACCGGCCGTTGCGGTCGATGAGGTGAGTAGGGCCGCCGCCAGACACAAGGCGGAGACTGCGCCGGCGTTGCCCGCGGGGTTCCGAGTCGTCTTGGTCATCTTTTCGTCCTTCCTGGGAAACCTGATCGGTTCAAATCGGGCTGGGCTTCTGCTCCAGCCGCGCGCTATGCTGGCGCCGGCCCCGTGGCGATGGCCATGGACCACCGCTGGGGAAACCCTGTCGATTTCCTGAACCGCCAACCCACAGAGCGGTATGTCTTTACGCCTTCGCTTCGGCGACTTCGAGCTGGACGTTGCGGCCTACGAGTTGCGCCGGCACGGGCGCGCGTGCCGCCTCGAGCGTCAGCCGATGGACCTGCTGATCATGCTGGTCGAACGGCGAGGCCTGCTGGTGACGCGCGGTGACACCGTTGACCGGCTGTGGGGCAAGGACGTCTTCGTGGACGTCGAGACCGGCGTGCACACGGCGATTCGGAAGATCCGCCAGGCCCTGCGCGACTCGGCCGAGGAGCCGGTTTGCATCGAGACCGTGTCCGGCAAGGGCTACCGCTTCATCGCGCCGGTCGAGGTTGTGGGGGCCGAGTCCCACCCGCGCCGGCAGACTCCGTCCCGGCGGCTGTGGTGGCGGCGCCGGCTCGAGCCCGAATCGGCCTCGGCCTGGTGGCGGTAGTGGCCCTCGCCGGCATCATCGCCTGGGCCGCGCTTGGCCGGGACAGTCAGCCGTCGAGCGCGAGACTTGCCGTGCTCCCGTTCGAGAACCTCAGCGGCGATCCGTCCACCTTGGAGGCACTCTCGCGGGAGCGTTTCGTGCCGCCGTACACGATGGCGCTGGTCCACGCTGGCCTGGGGGAGCGCGACCTGGCGTTCGAATGGCTGGACCGGGCCTTCGATGCCCACGACGTACACCTCATATTTCTGACAGTCGATCCCAAGTGGGATCCATACCGCGCCGATTCCCGGTTCGAAGCGCTGCTGGCGCGCTGTGGTTTCCCTGGCCCGTTGAAGCCGGCGTCGTGAAGCACATCCCTGGTGGCGGCATCGGCCTCGTCGGGCTGGCGCTCGTGGCCGCGGTGGCGTGCGGGCGCGACGCCGCGCCCGACACCGGCGCGGCGGAGCAGCCCGCGGCCACGCCATCCGCCACCGGCGTCGCTGGAGATGGGAGGCGCCAAGTCGGTGACGCGCTTCTTCGTCACCAGCAAGGGACCCGGCCGCGGCGGCGATCTCGGCGGCCTGGCCGGGGCCGACGCGCACTGCCAGGCGCTTGCAGCGGCTGAAGGCGCCGGCGATCACACCTGGCGCGCCTACCTGAGCGTGTCGGCGCGTGACGGCCAACCAGCGGTGAACGCGCGCGACCGCATCGGCCGCGGGCCCTGGTACAACGCCGAGGGCCTGCTCATCGCCGCCAACCTCGACGAACTGCACGGCGACACGGCCGGCATCAACAAGCAGACGGCGGTGACCGAGCGGCTGGACCCGGTGAACGGCGTGGACGATTCGCCGAACCAGCACGACATCCTCACCGGATCGCGCCCCGACGGGACGGCCCTTCCGGCCAGCGAAGACCTGACCTGCGGCAACTGGACATCGAGCGGCGCCGGCCGCGCGCAGGTGGGCCACCATGACCGCCAGGGTGCGGGTGCCGGCGTGAATTCCTGGAACTCCGTGCACCCGTCGCGCGGCTGCGGCCAGGAGGATTTGCGCGTGACCGGCGGGGCCGGCCTGTTCTACTGCTTCGCCGTGGATTGAGCAGCATAGAATCTCCGCATGGCTGCATCGATCGATCGTCGCCACTTTCTCGCCGCGCTTCCCGCACTGGCCATGTCGCCGCGAATCGCCGCGCAGGCCCAGGCGGGCGCGCCGTTCCGAGTGAACGGACTCAGTCAGATCACGCTGACGGTCTCCGACGTCGGGCGATCGCTCGAGTTCTACCAGGGGCTTGTTCGGAATGCCGGTGCAGGCGCGGCAGGGTTCGACAGTCCTGCTCCGGATCGGCAACGGACCAAGATTCCTTGCGCTTCGGCAGGCAGCGGACGGTGAACGTCCCAGCATCAGCGCGCTCGGATTCGGCGTGCAGGGCTTCTCCGTCGATGGCGCGATGCGGACGCTCGCCGCTCATGGCTTCACCGCCGCGCCATCGACCGCGGCGAAACCAGGACCGAAGCAGGCCCTCGTTCGCATCCGCCGGCAGAACGAAGGCGGATCGCCTGATGGAAGCACGCGCGATCTGTTTGCCGCCGATCCGAGCGGCGTGATCTTCCAGTTGCACGACGCCAGCTACTGCGGCGGCAGCGGTGCGTTGGGCAATGTGTGCCCCGTCGCAGAGCGATCGCCCAAGCCGGGACTCATCGCGCTGAAGGACACCAGTCACTTCACGATCGCGGCGAGCGACCCGAATACGGTGCCCATGTATCTCGACCTGTTCGGCTTCACGCCGATGGTGTATCAGGCCGCGACGCCAGCATGGCAGGTCGGCAGCGGCGTCCACTTTCTGATGTTCATCGGTGGCGGCGGTCCGACGCGCGCGGGCGGGGCAGGGGCTCCAGGGACTCCGCCGGGCGGTCGCGGCGCCGCGGGCGGCGGACCTGCGCGTGCGGCGGGCATCGATCACGCGTGCGTGGCGATGGACGGCTTCGATCCCGCAGTCGTCACCAAGCTGCTCGTCAGCTACGGCCTCAAGCAGCAGGATGGGCAGGGGCGCTCGCCGCTCGTGACCTACATCTCGCTGCGGATGCCGAATCGCGGCGGCGCCGAGGGTGGAACGCCGGAGCTGTATCTCACCGACCCTGACGGTCTCGCGATTCAGCTTCAGGATGTGAAGTACTGCGGCGGTGGCGGATTCCTCGGGGAGGCCTGTCCTCCCCTGCCTCCCGCGTAAACCTGCGTTTTCGGCGCATTTGACTTGTTTTGGGGGTGGAATCCGCTTGCAGGGGCGCCTAAACTTGATCCACAGAGCCGTGGTGGCCCAGGACGCTCACACACGTAGGCAGATCTTGAAGGCCGCGATTGGCGGTGCCGCCGGAATCGTTCTGGGCGCGCCCGTTCAACGGCTTGCCGCCCAGGCCGCGCCCGCCGGTGCCGTCGCCGAGCGACTGGCCGACGACTTGTTCGTCCTGCGGATTCCGGGAGAGACCAACGTCGTCGCCTACGCGACCGCGGATGGAGTCGTGCTGGTCGATGGTGTCTCGGCGGGCGGCACCGACGCGCTGATGAAGGCCGTGGCGGCTCTGCCGGGTGGCCGCCCCGTGCAGACGCTCTTCAACACGCACTGGCACCCCGAGCACACCGGCTCGAACGAGCTGCTGGGCAAGGCCGGCAAGACGATCGTCGCGCACGAGAACACCCGCCTGTGGCTGTCTACCGACGTCACCTGGCCGTGGAACAACCGGCGGTTCCCGCGGCTGCCGGAGGTCGCCCGGCCGAACAAGACCTTCTATACGACCGGCCAGCTCAGCCCGGCCGTGAAGTACGGCTACATTCCCGACACCGCCCACACCGACGGCGACCTGTACGTCCATTTCCCCAACCATAACGTGCTCGCGGTGGGCGACGTGATGTCGGGTCAGGGCTGGCCGGTGGTGGACTACATCACTGGCGGGTGGATTGGCGGCCTGGTGGGAGCGCATCAGCGGCTGCAAACGCTGGTGGATGCGCAGACCCGCATCGTCCCGGCCCGCGGGCCAGTGCTCAGCTTGGCCGATCTGAAAGCCCACGCCTCCATGTACTCGACGATCTACGATCGTCTATCGACAATGCTCAACAAGGGACGCGGACCGGCCGAGGCGGTCGAGGCCAAGCCGACCAAGGAGTTCGACGCGCAGATGGGGAACGGCGACGAGTTCGTGCGCCGCTCCTTCGAGAGCCTGTGGGGTTATCTCTCGCCCGACGCATAGGCGCCCAGAGATGTCACGCATGACCATGAATCCAGAGACGATCCACCGTCGTGCTTTCGCTGGCCGCGCTGATGGTGCATGGCGCTGCCCGCCGCGTTTTCCGCGCAGGTCACGCCGGTGGCTCGCGCACGGCGCGGGCAGCTGCGACCGCGCCGGCCGCCGACGCGCAGCTGGCGACGGTCAAGCAGGACCGTGCCGCCTGCCACAACGACCGCACCAAGATGGCGGGGGTGAGCTTCGACGGCCTGACGGCGCAGAGCATCGCGCAGAACCCCGACCTGTTCGAGAAGGCGGTGCGGAAGCTGCGCGGCCGCGTGATGCCGCCGCCCGGCGCGAGGCAGCCCGAGCCCGCCGCCGTGGATTCGCTGGTGACGTGGCTCGAGACCTCGCTCGATGGCGCCGCCAGCCCGGCCTATCTCCGCGACAAGACCGGCCTGCACCGGCTCAATCGCAAGGAGTACGCGAACGCGGTTCGCGACCTGCTGAACGTCGAGATCGACGCCGCCGAGCTGCTGCCGGCCGACGACGTCGCCGACGGCTTCGACAACATCGCGTCGGCGCTGCAGGTGTCGCCGTCGTTCATCGAGCAGTACGTGATCGCGGCACGCTCGGTCGCGGTGAAAGCCATTGGCCGGGCGGACGCGCGGCCCGGCGGCTGGACGTTCCGCGCCGCGCCGGGCACGCAGCTGACCCACGTGGCCGGCCTGCCGCTCGGCACCCGCGGCGGCATCCTCGCCAACGTCGATCTGCCGTCGGACGGCGAATACGTCGTGGACATCGCCGACATCGTCACCAACATCTGGGGCAGCGGGATGGAGTTCGAGAACCCGCTGGTCGTCACCCTCGACGGTAAAGTGGTCTACGAGACCGTGATTGGCGGCGAAGAGGACATGAAGCTCTACGACCAGGTGCAGAACGGCGCCCTGGACAAGCCCAATGCGCGCCTGAAGAACATCCGCTTCACCACCACCGCCGGCCCGCACAGGGTGGGCGTGGCGTTCCGGCGCCGTACCTTCGCCGAATCCGACGACGTGCAGCAGATGTTCGCGCCCGGCGGCGGCCAGGACCGGATGTATCGCATCAACTCCTTCCAGGTCCGCGGTCCGTTCAACCCCAAGGGTGTGAGCGCGACGCCGAGCCGCGACCGTATCTTCAGCTGCTATCCGCCCAGCGGCTCGACGCCCGCGGCGCAGGCGAAGTGCGCGCAGACGATCATCGCGTCGCTGGCCCGCCGTGCCTACCGGCGGCCGGTCACCGCCGACGACACCGCCGAGCTGTTCAAGTACTACGAGCAGGGCGCCAAGGAGGGCGGCTTCGAGGGCGGCGTGCGCGGCGCGGTCACCGGCATCCTGGCGAGCCCGTTCTTCCTCTATCGCGGCGAGCGCGTGCCCGCCGGCGTGGCGCCCGGCAACACCTACGCCATCACCGATCTCGAGCTGGCGTCGAAGCTGTCGTTCTTCCTCTGGAACACGATCCCCGACGACGAGCTGCTGCGCCTTGCCACCGCCGGCCGTCTCGACCAGCCGGCGGTGCTCGACCGGCAGGTGCGGCGCATGCTGGCCGACCCGCGGTCGATCACGCTGGCCGACAACTTCCTGCCGCAGTGGCTGGACATGAAGCGGCTGGACGAGATCGTGCCGGACCAGGCGGTGCTGCCGTACGCGTCAGGGCGTGCGGACCCGCGCGACGACTTCCGCACCGAGCTGGCGCTCTTCGCCGACAGCATCTTCCGCGAGGACCGCAGCGTGGTGGATCTGCTGCGCGCCAGCCATACCTATCTGAACGAGCGCGTGGCGCTGCACTACGGCATCACCGACGTGAAGGGGGATCGCTTCCGCCGCGTCGAGCTGCCGCAGTCGGCGCGCTGGGGACTGCTGGGCAAAGGGGCCGTGCTGATGGCGGCGGCCTACCCGAACCGCACGTCGCCGGTGCTGCGCGGCGCGTTCATCCTCAAGCACATCCAGGGCGTGCCGCCGGCCAACCCGCCGGCGAACGTGCCGACGCTGGACGAGAAGGACATCGGCACCACGCGGGCCCTGACGGTGCGCGAAATGATAGCGAAGCACCGGGCCAACGCGACCTGCGCCTCCTGCCACGCGGTGATGGATCCGCTGGGCCTGGCGCTCGAGAACTTCGACGCGACGGGGAAGTGGCGCGACCGGGACCGGTTTGCCGGGGCCGTCATCGACGCCTCGGGGACGCTGCCGGACGGCACGGCCATCAACGGTCCGGATGACCTGCGAAAGGCTCTGCTGCGCCGTCCTGAGCAGTTCGTGCAGACCTTCACCCAGGGGCTCCTGGCCTACGCCACTGGGCGTACACTCGAATACAAGGACATGCCGACCGTCCGCCAGATCGTCCGGGGCGCGGCGGCGAGCGACTACCGCCTGTCGGCAATTGTCCAGGGCGTGGTGAAGAGCGAACAGTTTAGAATGCGGCGGGCGCCCAAACCGGCGCCGGCGGGCGAGAAGGTCGCGGCGGTAGCGAGTCATTAGTCGTGGGTCGTTGGTCGTGGGTCGTTAGTCGTAAATGAAGCCCGTGGCCTGTAGCCTGTGGCCCGGAGCCTGAGGGAGAGCGGACAATGTATCTGTCGCAAAAGCACATCTCGCGTCGAACGGTGTTGAGAGGCGTGGGCGCCGCGATCGCGCTGCCGCTCCTCGATGCGATGAACCCGGCGGCCAAGGCATTCGCCCAGACGCCGGCCGGCAAGGTGCCGACGCGGCTCGCTTTCGTCGGGTTCCCGCACGGCGCCATCATGGACCAGTGGTCGCCGGCCCAGACCGGGGCCACCTTCGACATGTCGCCGATCCTGTCGCCGCTGGAACCGCTCCGGAAGCACCTGACCATCGTGTCGGGCCTGCGCAACAAGCCGGGCGAGACGCCCGAGCCGCACGGCTACATCGAGTCCACCTGGCTGAGCTGCGTGAAGCCGTGGGACCACGCCGTCGGCGACGCGAGCGCCGGCATGACCGCCGACCAGCTGGCCGTGAAGCACATCGGGCAGGACACGCGGCTGCCGTCGCTCGAGTTGACGACGTCGCAGGTTGGCGCGCGCCTGTCCTGGCGCACGCCCACGCAGTCGCTGCCGCAGGAAGGCAACCCGCGCACGGTGTTCCAGAAGCTGTTCGGCCAGGGTGACACGGCGGAAGAGCGGGCGCAGATTCTGGCCGAGACCGGCAGCATCCTCGATCGCGTGCAGGGGCAGGCGAACCGGCTGCAGGGCACGCTCGGCGTCCGCGACCGCGCCATCGTCAGCGACTACCTGGACTCGGTGCGCGAAATCGAGCGCCGCGTGCAGATGGCGGCCAAGCAGGACGACTCCAACCTGGACGTGCCGGACGCGCCGGTAGGCGTGCCCAACGACATCACCGAGCACTTCAAGCTGATGTTCGACCTGATGGCGTTGGCGTTCCAGGCCGACATCACCCGCATCATCACGCTGTCGATGGACCGCGAAGCCAGCATGCGGACCTACACGAATCTCGGCATCGCCGAGGCGTTCCACCCGCTGTCGCACCACGGCAACAACCCGGAGAAGATGGCCAAGCTGGTGCAGATCCAGCGCTATCACACCGAGGTGTTCGCCAAGTTCGTGGAACGGCTGTCGAAGGCGCAGGAGGCGGGCGGCAGCGTGCTGGACCACTCGACCATCCTCTTCGGCAGCAACATGAGCAACAGCGACAAGCACAACAACGACCCGCTGCCGTCGGCGATCCTCGGTCACGCCAACGGCAAGATCAAGGGCGGCCAGCACATCAAGTATCCGCAGGACTCGCGGTTCGCCGACCTGCTCGTCACCATCTTCGACCGGAACAACATCCCGGTGGAGAAGATCGGCGACAGCGGCGGCATCCTGTCAGAGGTGTAGCGTGCGCAGACTGGCTGCCATCGTCGCCGTGTGGGGTGTCGCGATCTCGGTCGCGGCGGCCGCCGAGCCCGGCCTGATCGAGATCGTCGAGCGCGGCGATCGCGCGGCGGCCCTGGCGATGCTGGCCAAGGGCGCCAACCCGAACACGCCGGGCCCCGACGGCACCACGGCGCTGATGTGGGCGGCGGCCAACGACGACGTCGAGCTGGTGCGCGCGCTGGTCAAGGCCGGCGCCGACGTCAAGGCAAAGAACCACTTCGGCACCTCGGCCATCACCGAGGCCGCCATTCTCGGCTCGGCGACCATCGTCGACGTGCTGCTCAAGGCGGGCGCCGACGCCAACTTCAGGAACCCCGAGGGTGAAACGCCGCTGATGGCGGCCGCGCGCAGCGGCAAGGTCGAAGCCGCCCGGCTGCTCATCGAAGCTGGTGCCGACCTCAACGCTCGCGAGACCTTCGGGCAGCAGACGGCGCTGATGTGGGCCTCGGCGCAGCGGCAGCCCGAGATGGTGAAGTTCCTGGCGTCGAAGGGCGCCGACCTCAACGCCCGCGGCGCCATCCGCCAGTGGGAGCGCAAGGTCATCACCGAGCCGCGTCCCAAGGACATGAACCGCGGCGGCTTCACCCCGCTCCTATATGCCGCGCGCGAGGGCTGCGTCGAGTGCGCGAAGCACCTGCTCGCGGCCGGGGCCGACCCCGACCTCGAGGATCCCGAGCGGATCACGCCACTGGTGATGGCGCTGATGAACCTCCACTTCGAGGTCGCGGTTGCGCTCATCAACGGCGGCGCCGACGTGGACAAGTGGGACTTCTTCGGCCGCTCGCCGCTCTACATGGCGGCCGACGTCAGCACCCTGCCCACCAAGGGCAACGGCGCGATGGCGGTGCTGCCGAGCGAGGACGCGGTGACGGCGCTGGACGTGGCGAAGCTGCTGCTCGCGAAGGGCGCCAACCCGAACCTGCAGCTCAAGCGCCGCCCGCCGTATCGCGACGTGCCGCAGGACCGCGGCGGCGACACCATCCTGGCGCAGGGCGCCACGCCGCTGCTCCGCGCGGCGCGCGCCGGCGACGCGCCGTTCGTCGAGCTGCTGCTGAAGAACAAGGCGCTGGTGGACCTTCCCAGCAAGGAAGGCGTGACGCCGCTGATGGCGGCGGCCGGTGTGGAGTTCGGTGACCGCGTGACGCGCGGCCGCAACCGCACGGATGAGGGCGTGCTGGCGACGATGAAACTCCTGCTCGACGCCGGAGCCGACATCAATGCCCGGATGATCACCGAGCGCCGGAACCCGGTGCCGGAGGGCACGTCGCAGGCGGCGTCCTACAACATCATCCTGCGGGCGCGCCCGAGCCAGATCCCGAGCGCGAACGTGGTGCCCGACCAGACGGCGCTCCACGGCGCCGCGCAGCGCGGCTATACGAAGTTCGTGACGTTCCTGGTCGAGCACGGCGCCGACCTGACGGCCAAGGACGCGCTCGGCCGCACCGCGCTGGATCTCGCCAAGGGCGTCGGCGTGCGCGGCATCCGCCAGGCTGCCGGCGAGGGACACCCCGAAACCGCCAAGGCGATCGAAGCGCTGATGGCGGCAAAAGGCATTCAGGCGCCGGCGCCGCCACCGGCGAACTGATTCAGGGCTGCGGCAGCGCCAGCCGCCGCAGCACGTCGGCGAACCGGGGGTCCTCCCGCAAGCGGCGCGCGTTCTGGAACAGGCGCGCCATGATCACCAGCGCCGGCTCGCGCTCGTCGCACGACTGCTGCGCGTATTCCATGGCAGCATCCATGTCGCCCACCGCCGCGGAGGCCAGGGCCAGCCCCAAGTACGAGATGTAGCCCCTCGCCCTTCTCGAGAGCAGTTCCTGGTGTAGGGCGCGAGCCTCCGCAAGCCGGCCGCAATCCGCGTAGGCGACGGCCATCTGTACCAGCGGGTACTCGGCCCGATTCGATAACTCGCACGCCCGGGCAAAGGCTGCCAGCGATTCATCCACCGCCCCGTGCCACTGCGCCACCAGACCGTGCGTCCAGTGACCGACCAGGGCCTCCGGGTCGCGCTCGGTGGCTAAACGCACGAACCTCAGCCCCTCCTCGGTCTCGCCACCGGTCGCGAGCCCGAGGCCCAGAAGCGTCGCCGCGTAGGCGGATAGTGGATCGTTGTCGTAGGCGCGCTGCAATTCGGCCAAGCCTTCCTGAAGCTGGCCCCCGACCCATTGCAGGCTGAAGATGCCGTACCAGGCCCGGCCCTGGGTGTTCTGAGGATTCAGTTGGAGGCCTCGCTGAAACGCCTGCCTCGCGCCTTCATAGTCGCGCTCCCAGAACATCAGCGCGGCAGCGAGGGCGCAGTGCCCTTCACCGAGCTGCGGGTCGAGCGCCACCGCCCGCCGGGCGGCGGTCAGCGCCTTGGGCATCACCTCTCCTGGAGGGTAGACCGCCCAGTAGCCCTGTACGGTGTACGCGTCCGCGAGTCCGGCCCACGCCACGGCAAACGCGGAGTCCAGCTCGACGGCGCGTTTCAGGCAATCCATGCCGGGCCCGACATGCTTGCCGCGCTTGGTGATCAGCGCGCGCCCCCGCAGGTACAGCTCGTAGGCTTCGACGTTGGTGGTCAGCTGCTTCGCCAGGCGCTGTGAGGCCCCGCCCGCGAGCGTCACCTTGAGCTTGCCGGCCACGGCGCGCGCAATCTCGTCCTGCACGTCGAAGATGTCGGCCATGTCACGGTCGTAGCGTTCCGACCACAACTGGAACCCGCTCCCCGCGTCGATGAGCTGCAGCGTCACGCGGACGCGGCTGCCGGCCCGGCGCACGCTGCCGTCGAGGACGTTGGCGACGTGCAGCTTGGCGGCAATCTCGCCGATGTCGATCTGCTGGCCCTTGAACGAAAACGATGACGAGCGCGCCGCGACGCGAAGCCCGTCGATCTGCGCCAGCGCGTTCAGGATTTCCTCGGCGAGGCCGTCGCCGAAGAACTCGCTGTCGGGATCGGCGCTGAGGTTGGTGAATGGCAGCACGGCGATCGACGGTCCGCTGGTCGCGGATGGCGCCTGGCCCGTGCCGCGCTCGAGGGCCTTGTGAACCTCTGCCATCGACGAGAACCGAGATGCCGCGCTTTTCTCCAGGCAGCGGGCGATCACGCCGGCGAGCTCCTCCGGCACGGTGGTGCGCAAGGTGCTCGGGGGCGCCGGCGTGTCGTGGAGGACCGCGGATGCCATCTCCATCGTCGATCGGCCGCTGAACGGCCGGACGCCGGTCACCATCTCGTAGAGGATGACGCCGAGCGAGAAGATGTCGCTCCGCTGATCGACGTCGAGCCCAGCGATCTGCTCCGGCGACATGTAGGCGGGCGTCCCGACGACCACGCCGGCCTGCGTCTCGAGCCGCGTCATCGAGACGTCCCTGGACACCTCGGCGCCGCCGCGGACCTTCGACAGGCCGAAATCGAGCACCTTCGATTGCCCGCTGTCGGAGACCATGATGTTCCCCGGCTTCAGGTCGCGGTGGACGATTCCCTTGTCATGCGCCGCCGCCAGTGCGCCGGCCACCGTCGACCCGACGCGCGTCACTTGATCGAGCGGCAGGCCGCGCCCGCCGATGAGGGCGTCCAGCGGCTTGCCGGAGACCAGCTCCATCGTCAGGAAGTGCGTGTCGCCGTCCTGTTCGACTGAGTGAATGGTGACGATGTGCGGGTGGTTCAGCGCGGCCAGCGCGCGCGCTTCGCGCCGGAACCGCTCGATGCGATCGGGGTCGGCGGCCACGTCCGCGGGAAGGACCTTGAGGGCCACGTCGCGCCCGAGCGAGGGATCCGTCGCCCGGTAAACCGTGCCCATGCCGCCGCGGCCGATGAGGCCCTGGATCGTGTAGCGGCCAAGTCGCGCGCCGGGTTGCATTTGCCGCGTGGATCTTAGTCCAACGCTGACCTTCCGTTGGCTGTCTCCGAGCGCCGCCGGCGGTGGGTCACCGTCCGCGGGACCGTTAGCCCCAGATGTGTATGACAATGCCTGGCGAGGCTACGCCGGACCGACCAACATGCGGCTCCGCCTCGCCAGGACAGTGTTCGATTGCCCGCCCTCCGGGCGGGCGTGGACGTCTTGAACGTTTTCGAAAACTTACTCGTTGCATGGATTCTGACCGTTCAAGACGTCCAGGCATCGTGCCGGCCGCTATGCCGTTCGACGTCCGCCAGTTCATCGACGACCGGCCGGTCAGCCGTTACCAGCTGGCCGTGGTCGCGATGTGCGGTCTGGTCGTGTTCGTGGACGGGTTCGACGCGCAGGCGATGGGCTACGTGGCCCCGGCGCTGAGCGCCGGGATGAAGATTCCGCGCGCGGTGCTCGGGTCCGTGATCTCGAGCGGCCTGGTCGGGATGATGATCGGCGCGCTCGTCAGCGGTCCGCTTGCCGATCGCTTCGGGCGGCGGCCCGTGCTCATCGGCTGCACGCTCGTCTTCGGCCTGGGATCGCTGCTCACGGCCGCTGCGCAGTCGGTGGAGGTGCTCGCGGCGTTCCGGGCGCTGACCGGGCTTGGCATGGGTGGAGCAATGCCCAATGCCATCGCGCTCACCTCCGAATACATGCCACGCCGGCGCCGGGGCACCGCCGTGACGATGATGATCTGCGGCTTCTCGTTGGGGGCTGCGGTCGGCGGCTTCGTCGCGGCCGCGATCATCCCGCGCTTCGGCTGGCAATCGGTGTTCGTCGTCGGCGGAGCGGCTCCGCTGCTGATTGCCGGCGCCGCGCTCGTCTGGCTGCCGGATTCCATCCGGTTCCTGCTCGTCAGCGGCAAGCACGACGACCGCGTCCGGGCCAGCCTGGCTCGGATTGCGCCTGGAACCGTGCTGCCACCGCACCTGTCGGTGACCGACGACGAGACCGAACATCGCCACGGCTTCGCCGTGGCACGGCTGTTCGCGGGCCGCCGTGCGGTGGGCACGGTTCTCATCTGGATCGTCTACTTCATGAACCTGCTGAACCTGTACTTCCTGAACAGCTGGCTGCCGACGATCATCAGCGACGCCAACCTGCCGGTGGCGACGGCCATCCGGCTGACGGCGCTCTTCCAGGTCGGCGGCATCGGCGGCGCGATCGTGCTCGGCACGCTGCTGGATCGCCGATTCTCGTTCTGGGTGCTGGCTGGCAGCTCGCTGTGGGCGGCGGTGTTCGTGGTGCTCATCGGCCGGTCGGGCGCGTCCCCCTTGCTGCTCGGCCTGACCATCGCCGCCGCCGGGCTGGGTATCATCGGCGGACAGAACGCCAGCCACGCGCTCTCGGCAGCGTTCTATCCGGTCGCGATTCGCTCCACCGGCGTCGGCTGGGCGCTGGGGATCGGCCGCATCGGCTCGATCGCCGGTCCGGTGCTGGGCGGCCTGCTGCTGGCGCGCGGAACACCCATCGCCCAGGTGTTCTGGGCGGCGTCCATTCCGGCGCTGATCGCCGGCGCGGCCGCCGCCGGCATCGCCCTGGTCGGGCGCGGAGATCCCGAGTGAAGATCGACATCTTCAACCACGTCTTTCCCAAAGGCTTCTTCGATCGCTACATCGCCAGCGGCGCCGCCGGCAAGGAGATCGGCAAGCGCATGGCGAACGCGCGGGTCGGTTTCGATCTGGACCTGCGCTTCCGCGTGCTCGACGAGTTCGGCGACGTGCGCCAGGTGATCACGCTGGGGCAGCCGCCGATCGAGGCGTTGGGTGGGCCGGCCGAGTCTCCGGCGATCGCGCGCGAAGCCAACGACGGGCTGGCCGAGCTGGTCGCGAAGCACCCCGATCGCTTCATTGCGTTCGCCGCCTCGCTGCCGCTCAACAATGCCGAGGCGTCCCTGGAGGAAATGCGCCGCGCCATCGACCACCTGGGCGCCAAGGGCGTGATGGTCTACACCAACGTTGGCGGCAAGCCGCTCGACGCCCCCGAGTTCGACCCGCTCTTCGCCGAGGCGGCGCGGCGCGACGTGCCGATCTGGTTGCACCCGGCCCGGGGCGCCGCGATGCCGGACTACGCCAGCGAGCCCGCGTCGTCGTTCGAGATCTGGTGGGCGCTGGGGTGGCCCTACGAGACCAGCGCCGCGATGGCCCGTCTGGTGTTCTCCGGCGTGTTCGACCGCTACCCCGACCTGAAGGTGATTACGCACCACCTGGGCGGCATCGTGCCGTATCTGGAGGGGCGCATCGGCTACGGCTGGGATCAACTTGGCGCCCGCACCTCCCACGTCGACTACTCGTCGCTGCTGAAGTCGATGAAGAAGCGGCCGGTGGACTACTTCCGGCAGTTCTACGCCGATACGGCGATGTTCGGCGCGCGCGCGGCGACGCGCTGCGGCCTGGACTTCTTCGGCGCCGATCGGGTGCTGTTCGCCAGCGACATGCCCTTCGATCCGACGCCAGGGCTGTACATGCGCGAGACGATTCGCGTCATCGAGAGCCTCGAACTCGACGACGCGGATCGCCAGCGCATCTACCGTGGCAACGCAGAGCGGCTCCTGCGCCTAGCGCGCTAGGTCGCTTTAGCGCGTGACGGTTCGTCTGTTCTTGGTCCTTGGTCGTCTGTGGCCAGTCAGGTACACAAGGCACAGGACTAAGGACCAAGGACGGACTGTAAGGACTACGGACTAAGGACGCGGCTACAGAGAAGTGAAACAACTCTAGGCGAGCGCCTTCGCGTAGAGAGCGATAAGGCGGCTCCACGCTTTTTCGGCCTGGGGCTCGTTGTAGACCCCGAGTCCGGCGGGCACCAGCCGTGCGCCGCGCCGGTGTAGACCTCGATCTCGGCCGGCTGGTTGGTCTTGGCGAACGTCTCCTTGAGCACGTTCTTCTCGTCCGGCGCCCGCATGTCGTCGTTGGCGGCGATGGCGATGAGGAGCTGCACCTTGGTCTTGGACGCCTGCAGGTGCGGGCTGTTCGGCATCGGGGTCACCAGCCCGCCGCCGTGGAACGAGGCCACCGCGCCGACGCGATCGGGCACCGCCGCCGCGGTACGGAACGCCATCGGACCGCCCATGCAGTAGCCCTGCGTGCCGATCCGCCGGTTCTTGGCGACCGCCTGCTGCTGGTCCATCCAGGCGATGAACGCGCGGGCGTCGGTCATGTGGGTGGTCTCGTTGAGAGCCTGAGCCAGCGGCAGCAGCTGCGGGATCGGCGTGGCGGCGCCCTTCTCGGCGACCTCGTTGGCCTTCTTCTGGCGATAGAACGGGTTCGGCACCAGCACCGCGTAGCCGTTCTCGGCCAGCCGCTTGGCCATCTGGCGCATGGCCGGCCGCAGACCGAAGATGTCGGGCCACAGCAGCACGCCCGCCCCCATGCCGGTGGCCGGGCGCACGAAGTAGGCTTCGGCGGTGCCGTCGGGCGTCTTGATGGTGACCTCGGCGTCGGTCACGTCGACGGCATTCACCACCTTGGGCAGCATCATCGACATGCCCGCGCCCAGCAGCACGCCGAACTGCCGCCGCGTCACGAGCCCCAGCTTTTCGAATGCCTCTTTATCGTCGTCAAAATGGTCCTGATCGCACATGGTGGCGCTCCTGGCTGATATCTGGTCGCGTGCGGGACCGCACGCGCACCGCGACACTTTATACCGATTCGGCCGGTTCAGGTCCTGGATACCCTTGGCAGCCAGCAGGGGGAAACCATGCGTTTGCTGATGTCGGCAGCCTTGTCCGCTGCCGTTGCCGCGCTCTTCGTCGTATCTGGCGCCGCGCAGTCTACAGGCGAGGGCCAGCCGAGCTTTTCCGGTGCCGCCCTGACCGGCCCGCCCACCTCGGGCTGGCCGACCAACGGCGGAAACCTTTACAACCAGCGCTATTCGCCCCTCAAGGCCATCGACCGCACCAACGTCGCGCAGCTGAAGGGGGTGTGGCGCGCCCGCTTGCGCGGATCCGGCAGCCAGCCCCAATACTCGGGCTTCGCGGCGCCGCTCGTGGACGACGGCGTCGCCTACGTCAGCACCGGCGCCAACGACGTGTTCGCGCTGTCGATCGATACCGGCGAGATCCTGTGGCAGTGGGCGGGGGACGTCGATCCCAACATCACCTCGGTGTGTTGCGGCTGGAACAACAAGGGCGTGGCGCTCAGCGATGACAAGGTGTTCCAGGGCCTGCTCGACGGCCGGCTGGTGGCGCTCGATCGCAAGACCGGCAAGGTGGCCTGGTCGATTCAGGCGGAGCGTTGGCAGGAGAACTTCTCGATCACCGCCGCGCCCCTGTACGTCGATGGCCGGGTGATCGTCGGCTTCGCCGGCGGCGATCGCGGCACACGCAGCCGCGTCAAAGCCTACGACGCCAAGGATGGCCGTCTGATCTGGACCTTCTACACGATTCCCGGTCCCGGCGAGCCCGGCCACGACACCTGGCCGAAGGACAACGACGCCTGGAAGTACGGCGGCGCCGCGATTTGGCAGACGCCGGCGGTCGATCTCGAACTGGGTCTCCTGTATTTCTCGACCGGCAATGCCGCGCCGCGATTACAACGGCGCCTTCCGCGCCGGCGACAACCTGTATGCCGCGTCGATGCTGGCGATCGAGCTCGCGACCGGCAAGTATCGCTGGCACTTCCAGCAGGTGCACCACGACATCTGGGACTACGACGCCGTCAATCCCGTCGTCCTGATGGACGTGCGGATGGGCGGTCGCACCCGCAAAGCGATCGTCGAGGTGGGGAAGACGGGCTTTGCCTACATCCTCGATCGCGAAACCGGAAAGCCGCTCATCGGCATCGACGAGAAGCCGGTACCGCAGGAGCCGCGGCAGGCGACAGCGAAGACGCAGCCGTTCCCGCGCGGCGATTCCATCGTGCCGCAGTTCATCGAGATTCCACCGGAAGGGCACGCGCTCGTCAACGACGGCCGCATCTTCACGCCCTTCGTCGGCAACGCCCCGACCCTCGTCGCGCCCGGCATCTGGGGCGGCGCCAGCTGGCCGCCGAGCGCCTACGACCCGGTCCAGCAGCGTCTCTACGTCTGCGCGTCGTCGGTGATCAACGGCTTCACCGGTGGCGGCGATGCCAAGTTCGCGCTGCCCAGGGACGGCGTCGCCTACCTGGGCGGCGCAACCACCTTCACGCGCGTGCCGCGGACCGGCATCATCGCCGCGCTGGACGTCACCACCAACAAGCTGGCGTGGCGCTACCAGTGGCCCGAGCAGTGCTACAGCGGCACGTTGGCCACGGCCGGCCAGCTGCTGTTCGTCGGCCGCAGCGACGGGCGCCTGACCGCGCTCGATTCGGTCACCGGCAAGCAGCTGTGGGAGTTCCAGACCGGCGCCGGCATGCACGCGCCGGTGAGCACGTTCGAGCACAAGGGCAAGCAGTACGTACTGGCGTTCTCCGCTGGCAGTGCGCTCATCGGCTCGGCGCGCGGCGACAGCCTGTGGCTGTTCGGCCTCGACGGCACGCTGCCGCCGGCCGAACCGGGCCGCCCGGTGTCGCGGCAGACCGCGGCGCCGCCGCCTCCCGCAGGCGTGACGGCGGCCGCGGCGGCAGCCACACCTGGCCGGCTTTCCGAGGCCGCGAACATCGAGCGGCGGCCAGGGGCTCTACAAGCAGGCGTGCGTCGTCTGCCATGGCGCCGACGGCAAGGGCGGCCACGGCGCCGGCGCGTCGCTCGTCGGCGTCAAGGATCTCGCCGCCACGATTCGCACGGTGACCGCCGGGCGCAATGAGATGCCGCCGTTCGGCGGC
>CAVQMT010000009.1:0-62984 GCA_963713655.1 uncultured Acidobacteriota bacterium
TGCCGCCTACTTCTTCCCGATGAATTTCAGGAACTCCGCCATCGGGAAGGCACGCGGTCCGTGAATCGGCACGATAGTCCTCACCTCCAGCTTCAGTGGCTGCAGACTCTCGTAAAACGCCAGCGCGTTTCCCGGCGGCACGGCAGGTGGCGGCGCCTCCCCCGGACCCGGGACGTACGAATCGTTTTGCACCAGGACCTTCGGTCCTGGCAGATAGGCCAGCGCGTAATAGCTGGTGTGATCGTCACCGCTCGCGGCGTACACGTCCAGCGTCTGCCTGCCATCTGTGATCTCGTACTTGTCTGACACGCCCACGATCGTCGGCGTCCGGGGATTCAGACTCAGACGGTCCGGCACCAGCGTGGCCCGCCTCGCGAGCGTCTGCTGGGTGTACGCCACATTCGAGTGGTGGGTGACGACCGTGGCGCCCTCGGCCACGTAGGTGCGCAGGCCGCCGGTATGATCGAAGTGGTGATGCGTCGCCACGATGTACCGAATCGGTTTGTTCGGCGCCAGCCTGCCAGCCTCCTCGATCACCGCCAGCGATCGCGCCTCGCTGTCCGGCGCCTCCACCACGGCCAGGTACTGGTCGAACTCGACGAGCACGCTGTGATGCTGCGGACCGCCGGTCACGTGCCAAACGCCCTTGGCGACTTCGGTACTGGCCACCCGCTCCGGCGGGATCGTGGCCGCTGCGACGTTCGTCGGCACGGGCAGGTCGAACGGCACGTTCGGGGTCACGGTGGTGACGTTCAGCTCCCAGAGAGGGAACCCGCCCTGCTCGATCCCGATACGCGTTGGAAACTGGAGGCCGGCGAACTCTCCGGTAGTCGGAGTAGCTCGCGATGATTTCCGCGTCGCCGAGTACCGCGTCCGGGACCATGGTCTTCACACGGGTCAGGAAGCCGCGATCGTCCAACGTACCGCTGACCGGATATTTGCCAAGGGCGGTGAACGAGATGGTGTCGGCGCCGTCAGCTTTCGAAAGCGTGGTGTCAGCGGCGGCCATCGCCGCCTTCACGAAGCCATGAGGCGTCAGCCAGATGTGCAGCTGTCGCTCCTCGGCCGCAGCGATTTGCGGTGCCGGGCCCTGCGGTCCGACGCCCCAGGCCCTGTCGCCGCTCACCTGTTCGTTCGGCTCGTACCGGCCCACGACGGTCGGCCCGAACGTCACCTCGTCCCGCATCGCACGCTGGTCGTAGTTGATCGTGCGGGTAAAGCCCGACAGATCCCGCTGGCGCCACGCCTCTCCGGCGGTCAGCCCCTGCCCGTACCGGGCATACATGCCGCTGGCTGAGTACGTGATGGATCTCACGTCGCCCATCGCCGCCTGGGCTCGCTTCAGGACGCTGTCGGCGTCCCTCGCGGTGCTGCACGCCGTGAGCGCAGCAGCCAATGCGGCCGTCAGCCAACGCCTGTTGTCCACGGCTATCCTCCTATTTGCGCTAGCATAGCGCTCTCGACGAGGGGAGAGAGCTATGACGATCCGGCTTGCGGTGTCCCTTGCGATCGTTCTGGCGATCTCGGGCGCGGTGGCTACGCAGGCACCCCCTGCAAGCCTGCGTCAGATCATTCCCGGTCACTACGTCTACGCCTTCAACAACAACGGTCGCCTGTTCAACAGCGGCATCGTCGCAACGTCTGACGGCGCGCTGGTGTTCGATGCGCTCGAGACGGAAGCCGTCGCGCGGGCCGAGCGCCAGGCCATTGCCGATGTCATCAAGCAGCCGGTCCGTTATCTCGTCTCCTCGCCGTTCCACGATCCGTTCAGCGGGGGCAACCGCGTCTACGCCGACGTATTCAAGATCGCGCACGAGAACTACCGCGCGGGCCTGATCGACCAGATGCAGCGCGGCAACGTGCCGGCAGACGTCCAGCAGGCGAGGCTGCCGAGCGCGACCTTCCGCGACCGCATGTCGTTCCACTTGGGCGGCAAGGAAATCCAGCTCCTCCACCTCGGCTCCGCGCACACGAAGGGCGACACCGTCCTCTTCGTCCCGCAGGACCGCATCGTCTACATGAGCGAGGTGTTCTTCAACGAGGAATTCCCGAACATGGCGGGCGGCTACGGCGTCTCGTGGATCAAGGTGCTCGATGCCGTGAGGGCGCTCGACGCCGACATCTTCATCCCGGGGCACGGGCCCGTCCCCGACGACCCGAAGCAGACACGCGCGGCGCTCGACCGCGCGCGGCAGATCCTCGTGGATGCGCGGGACGGCGTCCAGGGCGAGATCGCGAAGGGCGCGACCGAAGATCAGGCCGTTGCGGCGATCAAACTGCAACAGTACCAGAAGTTGTATGCGTTCGGCGTACAGAGGGAAGTGGTCCTGCGGCGAATCTACAAAGAGCTGAAAGGCACGCTGCCATGAACATGAAGAGCCTGTCGATTGTCATCGCGTGCGCCGTCATCGTCTTCGCTACAGCCATCGGTCCGGGCGGCCCGGCTGCGTCACGCGCCCAGACGGGCACCGTCCAGTACGAGGCCGACCTCTCCTGGCCTCAGCCGTTGCCCACTCGCTGGGCTCTCGGCGGGCTCGGCGGCGTCTGCGTCGATGCGCAGGATCACGTCCTCATCCTGAATCGCCAGGACGTGAACGAGGGCGATCTGAACGGTGCACGGCTGGCCCCTCCCATCATCGAATTCGATCCAGCGGGGAAGGTGGTCAATTCCTGGGGTGACCTGAAGGTCATGGATCCGCGCCTGCACTCCTGTCACTTCGATGCCGACGGCAACGTGTGGATCGCCGCCGCCCCCTCGGGGATGGTGCAGAAGTATTCGCATGACGGGAGCAGGCTGCTCCTTCAGCTGGGGAAGAAGGGCGTGCTCGATTCGTCGGATGGAACCGCGAAGGGCACGCCGCTCAATTCCAACGCCGCGCAGTTCTTCATGCCGTCGAGCATCTTCGTCGATCGGCAGAACGGCGACGTCTACGTGTCCGATGGCGAAGGCGCCGGGAGCAATCGGCGAATCGCCGTGATGGATCGCACCGGAAAGTTTCTGCGCCAGTGGCAGCCGGCAGACATGGACGTCGTCCACTGCATGACGATCTCCCGCGACGGACTTGTCTACGTCTGCAACCGCAACGGAGCGCGAATCCAGGTCTACGACAAGATGGGGAGCCTCAAGAAGACCATCGACGTGCCCTGGACCCCCGTCACACCACCCGCCGACGGCAAGGTCACGCAGAGCGGCGGCTCCATGGTCGCGATTGATTTCTCTCCCGATCCCGCGCAGCGGCTCCTGTTCGTCATCAATCAGAACAACTCGCAGATTGACGTCGTCGACCGCCAGAGCGGAAAGAAGGTATCGAGCTTCGGTCGCCCCGGGAGTTTCCCGGGGCAGTTCAACCAGCCTCACGGCATTGCCGTCGATTCGAAGGGCAACGTCTACGTTGCCGAGAACCGCGGCAAGCGGATTCACAAGTTCAGACCCGTCACTTGATGAGGATATCGGAGGCTGAAATGAAGAGGCTCATCGTTCTCGTCACGTTACTGACAGTCGGCGCCCTGTCGCTGGCGGTCACCGCGTCGCAGCAGCCGGCCGCCGGTGGGGCTGCACAGGCGGCCAAGGTCGTCGAGGTCGAGAAGCTCCGCGACAATCTGTTCATGCTGAAGGGCGGGGGCGGCAACACGGCGGTCTTCGTCGGCGCGTCGGGCGTGGTGGTCGTAGATACGAAGAATCCCGGGTGGGGCCAGCCGATCCTGGACAGAATCAAGGAACTGACGCCGAAGCCCATCACGACCATCATCAATACGCACACGCACGGCGACCACGTGAGCGGGAACGTCGAGTTTCCGGCGACCGTCGAGGTCATCGTGCACGAGAACACCGCAGCGAACATGCAGGAGATGCGCGCGTCGACGCAGACCGCGCCGAACGGTCAGCCCCCGAACATCTTCAAGGCCAACAACGGCCGCGGCATGCCGAAGAAGACTTTCACGGACCGGATGACGATCGGGACCGGCGTCGACCGCGTCGACCTGTATTACTTCGGCCGCGGCCACACCAACGGCGACGCGTGGGTCGTGTTTCCGGCGCTGCGCGCCATGCACGCCGGCGACATCGTCTCGGGCAAGAACATCCCGGGCCTCGATGCCGTCAACGGCGGGAGCGGTCTCGCGATCGCCGACACGCTGACGAAGGCCGCCGACACGGTCAAGAACATTGACACCATCATCACGGGGCACAGCAGCACGATGACTGTGGCGGATCTCCGCGAGTACGCGCAGTTCAATCGTGACTTTGCGAACGACGTGCGTGCGGCGAAGGCAGCCGGCAAGTCGGCGGATGAGGTGGCAAAGGCCTGGAAGATTCCGGCGAAGTACGCGGGCTATGCCACGCCGACTCCGGTGAGGCTTCTGCAGAACGTTCAGGTCGTCTTCGACGAGTTGAAGTAAGACCCGGCACTCGCTCGCCTCACGAGCTTCGGCTTAGTGAACCGGCCGGCTGCCGGCTCGCACCGGACGATTCGCGCAAGCGTCTCCAGAGCGGACTTGGCCTTCGCCTTGCGCAAGGCCTTCCAGTCGCCGCCGGCGCGCTTGTGACGCAGGTCGGTCAGGTAGGCGTATTCCGGCGTGAGCAGCCGGTGCTCCTCGGCCTTGGCTTTCGTCCACGATCGGGCGAACTCCTCGAACGTGGGTGCTTCTCCACGCGTCCAGAACTCCATCGCGACCACCCGCGCAACGGCGCCGTCCCGGAACCGGTCGCCGGTCAAGTCGCGGAGCAACCGCATGACACCTTCGAATTCCTTCGCGTACCACCGATAGTAGAGGCGGTCGCGAAGTTGGAGCCGCGCTGGCGGATTCTCCTCGCGGACGATCTTCGCGGGGATGCAGGTGGGCTGGCCGGCCTGGCCTGTCGTGAGGTAGCGGCGGACACGGGCCAGGACGATCGGCTTTCGATCGGTGTCCTTCGTCACCTTCACTTTTCCGTTCGAGTACTCAGCCACGATCCTGTACGGGATCCCGCGCTCCGAGCAGAAGCCGCGAATCTCTGCGAGGTTCATGTAGTTCAGCTCTTCAAGGAGCCGGGCTTGCTCGCTCTTGGTGAGCTGCGACAGGAGGTTCGCCATTTAACTCAGTTCGAATTGTCCACCTGATTTGCTAAGGCGTGCCAAACGGCTGAAACTCACTGCGGAACTTCGGTAGGATATGGTTCAGACTCTTTCCGGTGAGGCGTCAATGAAGAGATGGATATCGGCACTCGTGATAATCGGCCTCTCGATTGGTGTGACAGCCGACGAAGGGATGTGGACGTTCGACAACGTCCCCAAGGCCGAAATCGAGAAGCGGTACAACGTGCAGCTGACGGATCAATGGCTCGCGCGCGTGCAGAAATCGGTCGTCCGTCTCGAGTCGGGTTGCACGGCCTCGTTCGTGTCACCGGAGGGGCTCGTGCTGACGAATCACCACTGTGTGGCCGAATGTCTGTCCGACAACTCGAACGCGCAGCGGGACCTCATCGCGAACGGCTTCATCGCCGCGGCGCTCGAGGACGAACTGAGGTGTCAGGGCGCGAGAGCTTCGGTCCTGATGAGCACCGAGAACATCACGGATCGAGTAACGAGAGCCATTGGCGACGTCGAACCAGCGGCGGCCACCCTCGCTCGCAACAAGGTGCTGACGACGCTCGAAGCCAATTGCGAGGAGGCGTCCAAGCAGACGGGTACGCCGCTGGCCTGCGAATCCGTCACCTTGTATCAAGGGGGCGAGTACTGGCTCTACAGGTACAAGCGCTATGAGGACGTACGCCTGGCGTTTGCGCCGGAGCAGGCGATCGGCGCTTTCGGCGGCGACCCGGACAATTTTCAGTTTCCTCGCTGGTGTCTCGACATGTCGCTGCTGCGCGTGTACGAGAACGGCAAGCCGGCATCGACCCCGGAGCATCTGTCTTTCGAGTGGGCGGGCGCCAAAGAGGGCGAACCGGTGTTCGTGGCTGGCCATCCGGGCACCACACAGCGCCTCCTCACGGCGGCTCAGTTGAAGACGCAACGTGATCTGTTGCTCCCCTTCTGGCTGCTGCGGTTTTCGGAACTGCGCGGACGAATCATTCAGTACTCGAAGACATCCCCTGAAGCCGCGCGCACATCCAAGGACTACCTCGACAGCATCGAAAATGCGATCAAGGTTCGCCGGGAGCAGCTGACATCGCTCCTCGACGACCGCATGATGGAACAGCACGCCGCGGCGGAGCGCATGCTTCGCGAGGCAGTGAACGCCGCTGCCGCAGCGAAGCCGGCCGCGGGGAGCGCCTGGGACGACATCGCCGGTGCCGAGCAGCGCTACCGCGAGATTCTGATTCCCTACACGTGGCTCGAGGGGGGCGCTGCCTTCAACAGCGAGCTGTTCAACTATGCCCGGCAGCTCGTACGCGCGGCCGACGAGCGCGCCAAGCCGAACATCGAACGACTGCGCGAATATACGGATGCCGGCCTGGCTCGCCTGAAGCCGGCCCTCGAGGCTGCGACGCCGGTGTATCCGGCATTCGAGGAGGTGCGGCTGTCGTTTTCCCTCGAGCGGATGCGTGAGTATCTGGGTCCGGATCATCCGGTCGTCAAAGCAGTCCTTGGCGTGAAGTCTCCGGACGAGAGGGCCCGCGAGCTCGTGACCGGCTCGTCGCTTGCCGATCCGAAGGTGCGGATCAAACTGCTCGAGGGTGGGGCGGCGGCGCTTCGCGGGTCCACCGATACGATGATTGCTCTCGCGCGTGAGGTAGACGCCGAGTCGCGCCGGCTGAGGAAGATCTACGAGGAAGTGCAAGGGATCGAGGCCGTGGCGCAGCAGAAGATCGCCGAAGCGCGCTTCAAGATCTATGGCAAGCAGGTCGATCCCGACGCGACGTTCACGTTGCGTCTCTCATACGGGGCCGTCGGCGGATGGAAGGAGGCCGGCACGAACGTCGACCCGTTCACACGGCTCGATCGCCTCTACGCGCGAGCGACCGGCGCGCCGCCATTCGCGTTGCCGAAGCCGTGGCTGGACGCGAAGGAGCGACTGAACATGAGCACGCGTGCGAATTTCACCACCAGCAACGACATCGTCGGCGGCAACTCAGGCAGCCCCATGGTCAATGCCGCCGGGCGCATCGTCGGCCTGGCCTTCGACGGCAACATCCACTCGATCGCCGGGACATTTTGGTTCGATCCGCAAGTGAATCGGACCATCGGTGTGCATCCCGAGTTCATCCGGACGGCCCTGGCACAGGTGTATCGCGTCAACCGGCTCACGAAGGAGCTCGGTATCCAATGACGATTTAGCGTCACAGCGCCGTTCGGCCTGGACCGACGCGTTTCCGCAGGAACTGGGTCCGGCGGGCGGGCGGCAGGCGCTGCCAGCGTTCAATCAGTTCGCGGTCGGCTCGCTCAGCCTCGCGAGCGAGGGCGGCGAGCTTCGCTTTTCGAGCGGGCGGCTTGCGCGGCACGAGCAGCCTCCAGAGTTTCCATTACTGCGAGGTCGCGAGGGCGCTTCGCGGCACGTTTGCTCTTGATGATGTCGTCCAGCGAGGCCACGAGCAGCGGCGCCCCGCCGATCTCCATGCGTCGTCGCGCGATCGCGTACCCCTGCGAAGGAGCGCAACCCATGGATCGTGACCATCAGATCCACCTGCAGACCGTCGTCGTCGCGGACGATGCGATAGAGGTCCGCTGCCGGGTAGTATGGACGCAGAATCGTCGCGCCAAGCGCCTTCGCCAACGCCTTCATCTTCGCCAGATTGCGGGGTGTCTTGCGGAATAGGAAGTCGAAGTCGATGGTGGTGACCGGCGCACCCTGCAAGGCCGCCGCGGCGTTGCCGATCAGGACGGCCTCGAAATCGAGCGCTCGCAGCTGCCGGGCGACCTCGGCCAGGAGGGGTTCGGCATCCACGCCTCCAGTATAGCGACCCCCAGCTTCAGGCTTGGACATCCACCAGGATCTTGCCGACTACCGCTCCCGAGTCCTGCGCCTCGTGCGCGGCGGCGGCCTCTGCGAGAGGGAAGCGCGCGCCCACGTGCGTGCGATAGGCGCCGGCCTCCAGGCACGCGGTCACGTCGCGGATCGGCGGCGTCGTGCGCGTGGTCCCCCATCGTGTAGACCAGCACGAAGTGGACGGTGTGGGAGTTCCGCATCAGCGTGAAGAAGGGGATCGGCGGCAGCGGCACCGGTCCGGCGGAGTAGGTGGCGATTGCGCCGCCCACCGCCAGCATGTCGGCGTCGGCCTGGATGTTCTCGTCGAATGCCACCTCGACGATGCGATCGACGCCGCGGCCGCCGGTGGCCTTGCGCACGTCCTCGACCACCTGCTGCGTCTTGCGGTTCACCACCAGGTGCGCGCCGGCGGCGAGCGCCGCTTCCTGCTGCGCCTGGCGGCTCACGGTGGCGATGACGCGCGCCCCGGCCCAGCGCGCCAGCTGGATCGCGGCGTGGCCGACGCCGCCTCCGCCGCCCTGCACCAGCACCGTGCGTCCGTGGATCGGGCCGTCGATGAACAGGCACCGGTGCGCGGTGAGCGCCGGCACGCCGAGCCCCGCGCCCGTGTCGTCGTCGATGCCATCCGGCAGCCGCACGGCGTTGCGGGCGGGCACCACGACGAACTCCGCCAGCGTGCCGAACGCGCGGCCGAGGTAAGCCTCGTAGACCCAGACGCGCTCGCCCTCGCGCGCGGCCGGCACGCCGGGGCCCACGCGGTCGATCACCCCGGCGCCATCCTGGCCGGTGATCATCCGCGGGAACGGCATGGCCGTGTTGCCCAGCCATCCACCGCGCGTCTTGGTGTCGGTGGGGTTCACCCCCGAGACGCGCAGCCGCACGCGCACCTCGCCGGCTCCCGGCTCCGGCGTCGGCATCTCACCGTGCACGAGCACCTCGCGCGCGGGACCCTTGCGTTCGAACCAGATGGCTTTCATAGGCGCATCACCTCAGTCTCCGGTCTTCGGTCTTCGGTCCTGGCCTGAGTTTCTGAATTCTGAATTCTGAATCTGAACCGAGAGCTCTGCATCTCCTACCCCGGCAGGTCGGTCATCACCGGCTCGTGGCCGCGCGCGCGCAGCCAGTCGCGAAGGGCCCAGCCGGTGCCCGCGCGCCAGGCGCCGCACTGCGCCAGCTCCACCAGCTTGTAGTCCACCAGCTCCTCACCCAGCGTGACGCGGCCGGTGGTGGTGACGTGATAGGCGAGGATCACCTGGTTCATCTTCGCGAACGGGTAGACGCCGATGAGCTGCGGCGGGCCGCCATCCAGCCCCACCTCCTCCTTGACTTCGCGGAGGATGGCCTCTTCCGGCGTCTCGTCCCGTTCCAGGAAGCCGGCCACCAGCGCGTACCACGTGACCGGCCAGGCCTTGTTCCTGGCCAGCAGCACCTTGCCCTCGTGTTCGACGACGGCGGCCACCACCGGCGTCGGGTTGTCGTAGTGGACGAAGCCGCATCGGCGCGAGCAGACGGGGCGCTGCTCGATGATGAGCGGGGCTGCGCACCGCGGACAGAAGCTGAATTTCGACATGGAATGCGAACCCGGACGGGCGTCGGTCATACTACACCGCGGATGGCAGCACTGGTCCGGACCTGGGGATGGACGGCGGCACTCGGCGGCGCCTGCCTGGTCGTTGGCACCGTGGACCGCCGCGAGCGTCGGCACCCAGCGCGCGGGTCCGGCCCGGGCGGCCGGCATCGCGTGGGTCACGATACCGGCGGGCACGTTTCAGATGGGGTGCGTCCCCGGCGATCCGCGCTGCAGCTCGGACGAGCAGCCGCGGCACGCCGTGACGCTGTCGAAGCCTTTCGACCTGATGACCACGGAAGTCACCGTGGGCATGTTCAAGAGCCACGGCTTCCATCTGGAGCAGCAGCCGATCTGGAGCCAGTCCGACAACCATCCGGTGGTGGTCGTGACCTGGAGCGAGGCCAACGACTTCTGCGCCAAGATTGGCGGCCGGCTGCCCACCGAGGCGGAATGGGAGCGCGCCGCGCGCGGCGGGCAGGAAGGCGTGCTCTACCCGTGGGGCGACAAGGCGCCCACCGACGCGGCCGGTGCGACCAACGGCGCGGCCTTCGAGGGCGACGCCGCCCAGCCGGTGGGGCAATACGCGCCCAACGCCTTCGGCGTGCTACGACCTGGCGGGAAACGTCTGGGAATGGGTGTCCGATTGGGCGAGCAACTATCCCTCAGAGGCCGTCACCGACCCCAAGGGCAGCGCATCGGGCCGCGGTGCGGCTGGTGCGGGGCGGCAGCTACGGCGACGACCCGAGCAACCTGCGCGTGTCGAACCGCACCCCCAACGCAGCCGGACCGCGTGAACCTCAACGTCGGCTTTCGCTGCGCCCGCGACGCGCGCTGAAGCCCGAGAGCCGGAAGCCGGAAGCCGGGAGCCTCTTTGAGACGAAGGAGCGTGACATGGGACGAGTAACTGGACGACGCGCAGCGCGCCTTGTGGCGGCGGCCGTGCTTGCCCTGGGGATGGCGGCACACGTCGAGGCCCAAACCAGCACCATGAATGCGCAGGAAAAAGCCAACCTGCAGTTCGTGCTCGACTGGTGGCGCGACGTGCTCCAGGCGCGCCACACCGAGCTGAGCGGCAAGTACCAGGCCGACGACTACATCCAGCACAACATCAACATCAAGACCGGGCGCCAGGGCTTCGTCGACTTCTTCAGCAAGCTGGGTCCGCCCGTGAATCCGATTCCGGCCAAGCTGACCAGCCCGCCGGTGGTGTCATTCGGCAAGGGAGACTACGTGCTGCTGGTATGGGAGCGCGAGGGCAAGGACCCGGCGGATCCCACCAAGACCTACAAGTACAACACCTACGACCTGATGCGGCTGCAGAACGGCAAGGTGCAGGAGCATTGGGACTGGGCGCTGAAACAGCCGAAGATCCCGTTTGGCGGCGCGCCCGACGGCGTGGACTACAACACCGTGAAGTTCACCTTCACGCCCGAGGAGCAGAAGAACATCGCCATCGCCAACATCGAGTTCAAGGACATCCTGCAGTACGGCCATGTGGAGCTGGCGGAGAAGGTGATGGCACCGACCTACATCCAGCACAACCCCAACGTGCCCACCGGGCGCGCGGCGTTCGTGGACTTCTTCAGCAAGATCCGCAAGCCGGAACCGATCAAGGCCGAGTGGAAGGACAAGCCGGCGCTGCTCATCGCCAGCGGGCCCTACGTGTTCTATATGTTCAAGCGGTCGCTGGACGATCCGGACAACCCCTCCAACAAGTACCCGGCCTACTGGTTCGACATGGTGCGGATCGAGAACGGCCTGGTGGCGGAGCACTGGGACTCGGCCGTGAAGAACCCGCCGGCGGCGGGCCGCGGCGGCGATTAGGCGCGATGGATCGACACGGAGAGCCGCAGCGCCTGCGGCTCTTCGTTGCCTTCCGCTTGCCCGACGCCGTCGTCGAGGGTGTCGCGGCGTGGCAGCGTCAGACGCTGGCGGGGACGGGCAGCGTGCGGCCCACGCCACCCGAGTCGCTGCACGTCACGCTGGTGTTCCTGGGCAGTCAGCCGGCCGCGGCGGTGACGGAGATCGCGGAGACGATTCGCCGTCGTACGGAGGCCGCGCGCCGGCCCAGCTTCCAGGTGTGGCGGTACCGCGAGACCCCGCGCGTGGGGATGTTGACGCTGACCGAGCTGGCCCTGCCGGGCGAGGCGTACGCCGGCCGCGCCAACGAGCTTGCCGGCGGGCTGATGCTCGACTTCCAGGCGGCGGGCATCTACGAGCCCGAGAAGCGCGACTGGAAGCCGCACATCACCGTCGCGCGTTTTCGCGCCGCGCCCCGTCTCGCGCCGGCGATCCCGGCGCTCGAGCCGTTCAGCGCGCTCGACGTCGCCCTCTACGAATCAAGGCTCAGCCCCAGCGGCTCGACCTACGCGGTGCTCCGCTCAACGCCGTTCACGGCGTAGCGCCGCCTCGCGCCGCGGCGAACACGTCGCCCAGGTCACCCGCTCCCCGCTGCCAGGCGTGAAACGCCGCGAGGAGTCGCTCCTGCCCCGGCGTGACCGTTGTGCGCTTCCAGGCCCCCGCGACGTGCTTGTTGGCTTCCGCGAACGTCGGGTAGATGTGGATCGTCCCCAGCACCTTGCCGAGGCCCAGCCCGTGGGTCATCGCCAGCACGAACTCGGCGATGATCTCGGCCGCATGCGTGCTGACGCACGTCGCGCCCAGAATCACGTCGGTGCCGGGACGCGTCAGCACCTTCACGAACCCGTGCGTTTCGCCGTCGGCGATCGCGCGGTCCAGGTCGTCCAGGCGATAGCTGGAGACGGTGTAGGCTGTGCCCGCGCGCCGCGCTTCCTCTTCGCTCAGGCCGACGCGCGCCACCTGCGGGTCGGTGAACGTGGCCCACGGCACGACCCTGTAGTCGGCCCTGAACCGCCGCAGCGAGCCGAACAGGGCGTTGACCGCGGCGTACCACGCCTGGTGCGAGGCCACGTGCGTGAACTGGTACGGGCCCGCCACGTCGCCGCAGGCGTAGATGTTGGGGTATCTGGTCTGCAGGAACGCATCGGTGGCGATGGCCCGCGTTTCGTCGAGGTGCCGATGCCGAGCGCCTCCAGGCCGTAGCCCTCGGTGTTGGCGACGCGGCCAAGCGCCAGCAGCAGGACGTCGAAGGGAAGCGCCACCTCGCTGTTCGCCCTGCCTGACATGGAGCCCGCGGCCGCCGGGCGTCGCCGAAGCACGCAGCGCCTCGCACCCGGTGCGCACGTCGATGCCCTCGGCGGTGAATCGCTCCTGCAGCAGCGCCGAGACCTCCGGGTCCTCCCGGGTCAGCAGCCGTGGGGCTGCCTCGACGAGCGTGACCTTGCTGCCCAGCCGCGCGAAGGCCTGCGCCAGCTCACAGCCGATCGGGCCGCCGCCGAGGACGACCAGCCGTCGCGGCAGCTCTCGCAGCTCCCAGACGGTGTCCGACGTCGACGTAGCCGGCTTCGGCGAGCCCCGGCAACGGCGGCACCGCGGGCCGCGAGCCGGTGGCGATGACGATGCTCCGCGTCGTCAGCGTTTGAGTCCCGGCCTCGCCCTGCACCTCGACCGTCCACGGAGACGTCGAGCCTGGCGGTGCCCAGCCGCACGTCCACGCCCAGCTGCGCGTAGCGCTCCGGCGAGTCGTGCGGCTCGACGGCCTCGATCACGCGGCGCACTCGCGTCCATCACCTCCGAGAAGGTGAAGGACGCTCTGGCCTCGGCGATGCCCCAGTCGCGCGCGTGCGAGATCTGGGCGAGCAGCTTCGCCGATCGCAGCAGCGCCTTGCTGGGCACGCACCCGGTGTAGAGACAGTCGCCGCCCAGGCGGTGCTTCTCGACCAGCGCCACCTTGGCCTTGGTGACGGCCGCGATGTACGACGCCACCAGTCCCGCCGAGCCCGCGCCGACCACCACGACGTTGTAGTCGAAGCGCTCCGGGCCGCTGGCTCTTCCACCGCCGGTAGATGCGCCGGGCGTTGACGCTCTCGATGACCCGGCCGGCCACGAGCGCGAAGCCGGCGAGCAGCGTCAACGCGATCACGAGGCCCGGTCCGATCCGAAACTGCGTCAGCTGCGTGCCGGCGTAGACGTAGATCACCGTGGCGGGCAGCATCCCCAGCTGGCTGGCCCAATAGAACGTCCAGGTCCGGATCGGCGTCAGGCCCAGCACGAGATTGACGACCCAGAACGGGAACACCGGCAGCAGCCGCAGCGTGAGCAGGTAATACGCGCCGTCGCGACGGACGCCCTCGTTCAGGGCCTCGAGCCGATGCCCCAGGCGGGCCTGGACCCAATCGCGCAAGATGAACCGCGCGGACAGGAATGCCAGCGTGGCGCCGATGGAGGAGGCGAACGACACCAGCAGCGTGCCAAGGCCGAGCCCGAAGACGGCGCCGCCGGCCAAGGTCATCAGAGAGGCGCCTGGCAGCGATACCGCAGCCATCGCGACGTACGCCAGCAGGAACGCAAGCGGCGCGGCAGCGGGATGCTCGGCCCGGTAGGCCTGCACGGCCCCGCGCCTCGCCGCCATCTCTTCGACCGTCAGATAGCGGCCGAGGTCCAGGACGAAGAAGGCGACGACGGCGGCGGCGATCAGCGCGAGCAGCAGCTTCCGGGCGCGGGCGGATGACATCGGGACGACGACGCAGCAGTGTACCTGGGGAGTGGAATAGAATCGTCCGCCATGAAACGACGCGAATTCCTCGGCGCGGTGGCCGCGACCGGCCTGGCGGCATCAGCGCCGCTGCAGGCGCAAGCACCGATCCGCCGCCGGAACCGGGTCAAGCAGGGCCTGTGGCGGATCGTCTTCGGCGACGACACCAAGCTGTCGTTCGACGATCAGTGCCGCGAGGCCGCGCGCCTCGGCGCCCACGGCTTCGATTTGATCAACGCCGAGGACTGGCCGACGCTGCGCAAGCACGGGCTCAGGCCGACGCTGGCCAACACCGGCGGCGTGGACTTTCCCAACGGCATCATCCACCCGGAGGTGCACGACAAGATCGAGGCGTCGATTCGCCCGCACATCGACCTGTGCGCGAAGAACGAGGTGCGCACCATCATCACCGTCGGTGGGCAGCGGAAGGGCATGCCGTTCGAGCAGGCGGCCGAGAACGCGGCAGCGTTCCTCAACCGCATCAAGGGCCAACTGGAAGAGCGCAACGTCACCATCGCCATCGAGAACATGAACAACCGCCGCACCGACCCGCGGTTCGGGCGCGAGGATCAGGTGTTCGGGCACTGGGACTGGGGGATCGCGCTGTGCGAGCGCGTCAACTCACCCAACGTGAAGATCGTGTGCGACCTCTACCACCTGCAGATCATGGACGGCGACATCGTCGAGCGGCTGAAGGCCCATCACAAGTGGATCGCGCACATCCACGTGGCGGGCGTGCCGAGCCGCAACCAGATCGACGCCACCCAGGAGCTGAACTACCGCTACATCGCGGAGACGATCGCGAGCCTGCCGGGCTGGAGCGGCTACGTCAGCCACGAGTGGCGTCCGGCGCCGGGCCTCGACCCCATCAAGACGATCGAGGCGGCGATGGAGCTGATGGACGTGTAGACGGGCTCCGGGCTCCAGGCTCCAGGCTCCAGGGATCCGGCTACCGCGCCTGCCACTTGGCGCGGATGCCGGCACGATCCACCATCGCGCCGCGCAGATACACCGCGGTGATCTTGCGCGTGTTGGTGATGTCCTCCAGCGGGTTGGCGTCGAGCACGACGAAGTCGGCGCTCTTGCCGGCTTCGATGGTGCCGGCGTCGGGCATCCGCATGAACTCGGCGGCGTTCTTCGTCGACGCGACGATGACCTGGGCGGGCGTCATCCCCGCCGCCACCATGTCGGCCATCTCCAGGTGGTGCGCCCACAGCACGGCGCCGTCGGTGCCGAGCGCCACCTTCACGCCGGCGGCATTCATCTTGGCCAGGTTGCGCGCCTGGATGCCGTAGGCGCGCTGCGCCTCGGGGTTGTCGCGATCCGCGGCCGCCTGCAGTTTCGCCAGCTCCGCGGCCGACACGCTGTCCTTCAGCCAGCTCATGTCGGTTTTCACGCCGCGGTCGGGCAGGTTGGGCACCAGCACCAGGTTCCGGCGCTGCTTGGCCATCCCCAGGAACTCTTCGTCGATGTCGACGTCGCGCACGCCGTGGGCGAAGGCGTCGAGGCCGGCCTTCAAGAGGCCCTTGGCGTCCGACAGGTTGAAGATGTGCGCCGTGACGCGGAGCCCCTGCTTGTGCGCTTCGTCGATGATGGGCCCGTAGAGTTCGGGCGGCAGCTTCTTGTACTTGCCGTCGCGGTCGTCCACCCAGATCTTGACGATGTCCACCTTGTTGGCGGCCAGTTCCTGCACCGCCTTGCGGCCCTCGGCCTCGGTGGTGACCCAGTACGGCACGTCGGAGCGGCCCGGTTCCGGCATGGTGATGCCGCGGCCGGCGGTCCGGAACAGCGCGGCGCCGGGAATGGGTTCGGCGCGCACCTGGAGGCCCACCGGGCCGACGTCCTGGCCCAGGCTCATCGCCGCGGCCACGCCGTAGTAGGCCTTGCCGCGCAGCTGGTCCTCGAGCGCCGGGCGCTCGCTCGACAGATGGGTGTGCGTGTCCACGATGGCCGGGATCACGGTCTTGCCGGCCAGGCTGACCCGCATCGCTCCGGCGGGTGCCTTGATCTGGCCGGCCCGGCCCACCTGGGTGATGCGCGAGCCCTCAACCAGGAACGCGGCGTTCTCGACCGCCGGGCCGCCGGTGCCGTTGATCAGCCGGGCGCCCTCGAACACCGTGGCGCTGCCAGCCTGACCCGCGACAGGCGCGGACACGCCAGCGGCGAAGGCGGCGACGGCGAGGGCGAAGAACAGCAGGGCACGAGGACGCAGAGTGTGTCGTCACGGACATCAGGACCTCCTGGGACGTATGTCAGGCGGATTCTAGTGCATAGACGAGGAGCTTCAGTGCTTCAGGTCTTCAGGCTGCGGGCCGGCCAGGCTCGCCGGCGGCCCGGAGCCCGGAGCCCGATTGACCGCTCTCGAGCGCCGTCATAGCATCCCTGCCATACTGGTTGCGCATGTACCGGGGAGGAAGGCTTCGATGATGTCTGGATATCGCGGGCGGGCCGTCGGATTCGCGAAGTGGGCGGCGGCCATCGCCACGGTAGTGGCCGTGTGGTCGGTGACGGACGCGCCGTCCAGCGTGGCCACGGCCCAAGGGCGGGGTGGCGGCGGGGGCCGTGGCCGCGGCGCCAATCAGCCCGTCAGCCTGACGCCGCCGCCCGGCGTCACGGCGCTGCCGGTGGACCTCTTCACCAGCAAGAACTACTACCAGGACGAGAAGTACTGGCTCGACAAGCGCTACACCCGGTGCAACACCCCGCGGGCCCTGACCGACATGGTCCGCGACCAGCGGTTCGGCGCCTGGGGCGACTGCAACCTGGACCGGGACGTGGCCAAGATCGCCAGCCCGCTGCCGTACAAGACCGCGCAGGAGCACTACGAGGCCCTGCTGGCCGAAGCGAAAAAGGCGGGTGGGCCGACGGTCCACACCCGCCAGACGATGCCGGAGTGGGACGGCTGGTACCGGCGCCTGGCCCGCGAAGAGCAGTGGGTATGGGGCCGCAACCTCCAGACCGCCACCATGCTCTCGCTGCTGACCCCGGAATACCGGCGCCGGATGGTGCAGCAGAACTACCACGAGGTGGTGAACAACTCGCCGCAGTGGATGGCGTCGTTCTGCTACCCCGAGGGTTTCATGCGCTGGTACGCCGAGGCGTCGCTCGGCGGCGACATCGAGATGATGGTCACGCCGCACCAGGTGCAGTTCCTGTCGGGCATCGCCGACAACCTGCTGCGCCGCGTGCTGATCGGCAAGAAGCACGTGCAGCAGGTGCCGCAGTGGTTCGGCGAGACCGTCGGCTTCTGGAACGGCAACAAGCTCGTGGCGTGGACGGCCAACGTGCAGGGCTGGACGCTGTCGCATTCGATGTTCGAGTTCAGCAGCAAGCTGCAGGTGGTCGAGACGTTCACGCCCAGCGCCGACGGCAAGGTGATCACGGTCGAGGCGACGTTCTACGATCCCGAGGCGTTCACCCGTCCGCTGCAGCTGGTGACGCCGTGGGAGAAGCGCCGCGGGCTCGAGGATCCCGAGGCGCGGTTCATGTTCGTGGAATGCCGCGTGCAGAGCACCATCGTCAACGGTCCTGACGGCAAGCCGACGCAGCTGATTCCCGGCGACCCCGGCTACATCGACTACTTCGGGCGTCCGTGGGCGGAGAACTGGGAGCAGCATTTCGAGAAGGGGTGGGTGAAGCCCACGACAGGAGGGAACCCGTGAGGAACGCGATGCGGAGCGTGCGGATGATGGGTGTGGTGGCGGCGGCGCTCGTGGCGCTGTCGGCTGCCGTGGGAGCGCACCATTCCTTCGCGATGTACGACCAGACCACCACCAAGACGATGACCGGGAAGTTGACCCGCTATATTCCCGGCGCCAACCACGCGCAGCTGATCTTCCAGCTCCTCGACGAGGAGGGGAAGCCGGTGATGAAGGACGGCAAGCCGGTCACCTGGGGTGTCGAGACCGGCTCCGCCACCGCGATGGGCCGTCAGGGCGTGACGCCCGACACGTTTCCGGAGGGCACGGTGCTCACCGTCCGTCTCTACCCGCTGCGCGACGGCCGCAACTTCGGCGCGCTGGCCGGCATGCTGATCCGGTGCGGCACCGAGCTGCCCAAGGGCGGGTGCACGCCGCAGACCGGCAAGCGCGTGATCGGCGACGAGTTCGACGCCCGCTAGGCGGCAACCAGCGGTTTCTCACCGAGGCCCAGATGCGAAGCCTGCTCATCGGCGCGGGCGCCGTCGCGCTCGCGGCCTCCGGTCTCCACGGACCCGGCCTGCACGCGCAGGCGGGTCCCACTCCCGCCAACGCCTCGACGGCGGGCGAGCTGGTGGTCGAGCCGCCGACCCTCATCAACCTCGGCTTCGAGTGGTTCCTCGAGGGCGACGCCAACCGCAACGCCGCCGTGGATGTGGCGTATCGCAAGGCCGGTGAGAGCGCGTGGCGCACCGGGCTGCCGATGCTGCGGATGGGCGGCGAGCGCATCTACTCCGAGTCGCGCGTGGACGTGGTGGTGCCGAACATGTTCGGCGGCAGCGTCCTCGACCTCGAGCCCGACACGCGCCTACGAGGTGCGGCTGACGCTGGCGGATCCCGACGGCGTGGCGGGCGAGGCGACCCGCACGCTGACCGTCCGCACCCGGCCCGAGCCGAAGCCGTACCCGGGCGGGCGCGTGTTCCACGTCTACCCGCACGGCTTCAAGGGCGCGAAGGTCGAGCCGTCGTTCGAAGGCCTGATGTGCGCCTACAACTTCTGGTGCGCCGGCACGGACTGGGCGACATCGGGCCGGCCGCGGGTTCGGCCCGGCGACACCATCCTGGTGCACGCCGGCGTCTACAAGTACAACCGCTACGAGTACACCAACAACGCGGCGGTGAACCGCACCACGCCGCTCGACGGCACCTACTACCTGACCGCCGACGGCACGCCGGAGATGCCGATCGCGATCAAGGCGGCGGGGGACGGCGCGGCGATCTTCGACGGCGACGGGGCGTTCGCGCTGTTCGACGTGCGCGCCGCCGACTACACCTACTTCGAGGGGCTCACGTTCCGGAACGCCGAGATGGCGATTCAGGCCGGCACGCAGTTCATCGCCGGCGCCAGGGGCCTCAGCGTGAAGCGGAGCCGGTTCGAGAACGTGGGCGCCGGCATCTTCACCAACTACGCCGGCTCGAGCAACTTCTACATCGCCGACAACACGTTCATCGGCCGCAACGATCCGAACCACCTGATCGGCTGGGCGGGCGATGCATGTGGACGAAGTTCAACGGCGTCGAGGGGCAGGTCTTCCCGCCCAAGATGGCGTCCTACGTGGCCGTGAAGCTCTACGGGCCCGGGCACGTGGTGGCCTACAACTACATCGCCGACTTCCACGACGGCATCAACATCGAGACCTACGGCAACCCCGACGGCAGCGTGGCCAGCGGGCCCGGCATCCTCGACGGGCCGCACTATCCGCCGCGCGAGTACTGGGACCGGCGCCCGGTGGCGATCGATTTCTACAACAACTACATCACCAGCTCGCACGACAACCCGATCGAGACCGACGGCGGCATGCACAACATCCGCGTGCTGCGGAACATGTTCATCAACCACGCGTCGCACGCGTTCTGCAACCAGCCGTCGCTCGGCGGGCCGGTCTACTGGATTCGCAACATCGCCTACCACCTGCCGGCGGGCTCGACGCGGCTGACCAACGGCTCGGCGGGCGTGCTGTTCTACAACAACACCATCCTGTCGGAGACGCAGGCCGCCGCGGCATCGAACGTCCACTGGCGCAACAACCTGATGCTGGGGGAGAACGCCGCGCCGGCGATTCTCAACGTGACGACGATGACCAGCTACACGTCGTCGGACTACAACGCGTTCCGGCCGAACCCGGGCGCGAAGGCGGCATTTCAGTGGAACGCGCCGCCCGCCGGCACGCACGCCGACTTCACCGGGCCCGGCCACGAGGCGGCCCTGCAGACCGCGCAGCTTCGCGACGCTGGCCGAGTACAGCGCGGCAACCGGGCAGGACAAGCAACAGCCTGACGGTGGACTACGACATCTTCGTCAACGTGCCGCGCCTGGACGCCCAGGATGCGTCCACGGTGCAGAAGATCTACAAGGCCGAGCAGTTCGACTTCCGGTTGAAGCCGAACGCCGCGCCCGTTGACCGTGGCGTTGTGCTGCCCAACGTGACCGATGGTTTCGGCGGGCGCGCCCCCGACATCGGCGCGTTGGAAGTAGGGAAGCCCGCGCCGCATTACGGGCCGCGGCCGTAGACGTAACTCTTCAAGGCGAAGGGCTAAAGGCCGAGGGCAAAGGAAGAGCGGAGACTGGAACGATGGCAGGTCCGGCGGCACGGTGCACCGTGTGAAGAAGGAAGACTTCCTCGTCATCGCGGAGAACGTTCCGCACCAGGTGATGGCCTTCACGCCGGAGTTCGTCATGGTCACCTTTGAATATCCCCGCGGCTTGCCGCGAGCCTTAGCCCGTAGCCTGGAGCCTCTCTACTACGGCAAGGCCCACGCTGTCAGCGTCGTCCCTGCCGGCACCAGCACGTGTTGCTTGCCATCGACCATGTAAGTAATGGGCGAGGTCCCATGCATCGTGGCCCCCATCTGATATCGCCACAGCAGCTTCCCGTCGCGTGAATCCAGCGCCAGCAGGTTGCCGTCGCCGTCGCTGCTGAAGATCAGGCCGGAGGCGGTGGTCATCAGGCCGGCGGTAGAGAGGTTCAGGTACTTGAACTCCCACTTCCGTTCGCCGGTCGCGGGATCCAGCGCGCGCAGCGCGCCGTAGACCGGCATGTCGGCCGAGCGCACTCGCTGCCCGGCGCCGCCGGTGAAGCGCTCGCCCTGCTTGTACTCCGGCTTCCAGGCGTAGAAGGTCATGCACGCCTCGCGCGCGTTGACGAAGAACGTGCGCGTGGACGGGTCGTAGGCTCCCGGCCAGAAATTCGTGCCGCCGGCGATGTCGGGACAGGTCACCTCGCCCTTCTCGTTGGGCGTGTGGCCGGCTTGCAGCACCGGCCGGCCGTCGGCGCCGATCTCGGTGGCCCACGTCGTCTTCACGAACGGCTTGGCGACGATGATCTTGCCGGTGGTGCGATCCAGCGTGTAGTAGAAGCCGTTGCGGTTGGCGAACATCACGACCTTGCGTGTCTGGCCGCCGATCGGCAGGTCTGCGAGGATCGGCACCTCGGTGGCGTCCCAGTCGTGCACGTCGTGCGGCGTGAACTGGTAGTGCCACCGCAGCTTGCCGGTGTCGGCGTCGAGCGCCACCAGGGAGTCGCTGTAGAGGTTGTCGCCCAGCCGGCTCTCGCTGTGATAGTCGGGGCCAGGGTTGCCGATGCCGTAGAACAAGGTGTTCTGTTCCGGGTCGTAGGCGCCGGTTACCCACACGCTGGCGCCACCGGTCTTCCACGAGTCGCCCTTCCAGGTGTCGTTGCCGGGCTCGCCGGGTCCGGGGATCGTGTAAAAGCGCCAGGCGCGCTTGCCGGTCGAGGCCTCGTAGGCGTCGATGAAGCCGCGGATCCCGAACTCGCCGCCGGCCACGCCGACGATGACCTTGTCCTTGGCGATGATGGGCGCGATGGTGGCGGCGTAGCCGTTGCTGAACTTCTCCATCGTGGCGTCCCACACCACGGCGCCCGTCCGCATGTCCAGCGCCAGCAGGTGCGCATCCAGCGTGGTCATGAACAGCTTGTCGCCCAGCATCGCGAAGCCGCGATTGACCAGCCCGCAGCATGCCGTCAGGTTCTCCGGCAGCTCGCGGCGATAGCGCCAGATCTGGCGGCCGGTGCGGGCATCGATCGCCCAGGCCACGTTCAGCGGGCCCGTCACGTACAGCACGTTGTCGCGGATGAGGGACGTGGTCTCGAAGTTGCCGATGACGCCGGTCTGGAACGTCCACTTCGGCACCAGTTTGTTGACGTTGGCCGGGGTGATCTGCGTCAGCGGACTGTGGCGGTGGTTGGCGTAGTTGCCGCCGAAGGTCAGCCACTTCGAGCCGTCGGCCGGCAGGCCCTCGAGGATCTCCTGCGGCGACACCAGCGGCGGCGGCGCCTGCTGGGCGATCAGCACGGTGGTGGCGAACGCGAGGAGACCGGACAGGAACGCGGCGCGGCGAGAGGTCGGACGCATGAGATCTCCTACTGACGGACGGCAGGGTCGAAGCCGCGCAGGGACTGCAGGTAGCGCAGCAGGTCATCGAGTTCGGGATCGCTGAGGCGCGAGTGCGGGAAGGCGGGCATCGCCGAGCGCGTGCCGTTCTGCACGCTGGACAGCGCGCTCTTCTCGAAGCCCTGGATGCGCTCGCCGGTGTCCATGATCTGCACCGAGAACAGATCTTCGTTCTTCTTGACGCCGACCACCGGCTTGCCGCCCACGGGCGTCAAGGTGACGGGCTCGAACCCGTTGGCGAAGCCTTCGACGCCGCCGCGGATGCGCAGCGCCATCGTCTCGCGGGAGCGCGCCGCGCCCACGCGCGAGAGGTCCGGCCCCAGCCGTCCGCCGGCGCCGTTCACGCGGTGGCAGCTGGCGCACATCGCGCGAAAGATCTTCTCGCCGTTCTCGGCCACGCCCTTCGGTGCCGCCGGCGCGGTGGGGGCCGCCAGCGTCCGCAGGTGGGCCATGATCTGCCAGATCTCGTTGTCGGTCAGGCGCGGGTTGGCCGGCATCTCGGTGCCGGGCACGCCGCCCTTGATCGTCTTGAACAACCCTTCGTCGCTGCGGCCGCTGGCCCAGACCTGTGTGATGTCAGGTCCGCGCACGCCGGTGGCGTCGATGCCGTGGCAGTCGCCGCAGCGGCCGCGAAACAGACCCATGCCCGCCTGGATGGCGGCGGCGTTGCCCTCGAGCGGGTTCTTCGCCGGGGTTTGCGCCGAGAACGCCGCGGCGCCGAGGACGCTCAGCGTCGCAGCCGACAGCAGTGGTCGAGAACCAGGTCATCGCGTCGTTCCTTCGCGTTTGGCTTCGCGCAGCACGCGCGCACCGTCCAGCACGCCGCGCATCAGGTGATAGTTGCCCTCGTGGCAGCCGAACTCGTAGAGCATCTCCTGGCGCCGCTGCAGTGGCAGCATCGCCGCCCACGGCTCGGTCCAGGTGGCCGGATCGTCGATCGCGATCTGGTAGTGGATGGTGTCCGGGCCCGTGCGTGTGAAGCGCTCCATCAGCGTCAGCTGCTCGGCGGCGCCCATGAAGAAGCTCTTGCTGGAGAAGTTGCGGGTCTCGACCACCAGCGTTGTGCCGTCCCAGCGCCCGCGCGAGTCGCCATTCCACTGGGTCAGAGCCTGGCGCACGTGCGGCCGCCCGTCGAGCGGGATGATCCGCGCCTCGTGCCCGGTCTCCGCGTAGAGCACCACATGGTCGGGCCCCTGGACGATCTGGTAGTAGCTCAGATCGCCGGATCCATAGCGCCCACCCAGCCGTGGCATGCCCCAGGTGAGGCAGCGGAGCGGCCCGCCCGTGTCGGCCGGACCGGAGGGAGCCAGAAATGCCGCGGCCGCCGCCTGCTGCCGCTTGCGGCCCTCGGCCGTCACGGCCGGCAGCCGCCCATCGGGGCGGTTGATCACGAGGGACGTCCGGTTGTCGAACGCCAGATCGATCATGCCGTCCGAGCCATGCGTCGCGTTCGGGTTGGTGTAGCGGGCCGGGTTGGCGAGCAGCGCCAGGAAGATTCCGTCGCCGGCGGCGAAGTCGCTGTCGCCGTCCTCGCGGAAAAGGCGCGCCGCTCGGCGCTTGAACTCCGCCACCTCGGCGTCGGTCAGCCGGTCGCGGCCTTCGAGGGCCTTGGGGCGCTCGAGGGGCGTGATGGAGTTGCTCAGCCACACGCCTTCCAGATCGGGCTGGCCGAATGCGTTCCGGGGCGGGGTCCACGACTGGCCGGAGGCGGGCGCGCCTGGCCAGCAATCCCGCCAGCACGGTTCCGCAGACACGACGGCATGGTGGTTCATCGCCCCTCCCGGCGGTAATCTATCCGCGCGGGAAAAAAGAGTTTGCCAGGGTCAAGGCAAAAGGCGAATCGAGGCCCAGGCCCAAGGCTGAAGGCCTCGAGACGCAGAGGAGACGCGATGAGACGTCGGCGGTTGTTGCCGTGCTGACTGTTGTCGGCGACGGCGTCGCGCAGCGGCCGACCGATCCGGCGATGCTGGTGCCGCAGGACGCGCCGCCGCTCGACTACGTGGTGGCGCCGAGCGCGGTCACGCTGCCGGCCGGTGTGACCATGAACGCCACAGCCGCCGCCGCTTTCGACCGCGCCGGGCACCTGATCGTGCTGACGCGCAGCATGGAGGCGTTCTACGAGTTCGACGCCAAGGGTGTGTTCGTGCGCTCCTTCGGCGGCAACATGTTCACCCGCGCGCACGGCATCAAGGTGGACGCGCAGGGCAGCATCTGGGCCACCGACGTTGGCGCCCACCTGGTTCACAAGGTCGATCGCACCGGCAAGATTCTGCTGACGCTCGGTACCAAGGGCGAGGCGGGGGAATGGAACGAGGCCGCCGGCTCGCGCAAGCTCAACCAGCCGACTGACATCGCCATCGCCGCCAACGGCGACGTCTTCGTTTCGCAGGGGCACACGCCCGGCCCGAACGGCGACGCCCGCGTGCTCAAGTTCGACAAGGACGGGAAGTTCCTGGCGCAGTGGGGCGGCAAGGGCAACGAGCCCGGCAAGTTCCAGGTTGCGCACGGCCTGGCGATCGATCCGCAGGGGAACCTGTGGGTGGCCGATCGCGAGAACCAGCGCATCCAGGTGTTCACGCCCACTGGCGCCTTCGTCCGCGAGATGAAGTTCAACGGCGTGCCGTGCAGCATCGCGATCGGGCCGCAGGGTGCGTTCATGGTCAACGGCTACGCGGCGCAGATCGTCCAGATGGATCTGAACGGCAAGGTGCTGGCGGTGATGGGCAAGTCCGGCAAGGGGCCGGGAGAGTTCGGCGAGGCCCACGTGATCGCCGTCAGCCCGACGAACGAGATCTTCGTCGCCGACTCGGTGAACGCGACGCTGCAGAAGTTTGTGAAGAGGTGATGGCCAGGCTCCGGGCTCCAGGCTCCGTTTGGCTTATTGCATGGCCTCGCCGCTGCTTCTTGATTTCCGCCCAGCCGTCGAGACGGCGCTTGATTTCCTTTTCGAATCCCCTCTCGACGGGCTTGTAGTACTTCTTTCCGGCGAGCGACGGCGGCAGGCAATCCATCGCCGTCGTGCCCTCCGCGTCGTCGTGGGCGTACTCGTAGCCTTTGCCGTAGTCCAGGGTCTTCATCAGCCGCGTCGGCGCGTTGCGCAGGGGCAGCGGCACCGGCTCGGCCACCTGTGTCTGCGCGTCCGCCGCCGCCGCGTTGTAGGCCACGTAGACCGCGTTGCTCTTGGGCGCGGTAGCGAGGTAGATCGCCGCCTGCGCCAGCGCCGTGTTGCCCTCGGGCATGCCGATGAAGTGGGCGGCCTCCTTGGCGGCCACCGCCACGACCAGGGCCTGCGGGTCGGCGTTGCCGATGTCCTCCGACGCGAACCGCACCAGCCGGCGCGCGACGTAAAGCGGATCCTCGCCGGCCTCGAGCATGCGCGACACCCAGTAGACCGCGGCGTCGGGGTCGCTGTTGCGCATCGACTTGTGCAGCGCCGAGATCAGGTTGTAGTGCTCTTCGCCGGTCTTGTCGTAGAGCAGGGCCCGGCGCTGGATGGATCGTTCCAGGTGGGCCAGGTCGAGGTGCCGCACGCAGGTCGTCGGGATCCATGGCCGCGGTAGCCGCCGCGAACTCCAGGAAGTTCAGCGCCGCTCGCGCGTCGCCGCTGGCGAAGCGGGCGATGGCGGGGAGCACCTCCGGATCGACGTCGAGGTCGAAGCCGAGGCCGCGGGTGCGGTCCTCGATCGCGCGCTGCAGGATGGCGATCACCGCGTCGGCCTGCAGCGGCTGCAGCACGAACACCTTGGAGCGCGAGAGCAGCGCCGCGTTCACCTCGAACGAGGGGTTTTCCGTGGTGGCGCCGATCAGGACGATGTCGCCGGCTTCGACCCGCGGCAGGAACGCGTCCTGCTGCGCCTTGTTGAAGCGGTGGATCTCGTCCACGAACACGATGGTGCGGCGCCCGGTGCGGCGGCGGCGATCCTGCGCGGCCGCCATCACCTCGCGGATCTCCTTGATGCCGGACAGCACGGCGCTGAACGGCACGAAAGACGCCTGCGTCAGGTCGGCGATGAGCCGTGCCAGCGTGGTCTTGCCCGTGCCCTGGCGGGCCCCAGAGCAGGAGCGACTGCAGGACGTCGTTCTCGATCGCCAGGCGAAGCGGCGCGCCGGGGGCGAGGATCGCATCCTGCCCGACGATCTCGTCCAGCGTCCGCGGGCGCATGCGTTCGGCCAGCGGCGTGCCGCTTTGGACAGGCTGCTCCCGCGTGCCCCTGTTCGCCACGGGGGCGTCCGGCTCGTCGTCGAACAGGCTGCCGTCGCTCATGAGCGATGGCGCCGCGCGGCGTAGACCAGCACGCCGGCGGCCACTGCCGCATTCAACGATTCGACCGGATTCGGTCATCGGGATCGTGACCCGCCGCGGGCAGCGCCGCACGATATGCGCCGGCAGCCCCAGACCCTCGGCGCCAATCCACACCGCGACGCGGCCACTCCAGTCCAGCGCGTCCGGGTCCACGCCGCTGCGGGGGACGGCGGCCACCGCGCCCACCGTGCGCGCGTCCAGCGCGTCCATGGCGGCATCCAGGTCGAGCCCAGTGACGACCGGCAGGCGCAAGGCGCTGCCCATGCTGCCGCGCAGCGCTTTCCACGAGAAGGGGTTGGCGGACCCCGCCGTCACCAGCACGCCGGTGGCGCCGCCCGCCTCGGCGGCGCGGATCAGCCCGCCGACGTTGCCCGGGATCCTGGATCTCGGCGGCCACCAGAATCAGCGGCGTCTCCGACCGCACCAGGTCGTCGGGCGCCGCGGCCGTGCGGTGGGCGATGGCGGCGATGCCCGACGGCTGACGCGTCGGGCTGACCGCGCCGAACGCGCGCTCGTCTGCCGACGCGACGTCCACGCCGCGCGACGCCAGCAGCTCCGCGAGGTCCGCCTCCTCCGTGCGTCCCACGAGCCTGCTGGTGGCCACGACCGCGGTCTCGAATCGCAGGCCGGCGCTCAACGCTTCCCGCACCAGGTGCGCGCCGTCGAGCAACACACGTTCGCCCGTGGGATCGGGACGCGCGGCCAGCTCGCGAAAGTCCGAGACCACGGGGTTCTGCCGGCTGGCAATCGCTCGCATGACGCTGGGGGTGAGTGGCGGCACCCAGCTGCCGTCGCTCGAAGGCAGCATAACAGACTGTGGTACAGTCCCCGTCAGGCGATGAAAGAGCGGATTCTCAAGCGTTTCAACGACGAACTGGCGATTCTCGAGCGCGAGCTGAAGGTCGAGTTGCCCAAGGAGATCCAACGGGCGCGCGAGCTCGGCGACCTGCGCGAGAACGCCGAGTACAAGGCTGCGAAGGAGCGCCAGGAGATCGTCAACGCCCGGATCGCCATGCTCAAGCGGCGCGCCGGCGAGATTGCGCTCGTCAACCTGGACCGTGTGCCCCACGGCAAGGCCGGCTTCGGCTCCACCGTGCACCTCAAGGCCAGCAGCGGCGACCTGATCGTGTATCAGCTGGTGATGCCCGAGGAGGCCGACGCCGAGAAGGGCCTCATCTCCACGTCGTCGCCGATTGGTCGCGCCATCCTCAACAAGGAGGAGGGCGACGAGGTCAAGGTCGTGACCCCGAACGGCAACAAGACGTTCGAGCTGGTGAAGCTGGTCACGATCCACGACGAGGGCTAGCGTCTAGACCGCCGATGCCGGCGTATTCTCCCGAGCGCCGCACCGCCGTCGTGCTGTCCGGCACGGGCATCCACGGGGCCTACCACGCGGGCGTGCTCCGCGCCCTCCAGGAAGCCGGCGTCAAGGTGGACCTGCTGGCCGGCCATGGCGCCGGCGCCGCCAACGCGGCATTGGGCGCGATTGACGGCCAGGCGCGGAGCTGGGAGGCCGACGGCCTGTGGCTGGGTCCGGCCGCGGCCGATTTCTACTGCTGGACCCCGCCCGTCCGGACGCTGAGCCGTCTGGTTGCGCTGCTGGCGGCGCTGCTGCTGCTGCCGCTGCTCCTGGTCGTTGTCACGGCCGTCGTCGTCTATCCGCTGGGCTTCGTGCTCGACACCGTCGGGCCCGGCACCGGTACCGCGCTTGGTCGGCGGCTATCAGAGTCTGCTACAGCGGGCCTTCGCTCCCGGGATGGTGCCCGCGGTGGTTCCGCGTCTCGGGGTGATCGTGATCGTGGCGGCGGCCGGCGCGCTCCTGACGGTGGCGATGCGCGCCCGCTGGCGCGCGCGGCCGCGGACGAGCCTTGGCGCGCCGTGGTGGAGCGTGCTGGGCGCGCCGTTGGACGCGTCGGGCATCCACGGCACGTTGACCCGCGTGCTCTGGCAGCTGCTGAAGGGCGGCGCCGCGGCGGGCGACCCGAATCCCGACGCGCTCGGCACGCGGTACGCCGAGGTGCTGGGCGACAGCCTGGGGCAGCCCGGCTTCCGGGAACTGATCGTGGCCGCGACGGACCTGGACGGGCGCCGCGACCTGGTCGGCGCGCTGCTGCGCGAGCCCTACGCCCGCGACTTCCTTGCCGCTCGTGCCGAACGCGATCGCGACGCCGACATCCTCGACCTGTCCGCACAGTCGCGCAGCCACATCGTCGATCTCGTGGCGGCCAGCCTGACGCCGCCGGTACTGGCCGAGCCGCACGCCATCCAGTTTGCCGCCGACGGGCACTGGCGGGGAGAGACGCACCGGGTATGCGATCGGCCCGGCATCATCCACCGCCTGCTCGAGGAGGTGGCCGCGGCGGGCGTGACCCAGCTGATTGTCGTCAGCGCCTGCTCCACGTCGGCCGATCCGCACCACCTGCGCGTCACGCCCCTGAACATCCGGCATCGTCTGGGCGAGTTCATCGCCGCGGCGGAGGCCGCGGCGCTGCGCGATGCCGCCGAGACCGCGCGGCTGCGCTTCGACGCGGTCTACGTCATCCGCCCGACGCACAACGCCCTCGGGCCGTTCGACTGCTCCGGCGCCTACGACCGAACATCCGAGCGGCGGGTCAGCGTCGCCGAGCTGATCCGGCAGGGCCACGACGACGCCTCCCGCCAGTTCATCGAGCCGGTAGTGGGGGCGAGCGGCGAGCGGTTGGCGCGCCCGCCTGCGCAGGACCTGCTGCCCGGCTCGAACGAGATGGCGGCGCTGGATCCCGTGGCGCGCCGTCGCGCCCTGGCGGAGCGCCTCTTCGGCGATGAATGAACGCACGCATGCGATGGCCACGTGGCCTCGGCGGCGCCTCACGCTGACGCCGCCGTCCGGACTATTTGCTCGCGGCCGGCGGAGGTGCCGGCGGGTCGGGGAAGGTCGGAATCTTCTCGTTCGGATACCAGTAGCGCGAGTGGCAGTGTTCGCACGCCATCTCAATCGCCTCGCCCAGCTCGAACAGCTTCGGCGCATCCTTGGCGTCGATGGCGCCCAAGGCCTGCACGGCGGCGCCGTGCAGGCCGAGCGCGGCCTTGTGGAACTCTGGCAGGTCCTTGACGATGTTGGCTTCCATCTCTGCCGGTTCCAATTCCACGCCGGGTGCCTCCGACTTCTCGCCCGGCTTGGCGACGTGGCGTCCCGGCGTCATCAGCAGGTTCGACGCCTCGATCAGGGTCATCGCCCCGCGGCGCGCCTTCAGCCAGTCCTCGTCGCTGCGCGGAACCGTTTCCACCGTGCCTTGTGCGGAGTGCACGGTCATCACCGCCTGCCACACCTCGTCGGCGGCCGGGTCGACGATGAGCTGCATGATGTCCTTCACCGTGGCGGTGGTGGTGTAGGGCGGGGCGGGAGGCGGCGGGGGCGCCTCCGGCTGCGCGGTGCAGCCCGCGGCGACGACGATCGCCAGCGGCAGCGCGCGCAGGAACCGGTCAGGTCGTGTGCTCATGACCTCCGAACATAGCCAATGCCGGATGATGCGTCACCTGAAGTTTTCGTCAGGCGATCGTCAGTCCTCGTCGCTGGTTTTGCCCTCGATCAGGCGGGGCAGCGCCGAATCGCGGCCCGGTGTCAGCAGCCCGGATTGCGTGTAGGTGAGCAGTTTTTCGCGGGTGTCGGCGATGTCCAGGTTTCGCATCGTCAGCTGGCCGATGCGGTCCTGCGGCGTGAACGCCGAGGCGCCCTTTTCCATCGTCAGCCGTTCGGGCTTGTAGGTCAGGTTCGGGCTGCGCGTGTCGAGCAGCGAGTAGTCGTTGCCGCGCCGCAGCCGCACCACCACCTCGCCGGTGATGCTGCCGGCGACCCAGCGCTGCGACATCTCGCGCAGCATCAGCGATTGCGGGTCGAACCACCGGCCCTGGTAGAGCAGCCGGCCCAGACGCCGCCCCATGTCGCGGTATTGCTCGATGGTGTCCTCGTTGTGGATGCCGGTGACCAGGCGCTCGTAGCCGATGAAGAGCAGCGCCATGCCCGGGGCCTCGTAGATGCCCCGGCTCTTGGCCTCGATGATGCGGTTCTCGATCTGGTCGCTCATGCCGAGACCGTGGCGGCCGCCGATGCGGTTGGCCTCCAGCATCAGCTCCACCGCGTCCGGATACTCGCGGCCGTTGAGCGCCACCGGGATGGCCCTCGTGATACGTGATGGTGACGTCCTCGGCTGCGACCGGCACGTCGTCGCGCCACGACGCCACGCCCATGATCGGCTCCACGATCACGATGCCCTTGTCCAGGTGCTCGAGATCCTTGGCTTCGTGGGTGGCGCCGAGGATGTTGGAGTCGGTGGAATAGGCCTTCTCGGTGCTCATCTTGTAGCTGAGCCCGGCCCGCTCCATGTACTCCGACATCTCCTTGCGGCCGCCCAGCTCGTCGATGAACGCCTGATCGAGCCAGGGCTTGTAGATGCGCAGCGACGGGTTGGCCAGCAGGCCGTAGCGGTAGAACCGCTCGATGTCGTTGCCCTTGAACGTGCTGCCGTCGCCCCAGATGTGCACGTCGTCCTGGCGCATCGCCTGCACCAGCATCGTGCCGGTGACCGCGCGGCCGATGGGGGTGGTGTTGAAGTAGGGGACGCCGGCGGTGGTGATGTGGAAGGCCCCGCACTGGAGGGCTGCCAGGCCCTCGGCCACGAGCTGTGGCCGGCAGTCCACCAGCCGCGCCTTCTCGGCGCCGTAGGCGAGCGCCTTGCGCGGGATCTCGTCGTAGTCGGGCTCGTCGGGCTGGCCCAGGTTCGCGGTGTAGGCGTAGGGGCGGGCGCCCTTGGCGCGCATCCAGTGGAGGGCCGCACTGGTGTCGAGCCCGCCGGAGAACGCGATGCCGACGCGTTCGCCCGCGGGGACGCTTTGAAGAATCGTGGACATTGAGACGATTGTAGTTGGTAGTTAGTGGTTGGTAGTTGGTCGTTCTGCAACGGAACTGCGGTCGTGGCTCTTTACGGAACCACCAACCACCAAGCACCAGCTACCAACCGGCGCCGACGAACCACCAACTTCGAGCCCCTAGTTACCAACCTCCACCGACAGTCACGCTCGGGTAGAATGCGCTCATCGCCGGACGGCTGGCCGTGCGATGCGCTACTCGGCAGCACGGGCCCGCGGCCGGCGTCGTGGAACACCCAATGGACAATGCTTCCCACCCGACTCACCCTACGCTCACCGGACTTCGATTCGGTGACTATCTCGTCGGCGAGCGTGTCGGTGCGGGAGGGATGGGCGTTGTCTACGCCGCCACGGACACCAGACTGAACCGGCGCGTCGCCGTGAAGTTCCTGTCGGAAGAGCTGTTCGACGCGACCGCACGCCGGCGTTTCGAGCGCGAGGCGCGGATGGCCTCGGCCCTCAATCACCCGCACATCGTGACCGTGCACGCCGCAGGTGAGCACGAGGAGCGCCAGTACATCGTCACGGAGTACGTAGACGGGGGCACGCTGAGCGACTGGATCGCTCGCCGGGCCGTGTCCGGCTGGCGGCAGGGCGTCGAGTTGCTGACCGGCGTCGCCGACGCACTCGCGACGGCGCACGACGCCGGCATTCTGCATCGCGACATCAAGCCCGGAAACATCCTGGTCAGCCAGAGCGGTTACGCGAAGCTCGCCGATTTCGGGCTCGCCAAGTCGATCGAAGACGCCGCGCGCGATCCGCAGGGATCGCAGGCGACCCGCACGGGGGTCGTGGTGGGCACGATCGCCTACATGTCGCCCGAGCAGGCCGGCGGGCGCGAGCTCGACGCGCGCAGCGACATTTTCTCGTTCGGCGTCGTGCTCTACGAGTTGCTCGCTGGGTCGCCGGCCCTTCGAAGCCGGGACGAGTCTCGAGCTGCTGCAGAAAGTGATTCACGCCGAGGCGCCGCCGCTTCCCGAGGCCATTCCAGCGCCGCTGCACGAGATCGTCGAAAAGGCCCTCGAAAAGGATCCCGCCGAGCGCTATCAGTCGATGCGTGACTTCGTGGTTGATCTGAAACGGGTTGCACGGCGATCGGGCGAAGGCGCCGCGCGGAATGGGTGAGGGGCCGGCGCATCGTGCGCCCGGCGTTGCGGCAAAGAGGGCGGGCGTGAGCCGCCGTCGCGTCATGACCGCGCTCGTCGTGGTGCTCGGGCTCGGTGCCTTGGCGGGTGGCGCGTGGAGCTGGCAGCGCTCGGACGTGGCGCGGCGTGCACGAAGCGAGACGATTCCCGCGATTGCGGCGCTCGTCGAGAAGGGCGATTATCCCGCCGCGTTTGCGCGCGCTCGAGCGTTGCCTGCGGCCGTTCGCGACGATGGGTTGCTCAAGTCGCTCGCCCCGCTGTTCACATCGACGTACTCCGTGACGACGACGCCGCCGGATGCCGAGGTGCTCGTTCGCGGCCTACGAGGCGGCCACCGACGAGTGGCAGAGCCTGGGCCGCACGCCGCTCGCGAGTGTCGCCGTGCCCCGGCGGGTGCTTCGCTGGCGCATCGTGAAGGATGGTTTCGAACCGGTCGAGATCGCGACCACGGCGCAGACCGACAACATCGCCGGCCGCCAGCTCCAGATCACGTTGCATGCGGTCGGATCCCAGCCGCCAGACATGGTCTACGTGCCCGGCGGCCGCTCCACGGCAACCATCGATCGGACGCCGCTTCCCAGCGCCGAGATCCGGCCCTTCTTCATCGACCGTTACGAAGTCACGAATCGGGCGTACAAGGAGTTTATCGATGCTGGCGGCTACGAGCGTCCGAGCTACTGGGACGGCCTCGCCATGGCCAGGAACGGGCAACCGTTGTCTTTCGACGCGGCGATGCAAGTCTTCGTCGACGCCACCGGGCGCCCCGGTCCGGCGACATGGGAGCTCGGCAATTATCCGGACGGCCGTGCCGACTATCCGGTGACCGGCATCAGCTGGTACGAGGCCGCGGCGTATGCCCGCTATCGCGGGCGGTCGCTGCCGACGCTGTACCACTGGATCAAGGCGGCGCAGCCCGACACCGAGCTCGCGAGTTCGCTCTCAGTCTCGGTGACGCCGCTCAGCAACTTTGCGTCGGCCGGGCCCGTGCCGGTCGGTGAGCGCCAGGGCCTGGGACCCCACGGCACCTACGACATGTTCGGCAATGTGCGCGAGTGGTGCTCGAACGTCGGGCCCGGCGGTGGATGGGTCATCGGCGGCAGCTGGGAGGACCCGGTCTACATGCACAATTTCGCCGCGGCGGTGCCGCTGCTCGAACGCTCGCGGTTCAACGGGTTCCGCCTCATGCTGGACACCGACGACCCGGTGCATGCCGCGACTTTGCGAGGACCGCTCGACATTAGGCCGCGCAGCCGAAGCCTCGTGTCCACTCAGCCGGTATCCGACGACGTGTATGCGACCTACCTTCGCGAGTTCGCGTACCGGTCTGGCGCCGTGAATGCCAGCGCCCCGGTCACGATGTCGGCCACCGACGACTGGACCAAACAGCGAGCGACGATCGACACCGGCTACAACGGCGAGCGCATGGACGTCGTCATGTTCGTGCCGAAGCGCGGCACGCCGCCGTTTCAGCCCGTGCTGTTCGTCTCTGGCATTCAGATCGTGCTGTTCCCCGCGACGCTCGACAGCATCGACGCTGGATTCGCGGCCATGCCCGCTCGACTACGTCGTGAAGTCCGGGAAGAATGCTCGTCCATGCCGATCTTGCAGGGCACCTACAACCGTTGGAAGGCGCCCTACAATCAGGGCGACGAGGTGCGCACCCGGCGCGAATGGATCGAGCGGCGTTGGGACCTCGGCCGGACGATCGACTACCTCGCGACCCGGCCGGACGTGGACGCGTCCCGACTCGGCTATATCGGCGTCAGTTTCGGCGCGTCGAGCGCGCTGCCCCTTGTGGCTATTGAACCGCGCCTGAAAGCTGCCGTGCTGCTCTCGGGCGGACTGACTGCGCTCGGGCCCACGCCGATCGTCGAGCCGCTCAACTACGTTCCCCGGATCAAGATTCCGGTGCTGATGGTGAACGGCCGCTTCGACGAATTGTTTACGCTCGACACCAACCAACGGCTCCTGTTCGAGCGCCTCGGCACGCGACCAGCCGACAAGCGGCACGTGGTGCTGGAGTCCGGGCACGGTTCGCCGCCGCGCGCGGAAGTGCTGCGGGAAACGCTCGGCTGGCTGGACAAGTATCTCGGGCCGGTCCGCTAGGCGCGAACCCTACGCCTTCACTAGCTTGCGCTCCGGCTGATGCTCGTGCAGGAACTCGAGCGCGAGCGCAAGCACCTTCTCCGTGATCTCCTCGCCCTGCAAGTTGCCGAACTTGGTGCGGAAGGCGCGCAGCGGCACCACCGCCTTGGCCATCGAGCGGTGGCCGCCGGCGCTGCCGATGGCGTTGAAGTACTTGCGCACGAATTCGCCGGCGTTGCGGCGAGTAGCCCAGGTTGCGGACCGAGATCACCAGCGAGTCGTGGACGATGCCGGCGATGATCGTCCACTCGACGTCCTCGAGCTGCAGGTAGAAGTCGGCGACGTAGGGGATGAAGTCCTCGCGCGGCAGGTCGCCCAGGAAGGCGCAGAACACCTTCTCCTGCAGCTGGCCCTGCTGCCGCGCCATCAGCACGTAGTCCAGCCGCTCGGGCGTGATCTCCGCGCCCTCCATCTTGCGGATCATGGCGGCGTCGGCCAGCGGATAGAGGTACGAGAACGCCTCGATGTCGACGCGGTTCGCGTGCCGGTTGAAGAACAGCGTGTCCGACTTGATCGCGTAGAGCATCGCGGTCGCGATGCGCTCGGAGATGTTGGCGTCCACGGCGCGCAGGTGTTCGGTGAGGATGGTGGAGGTCGAGCCGTAGTCGGCCCGGATGTCCTTGTAGACCGCCGTGTAGCCGGTCTGTTCGGGGTGGTGGTCGATCACCAGGTCGACGCGGTCGATCGCGCCCGAGAAGTAGTGCGGCTGCACGTCCACCATCGCGACGCGGTCGAAGTGCGCCAGGTCGGCCGGCGAGATGATCTCGATCTGGATGTCCAGCAGGCTCATCATCCGCAGGTTCTCGGGCCGCGTGACGCCGTGAAGCGCGGCGATCACCGCCGTCTGCCGGGTGCGCCGCAGCACGGTGCGCAGCGCGAGTCCGCTGGCCATGGCATCCGGGTCCGGATCGTTGTGCAGGAGGATGACCACCTTGTCGGCGTCGCTGAAGAAGCGTTGGTACTGCTGCACCCGCAGCCGCGTCAGCGAGCGGCTGAACTCGGTCAGCAGCGGGCCGCCGAACAGCTCCGCCAGCGAGAGGTAGTTCAGCTCCGGGAACTGCGCCTTCAGCTCCTCCTCGCGCTTGCGGGTGTGCGCGGCGCCGACGCCCAGCACGTAGACCAGCGTGGCGCCGGCGTCCCAGATGGCTTCGAGGATGCGCTTGAGGCTGTGGCGGCCGTCGTCTTCGACGACGACGCAGGTGCCGGGGGAGAGGTCGGCCTTGATGTAGGTGTCGGTGCGGCGGGGGTCGCCCGCCGAGACGTTCAGCCCGCTGTCGTGGAGCCGCTTGGCCAGCGGCTTGCCCTCGACCAGAAACTCGATCTCGAAGTTGGGCAGCAGGACTTCGTCGAGCATCCTGATGGCCAACTCGGTCTGGCAGACCGCCAGGCACCTCATGCGGTGTCAGGGGCCGCCATGGAAGACGCCGTTCTCATACCCCAGTCAATCAAGCCATTATACGCCCGCCTCGCGGGGCCTGCCGGCGGTGTAGCATCGGCGCGTGAGCCGCTGGTGCATCATCGGCGTGGCGGTATCGGCCCTCGTGACCGTGGTGTCACACCAGCGGCCGCTGGCCGCGGTGTCGCCGGCCGCGGCGCAACAGCCGGTATTTCGCGCCGGGACCGACCTGGTCACCGTCGGCGTCACCGTCAGCGTCCGCGGCGCGCGGGTAGAGCCGCCTCTGGCGCGCGAGGACTTCGAGGTGCGGGAGGACGGAGCGGCGCAGTCGGTGTCCTATTTCGCCGCCGGCGACAACCTCGAGACCGCGCCGCCGCTGCACCTGGGCCTGCTGTTCGACGCCAGCGGCAGCATGGGGGAGGACATCCAGCTGGCGCGCATCGGCCGCGATCAAGTTCCTCAACACGCTGACCGAGGCGGTGGACATGACGCTGGTGGACTTCGACACCGAGGTCCGGGCCGCGCGCTTCACGCAGCGCGACTTCCCGCGGCTGGTGGAGCGCATCCGGTCGCGCAAGCCGCAGGGCTTCACGGCGATGTACGACGCGCTGGGCGTGTATCTCGACGGCGCCGACGGACGAGGATGGGCGCAGCATCCTGGTGGTCTTCAGCGACGGCGGCGACACGCGCAGCGCGCTGCGGTTCTCCGAGGCGCTCACGCTGCTGCGCGCCTCCGATGTGACCGTGTTCTCGATCGGCTTCCTGGAGCACCAGCCCACGAGCGCCCGGCTGGACCAGCGCACAAAGCTGACGCAGATCGCCGAGGAATCCGGCGGCGAGGCGTTCTTCCCGCGATCGATGCGCGAGGTGGAGGAAGCCTACGCCACCATCGAAGCCCAGATCCGCGGCCAGTACACGCTGGGCTATGTCTCCACCAACACTGCCCGTGACGGCCGCTGGCGCAAGGTCGAGGTGCGTGTGCGCCGGGACGGCCTGCGCGGCGCCGAGATCCGCGCGCGCCGCGGCTACTTCGCCCCCTATCTGAAGCCCTGACGAAGCGCCCTGCATTCGTTAGTCGCTCGCGCTCTGCCTGTGGTACGAATCATGCGTTGACCGGATCGGCGCCGGCCGCCCCTACTGCCATGCCTTCAGGTGAGAACGCGTTCAAGCTCGTCAGCGACTTCGAGGTGGCCGGCGACCAGGTGCGCGCCGTGCCCGAGCTGGTCGAAGGCTTGAACCGGGGCGATGCGTTCCAGGTGCTCCTCGGCGTCACCGGGTCGGGAAAGACCTACACCATGGCGGAAGTGGTGGCGAAGGTGAACCGCCCCACCCTGGTGATGGCGCACAACAAGACGCTGGCGGCGCAGCTCTATCAGGAGTTCCGGCGCTTCTTCCCCGAGAACGCGGTCGAGTACTTCGTCAGCTACTACGACTACTACCAGCCGGAAGCCTACGTCCCGGCCACCGACTCGTACATCGAGAAGGAAGCGACCATCAACGACGAGATCGACCGGATGCGCCTGTCGGCCACGCGGTCGCTGTTCGAGCGCCGCGACGTGATCATCGTCGCCAGCGTGTCGTGCATCTACGGCCTGGGATCGCCCGAGGCCTACTACGGCATGCTGCTCCCGCTCGAGGTCGGCCAGCGCATCGACCGCGACCAGATCCTGCGCAAGCTGGTCGAGATCCAGTACGAGCGCAACGACGTCGAGTTCGGCCGCGGCACGTTCCGCGTGCGCGGCGACATCATCGAGGTGGTGCCGTCGTACGAAGAGCACGCGCTGCGCATCGGGCTGTTCGGCGACGAGGTGGACGAGCTGGCGTGGTTCGACCCGCTGACCGGCAAGGTGTTGCGCAAGGTCACGCACGTGTCGGTGTTCCCGAAGTCACATTTCGTCACCTCGCGCGAGCGGACCAAGCAGGCCGCGGAATCGATCAAGCGCGAGCTGGAGGAGTACCGCGGCTGGCTGGAGAAGGAAGGCAAGCTGCTCGAGGCGCAGCGGCTGCACCAGCGGACGATGTTCGATCTCGAGATGATGCGCGAGATTGGCTATTGCCACGGCATCGAGAACTACGCCCGCCACCTCACCGGCCGTGCACCAGGGGAGCCGCCGCCGACGCTGCTCGATTACCTGCCGTCCGACGCGCTCATCATCGTCGACGAGAGCCACCAGTCGGTGCCGCAGGTGCGCGGCATGTATCACGGCGACCGCTCCCGCAAGGAGGTGCTGGTCACGTACGGCTTCCGCCTGCCCTCGGCCCTCGACAACCGGCCGCTGTCGTTCGAGGAATGGGAGAAGCGCCTGCGGCAGGTGGTGTTCGTCTCGGCCACGCCGGGGCCGTACGAGCTGACCAAGGCGGGCGGCGTCGTAGTGGAACAGGTGATCCGGCCGACCGGGCTGATGGATCCCCCGATCGAGGTGCGTCCGGTACGGGGCCAGGTGGACGACCTGCTGCAGGAGATCCGCACCCGGGCCGCCGCGCGCGAGCGCGTCCTGGTGACGACGCTGACCAAGCGAATGGCCGAGGATTTGACCTCGTACTATCAGGAACTCGGCGTCAAGGTCCGGTACCTGCATTCCGATATCGACACGCTGGAGCGGGTCGAGATCCTGAGGGACCTGCGGCGAGGTACCTTCGACGTGCTGGTGGGCATCAACCTGTTGCGTGAAGGCCTCGACCTGCCCGAGGTGTCGCTGGTCGCGATCCTCGATGCCGACAAGGAGGGGTTCCTGCGCTCGGCCGGGTCGCTGATCCAGACCTCGGGGCGCGCGGCGCGCAACGTCAACGGCCGCGTCATCATGTATGCGGACAACATGACCGCCTCGATGAAGTCGGCGATCGCCGAAACCGAACGCCGGCGGGTGCTGCAGCAGGCCTACAACGCCGAGCACGGCATCACGCCCGAATCGGTGATCCGGGCGATCGACGATGTGATGTCCAGCGTCTACGAGCGCGACTACTCCGCGGTGCCGCCGGAGCCGCGCGAGCCCCGGCTGACGTTCCGCAACGCCGCCGAGCGCCAGGCCGAGATCACCCGGGTCGAGGAGCGAGATGCGCGCCGCCGCCGCCAACCTGGACTTCGAGCGCGCGGCGAGCCGGGCCGCTGCTGCGACGAGCTGGCTGACGTCTGAAGACTGAGTCTTCGTGGACGCACGCCCGCGCGGAGCTCGGGCTGCTGGAGCGACCTGCCGGCGGCCGGGTGAGCCTCGCTGTGTTCGCGACCTGTTCGAATCCAGAACGGGCTCAAGACAGGCGTGCTGGAGGTGCAGGAATACGTGCGCCTGCAGATGGCCACGGCGCGCGCCGTGTTCAGCCGCCCGTTCTACTGGCACGACATCGTCGAGCAGTTCGAGCAGATCGGCATCGGTTCGCTGACGGTGGTGGTGCTGGCCGGGTTCTTCACCGGCGCGGTGCTGGCGCTCCAGACCGGCATCACGCTCGACCAGTTCGGCGCGCGCCCGTTCGTCGGCCGCTTGATCAGCGCCTCGATGGTCAAGGAGCTGGGCCCGGTGCTGACCGGCCTGATGCTGGCCGGCCGCGTCGGGCTCCGGCATCGCCGCGGAGCTGGGCTCGATGGTGGTCACCGATCAGATCAACGCGCTGCGCGCCCTTGGCACCGACCCGGTCCGCAAGCTGGTGGTGCCGCGCGTGCTGGCGGGCCTGATCATGGCGCCCATCCTGACCGTGATTGCCGACACCGTCGGCATCGTCGGCGGGTGGTTGATCGCCGTGTTCCAGCTGCGCGTCGCGTCCAGCGTCTACTGGACGTCGATCATCGACGGCCTTTACCTCGAAGACGCCTGGATGGGCCTGATCAAGCCGTTCGTCCTCGGCTTCGCCATCGTGACCATCGGCTGTCACGTCGGGCTCCGAACCTCGGGCGGCACCCAGGGTGTCGGCCGGGCGACGACCAACGCCGTGGTGGCGGCGTCGGTGGCCGTGATCGCCGTGGATTTTTTCATGACCCGGCTCCTGATTACCCTGATGTACTGACGCTGACGAGCGATGACCTCAGGCCCCAGCCCCGTCACCACAGCGCCTGTCACCGCCACGGCCACCGCCGACGAGCCGGTCGTGCGGCTGGAGCACGTGTCGCTGGCGTTCGACGACAAGGTGGTGCTGAAGGACGTCAGCTTCGACCTGCTGCCCGGGCACACCAAGCTGATTCTGGGCGCGAGCGGATCCGGCAAGTCCACCATCCTGAAGCTGATTCTGGGGCTGCTGCGGCCCGACGCCGGCGCGGTGTGGGTGAACGGCGAGCGGGTGGACGCAGCTGCCCGAGGCGGAGCTGCTGCGGGTCCGCGCGGACCTGGGCATGGTGTTCCAGGAGGGCGCGCTCTTCGACTCGCTGAGCGTGGCCGAGAACGTCGGCTTCAAGCTGTACGAGGAGACCGACATGCCCCTGGACCAGGTGCGGGCGCGGGTCGAGGAGGTGCTCGGCTTCGTCGGCCTGCGCGACTTCATCGACCGCAAGCCGTCGGCGCTGTCGGGCGGCCAGCGACGGCGGGTGGCGATTGCGCGGGCGATGGCCGCCAAGCCGCGCATCCTGCTCTACGACGAGGCGACTACCGGTCTCGATCCGATTACCGCGACCACGGTGGACGAGGAGATCGTCAAGCTGCGCGACTTGGAAGAGGTCAGCTCGATCGTGGTCACGCACCAGCTCCGCGACGCGTTCTACGTCGCCACGCACGAAGCCCGGCGCAACGGCGACGTCATCGAGCTGCACCCGGCGGACGACCGCAAGGCCGACGAGGCCGAGTTCATCATGTTGAAGGACGGCGCTGCTGGCGTTCGAGGGCAACGCCACCGAATTGCGCGCGTCAACCGACCCGTACATCAAGACCTTCCTGGAATAGAGGACTGCACCTATGCCGCGCACCCGATCGCTTGCCTGGGCCGAACTGAAGATCGGCCTTGTGTCGGTGTTCGCCATCGTCATGGCGACCTGGCTCATCTTCCTGTTGAGCGGCGAGAGCGGATTCTGGTGGCAGCGCTACGCCATCAAGACCGTCTTCCCCAACGTGGCCGGCCTGAAACCCGGCGCGCCCGTCCGCGTGGCGGGAGTCGAGGTCGGGTCGGTGGCCGACGTGGTTTTTGTCGGCGACCGCGTCGAGGTGCTGATGGAGGTGGGCAAGGACCACGCTTCCCGGATCACCACGACGTCCGTGGCGTCGCTGGGCTCGGTGTCGCTGCTCGGGGAGTCCGCCGTGGACATCACCGCGTCGTCGAACGGCACGCCGGTGCCCGAGTACGGCTACGTGAAGTCGGGTCCGACCGGCAGGGTCGCTGACCGACGTGGCGACGCAGGCGTCGTCAGGCATCGAGCAGCTGACCGGTCTCATCACCGACCTGCGGGCCGGCAAGGGCACCGCGGGCAAGCTGATGACCGACGACGTCCTCTACCAGGACATAACGGCGCTGGTCGGCGCGATGGAGCAGGTCGCGAGCAACATCAACCGGGGCCGCGGCAGCCTGGGCCGGCTGGCCACCGATCCCACCCTGGTCCGGTCGCTCGAAGGCTCGCTGGCCAACCTCGAGATGGTCACCGCCCGGATTCGCTCCGGCGAAGGCAGCCTGGGGCGGCTCCTGAACGACGACGCGATGGCCAAGTCGCTGACGGGCACCACCGCGAACCTGGAATCGATCACGGCGCGGCTGAATCGCGGCGAGGGCACCGCCGGCAAGCTGATGACCGATCAGGAACTGTACAACCGGATGAACTCGATGGCCGATCGCCTGGACAAGGTGATGGCGTCGCTGCAGCAGGGGCAGGGCACGATGGGCCTGCTGCTCCAGGACAAGCAGCTCTACGAGAAATTGAACAAGACGGTGGACGAGGTGGGCAGCCTGGTGGCGGCCATCAAGGCCGATCCACGCCGCTACCTGAACGTACGCGTCAGCATCTTCTGATATGAGCGAAACCGTTCTCGGCGTAATTGCCGCCGCCGTCGTCGTGATCGCCATCACGCAGGTGGCGGTGGCCGTCCTCGCCGTTCGGGCCGCCGTGCAGGCTCTGGCGCTCGCCAGACGCCTCGAGGCGGAAATCGGCCCGGTGCTGGAGCAGATGCGCTAGCCTGTCGGCCGACGCGGCACGCAGTGCGGCGATCCTCGCGTCGCAGGCGGAGCGGGTCGACCAACTGGCGAGCCGCGTGACCCACCGCTTCGACGAGTTCACGGCGTCGCCGCTGCGCGAAGGGTTGTCGCTCGTGCGCACGATCGTCGAGGCATTCATAGGAAACCGCCAGGACGGGGCCCCAGTCCCACGGGAGCGGCGCCGCGCGCCCAGAGCCCGGCGATGACAATCCGCCGGTTTGACCGGCGGCTGGCCCTCTGGTACAAGGACGCAGCGTTCTGCCGGGAGGGTGAGATGGGGAACCGGAGTCGAGTGCTCGTAGCGGTGGTTCTGGCGATGGGAGTCTCGGTTCCGGCGATGGCGCAGCAGCCGCCGTCCACGTCGGCCGGGCCTGACGGCCGAACTGGTCAAGATCCTCAACGACCGCAAGCTGGACGCCGCCGCCGGACGGCTGGGCACCGACGAATTCGTGGGCGCCATGTACTTCCCCGGCAGCCAGATTGTCGTGTTGAGCGCCAAGACCACGGTCCCCGATCGCATGACCTACCTGCTGCTGCAGAAGTCCTACAAGGACCTCTACGTCGAGCTGAACGGAGCGGTGGACCGGCAGTCGCGCGTGTTCGTCTCCGACCTCGGTGCCAACGGCCTCAAGTTCCGGCGCGAGAAGAACGAACCGCCTGACACCGTGGAGTCCGGGGGTGCGACCATGACGCTCGACGGCGAGTGGCGCAAGGCCAAGTTGTCAGAAGCGGAGTACACGAAGCAGTATCAGGCGCACGACGAGCGCTATCGCCGCATGCTGGAAGCCATGATCGCCGCGCTGAAGGCGCCGTAACCGTGGCGGAAATTGCGCCGCGGGATGGGGAATATTCCCCGCCCGCCTCCGGAACTCGTCAAAAACACTGGCCGATCTCGCGGACCCGTTCTTGCCTCTTGAGAAACGGGAGGCTGATGTGACTCAACGGTCCGGATCGACGAGCGTGCTGGTTGGCCTGGCGGCGGGGCTCCTGATTCCCGCGGCGATGGGCGCGCAGGGGCAAGCCACCGACACTCCGCGGCAGCAGCCGCCGCGCGTCCTCAGCGACTCCCTGGCGGGCCGCGACTCCTTCCAGCTCTATTGCGCGCCGTGCCACGGCCCGGACGCGCGGGGAAACGGTCCGGTGGCGCCCGCGTTGAAGACCGCTCCTCCTGACTTGACCCAACTATCGAGGCGGAACGGCGGCACGTTCCCCGCCGATCGCGTGCGCGCCTACGTGACGGGGACCGGCCGCACGCTGCCGTCGCACGGCCCGGCCGAGATGCCGGTCTGGGGACCGACCTTCCGAGCGTTCGAGGCCGACGTGCGGGTGCAGGAGCGCATCAAGAACCTGGTGGAGTACCTGGCCAAGCAGCAGCAGCCGTCGTCGGCTCCCGGCGGCGAAGGTGCGAGGCTGTTCTCGGACAACTGCGCCTCGTGCCACGGCACGACGGGCACGGGCAACGGCCCGCTGGCGGACCGTTTCCGGCAGCGCCCGCCGGACCTGACGCTCTACACGTCCCGCAACGGCGGGGTGTTTCCCAGTGAGCGCGTGGCGCGCATCGTCGACGGGCGTGACGTGCCGTCGCACCGCGACCGTGAAATGCCGGTGTGGGGCAATGCGTTCCGCTCGTCGGCCGGCGGGCTCTCACCTGAGCAAGTCAAAGCCCGGATCGCGGCCATCGTCGCGTTCCTGGACGCGATTCAGCGGCGGAATTCCTAGGTAGTCATGGGCGCCAGAACATCGGCGCCTGACAATAGGTGAGCAGAGCCCGCGTCGTGCGGCCGAGCCCGGTCTTGCCCCGTCGGTGCGTGCGGTCCAGCACCAGCAGGCTGCGCGAGTGCTCCGGCGTGGCCAGATAGTCCAGAAGTGCCGCCCCGGGCTCGCCTTGGAGCGACTTGACCAGGACCGAGTCGACGGGTACGGCGTCGGATGGCCCTTCTCCGACCACGCGAACCGCTTCGACATGGGTGCCCAGCACACCGGCCAGCGCCTTTCCGGTCTGCACGGCCGGGCCGGCCGTGGCCACGTCCCGCACCCCGACGACCACCGGACCGATACCGCTGAGGCCCGGCACGTCGGCGGCCGGGGCTGTCCACGACGGCGGCACCACCATCACATCGGTCGAAGTCCGGAGCAGCACCCCCTCGGTCGTCGATCCCAGAACCGCGCGCGCCAGCCGGGACAGCCCATGCGGGCCCATGACGATCAGGTCGGCGCGGTGCACCGCCGCCGCCTCGCAGATGGCGGACACCGGGGAGCCGGACACCACGCGGTAGAGCGCCAGGCCGCTGGCCGCCGGATACGTGGACGCCATGAACGCGCGCAGTTCGGTGTCGGCCTGGGTGGGGAGGTCGATGGCGCGCGACCTGGCCGCGGCCTCGAGCAGGGGCGATTCGGCGTGCAGGACGTGCAGCGCGGCACCGCACTGTTGCGCCAACCGTGCGGCGAATGCCAGGGACACACGGCTGCACTCCGAGAAGTCCACGGGCGCCAGAATCAGTCGCGGCGGAATCATTACCCCCAGCCCAAGGCACGACGTGTGCCACGGCCGGTGGCGTCAAAAGACCGGCGCGCTTGTTGCTGTGTGGCAGGGTACGCCTGCGGAAGATCGTGCCAGACGCTCGATTCGAGCACAGCCGTTTCGAAATATTCCGCAGGGGCGGGAGAAATTTCATGATCGGAGCACCTGCTATGAACGCGGCCGACGCCGCAACCCTCGCCGACGAGAAGCATTCCGCTGCTTTCGTGCTCCCCGAGCGGGGAGTCAACCTCGAAGAATTGGAACGGCAGCTGGTCGTGCAGGCCCTGGAGCGCTGCGGGTGGAATCAGACGCGCGCCGCGACGCTTCTCGGGCTCAACCGCGATCAGGTGCGTTACCGGATCGAGAAATTCGGCTTGACGGCGCCTACGCCGCGCAATACTCTGGCATTCTCCTCGACGCGTTAATCTGGTGCTTCTTCACGAATGAGGCCCTGCGTCATGAATGCCGCTACTCCTCGTCCACATCGACGCCCGACTGCTGCAGCGTGTACGAAGCGAGTTCACAGAGATGCCCGGCTTGCGGCTGACAGTGGCGCAGGCGAGCCGGTTGTGGAACACCGACTTGGCCACTAGCGTGGCCCTGTTGGATGCCCTGGTCGAATCGCGTTTTCTGCGCATGACCAAGGATCAATACGGACGCACCGACTGCGGCCGGCTGAGCGCCTAGCACCGGCCGGCGCTCCGGCACGCGGCGTCAGTGGCCTGCCGCACGATCAGCACCGGGCAGCTCGACGCCCGGATGACATGGTGGCTCGTCGAGCCAAACACCACCAGGTCGATTGCCCCGCGCCCGTGCACGCCCATCACGATCAGGTCAGCCGCTCGCTCGGCGGCCACGCGTAGCACCTCACGGTAGGCCCTCCCTTCGGCGACCATCGTCTCGACGGTGCCGCGCGTTCGCGCTCCAGCGGGCACCAGGTCCCGCAGGTGGCGGAGTGCCTCGGCCTCGGCGGCTGCGCGGATGCGGTCGACGTCGAAGTCCGCGGCCATGGCGTTCTCGCGAAGTTCCGGAGGCATCTCGATGACATGCAGCAGGGTCAGCTGGGCCTCGGCTTCCTGGGCGAGGCTGAGCGCCCGGGCCAAAGCCGCCAACGAACTCTCGGAGAAGTCGACGGGGCAGAGGATGCGCCGGAACTGCACCGGCGACTCGGGGTCGGCGTCAGCGGTTCGCGGCGGCACAACCAGCGTCGGGCACGCCGCCTTCCGGATCACCTTTTCGGTGACCGACCCGAGGAAGAACCGTTGAAACCCGGACCGCCCATGCGATCCCATCACCAGCAGGTCGGCGCCGCTCTCCGGCACCAGCCGGAGGATCTCCTCGTGTGCGGACTCGGCTTCCTGAACCATGAACTCGACCTTGACGGCCGCCGGCACGTGCACAGCGGCGCCTCGCATCGCCGCCGCGACGCGATCTCGCTCCGCCGGCTCGAGGATCCGTGGCGGCAGATCCATGGTCGGCCGGTTGACGAAGACGTGGAGCAGCGTGAGCCGTGCGTCATACCAGCGGGCGATGGCGGCCGCATGATCGATGACGTGCTGGGAGATGTCGGACAGATCGACAGGGCAGAGCACATGGCTGAAGCGGGTCATACCCTCCCACACAGGCAGGGGCCGTACCAGCAACGGCACCCGCGCATCCAACCGAGATACGGGCCGTCTTGCCGGCAGCCAGCGGCCCGAGGGCCGCGAAATAATCCCCGCGCCTGGGGGTTTCTCGTGTTCGCACGGGGCGCCCAGCACCCCGTCACGTGCCGGGAGCCGCTCGACGTCGGCGAGACAGCGTGGCCTTTGAATTGCACCGCCAGCTGCGTGATGCCTCTGTATCTGCGCCGTCTGGTCGGAGCCCTGGTCCTCGATCCCGCGGCCTACGAGGACGTGGAGGCGGATAGTGGCGCCACGCTGCAGGCGGGTCTGACGGTGGTGCTGTCGAGCGTCGCCGCCGGAGTCGGTGCGCAGGGCTTCGGCCGCGAGATCCCGGCGCTGCCCTTCGCCGCGGTGACGCTCATGGCCTGGGCCGCATGGGCTCTCTTGACGTTCGAGGTCGGTGCGCGAATCCTGCCCGGCGCGCGCACGCACTCGGACGTCGGCGAGCTGCTGCGAACCATCGGGTTCGCGGCCGTACCCGGGTTCCTGCTCGCGCTCGGCGCGCTGCCCGGGCTCGCCGTGCCGATGTTCGCGATGGTGCCGCTGTGGATGCTGGCGGCGATGATCGTCGCCGTCCGCCAGGCGCTCGATTACACCAGCACGGCGCGGGCCGTAGCCGTGTGCCTGTTCGGGTGGGCGCTGGCGGTGGCGTTGGTGTTCGGCGTCGGGTTCTTCGCCGCGACGCCCCTGACGTAGGGAAGTATCCCGGGGCTGCGGGAGATTTCCCGCCCCCATCTCTGGCACCGTCGTCTTACCGGTGCGGGTTCCAGCCTGCATCACGCACTTCGCCCGGTGGCACATCGCTTGCCCTTCACAACAGCGTGCCGGCAAAACACCACGGGATGGTCGTGACCGCGGTGAGTCCTGGCGAGCCTGGCGGATGGGCCGCCGGGGTCTCGCGCAGGACGCCGGCCAGTTCGCCCTCACGGGCGGCGTCAGCATCCACGAGGTGGTGCGAGGCGACACCCTGTCGAGCCTGAGCGCCAGGCTCGGCGTCGGCGTCCGTGCCCTGGCGGCCGACAACGGCCTGGCCGACACCGCGGTGCTCCGGGCCGGCAGCCGGCTTCAGATCGACAACCGCCACATCGTCCCCGCCGCCGTCGCTGCCGCCCCGCTGGTGGTGAACCTGCCGCAGCGCATGGCCTTTCACCGGAACGCGGCGGTGACCGCAATCCCGGTAGCCGTCGGGCGCCCGCAGTGGGCGACGCCGCGCGGCTCGTTCACGATCGTGTTGCGCGAAGAGAATCCGACCTGGGATGTGCCGCGCTCGATTCTCGAGGAGGCTCGGCGCCGCGGCCGCAGCCATCCGGCGCGGGTTCCGCCCGGCCCGGCCAACCCGTTGGGTGCGTTCTGGCTTGGCTTGAGCCAGGGCGGCATCGGCCTGCACGGCACCAACGTTCCGTCGAGCATCTACTCCTTCGCCTCGCACGGCTGCATCCGCCTGCATCCGGACGACATCGCCTGGCTGTTCTCGACGGGTGCGCGTCGGAGATCGCGTGGAAATCGATCTATGAACCCGTGTTGCTCGCCGCCGTCGGCCCGCGGGTGTTCCTCGAAGTCCACAGGGATGCCTACCGGCTGGCGGCCACGACGCTGGAGCGGGTACGTGAGCTGGCCGTCGCACAGGCCTGAGCGACCGCGTGGACTGGGACAGCCGCCCGGCGCGTGGTCCAGCTGCGGCACGGCATCGCGCGCGACGTGACTGCGGCGGCTGCTCCGATCCTGTTGCCAGGAGACGAAGGGCGATGAAGCCGCTGCCCCACCAATACGAGGTTCGGCTGCACGGCGGGCCGGACGGCTGCGCGCGCATCTGTGCGGCGGGTCTGCCTGAACTGCGTGCGGCGCCGCCAGTGGCCTTCGACGGCCCCGGCGACGAGTGGTCTCCGGAGCACCTGCTGCTGGCCGCGGTGCAGGCCTGCTTCCTGTTCACGCTGCGGCCGGTGGCCCGGCTGTCCAAGGTCGAGTTCACGGCGGTGGATGCCACCGCATCGGGAACTGTCGATCGGGCCGATGGCGCGATACGCTTCACGGACATCGTGCTGCGCCTTCGCTTGACAGTCCCCGCCGGCACCGACCCCGATCGGGTGCAGCACGTCATCGAGAAGAGCAAGAAGGCCTGCCTGATTTCCGCCTCGTTGTCGGTGCCAGTCCGTCTGGAGTCGCAGATTGCCCAGGCGTGAACCAAGGAGATGGTCATGATCGAGATTCAGCGGATTCTGTGCCCGGTGGACTTCTCGGAGTGCTCCCGACGCGCGGTCGATCACGCGATGGCGATCGCACGCTGGTACGACGCGTCGGTGACGGCCCTTCACGTCTATCCGCTCCCGCCTGTCGCGGCCGCGCCGACCGGGCCGATCATCATGGAGCCGATGCTGCTCACGGTCGCGGGCCGCGAACAGCTGCTGGCCGATACCAGGCGCCTGCTCGAAGTCGAGCGCGCGCCAGGCATCCAGACCGACGCGGTGATTCGCGAGGGATGCCGTCGCGGCCGAGATCCTCGAGCAGGCCGACAGCATGCGGGCCGACCTGGTGGTGATGGGCACGCACGGGCGCTCCGGCGTCGACCGCTGGTTGATGGGTTCAGTCACCGAGAGGGTGCTGCGGAAGTCGCGGTGTCCGGTGCTGACCGTCCCGCCTGGGCTGCCGGACGCGGTGCCGGCGGCGCCGGTGCTGTTCAAGCGCATCGTCTGCCCGGTGGATTTCTCGGACTCGTCGATGCGCGCATTGGACTACGCCAAGTCGCTGGCGCGTGAAGCCGACGCGGAGCTGACGGTGCTGCACGTGTCGGCGACAGAACTCGAGATTCCCTTCGACTACCCGGTCGGTGAGACCAGCCTCACGCTTGCCGAGTTTCAGAAGCGCCGGGAGGAGGACGCGACACGGCGACTGGAAGAGGCGACCCGGAATGAAGAGGCGCTACACGCCCAGGACACGCTTGACCCGGGGCAAACCCTGGAAGGAGATTCTGCGAGTGAGCGCGGAATCGAACGCCGACCTGATTGTGATGGGCGTGCACGGCCGCGGAGTGGCCGACCTGATGTTCTTCGGCTCGACGACCCAGCACGTGGTGCGGCAGGCCACCTGCCCGGTCCTGACCATCAAGACGCAATAACTGGAGGACGCTAAGCGTGATTTACTCGGGCGAGCTTCGAGTGGTGTGGCGCAAATAGGGCCGCAGGCCCACCGCGGCGAGCATCAAGCCGGCGCCCAACAGCACGTAGTCGGTCGGCACGTCGAGCAGCATCGCTGCCGAGCCGCCGATCGCACCCCACATCACCGGGACGGCTTCGAGACGCCGGGGCACCGCAGGCGCGGTCAGAAACAGTCCGATCGTCAGAATCGACGGTCGGGCACGGCACGGCGAAGGTCGGCGCCTGCCGGATAACGATGGCCGGAGGCAACCGTCAGCAGCGGATAGGCGAAGGCGTAGGCTGCCAGCAGCAGGCCGGCTCGCGGCGCCCGGCCGCCGGCCGCGAAGAACGACAATCCCTGCCCTGGCGGCGGCGGCCAGCAGCCCCGCCTCGATGGCGAACAGACCCGCGAACAGCCACGCGGCCGGATTGATGCGTGTGAACAGCCAGGCGTGATACACGATGGCGTTCCAGGCCCACAGCGCGGCCAGCAGCGCCGTCAGAGGGCGGCTGTACCGGGCCGGATTTCGCCACGCGGCCACCACCGCCGCCATGCTCGCCAGCCAGATGGCCGCCACGATCGGCCACAGTGTCTCGGTTGTAGACGGCAAAGAGCTCGAAGAACGCCTGCCGGCGTGAACGGCAGGCCAAACGCCATGTCACGGCGGGACGCGGCGGGGCGGGCACGAGCGCCAGCCGCTCGGCGTCTCGTCTCACCTGCCGCAGCATCATCCGGCGGATCAGAACGATGCCGGGAGAGAACCGGGCCCAGTACCAGCGAAAGCGGGAGCGGGCGGTCCGGGTCGGTTGTGACGACGCGGGTCTCGGTCCTGAAGATGGACTCCGACGCACCGATTGGCTCGACCCTCAGGGTCCAGGCGATCTTCACGTAGCCCGGTTCGTGGAACGCCTTGAACTCCTCCGGTGACAGCCCGCGGAACACGACGTTCGCCTGCCACGGCTGCGTCACCGCCCCCATGACGATCTCGCGTCCCGGTTCCTCGTGGAGCGACGCGCCAGCCGAGCGCCCGCATCTGGTCAAGGAGCCCGGCGGGCTGAGCCGGCGCCCCGGGATCGGCGCCCGAGCACCAGCTCGCGCGCCCTGAAGATGGCGCTGACGATCGCCGAATCCCTCAGATTCAGCGCCGGCCGCCGCTCGCATGGTGAGCGTCGGCCGGCGCCAGCACCCGCACGTGGTGCCGCTCGGCGACCTCGTATGTGGGCATGAAGTCGTCGAGCGCCGGATCGGCCTCGTCCGGTCGAGGCGCCGCGGCGTGCCCGTAGCGGTACCACGCGGCGGCCGCCACGGCCCCGTACGTCACCGCGGTCACGCCAAGCCCCAGAGCCGCCCAGCGCATGGCGCGATTCACCCGGCTGGAGTGCTCACGTCACCAGGCATAGACGACACCGGCGACCGGGTACTGACGTGTGGCGTCATGGCCGTGCGGTGACGATTCGCGATCGCGCCATGTAGCGATGGCACGAGACGCAGCTGGTCGAGAGCGCGACGAAGCCCAGCGACGCACCCTCGAGATCCCGAAGCCGGGCGGCCTCGATCAGGTCGTCGGTCGCACGCACGAAGGCCCCGCTGTGACGGACGTACTCCGGGAACTGCAGGACCGACCACGCCGGATCCCGGGTGACCTGTGCCAGCGCCTTGCTTTCGGTGTCCAGCAGCGGCCAGTTGCTGGTGACGACCGCCTCGAGAATGCGCTGTGAGTGCTGCAGCTTGCTGCGCATCACCTGATTGAGCCGGACGGTCTGCGCCGTCGCCGCGCCACCTGTGATCGCAACCAGCACCAGGACTACGTTGAGGCGACGAATGATGTTCATCGAATGTGCCCTCCGGGCTTCGAAGTACTGGTCATGGCAGTCGATCGTTTCGTATCGGGAAGCGCCCGGCGATCCGAATCGGCAAGGGAGCGCCGCCGAGCGGAGCATCATCGGTTCCCGGACGTTGGGCGTGCATGTGCAGATGGGGCTCGCCGGTGTTGCCGCTGTTGCCGGCACGACCGACGCGCTCGCCGGCCCGAGCCAGAGGCCGACGCGCGCCTCGACACTGTCGCGCCGCAGGTGGCCGAGCACGACCCACGCCTGCTGGCACTCGACAATCACGTGGTTGCCGGCCATGTGAGTCCGGTCCACCTGTGGCGGCGGCATGTCGGGAAAGCCGTCGACCGCGGCGACGACGCGGCCGGCGCACGGCGCCAGCACGGGTTCATCGAAGGTGCGATACGCGGCCGGATCGGCTGGCAGAAGCCCTCGCGCCCTGAGCCCGAGGAAGTCGATGCGCACGAGGTCGACACCGTAACTCTGACCGCGGTAAGACGCGAAGCGGTTGCCGTTCAGCGTGGCGAGATGCGCGTTCACCAGCACATGACTGCCGCCGTTCACCACCAGATACTCGCCGTCCTCGAATGGGAGCGCCAGATCCACGGTGTCCCCCGACCAGTCCCGGGCACTCCAGGCCACGGCGGCCAGTGTGATCAGCATCAACCCCGTGGCGCCGATGCCAATCGTCAGCGCCTGGGCCGATCGCGTTGCCGGCCGCCACGGCGCCGCCCGCCACCGTGCCTGGGTGGTCAGGACGACTGTCAGCAGCGCCGCCGCGTAGGCGAATGGCGTGAACCACGGTAACACGAGCCACAGTCCGGCGCGGTGGATGGCGACGATATAGGCGGCCGCTAGGATGGTCATGCCGACGAACGTCGCGCGGCTGGCGGAAGCGGGCTTTGACCACTGCGGCCAGCAGGCCGAGCGGCACCAGAAGCTGGAGTAAGACGGGGACACCCACCGAGAACCAGGACATTCGGCGGTGTGCGACGGCCCGCTCAGCGGCCGAGCGCGTCCTCCAGGACGTCGAGCACCATGCGCGTCCTCCGATCGATCAGCAGAAGATGGCGGCGATGAAAGCGATACTCGAGCTGGTCTGGCAGCCGCGGCAAGGCGTCGAGCAGGCCGGCCGCCTCATGGTTCGTGACCGGCTTTGCCGATGACAGGTCGCTAGGCGTCTCGGTTGCATCGTAACGGTGCAGCCAGCGGGTGAGGCGGAGCTGGAACCGGAGGATCTCAGCCACTTCCGGCGTGAAAAACGGCGCCGTCCGGCCGAAGGCCACGTAGTCGCGCGTTGCATCGAGCAGACGCGCCATCGCGCGCTCGTCCGCCGACGCATGCTCGCACTCATTCGCGACGGCCGGCAAGGCGAGCATCGACGCCAGAAGCCCGAAGGCGATGACGTGGCTCGCAAGGCTGAACATGACGCCTCCTCAGGCGACGTGCGAATCCTGCTCCCAGTACGGGCACCTCTCACATCCCATCTCCGCGATGTTCGAGCGAGCGCCGGTGCGCACGCACACCCACGCGGTTTCGGGCTGCTCCTGTTCGGCGACCCGCGACAACCGGTACCCCGGACGGCTCCATTTGCAGTCCCAGACGGCTTGCAGTGTTGCGACAGCGGTGACGGCCATGTTCCACTCCTTTGTCTAGTCGAGCTTGAAGGACAGCGTCGCCGTGAGCAGGAACCTGGCGCGGACGCCATTCAGTTCCAGCGGGGCATAACGCCATTGTCGAATCGCGGCAATCGCCGCGCGGTCGAGCACATCTCCGGCGCTGCGGAGCACGCGCACCTCGATGACGCGCCCGTCTTCGCCGACCACGGTCTCGAGGATGACGATGCCTTGCACGCGCGCCTCGACGGCCGCGCTCGGATACTCCGGCTCGACTCGTTGGAGCAGCGCGGGTTGAGGGACCTTGCCACCGACGCGGATCGGCGCGGCCGGCGCCGTGGGCGCTGGCGGGGGTGGTGGCGGCGGTGGCGGCGGTGGGGGAGCGGGTAGGTCGGCGACGGCGCCGCCAACCTGGCCTCCAGGGATCCCGCCTTCAACTCCGCCGGGCACGCCTTCGTCGGCCTCCTCCCCGGCGGCAGGTTCGAGCTCGATGCGGTCCGGCGCGGCCGCCAGCGCGGGCAGGGCGGCTGCTGGGGTCTCGGACCGCGCCGCTGCGCGCTCGGCGGGTCGGGCCACCGGCGCGGGCGGCGGCGGGGGTGGCGGTGCCGGCGGCAGGTCCGCGACGAACGCCATCATCGTCGGCATCTCGGGCAGTCGGCCGGCGCCGATGACCACCGACGCCACGCCGACCGTGGCGACCAGCCCGAGCTGTGCAGCGAGTGAAATCAGCACTGGCACCGCCGGACGGCGGGGAATGTGCTCGGTGGCTCCTGCTACCAGGTCGAACATGGCGTCCTTGATGCCACCAGGGGCGAAACCCGTGCCACCGCTGTTTCAGTGCGATTTGGCCCGGATTGTCCATCGCCTCGCGGGCGGCGGTCGGCACCGTGGGAAGAAACCCGCACCCGGCGGGAAAACCACCGCCACCCTTGCTGCCCGAAGTTCACGTGAGGGATCATTCCACCGTCGTATCTGCGCTCTCTGAGCGCGGTAAGCTCCTGGCACGGATGCTGAATCCTGTTCGCCAGCCTTGGAGATCTGCATGAGACTGACAGGACCGACGGGACTGCTGATCGCGTTCGTGATGGCCAACGCGGGTGTCGCTTCTGCCCAGAACGCCCAGGCGGTGGAGCGGGGGCAGAAGGTCTACGCGGCCGAGAAGTGCAGCGTCTGCCACTCGGTGGCCGATCAGGGAAACAAGCGCGGACCGCTCGACGCCGTGGGCTCGAAGCTGTCGGCCGACGACATCCGTTCGTGGATCGTCAGCGCGCCGGAGATGACAGCCAAGACCAAGGCGGCTCGCAAGCCGGTGATGAAGGCCTATGCCCACCTGCCCAAGGACGACGTCGATGGGCTGGTGGCCTACCTGCAAACGCTGAAGAAGTAGCGGACCCTTCGTGCCGACGTGGTTTCGCCTGCCGGCCGCAGCCCGCAACCCGCTGTCGCTGGCCGGCATGGCCATGGCCACGGCCGCGGCCGTGGTGTTTCTGGTTCTCGTCGGCCTGGATCTCGCGGGTTATCTCCGCAATCCCTATCTGGGTCTCATCGTCTTCGTGGCGCTGCCGCTGCTGTTCCTGGCGGCGCTGGCGGCGATTCCGGCTGGCGTCTGGTGGAGTGCACGCCGGCGCCAGCGCGGCGAGCCGCCGCCCGAATGGCCGGTCATCGATCTCCGCGATGCCCGTCAGCGCGGGATCGCCATCGCGGTACTGGCGCTCACCGCTGTCAACCTCGTGATCGTGTCGATGGGCGTCTATGGCGGCGTGCACTACATGGAGTCGGCATCGTTTTGCGGCCAGGTGTGTCATACGACCATGGAGCCGCAGGCAGTTGCGCACCAGCAGTGGCCCCACGCGCGCGTGTCCTGCACCCAGTGCCACGTCGGGCCCGGGGCCGGCGCTTTCGTCGAAGCCAAGCTGGCTGGCGCGCGTCAGCTCCTGCACGTGGTCACCGGCCGCGTTCCGACGCCGGTGCCCTCGCCGGCACACCTGATTCAGTCCGCGAGCCTGACCTGCCAGCAGTGCCATTCGCCGGACGTCCGCACCGGCGAGCTGCTGCGCGTCGTGCGCGAATACGCCGCGGATGAATCCAACACCGAGATCACGACCGCTCTCCGGCTGAAGGTGGGCGATCGGTTCTCGGGCATCCACCGCCACATGTCGATGGTGATCGAATACTCCGCTGCGGATCGTGGCGGCGAGACCATCGCGCTGGTGCGCCTCAAGCAGGAGGGGGGCGCCGTGCGTCAGTACGTGGCCGGAGGAGCAGCCCGGGCGGTACCGGGTGAGTTGAACAGGATGGACTGCACCGACTGTCACAACCGGCCGGCGCACACGTTTTCGCCGACGCCGCAGCGAGCCGTTGACGCGTCTATCGCCGTCGGCGCCATCCCCCGTGCGCTGCCGTTCGTTCGCCGCGAGGCGGTGGCGGCGGTCAGCGACGGCTACGACTCGCGCGAGGCGGCGCTCGACGGCATCGCGCGACGGCTGAACGCGTTCTACCAGGAGCGCGGCGGCGCCGATCCGGCCCTGGTGCGGCAGGCGGTCGCCGGTGCCCGGCAGGCGTGGCTGCACAACGTCTTCCCGGCGATGAAGGTGGGGTGGGGCACGTATCCGAACCAGCTCGGCCACGTGGACAGCCCGGGCTGCTTCCGCTGCCACGACGATCGACGCAGCGCCGACGGCACCAGCACGATCTCGCAGGAGTGTGAGCTATGTCACTCGATTCCCGAGTAGCGCGCGCCTGCCGTCGCGTTCTCCTGCTGCCAGCGGCAGTGGCGTGGCTGTTTCTGGTCGCAGCATCCAGCATGACGGCGGACGAGCCGGCGGCGCAGGCGCGCCCGCCCGCCGCGCCCGCTGCGGCGCTGCCCCCGGCCGACTACGTCGGCAGCGACACCTGCCTGGGCTGCCACGAAGACGCCAACAGCCGGCTGCCGGCCACCGCGCACGGCCGCGCCGCGCATCCAGGGAGCCCGGCGGCCGCGCGCGGCTGCGAGTCGTGCCACGGGCCGGGTTCCCGGCACATCGAGGACCCGTCGGATGACCGCTCGATTCGGAAGTTCGCGCGGATGGCGCCGCGGGACGTCAGCGCGACCTGCCGGTCGTGCCACACCTCGTCGACGCACGCGCTGTGGGAAGGGAGCACCCACGACGCCCGCAACCTCTCATGCGTCAGCTGTCATGCCGTGCACACGCCCGCCGGCGGCCCCCTGCTCAGCTAAAGCCTCGCGAGAAAGAGCTGTGCGCCACCTGCCACCGCGTCCAGGTCAACAAGGGCAGGCGCGTCTCGCACATGCCGCTGGTCGAGGGCAAGATGCAGTGCTCCAGCTGCCACAACACCCACGGCGCCACGAACGTGAAGCTGCTGCGCACCGGCAACTGGATCAACGAGAGCTGCGTCTCGTGCCACGCCGAGAAGCGGGGCCCGTTCCTGTTCGAGCACGCGGCCGGACGCGAAAGCTGCGTCAGCTGCCACGATCCGCATGGCTCGTCCAACGACCGGATGCTGGTCGCCAAGGCACCCATGCTGTGCCAGCGCTGCCATATCGGCACGCGCCACCCGTCCACGATCTACGACGGCCTGGCCGTGCAGAACAAGAGCAACCGCATCATCGGCAGGGCTTGCGTCAATTGTCACCAGCAGATCCACGGGTCGAACCACCCGTCCGGCCAGTCGCTGACGCGGTAGCGCCCATGCGAGTGATGATTGTCGTCTCCGCCGTGCTTGCTGGCCGCTGCCGCGCGTGCGGGCGCAGGAAACGGCTCCCGCGGCCACCAACATCTCGACCGCTGTCGTGGAATTTGGCGCGCGCTTGACCAGCATGACCGGCGACGAAGCGCGGGCCCAACGGCTCGGCGATCTGCGTTCGGGGCCGACGTTGGACAGCGTGCGCTATTCGCGCGATCGCGGTGCCTGGCTGTTCAACGCCGGGATCGAGAACCTGGGCTATTGGGACCAGCGCTACGTGGCGAAGTACGAACGCTTCGGCCGCATGACCGCGACGGCGGAGTGGGACCAGACGCCGCTCTTCTACAGCACCATCACCACGTCGCCGTTTCGACGAGGACGGCACCGCGGCGTTCCGCCTGGCCGACCAGACCCAGACGGCGGTGCAGAACCGGACGGCCACCATCGACGCCTACGCCCCGGATCTGGCGCAGCTCAACCTCAGGGCCAGCCGCGACGTCGCCCGCGTACGGTTGGACTACGACCTCTCGCGCCACCTGGATCTGCGCGTGCGGCATGACCAGCACGGCGCGCAGCGGCGCGCAGCCGTGGAACGCGTCGTTCGGCTTCAGCAACGCCATCGAGCTGCCGCTCACCTCGACACACCGGACCAACGACGTGAACGCGGCGGCGGAATGGTCCAACCCCCGCGGCATGGTGCGCCTGGCCTACGACGGCTCGTGGTTCGACAATCGATGCCGAGCACGCTGGTCTGGGACAATCCGCTGCGCGTCACCGACCAGACCTACCCCGGCGCCTACTCGGCGGGGGACGGTTCCTCGCAGGGCCGGATGACCATGTGGCCCGACAGCACGGCGCACACAGTCAGCGCCACCGGCTCGATGGCGCTGCCGGCCCGAAGCCGCGCGTTCGCCTCGGTCTCGGTGGGGCAGTGGCTGCAGAACGAGCCGCTGCTGCCGCATACGATCAACAGCGCGATCGCGCCGATTCCGCTGCCACGCGATACCGCCGAGGCCAAGGCCGTCATCACGTCGATGAATTACCGCCTGACGTCGCGGCCGTCGCCGTCGTTGTGGCTGAGCGGGCAATACCGCCTCTACGACTACGACAACCAGACGCCGCACTTCCCGGTGGACCAGTACGTGCGCCTGGACGGCAACGCCTCGCCCTCGGTGACCGGCGGCAGCGAGCCGTTCGGCTATACCCGGCAGTTCGCGGACGTGGACGTGTCCTACACGCCGTGGCGGTTCGCGGCGCTGCGCGGCGGGTACGGGATGGAGCACGACGACCGCACGTTCCGCCTGTTCGAAGAAACCACCGACCGCACGCTGCGTGCGTCGATCGACAGCGCCGGGCTGCCCTGGGGTTCGCTGCGGCTGCAGTACGACCATGCGGTGCGGACCGGCAGCGGCCTCGATGAGCAGGTGCTGAGCGATATCGGCGAGCAGGTGTCGCTGCGGCAGTTCGACATCGCCGACCGGACGCGCGACCGTGTCAGCGCGATCGTGCAGGTGGTGCCGGTCGATTTGCTGGCGCTGAACGCGTCGGTGGCGGTGGGGAACGAGAACCGGCCCGAGGAGTCATTCGGCCTGCAGGACAACGGCCTGCGCGCCTATACGGTGAGCCTCGACCTGGCGCCTGGGGAGCGCATCGGCGGCTCGCTCAGCTACGGCATCGAGCGCTACCGCACCAACCAGCGGTCACGGCAGGCCAATCCTGGCGCGCAGTTCAACGATCCCACCCGCGACTGGTGGACCGACATGGACGAAGACGTGCACACCGTGTCGCTGCAGGTCGAGGTGGCGCGCCTGTTCGAGCATGCCACCCTGAATGCCGGCTACGATTACGTCGGCTCGAAGGCGACATACGTCTACATCCTCGCCCCAGGCAGCCCACTGCCGCCGCCGCAGCAGCTGACGCCGGTCCGTCAACACGTTCCATACCGTGTCGACCGACCTGCGCTACGACTTCTCCCGGCGCGCCGCCCTGGCCATCGGCTACCGGTTCGACGACTACGCCGTGGACGACTTCGCGCTGTCGCCGGGAACCCTCAACAGCCCGCTGCTGCCGACGTTCGTCAACCTGATGAACCAGTGGAGGGCCTTCAACGTCCACAGCGGGTCGGTGCGGCTGCTGTACAGCTGGTAGATCAGGCGGCGTCGAGCGGCAGGCTGACCAGTATGGTCGTGCCACCGGTCGGCGGGCACTCCACGGCGACCCGGCCCCCATGGGCCTCCACCAGGCGCTTGGTCGTTGGCAGGCCCAGTCCCGAGCCGCGCGACTTGGTGGTGAAGAACGGCGTGAAGATCTTGTCGCGGATGTCCGCCGGGATCCCCGGGCCGCTGTCCGTGAAAGTGATCTGGCAGGCCGAATCCACCGCGCCGACGCCGACGCGAATCGTGCCCTTGCCCTGCATGGCGTGCGCGCCGTTGATCATCAGGTTCTGGAACACGATGCGCAGCATGTCCTGGTCGGCCGATACCGGCGGCGCGTCGCCCGCCACCTCGATGTCCAGCTCGCGCAGCGCCGGATCCTGGCTCAGCAAGCCGGCGGTGCTCTCGACCAGCGGCACGACCTCGGTGCGGACGCGATTGGGCTTCGGCGGGCGGGCAAAGAGCAGCAGGTCCTTCATCATCTGATCGAGCGCGTCGATGCGGGCGACGATCTCCTTCAGAATCTGCGGCGGCATGCCCTCGGGCGCGCCGGCTGGCGATGACCTGGATCGCGCCGCGAATGCCGGCCAGCGGGTTCTTCACCTCGTGGGCGATCACGGCGGCCATCTCGCCCAGCTTGGCGAGCGTGGCCTGCTCGCGCAGCTGCTCCTCCAGGCCGACGCGGGCGCTGAGATCGTGCAGGATGCCGGTGAACCGCCGTTCCCCGTCGATCGTGATCTGCCCGACCGACAGGTGCAGCGGGAATGTCGATCCGTCTTTCCGGCGGCCCTGGACGTCGCGGCCGATGCCGATGATCTTCGCCCGTCCGGTCGCCAGGTACCGCGACAGGTAGGAGTCGTGCTCCTCCCGGTACGGCGAGGGCATCAGCATGTCCACGTTGCGCCCCAGCACTTCGTCGGCTGCATAGCCGAACAGCCGCTCGGCGGCGGGGTTGAACGCTTCTACCCGCCCGTACGCGTCGATGACGATGATGCCGTCCACCGCGGAGTCCACCACGGCCCGCCAGCGCGCTTCGCTGGCCCCGAGTTCGCCTTCGAGGCGCACGCGTTTCGTCAGGTCGCGCAGCATGCCCGTGAACTTGCGCTCACCGCCGATCCGCATTTCGCCCACCGACAGGTGGACCGGGAACACCGTGCCATCTCGCCGCCGGCCGGTGACCTCGCGGCCGAGGCCGATGATTCGTGCCTCGCCAGTAGTGAGATAGCGCTCCAGGTACTTGTCGTGGTCCTCGTGATGCGGCGACGGCATCAGCATGCTGACGTTGCGGCCGATCACCTCCGATTCGGGGTAGCCGAACAGCGTCTGGGCGCCGGGATTGAACGCTTCGATGCGCCCCCTGGCATCGATGACGATGATGCCGTCGGCCGTCATGTTGAGAATCGCGTCGAGCCGCTCGGCGCGCGACGTCGCCGCCGCCGCGGCATCACGGGATTCCTTCCGCGCGACGTGCAGGCGGTAGCTGAGCCAGGCGATGGCCAGTCCGGCGGCCGAAGCGACCAGCGCCAGGAATGGCAGGGTGAAGCCTTCCACTACAGCCGAGTTAGTTACCACGCGCGGATGAGCGGCCCGCAAGGAGACGCCCCCGGTCCGAAAAATTCACCGCCCGAGCCGTCCTTTTTCCCACCGGCGCCGACAGAGTCTCGCAAAAGCGGCCCATTACAAGTGCCCGTGACCCCCAACGATTGGGCAAGGTTCATGCGTTTCGAATACGCAGGGACACGAGGTTCTCTCATGACGCATCGCTCCGCCGTCCCAGGATCCCCCGCCTTCGACGGCATCGCTCACGGCGCCCAGTTCCGCGACCGAATCGCGGTCGTCGTCAACGCCTCGCCGGCGGCGATCTTCCAAGCCCTTCACCAAGTGTCGCTGCGCGACATGAAGCTCGCCTGGGCGCTGGGAGAACTCCGATATCTCCCCGTCCGGCTGCTCGGGCACATGCCGGCGGTCGATTCGACGCGGCCCTTCGTGTCATTGCTCGTCGCGGGCGGCACGCTCATCCTCCGCGATGACTCGCCTCACGAACTCATCACGGGTTCAGCGGCGCAATTGCATCGGGTCAACCAGGCGCCGCGACGATTCGCCACACGCGAGGCGTTCGACGCGTTCTCCGATCCGGCACACGAAAAGCTGTTCATGAGCATCCGCGTCGCACCAACCGGCCGACCGCACGAGCAGTGGCTGGTCCTCGAGCATGCCACGCGGGCGCTGTCGCCACTGGCGGAGCGGAAGTTCGCACGGTATTGGCGCGTGATCAAGCCGCTGGGGGCCTTTGTCACCTGGCAGTTGTTGCGGGCGGTTCGCCGGCGCGCCGAACGCGCTGCAGCCGGTCCCCTTCGTTCTCGACGCCACTGGCGATCGGTGCGCGCCAGCCAGGAGGAGCGCGCACGAGCGTTGCCCGGAGACGAGCGAATTCCACAGCCCATCGACACCTTGACGCACGGTGTGACGATTCGACGCGCACCGCGTGACGTATGGCCGTGGTTAATCCAAATGGGAGCGGGCAGCCGCGGCGGCTGGTACAGCTACGACTGGCTGGACAACGGCCGCCAGCCGAGCAGCCACGTGCATCGTCCCCGAGCTCCAGCATCCGGCCGTCGGCACGATCTTTCCAGCGCTGCCCGGCAGGACGGACGGATTCTCCGTGCTGGCCATCGAGCCGGAGCGGACGCTGACGCTTGGCTGGATGACACCGGACGGCACGCTCCAGGTGACGTGGACATTCGTGCTCGATCAGGTGGCGCCCGGCGTGACGCGTCTCCTCACGCGAGTCCGTGGCGGACAGAGTTATCGGTTCCACGGACTGCCGCTTCAGTTGACCAGACTCGCCATCCGAGTCGTCCACTTCATCATGCAGCGGGAGCAGCTGCTCGGTATCACAGCGCCGAGCCGAGTCGACGTGGCAGACACGCTCGTGCCGGCGAAGCGCTCGCCGATGGCAGACAGGGACGCGGCTTGACGGGCGATTCGAGGCGGCCATGCGTTGAGAGTGGAGGAACCATGCTTGCGGTCGCATCACCCGCGATAGAAGGACACGTCAGTCATGGCTTTGAAGCGGTGCGCGCGGCGTTTGCCGAGAACTTTGCTCGACGCGGTGAGTTGGGCGGCGCCTGCTGTGCCTATCAGCACGGCGAGAAGGTCGTCGACCTCTGGGGCGGCATCCGAAACAAGCAGACGGGCGACCCGTGGGAACGGGACACGATGGTCGTCGTTCATTCGGCCACGAAGGGCTTGGCGGCCATGACCCTGGCACTCGCACACTCCCGCGGATGGCTCGACTACGAGGAGCGGGTCGCCACCTACTGGCCGGAGTTCGCGCAGCAGGGGAAAGAGAAGATCACCGTCCGCCAGCTCCTGGCGCATCAGGCCGGTCTCTTTGCGTTCGGCGAACCTGTGGATCGCAGCGTCGTGGCCGACCTCGATCGCCTTGCGGCGGTCATGGCCCGTCAGAAGCCGGCGTGGGAGCCTGGCGCGCGCCAGGCCTACCATGCCCTCACCCTGGGATTCTATGAAGGGGAGCTGATGCGGCGCGTGGATCCGCGCCATCGCACCCTCGGGCAGTTCTTCCAGGACGAGATCGCCTCTCCGCTCGGCGAGGACGTCTACATCCGCCTGCCAGAGGAGATTCCGAACGCCCGCCTCGCGACCTTGTCGCCGCCGAGCCGGCTCCGCATGCTGACCGGATTCCCGCTTCGATTCACGCTCGAAGCGATGAACCGGCATTCGAACATCTACCGCGCGCTCGTAACCAATCCCGGTGCCGCGGTCTACCTGGACGAGCAACGCGTGTACGCGCGCAACTTCGAAGTGCCGTCCGGCGGTGGTGTCGGCACGGCGCGCGGCATCGCTCACGCCTATGGCGCCTTCGCTGCCGGCGGACGCGAGCTGGGGTTGCGGCAGGAGACGCTGGACCTTCTGGCCGCACCTGCGACTCGTCCCACGCGGCGGGTTCTATGACGAATGCCTGAAGAGCGACGGCGCCCAGTTCTCGCTCGGCTTCATGAAGTCCACTCCGATCTGGCGATTCGGCGGCGCCCGCTCGTTCGGATCCCCGGGCGCCGGTGGCTCACTTGGCTTTGCGGATCCGGAAGTCGGCATCGGCTACGGGTACGTGACGAGCCAGATGGGAACGACCTTGACCGGTGATCCCCGGGACGTAGCGCTCAGAGACGC